>DADT01000036.1 GCA_002495065.1 Methanoregula sp. UBA471 | reverse complement strand
AGGGTGAGATATCCCATATAGATGTGAATGGTCCGCAGGAGTGGCTTGTTATGCTTCACGTACGCCCGCCCGATTCCCATCGTCAGCACAATGACGAGGGCAAGGGCAAACCCGCCCCCGATACTCCCGTGAAGGCTCCGGAAATGAGGCCCTCCTGAGGCTCCGACCATGTACACCGCAACCCCGAGACCGGCGACAATAAACGCAGAACCAATATGAGAGAGTAATTTGTGCGTCCGGAACCACGGTGTCCACTTCCTCTGGAACCGTGCGATATAGGCAGACGTCGCAATGCAGACGAAACCGGCGGTAATGAGTCCCATGTGCAGCAGAAGGATTGGCGGGATTCCCGATTGGGCTGCGGCTGTTCCCCCGGCAGGCACCAGGACCGTTTCCGTCAGTGATCCGCCCTTATTGCAGCTCGCATTCACTTCCAGCAGGTCCCCGCTTTTTGCCGGGACGGTGTACTGGTAGGTAAATGTCCCCGCCGTTGGCTGGCTTGTATAGTTCGCTAAGATGAGTATCGCCCCCACTGAACGCACCTCGACCACATCGATATAGTGATCAGCAGGATCGCGGACAGCATGGGTGATAGTGACGGCAAGCTCGCTCGTGGAAGAGGTATACGTAAGGTTAATGGCGGAAGGCGGATGTGCAGCAACCGGACTTATCATCAGGACCGGGATTACCAGCAGCAGAATAACCAGGCATACCGGGTGCTTTTCTCTGACTGTTTTAAGAATGACGGTCATTTTCACTCCAGAATCTCCCGGATCCTTATAGGATGGCGAGAACCCATAGAATCCCGGAATTTTCACTTGTTCTTTTCTTCCCATCAGGAATTAAAAAAGATTGTGTTTGGGATAGTCTGCCTGAATCACGATGATGAGCCGTATTCTGCAGGCCTGTCAGGGCAAAACAGAATGCAGTGAAATTCCCCATTCTGATGACCAGGCGGCTATCTCTTATTTCCGCGAACGTTTTACGACAGCCCACAATGCCACCAGCATACCGGCAGCTGCTGTTGAAGGAAGAAATCCGGCAACCCGTGTCCTGCTCCCATCAGAGATACCGGCAGGGACCAGCACTACATCCACGGTCATCATCTGATCCGCGGTCACCAGAATGGTCAGGTTCTGCGTGACAAAGCCATTTTTTGCCACGCTGAGCGTGTGGTTGCCGGGAGTGAGATTCTGGAACGTTGCCGGCGACACTCCATTTGTTGAAGCGTCAAGCGTCAGCCGGGCACCTGCTGGCGTCGTATTGACAAAAAGCGACCCGGTCAGCATGACGAGGGTCGCGTTGACTTCAGACAGGCTCCCGGCCTGCACGGTAACGGGCGTTGACAGTCCCGCATAGCCGAAACGGGTGAAGGTTACATTATAGGTACCAGGCTTGAGACCGCTGACGATCAGCGGAGTCATTCCCTTATACATATTATTGACAACAACGGACGTCCCGTTTGGAATTGAACTGAGGTCCATTGAACCTGTCTGTACCGGCTCGGGAGGCTGACCGGATCCCCCACTGATCCCTGCCGTGATGAAGGGTTCCGAAAGGGTAACGGAGATGGTGCGGTAGTCGACCGTTGAGAGGCGGGAGACGTCTGCCGGGCCGTCGGCAACCCAAATAGTATAGCTGCCGGGATCGAGACCCGGCGCCCCGGTATTCCACAGGTAGACCCAATGACCGTTCCCGTCTACATCAACCTGGGTTGCCCCGCCCTGGTCTGCGTGGCGGTTGATGTTGTCCAGCGCTACGCCATTTGGCGGGAGGTTTGGTCCGGTCAGGAAGAGATAGACGGTGTTGCCGGTATATGAGTACCCCGACAACGTCACGACATCCCCCAGGTATGCCTGCGTCTGCCCCGATGCGACAGCCACGGAAAAGAAAACGAGGAGGGTAATAAGCGCGACAATCCCGCGGGTTGAGATCCGGACAATTTCTGGCATTATGTTCTCGCAGTCCTCCTTCATATTTCAGCACCGCCCAATACCTCCGGGCGGAAAAAACCTGGCTTTGGATAAACATGGAAGTTCTGGAATCAGATGATATAATCCTGCCGCTGTCTGGATGATGCTGCCTGGAATCAATGGAATCAATCCAGATTAAAACCAGCAGATCCATAAAATAGATAACAAATCCAAAAGTTGAAAATTGTAAATTGATCTACCTGAAGTTCAGGTCCATACATTTTTCAAAGCACTGAGCTGCTTCGTTGATCTGCCCGATTTTCTTCAGGCTCATCCCTTTATTAAACCAGGTCTCTGCATCGTCAGGATCGATCTGAAGTGCTTTGTCATAGGATTCGATCGCATTTTTGACATTATCGAGGCAATCCTGGCAATTTCCCAGCAATGTGAGTGCATGGGCATTTCTCGAATACGTATCGAGTGCCTGTTTAAGATAACTCACGGCCGTAAAATGGTCTCCTGCCATTGCTCTTTCCTGAGCCTGCCTGACAAGATACTCTGATTCAATTCTGGCATTGTTCATTCCAAGTGCTTCCATAGTTCTCCTTCCGCCACGGATCCATTCCCTCCATCCTCCGTGACTACACTGACTCATTTTTATCGATTTATATCGATATGCACAATAGTAGTGCCACATGTTTTTGCAAGAAGAAAATGCCGTGCGAATATTTTAAATAGGAAAACGTGAGGCATTCTGGTTGGGAAATTATTCCTTATAAAAAGAGAGAAGTCGGGCTTTGTAGAAACTTGAATGGTACTCGCCCAGCCATGAAAAGTTGTTAAGTTACGAATGGTATCCTTACCAGGCTCTTGAGAGGTCAGGGGCGGAGTTTTCGGGGTAATTGAAGCGCCGCGGGGGCGTCCCTTTTGGTGCGGCGCAGATCATCACAATAGCGGGATTGGCACTTCCCAGGAGTAATGGGTTGTGCATTTTTTCATAGGAAAACCTCAAAATATTTTTCTTAACGTTGGGGCTACGGCATGTAATGCACCCCCGCCGCCATGGCACACCCCAATGGAGCAATAACCCAGAGAAGGTGACACGAAACAATCGCAAAACAAAGGAGCCGTTCGGAGGACAGGCACTGTCCCCTCCGTAAACAGGTGCTTTACAATTTGTTGAAAACTTAGGGTTTCTCAAAGCTAAAAAATCATGCCTGATTTGTTTATTACCGGCTAAAAATAATGTATAGCATGAGAGACTTAACAATCCGACCCGATGGCTGTCATTCAAGCGGTAATTTATCTTTACGAACAACAACAGCAATAATAACCGGGTGATAAAATGGGCGTTTTCCGTTATACAGACAAATACGGTGCCCCGACAAAGGAGCAAAGAGAGCGGTACCTGACCGGGAAGAGCGAAGAGCACCATTTCGGACCCGGCGGCCGGATCGTGCTCATCGAATATTACGAAGCGGCCTATCTCAAGGATGATATCGACGATATCAGGATCCTGTTCACCGGATTCAGGGATAAACAGAAGGCCCGTGAAGAGATGAAACAGCTGGTACACCGTCACGAACACGGAGAGCCGGATAAAAATCTGTTTAAAACAGCCCGCAAAGCTGGCGGAGATTCAAAGCCGGTAGATCGTAAATCCGGATGATCGAAACAGGCAGCCTGTCGCCCACCGAATCCCGCATTCTCCTGTCTCATATACATGATGAGCTGATTACTTCACCTTGTTTAACTGCCCGGATCCCTTTTTTCAGATACTCCCCGGAAAAAATGATCCCACATTCGCAATCAACTGGGGAAGAAAAATCCCCGGAGTCTCTGGCTGGCGGATTGTCGGATCCTTATTATCCGATTACCTGTTCTATTGAAATTTGCATGGCAATCGAGCATGGCGCAGACAGGTCTCTGCTTGCAGAGGGACCAGGTAAATTATCCCGTCCTCATAAAATCTCAGGACAGGAAGTCACCTACCTGAGACGGAAGAAATAGTCCGAAACCGCATCATTTTGTAATTCCTGCGAAACAAATCTGATCAAGCCACCTTCAACTGCCTGAAGGACAATTTTATTCCGGTATCTTGACCCTTTACAATTGTAATGAATATACCACTGTCCTTCACACGTCCGTATTTTTTTATGATAAAACATCATAGTTCCGGAAAGACTTAACAGGTTGCCGGGATCGTCGACTTTATAAAATATCTCATCCGGTACACCTAAATTGGTACGGTCACCGCAATATAGTTCAAAAGGCCCGTCTATTACTTCATTTGAGACCTGATGCCGTACCGGTTTGTTCTGAATATCCTTTCGGGTATCATTTTTTTTCCCGAAGAGCCACTCTTTAAATCCCATGGTGTACACCGGATCTCCGCCGATCAGATCGGAGATCTTTTTTTAATCGGTTTTTTTATTACTTGACAGACATCATCGTATTAATTGCATTTTATATGCTGCACCTGCATATTCAATACATTTTCCATAATTTCCAGCCCGATGTTTCTGTCGCTTAAAGAATCCATTCCAATCTTTGTCAAATAATAGCACTACGAAGTACCCATTCCCCTTCGTATGAATCTCAAGACAAAACTGGATCCATCCTGTATATTGAAAAGGAAATTTTATAGATTTATTTCCCAGCATCAGATTTTGAAACAAATTTTGAAGCACTGGTCCGTCACTGAAAAAAGAAGAACTGGTCAACGAAAGGTATCTTTCGTATGACATCTTCCCGTGAGAGCGAAAAGGATTCTCTTTGTTCAGGAATCAGCCTGCCCTTTCTTGGTCCCGTAAGTGATCCCCGTCTTCCTTCAGGTGCGATTCGATCCTTTCCTGGCGTTTCATCATCTCTACGAGGACTGAGAAGACCACAGCTTCGAGCGGATCATCGCAGCCGATGAACGCTTCGCTTGAGTGCATCTTTGCAAGTTCCACCAGTCTGCTGCCGTACTGCTGGTCTTCCTTTTTCAGGGCCCGTGATGACCGGCCCCAGCGGCCGGCGATTGTATTTACACCCTGGCGGACACTCTCGAAACTCCTTCCCATTATGACACCTCCAGAGTCCGCTGCGCGTACGGGAGGTTTTCCCGGTAACGATGCGAATAGGAGCTGCGATGCAGTGTCGTCCCGGCCAGGTCATCGGCCGGCGCGATCTCGATGATCCGATCAGCCTGCCGCATCAGCACAGAGAATGAGCGGTCGATGGATGGGGCGTACAGGATCACGAGCGATTCACGGCCGATATCCCTGAGCATGCCCGCAATCTGTGGCATCATCTCCTCTCCGCCTTCAAAGAGTGTCGGGTCGTGCTCAAGGAGCAGGACCGTATGACTCGCCTCTTTCAGTATGGTGAAGAGCTGGTGAGCCGTGAAAGCCCGGCAGACTTCAAAGTTCTTTGACGAGCGGTTGATCGAAGAGAGGAGACGTGAGTAATTGCCGCTCACGTACAGGAAGAGGAACCGCTGGAGATCCGTGTTGGTGTTGAGTGCGGAGACCATGACCTTCTCTGGGGCGATCACCGCGGTGTAAGTGCAGGGATGGAGTGTCATTCCCTTGCGGAGTTCGATCAACATAGCACCGGATCACTCCTCCATCCGGTGGGATAAGGCTCAGGCCTGAGGAGAGTGAAAGTGACCACTTTAAGCCGCTCCCTGTCCGGTTCCCGCGATTCTTTTTTTTGAAACTGTGGTCGAAAGAATAAAAAATTTCAGGGGTTGAACTGATCCGTTATCTTTGTTTATTAACTGCTCTTTGGAATTCTGACTTCAAGGGTATAAGATGTGATGTGTTTTGTCGTAATCACAAAACTATACTCTTTATTTCCCTCGTAGAATTTCTGTTTCCACGGACGGGGATCGATACCTGATTTTATCCAGAGGGTCTTGTCAAGTCCCCCGGGAGGTTCAACAGTCTCCACAATTGTATCGGAATTTGTTTTATCGATGACCTGAATCGAGAGATAGGGAAAAACTGCTGAGTTCGATCCCGACGCCGAGACTGAATCCTGTCCTCCTGCAGTAAGCGGATCTGCCGTATACCAGAGCTCCCAGTACCCGGTCGGGACAGCAAAGGTATCCGAGGTCCTGCCCACCTGGCCGCTGACCGTTACCAGCGTGGTCAGTCCGGGACTCTCAGGAAATGCCGAGGTCGGGGTGGGGGTCGGAGTTGGCGTGGGGGCCGGGGTAATAGTCGATGTAGCGGAAGGTGTTGGAACTCCGGAAACAACAGGCTGGTTTGTTGTGACGGGAGAGACCGGGCTGCCGGAGGTCGTTTGTTGTGTACACCCGGTTACCAGAATGAAAAAAATCAGGGTGATTGCAAGAAGCAGCGGGATTTTCATACTGTGACTGTACTTCTTCATGGAATTAATAGTTGTATGAATGTGGAGTCTCCTGACCGTTCATCCACGGGTACTATTGGTGTCCGGGTGTTTCCATAATCACCGATTCCTTCAACTCAAACCGAGATGATTTTTATCAAAAATTCAGGAAAAAACCGCCTCTTATACCCTTCCTGACCATCAACTGAACAAAAAAGCACCTGAAAATCGAAAATAGTTCTGAGGGTTTTCTTACATTCTGGTAAGGAGATGATTCGTAACGAGCGTGGCCCCGATCCAGATCCCATATGCCCCACCAAGGGTCATGAGGAGACTGAACCGGGACATCAGGAAATAGAATGCCAGCAGGAACACCATGGTGGGGATAACAAACCAGAAGGTCGAAATGACCAGGTGCTGGGCTGTCTGCTGCCCTGCCTCGGACCAGGTGAAGAGAAACGCGAGTGTCGTAATCATCGGCGCCGCAGCCAGTATGCCGCCATACCGGGGATCTATATGCTCGGCAAGCACGGTCACCCCGACAATGATACTTCCGCCAATAATAAATTTCAGGAAGGTATAGAGGTAGTCCATCGTTTGGAGTATTTCCCCCGGAGATTAAATACTCTTAGCTGGTTTGCTCTTTGATCGTGAGCAAACTTTCTCAGCTCATCCTGACGGGGGGTCCTTCAGGCTCCCGGAACCTAGCTGGTTTGCCTGATGGTTATTCATCCGAAGACGATAGATTCAGGGGGGATTTCCGCTGAAAGAGATGATCCAGCGTATCAGGGACATGCATTCACTCACGTACATTCTCCGACGGTGACTTCTTTTGCGGGTACTGACTTTTCTTGTTTTTGTTGCAAAAAACGATACATTTTACACACTTTTTCCAGGAACTCGTTTTCCGCACGATTTATGCCAAACGGGGCGATTTCCTTTGAGATATAAAACGCTAATGTACCCTAATGGGAGGCAAAACTCAGAGGGGTTGGATAGGTAGCACGGTCAAAGGGACAGGAAGGGCATATTGGGGCATAGAATCGGATCGTCTTCACATCGGACCGAAACGGAGGCAGGATTGGGGAGATCAGGATGTGCCTTCCCGAGGCTCTTCTCATCACATATCGGTCAGGTTCTGAAAAGAGCCAAATCAGAGAATTGTCGTATTATTACCGTCTTGAGAAATTGTATGTATCTCGGTTTCAGGAATTCTCACTGATGAGATCATTATTTCCTTCAGGTTACGGTATTTGCTGAAATTCTCCGTATCGGTAAAAAATCCAAAATTGTATTCACGGCGCTCTGAAACGACCGTTTTTATGGTATATGCCGATGGGAAGTACGTTGTACCTTCCGGTAATGTGACATCATAGCTTGCTGCCATACCTGTCCCGCTCGCAAAAAATTTGTAGTTGCCCAGATAGTTCGCTGCGGATAGATCCCGGTAATCTCTTTGAAACATTTCCCTGTACCGTTCAATGGTAGGATTAAGGGTGAACGTTCCGGCTCTTTCGAAGTCCTTGATGAGTGCGACGAATTTTTTGGTATGATCCGGGCTTGTAATCGTGACGAAACGGTACGGTGTTTTGAAATGAGGATCGTTGTATACATAAAACGGGCCGACGGGGTAAGGAGTTTCCACCGGAGTTTCTATTGTCCAGGTAGACGGATACTGGACGTTGAAGTCGTTGTCGTAGTAAAATTCGAAGGTAATCCTGGATACATCAGTAGGATCTGCAGGTGGGGCCAGCGCTGTCTCTGTTGGAATGACAGCCGGTGTTGTTGTGGGCTCAGGTGACGTTGCTGGAATTATCGTGGTGGTTGTCACTGGAGGGCTGGAAGTTGCAGGCACCGGGGTTGTGGGGATTGTTGACGGAACGGATACTTCAGGTGCAGGCTGGTTTGTACAGCCAGCGGTAAAAATAATCGCTGTTACGAGGACGGCAAGAATTATTCCGGAATATTTTCTCATCTATTTTTACATGATATTGTTCATGGTTAATCGTTGTTGTGATTCAGGACATCTTCACGGGCTATGGACGGGGCGGTCATCTGAAGAGAGATTTGCTTCCAAAAGGGTCTTTTAAGGCACAATTTTCAGGCTCATTGCAATGCCTGTTCGTAAAAACGGTGCAAAAATGTAACCATTTCCAAAATATGACCGATAATTCCCATTTCCTGCGATATAACCACCCAAAAATGCACAATCCGAGCTCTTGGTATGCTCCGGTTACCTGATCTCCCTTTACTCCCCTTTCGCGAATTAAGCCAAAAATGGAATGCCGATTATTAACCGCTAAACCAAAGAACAATCATCGATCAACATGAAGAACATCCGTATGCCTGGTAATTCTTCACCACGGTTTGGCGAAATAATGGTATACGTGCTTTGTGTGATTGTTTCAACCGCAATGATCTCGTACCTTTTACTATCGATATTTGCACCGTGCTTACCCTGCACGGAAAAACACTCGAGTATTTCCTTCTCGTTCCATTTTGTCTGATAATTGTCTGGTCCATGTTGAGGCTGTTCAAAATGCTGTTCCCCTCCAGGGCAGAATCCTGTGTAATCTGTGGTTTATTTTCCTGAGATACCAACATGTTGTTGATTGGATTGTTCTCCTTCCCAACCACCCCAAATCAAAGTGTATAAACCCCGGCACGGAATATTTTTAGTAATAACCTGACATAAGATTCCCATAAGAACCCGGCATTTCTTTCAGACTTCACCAGAGAACGGTGACCCCCATGCAGTTGAAATCCTGTAAAAAGACCTACAATATTGAGACGCAGCGTGCTGCTCCCCTCGATGAGACGCTCGCAAGGATTGAACCCAAAGTACCAGCCGCAGGAATAACAAGAGTTGCTGATATCACCAACCTGGACCGGATCGGTATACCCGTCTTTTCCTGCATCCGCCCGACTGCCGAAGCCGGGGCTATCACGGTCTATAATGGTAAAGGTGCGACTGTAGAGGAGTCGCGGATCTCGGCGATCATGGAAGGGATCGAGCGGTATTCTTCGGAGCTGCACGACCGCAGGGTTCACTTTGCACCCTATATGGAGATGTTCGCACACGGGCGGGTGCTGGATCCAAAAGACCTGATCCTTCCCAAAGACCCTGATCTGGATCGGGCGCTCCCCTGGGTTGAAGGGTTTGATATCGCCAATGATGATGAAGCGGTTTTTGTCCCTGCACACGCCGTCTTCCACCCCCTCCCCCAGAAGTACCGGCAGCTCTTCCGCACCAATACCAACGGGCTTGCATCCGGAAATACCCTGGAGGAGGCGGTCTTCCACGCACTCTGCGAGGTCATTGAACGGGATGCATGGTCGCTTGTCGAGGCCTCGCGGGATACCGGGGCATCTGTTGTTAATATCGATGATACAGCCTGCCTCGGGATGCAGAAGAAATTTGCCGATGCACAGGTTGATGTGCGGGTGAGGGATATCACCAGCGATATCGGGATACCGACTATGGCTGCAGTCGCTGATGATGTCCTGCTCAAGGATCCCATGCTCCTCACCATCGGTATCGGGACCCATACGAGTGCACGGATTGCCGTGATGCGTGCGCTCACCGAGGTTGCCCAGAGCCGCCTGACCCAGATCCACGGTGCAAGAGAGGATACTACCATCGCCGAACTCCGCAAAAAGATGGGGTATGACCGTGCAAAGCGGATAAATGCGTACTGGTTCAGGGATAACGGTGTCGAAGACTATAACCGGATCGCATCCTGTGACACCGATGATTTCCTCACCGATATCCGGTTCATCATCGAAGCACTGAGAAAACAGGGACTCGACCGGGTTATCGTGGTCGACCTCACCCGTGAAGAGATCGGGATTCCGGTCGTCAGGGTGATTGTTCCGGGGCTCGAAATCTTTGCGATGGACCCGGAGCGGCGGGGGAAGAGGGCGGACAATGCAAAAGATCATCGTCTTTCTCGGCCCCAGTCTTGAACAATCAGCGGCAGAAAAGATCCTTCCCGCAGAGTACCACCCGCCGGCAAAACGGGGCGACCTTCTTGCAGCAGCCAGGGATGGCGCGACTATCATCGGGCTGATCGATGGTGTCTTTCACCAGGAGTCTGCAGTTGCCCACCGGGAGATACTCACCGCCCTGCGACACGGGATAACGGTAGTCGGGGCATCGAGCATGGGTGCACTCAGGGCCGCAGAGATGGACACCCTTGGGATGCTCGGCATCGGTGAAGTATACCGGATGTACAAGAGCGGTGAACTGGAGTCTGACGATGAAGTGGCCCTGGTATTCGATCCGTCCTCCGGACTTGCGCTCTCAGAACCGCTTATCAATATCAGGTTCACCCTGAAGCTGGCACGGGATACCGGGATCATCGATCCGGATGCACATGATTCCCTCCTCATTTCAGCCCGTTCCCTGTTTTACCCAAAGCGTACCTATCGGGCAATAGTTACCGGTGCAGGCAATACGATGGATGAAAAGGCAGGTGAGCGTTTCCTGAACTGGGTCACCAGCGGTGCATGCGACCAGAAGAGAGAGGATGCGGTTGCAGCGCTGGAATATATCCGGAATCTTTTGGGCTGATATATCGAGGACCGCACTCTCTTTGTTTCCGGCTGGCAGGGCACGAAGGACCTGAAACGATTTTCAAACCCAGTCATTTTGCCTTCATTTTCTGGTACGAGCAGTCCACCTTTGACGGATTATTAAACCAGGTTGAAAAGGGCTCTGGAGAAAGCCCAGCTCTGATGTGAGTTTCGGTGGTTTGCTTGCTACGGATTTGCAATGAATTTCCACGGATTTCCGCGGATATCATACAGGGGGATGTCACAGTGGCGGGGGCAACGCCCCAGAAAACGTTAAAAAATAGTGATTTTTTGGCTTTGTAGAAACGTGCATGAACGAGAGTTCACACCCGAACCATGAAAATCATTGCACCTTGTAATTTTATGAGGGCTCCTTCGCCTCCGGGCCTCTCCGAGGCACGGCGGGGCAGTGCGGTTTTTACAGCTATACATTTTAGAAACTGATCCGCCGCGGGGGCGCCCCGTCGGGGGCGGCGGGGTTCATCGCAAATAATTATCAAGAATAAACATTCCATTACTCACATCTGTTTAATTTATTTTCATGGGAAACCTTTAGTTTTCAACAAATGGTAAAGCACCGGTTTACGGAGGGGTGCCTGTCCTCCGAATCGCCCCTTCCCTTTGCGATTGTGTCGTATTATCCAGAGTTATCGCTCAGGGAGGGTGCCACAGCGGCGGGGGTGGGGGCATTTACATGCAGCAGCCACCAAAAAGCGTTGAGAAAGAGATTTTGAGAATTTTTACTAAGCCTATTTTTTCAGAGTTAAAACGGATTCATCATAGGGGATTCCTGACATTCACCCAGTAATCCGAGTCCCAGTCAAGAGTAATCGAAGAGCTGCCCAGGACCTGACCTGTAGCTGGATCTGCTGCCGTCACGATAACAACGACCGGTTCAGACGTTGACATGGGTCTTTCAATAAACGACCAGTAGAGCTTCTCTCCATGGTTGATAACCGGATTTCCCCGCTCCTGTACCGTGTAATCCACTGGCCCCCAGGACAGGAAGTACCCGTACGTGGCGTTCCACGAAACTATCGCATCTGCAGGGTCAAACCCACTCGCATTCACCTCAATCCCGACACCAACCGTCGATGACATCAGGGGAGAGTAACGTCGCGGGCTCGCTGTGAGCCGCAGGGAAGTCTGAGATACTTGGGTAACAGAAGCCGAAGGAATGACCGAACATATCCCGTTCACACACCCGCACCTGCCTGCACCGCAGTCCAGGGGTCCCTCGCAGGAGGCAGTACAGAGTACATTGCATACACGGACCGATGCCTGGTTCATGCAGCTTGTCGGGTGACAGCACTGGGCCGGTACGCAGTCAGTATAAGCAGTACAGGTCTGGTTTTCAAGGGGAACGGTAGTTACGGCCGTAGTAACCGGAGTAATGATTGTTGTTGCATTCGGGGATGGGGGAGTAACTGCTGTGCACCCGCCCAGCAGTATCAGCATGATGCAGATGACAAAAAATACAATTACAGGTTTTTCCATGGAATGGAGTTATCAGTTATAAGATTATTAAACAAGGCGGAACTGCATCAGGAGTTCTTCCCAAACGGCAGGTGAAAATTCAGGGATATAAACTCCATGGGCTTTTTTTAATCCCGAAAATTCCTACTCAACCTTTGCCCACACGTACGCAAACCGCTGGAATGCTGTTATATGGCCGAAAATGCCGAACATAACCAGCAGCCAGCCCAGCCAGGTGAGACCATAGATTTGCATAGGAAGCAGAAGGCCGACGACACCAACCACCAGGATCAACACGAGCCGGTCAGCTCTCCCGAGAATTCCGCCATAGTACCTCCCGACACCCACGGCCTGCGCCTGGGTACCGAGATATGAGGCCATCAGGACCCCTGTCAATGCAAAAACCCCAATCTGCCAGGGCACCAGTCCCCCGGCAAAGATACCGGTGATGATAAAAATATCGGCATAGCGGTCGACGGCATGGTCAAGGAAATCCCCGCGGAGGCTCTGGGTCTTCATCGCCCGTGCAACGGCTCCGTCCATCGCATCGCAGAATGCGTTCAGAGCAACAGCAACGATTCCCCAGAGTTCCAGCCGAAAATAAAACAGGACGCCGGCGGCTGCCGATGCAAGAAAGGCGGCAAGGGTGAAAAAATTTGCATTCATCCGGCACTTTATGGCAATGGATACCAGCGGGTCAAAAAAGACCTGTGCCTGGGAGCGGTACTGGTCAAGGGTCATAGTCCTGCCTCGAGAAATGCTGACCAGTCAAGATGGCCAAAGTCCGCAGGGATCTCTCCTCTGAAAAAACGTTCAGTCCTGTCGGCACAATACGCTGCGTCACGATCCGTCGTATCCAGTTCAAGGATCTGTGACGGATCATACCTTTCAACGGTCTCGATCAGGCATGAATCCAGGGCCTCTGCCTCGGCATTCTCGCGGATCTTTTCTTCGCGGTATTTCCGGAGGGCAAGGCGGACCTTCAGCACATCGGGACGGCAACGGAGGACGATAATCCGGTCGCAGGGAAGCAGGTGTGCAAAATGCCCCTCAACAAAGCCATCGACCGGTACAAACTCTTCTGCCCACCGCTCAACATCGATGATCCGGGTGTCCCTTTCCTCATCCAGGCCGGTCACATAGGGTCCGACCGTATCGGTCAGGTGGATAACGATGTGTCCCCGACGGGCCAGCTCAGTCCCGATGAGGGATTTTCCCGTGCCCGGTGTTCCGGTTATTCCGCACATCATAGGGTGTTGATCACCTGGATGAACTGCTCATTTTCCCAGTCATCGCCGATACTAACCCGGATATAATTATCGGGAAGACCGGCAAAACTCCTGCACGAGCGAACAACAATCCCGTGCCGGGCAAGCTCCGCAGTCATCTCGTCACTGGAACGGGGAGCGACATCGATCATCACAAAGTTTGCGTCAGAGGGGAGGACCGGGTACTTTACTTCCGAGATAAACCGCTTCCTCCACTGCCGGACCTGGGCGATATAACGCTGTGCGTGGTCCTTATCGGGGAGTGCCGCCGCTGCTGCCGCGGCAGAGACTGAATTGACCGCAAACGGTGTACTTGCACGCTGGTACCAGGGAACAAGCCACCGTGGTACAAAAGCATACCCGACACGCAGCCCGGCAAGCGAATGGACCTTGGAAAATGTCCTGCCGAGGATCAGATTCTCGTATTTTTTCATCAGCGGGATATAGTCATAATCCGAGAACTCAACGTACGCATTGTCGAGGAAAAGAACCCCTTCGATTCCTTCCAGCAGTCCGGCAACCTGATCGGGAGGCATCGCGTTGCCCGTGGGGTTGTTGGGAGAGCAGACAACCATAATTTTCGCCTTTCCACCCGTTCGGATTAATTTTTTAATATCGACCGAGAAGTCGGCCTCACGGGGTACGGTGATGATCTCTGCACCCTGCCCTGTGGCAGCGAGAGCATAGAACGAGAAGGTAGGGGTCGAGACCACAACCGTTTCCCCGGGATCGACCAGGGTGCGAAAAATTGTTTCGATGACACCGTCCATCCCGACCCCGCTGACAAAGTTGTAATCACCGTAATATTTTCTGAGCGCATTCATCAGGACATTGACCCGCTCATCGGGATACCGGTTCACCTGCAGTAATGCCTTCCCGGCAGCTTCCCGTGCAGCAGGAGAAAGGGGCTCCGGGTTCTCGTTGCTTGCGAGCCGGGCGATCCTCCCGATACCGTACTCACGGGCAATATCTTCCGCTTTCTTTGCAAAGACGTAGCCGCTCTTTTTTTTATAGCCCGGTCGTACCAAGTGCTCCATGAATCACCCTGACCACACGGTCGATCTCCGCGTCCGTAATAACAAGAGGCGGGACGAGCCGGAGGTTCCCGTCTGCTGCACAATTGACCAGTACACCTTCTCCTGCACACTTCTTCTGGATTTCCGGACATCTGTCACCCAGGGTAACGCCAATCATCAGACCGCGGACCCGGGGGTTATATTTTTCCAGGCCTTTCCTGAACTGTTCCCCCTTCCTGCTTACGTCGGGCAAAATCTTCTCGATTACCCCGATAGTTGCAAGTGCGGCTGCACAGGCCAGGGGCCCTCCGGCAAATGTGCTCCCGTGTTCGCTCTTTTTGAATTCAAGATCTTCCCTTGCCACCAGTGCACCCATCGGAAAACCGCTCGCGATCCCTTTTGCGAGCGTGACAATATCAGGTTTTGCCTTCGTGTGCTGGACGGCAAGCCATTTTCCTGTACGTCCCATTCCGGTCTGGACTTCATCGGCGATCATAAGGGCACCGGTATCGTCACATATTTCCCGGATACCCTCAATGAAGGACTCGGGAGGAATAATAACCCCTGCTTCACCCTGTATCGGTTCGACCAGGACCCCCGCCGTGTCACTGTCAACGGCTTTTCTGAGACCGTCAAGATCTCCATAGCCGACAAAGGTGCAATTCAGGCCCAGGGGTTCAAAGGGTTCGCGGATCGCGGGTTTGTGCGTGACTGCCAGGGAACCAACCGTCCTTCCGTGAAACCCGTGGGTGAAAGCAACAAATTTTTTCTTCCCGGTCCTGATACGGGCCAGTTTCAGCGCACCGTCGGTCGCTTCTGCTCCGGAGTTGGAGAAGAATGCCTTGTGCATCCCGGTAATCTCGACAAGTTTTTTTGCCAGGTCTCCCTGGTGGGGGATGTAATAAAGATTGGAGCAATGGATGAGTTCATGGGCCTGGTCGCAGATCGCCTTTACCACCGCCGGGTGGCAATGCCCGGTACTGCAGACGGCAATGCCGGCAACGCAGTCGATATACTCCTTTCCTTCCGCATCCCAGACCAATGACCCCTTGCCTTTCACAAGGGCCATGTCACGCGAGAAAGCGGGCATAAAGTAGCGCTCATCGAGCGCCTTGAACTGGCTGGTTTTGTCCATTCAAATCACTTTTCAATGTGTTTCGTGTGTCCTGTTATTATTCATATTCGATAGTTGCCGGAGGTTTTGCTGTAACATCATACACCACACGGGCAACACTCGGGATATCGGCAGTGATCCGCGATCCGATCCTCATCAGGTGCTCAAACGGGATATCAATAGGATCCGCTGTCATCCCATCCCGTGAGTTAACCGCACGGATCGCGACAATCCAGCCATGGATCCGGTTGTCTCCCTTGACACCGGTTCCAAGACCGAGAAGTGCGGCAAAACACTGCCACGGCCGGTATTGTTCTACCAGTTCCTCTTCAACGATCCAGTTTGCTTCCCGTATCACGGCGACCTTTTCCTGAGTTACTTCTCCGAGCACCCGCACGGCAAGCCCGGGACCGGGAAATGGCATCCGGTGCTGGATCTCTTTTGGAAGGCCCAGTGCTCCTGCAACTTCCCGGACCTCATCCTTATAGAGATCACGGATCGGTTCGATCACTTTGGTAAACTCCATGTGCAGCGGCATGCCACCGACATTGTGGTGGCTCTTGATACCCCCTTCACTCTCGATACGGTCCGGGTAGATGGTTCCCTGCAGCAGGCATTTTGCTCCCTGCTTTTTTGCCTCCCGTTCAAAGACCCGGATAAACCGTTCTCCGATCGCCTTGCGTTTGGCTTCAGGATCCGTGAGGCCCTTAAGCACCCCGATGAATTCGTCGCCCGCATCGACAATCTGCAGGTGAATGTTGCCAAATAGCGTCCGGATCCGGTCGGTCTCGCCTTTCCGCATCAGGCCGGTATCGATATAAATGGGGATGAGGTTGTCACCGATCGCCCTCGCGGCAATGGCAGCGCATACCGAGCTGTCGACCCCCCCGGACAGCGCCATAACCACTTTTTCATTGCCGGCGGCAGCTTTTATCTCCGCAACAGACTTGCTGATAAACTTCTCTGTATTGACCATGGAATATTCCTCTAGGTTGTCCGCCTGGTTGCCCGACACGCCTCAACAAAGCCAAGATACGGCGGTGACGGGTGCGTCGGGCGGGATTTGAACTCCGGGTGGAACTGGGTGGCAAAGTAGAAAGGATGATCTTTCAGCTCCAGGCATTCCATCCGGTTTTTATTTGTTGCCGAAAAGATTAGGCCGGCTTTTTCCAGGTCCTTTATATACCGTGGATTCACCTCGTACCGGTGACGATGCCGCTCAACAATCTGCTTCTCTTTATACAGGCGCATCGCAAGAGTATCTTCCCGGATGTCTGCCGTGTAATTTCCGAGCCGCATCGTGCCGCCAAGTTCATGGAGTCCCTCCTGTTCGGGAAGAAGGGCAATGACATGGGATCCCTCACCGAATTCCTCACTCGTGGCATCGGTAATACCGACCTTATGTCGTGCATATTCGACGACTCCCAGCTGGAAGCCCAGGCAAAGGCCAAGGAACGGGATGTTATTTTCACGGGCAAATTTAATCGCCTCTATCTTACCCTCGATGCCCCGTTTCCCAAAACCCCCGGGAATCAGTATCCCGTCGTAGTCCTTGAGCTGGCAGCGTTCATAGCGTTCTGCATCCAGCCAGCCGATCTTCACTTCAGTGGAAAGCGCTCTTCCCGCATGCTTGAGCGCCTCCTTGATACTGATATACACATCTTCGATGCCGTATTTGCTGACGATCGCCACGGAGATCCGGCTGGTATATTCCCGCGTCACCAGCCGGTACCAGCTGGTGTCGACATCCCGTTTTTCAAGTCCCAGGTGACCCGATAAGACATCCGCGATGCCTTCTTTTTCCATTTCCATGGGGACCTCGTAGGTATCAGGAACGGTCGCTGCAGATATGACTGCGTTCTGGGGGAGATCACAGAATGCGGAGATCTTACGTTTCGTGTGCGCACCAATGGGCCGTTCGCTCCTGCCGACAATGATCTCGGCATGGAGCCCGAGCTCACGCAGGGCTTTGACAGAATGCTGCGTGGGTTTTGTCTTGAGATCGCCCATCGTATCCTCGGGGATGAGCGTTACGTGCAGGAGGATGTAATCGTGTTCCGGCAGGTCCCCTCTCATCTGCCGGATAGCTTCCAGGAACGGCATGCTCTCTATGTCACCAACCGTTCCGCCGACCTCAACAAGACAGATATCGGCCTTTGTCCCGTCCGGGAATTCCTCTTCTGCCGCCTGGCGTATGCAGGTCTTGATCTGGTCCGTGATATGGGGAATAATCTGGACCGTCTCGCCAAGGAAATCACCCCGGCGCTCCTTTTCAATGACGGTACGGTACACCTTGCCGGTCGTAATATTATGGGCTGCAGTGAGTTCAATATCAAGGAACCGTTCATAGTTGCCAAGGTCAAGGTCAACCTCGCTGCCGTCCTTGAGCACAAACACTTCACCGTGCTGTGCCGGGTTCATCGTCCCCGCATCGATATTCAGGTAAGGATCGATCTTCACTGCCGTCACCCGGTAGCCCCGGTTTTTCAGGATGCGCCCGACTGAGGCCGCGGTGATTCCTTTCCCCAAACCGCTCATCACCCCCCCGGTGATTATGATGTACTTCACGTGATCTCCCCGACTGCATTACATTTTGCTCATAGTACCTATTAGTGTTATCTTAATCGTGGTGAGAGGGTAATTCCAGGTGTTTCGGGGGCTCTATCCCTCGCACACGCGGAGAGGTTCTCGGGAAATCTTTGGTTGCAAAGTAACATTAATCTGCGCTGAAACAAAACTTAGTGAGCATGAAAATCGGGCATTTTATGTATATTCTGGCAATTGCCGTATTAATTGTCGGTTTCATCCCGCCTGTGATGGGAGCGAATGAGACGACAGATGCCGCGACCAATTACTACAATATCGGTGTCAGTTACCTTTCAACACATGATTACCAGAGAGCAATTGATTTTTTTAACCTCGCACTTGCATCAAATACCACCATGATACAAATGTCAGACGGTCTACTGTACACGTACCAGGGTAAGACATACGCGTTAATCCAGCTGTCAGAGTATGATGACGCAATCGGGACTGTTGATGAGGGACTCGCGATATACCCAAAAGATCCAATGTTGTGGAATGATAAAGGCTATGCCCTCTATAAACTCGGGAAAAACCAGGATGCAGTCAATGCATACGATACTGCAATCAGCTTTGATCAGAACTACACTAATGCTCTGATCAACAAAGGTCAGGCGCTCTTCCAGATGGGAAGATACCAGGATGCCGCAGATGCCTACGCCAGAGCCGAGGCAACAGATCCGGGGAACAGTGAAGCAATTGCAGGACTTGCACAGGCAAAGACAGCTGCCGGAGCAGCAACACAGACCATGCTTATCATCCTTGGAGGTATCCTGATCGTCGTTGCAGTCGGGATAGTCGGGTATATGAAATACTACCGGCAGGCAGAGGAGAAAAAACCGGAAAAGAAGACCAAAGGGAAGAAAAAATGATTTTTTGAAAATGTCTCCCTCATTTTCCAGCATTTTTTTTAAGTTCTCATTTTTGCAGACCAGGCATTGAAATTTGCATTATTCGGGGATAAAGAGGAATTGATGCTTCCCGCACCTATCTATGATGAAACCCGCCGCCCCCGACAGGGTGCCCCCGCGGTGGATCAGTGATCCTAAAATCTAAAAACTCTTTGCCCCGCCGTGCCTCGGAGAGGCCCTGAGGCGGTTAACCATCATTAAACTCTGATTTCAGGCAAAGAATCATTCACCTTGCATGAGTAACGGATATTCAGAGTGCCACGGATTTTTATGTATATCAAATCGGGGGATGCCACAATGGCGGGGCTAAGCCCCCGAGAACGTTATAAATAGTGATTTCTTTAGAGCCCATTTTTTATTGCGGGAAAATATATTCCAAAAAAGGTTTATTCCAAAATTCTTCATAGCAATAGTCGCTAAAAACCGGAAAGATATCCCTTAATTTTTATTGGTCGTCACGGCAAAAGCTGCAGAAGTCCGTGAAAGCATGACCCTCTCGTCACCTTCGGCAAACACTTCCCCTTCCGCAAATGCCACCCTGCGACCCTTGCGGATAATGCGGCCTTCTGCAGTGATGACCCCATTCTGCACTCCTTTGATAAAACTTGTGGATTCGGATATGGTTGCAATTCCTTCATTCTTTGAAAGCAGCGGGTAGAGTGCAAGCGCCATCGCTTCATCAGCAAGAGCTGCAAGCATCCCTCCCTGCAACCAGCCGACACCGTTATGCATATCCGGGCGGACCTGCATTTTCAGCACCGCTTTTCCCGGCTCGACACTGACTACGTCTATTCCCATCAGGCAGAAAAAAGGGTTGGCAGACCTTCCGTCCCGTGTAATCTTCTCCAGATATGACATTGTGCTCTACCGGAGTTTGGAATACCATGAGATTAAGATTACCTTTTTCCGGAAGATGCTACCGGTTTATATTACCTGCACAACGACGTATTCTCATGCAGGATTTGGAAATTAAAGAGATGCTTGCCGATCTTATCTGGCTGAATGCGCTCATTGCTACTGAACTCATACAGGTGACCGAAAATACCTCTGCAATCCTCAGAAAATCCCCTCCACCGGAGAGCTGCCTGCTGGAGCATGCTGCACTCCGTAAAACAGCGTTGTCAATGGCAGAGAAATACCGTCAGGGCACCGTACTTGCGCAGCATCTGAACAAACACCAGTAATGTTATTGGGAGACTCCACAAAAAGTACTGGCAGAGTACCTGCCGGATTGTTGCCGGATTTTACCGGTGCATGTCGTCCACCAATTCCAGTATACAGCCTGGACGCCGTCAGAGAATCAATACCGGACACATACACATCATGACCACCCCGCCTGATACTCACTACAGCATTGTTATTCCCGCATACAACGAGGAACACCGTATCTCGCCGTTCTTTGATGCCATCGATCAGTTTGACGGCGAGCTCATTGTTGTCTGTGACGGGACAGATGGCACTGCCGACATCGTCGACAGGATTGCAGCCCGGAGACATGACCTGACCATCCGCTGTCTCCGCTTCGACCACCGGCTGGGAAAAGGGGGCGGGGTGATGGCCGGTCTCCGGGCAGCCGTTTCACCGTCCGTCGGGTACTTCGACGCCGACGGCTCCACAAGCATCGATGAGATGAAACGCCTGTTCTTATCGCTTCCCAGCGCCGACGGGGCTATTGGTTCACGCTGGATACCCGGCGCAAACCTCCGGGTACGCCAGAGTGCCCTTCGCCAGCTGGAAAGCCGCGCATTTAACCTGCTCATCCGGATCCTGTTCGGACTGAACTATTACGATACCCAGTGCGGAGCAAAGGTATTTAAAAAATCAGCTATTGATGCAATAATGCCCATGATGATCTCACGGGGATTTGAATTCGATGTCGAACTGCTCTGGAGACTCCGGAAAGCAGGATTTACCGTGAATGAAGTCCCCATAGAATGGCAGAACAAAGGAGATTCCCACGTCCGGAAAAGGGATATGCTGGGGATGCTTGCAGGACTTTTTGCAGTCAGGTTTGGTTCCAGGCGACCATGATCCCGGCACCGCGTGAAGAACAGAAGAAAGAAGCATTCAGGCTTTTCGAAGACGGGCGGTACCAGGAATCCCTGGAGACCTGTACCATCCTCCTTGAAAGCGGCAAGGATTCAGCTATTGAAGTGCTCGCCGCCACAAACCTGTATTACACGGGTAAATTTGAAGATGCCGAGGTTTTTTTTCGGGACCTTGCCCGGAAAATGCCGGATTCGTCGTATGTTCACAGTTACCTGGCAAAAGCACTCGAGGCCCGGAAAGATGAAGGAGCAATCACAGAATTTGCAACTGCCGTTCATCTCGACCCCACCAACCAGGACGCCCTCAGGAGTTATGCAGGCTACCTTATCTCCCTGAAGGACTACCGGGGTGCACTCCCGGTACTCAGGTCCCTTGTGCAACTCGGGAAAAAACCCGGTGATGTCCGGAACCTGATGCGGGCTCTTATTGAGATCGGAGAGCCGGAAGAAGCACTTGCCACCCATACCGTGCTTGGCGGAGACCTGGAAAGGACCCCGGAATACATTGACGCACTCATCAGGACCCGCAATTATCAGGCTGCCGCTGAAACTGCACTGGGATTATACCGGGATACAAAAGATCGGACCGTACTCCGCACGTATCTCGCTACCCTTTCCCGTTATGACGTCAGGACATCGCTTGATGCGTATGCTTCCTCTATTCAGGAAGATCCCGCTGCAGAAATACTCTATGACTATTGTTTGCTTCTGAAATCCATCGGGAATTACACTGAAGCACGCATTGTTGTAAAGAAGCTCCTTGAATATGCACACCTCCCGCTCTACCGGCTCGTCGAATGCGATCTCCTCGCAGCGATGGAACTCGGGCACCAGGCATGTGCCGCATATGAAAACCTTATCCGGGAGGAGCTTGCATCAAAAAACGACCTGGATACCCTCACTCTTATCATCAGCAGGTACCGCATGTATCTCAAGGCGCATGTTGTGCCGGATGACGCCACCCGCCGGTTCCTTGATGTTGTTTCACGGGATGTGAATGTCGTAAGTCTCCTTGAGACCGCACGTCTTTACGAAGACCTGGGTAATGCCGTTGAGGCACGATCATGGTATTACCGGGCGTACCGGGCTGACTTTTTGGCCGGCGGCCTCGATTATGCAAAATTTTTATTGGCACACGGGGAAAGGCGGGAATGTGAAAAGGTGATGCTCTACATCCTGTCCAATGTCAAAAAAAGTACTGACATTGCGCGTGTGGCTGCAATAATCCTCGATGAGCGGGGGAAGATGTTTTGCTTAAAACGCCTTATGGTGCAGCTGATAAAAAAACTCCAGGAACGTAAAATGACGCTGAACTCTGACGGGCTGGAGCTGCTTTCCATCGCTTTTTTTATTGCAGCAAACGAGGCACAGGAAGAACGGGATTATACCGCCTGCAAGTATTACTGCCTCTGCGGTATGGACGTCATGCCCCCGTACACCCGGACCGTCCGGCTAGAGAATTATCTCAGCCTGATACAGGCATGCAAGGAAAGGTCCATCGCCGATCGACCGATCATGAATGTGCCGCAGACGAAAAAACGTGCAGCAGCTGTTGCTCCGGCACAGATAATTACCGAACAGCTCGGGTTGTCTGAGCAGGAGATGAAGATCGTTGAATTCCTGCGCTCGCACCGGACGGCAAGCGAGATGGACCTGCGCAGGATGCTGGGGACCCGCAGGGTTGTCGGAGTTGTGAACCAGGTGATCCAGAAGGCATCGTCACGAGGGATGAACCTTATCAGCAAGAAAGGGGTAGGAGAGGATGGAGAGGTCTATGAATATACCGGAACCTGAACAGATGGACCGCCGCAGGCTCGAAAGCATCAATATCATCAATGCTTTACGACGGGGGACAGTCCCCGCAGGCGGACTTGAGCGGATCGCTGTCGGGCTGGATGTCGAAGAGAATGCGATCGGGAAACAGCTGGATTACGTGGCTCAGGGGGGTGGGGACACCAAATTTATCCGGGGTGAATACGGGAGCGGCAAGACCTTCCTCGTCGCAAGGGCTCTTGAGATCGCACGCAACAAGGGTTTTGTTACCTCGCATGTGGTCATATCCTCCTCAACACCACTCTATAAACTCAAGGGGATATACCAGCAGATCTGCGCGAACCTCAGGACGAGCGAAGAAGAGCATGCAATCAAAACAATCGTCGATACCTGGCTCTATTCCATCGAAGAGCGGCTCATCTCGGTGAGCGGGGGGCCGGTTGAGGACGCTGCTCTCGAAGCCGCGACCGAGCGTGAGATTGAGGCCGCCCTTTCGGGCATCAGCGAAGTCAACACAGCGCTTGCCGCCGCATTACGCACGTATTATAAAGCGAACAATGCCGGTGAGTTCCAGATTGGCCAGTCTGCACTGGGGTGGATATCCGCAGAACCCAATATCGGGAGAGACTTCAAGCAGAGGGCCGGGATCCGTGGCGATATCGATGATACGATTGCCTTTATTTTCCTCCGGGGACTGGTAGCTGTCATCCATGGGGCCGGGTATCGCGGGATCGCGATTGCGGTTGACGAGATGGAAACAACCCAGGGACTCCAGCGCAACCAGCGCGAGAAGGGGTACCAGACACTCGTACAGATTATCGATGCACTCGACCGGGGCGATATGCCCCGTTGTTATTTCCTCTTTACCGGAACTCCTGCCATGTATGACGGTTCACGGGGTATCCGGTCCGTCCCTCCGCTCTACGATCGGATCAGTGTGGTACAGACTGACAGCTACCGCAATCCCCGGCAGCCTCAGATTATTCTCTCGAAGTTTGACACGGCAAAACTTGAACTGGTCGCTCTCAAGGTGCTGGATGTCTATGCCCAGGCATATGCGGAACCTGACCGGGAGCGGGTTTCGCACCGGTTTATCCGTGCGATGATCAAGAAGATAACAACCCGGTTCGGTGGGAGGGTGGACGTAATACCACGGATATTCTTAAAAGAGTTCATCGATGTGCTCGACAAGTGTGAACTCTATGAGGATTACAATCCAGCAGAGGGATATGATTTCGATTCCGAACACCTTGAAATTGAACTGAAAAAAGAGGAAGAGGCAGTCATGGTGGTTAAATTCTGATACCACATAAGCTGAAACTATTTTACATAGTAAATGTACACGTACCGGTATGCGATGGGTGTGCTTTCTTTTTTTTACCGCTGCATTGCTTGGAGTTATGGCTACTCCTGTTGCGGCTTCAACCGTCCTTTCCATCTCTGCGTCCCCGCAGCAGGCGCACATCGGTGACGTCGTTATACTCAACGGTACTGTTTCGGGAATTACCACGATCGCTGTCTATCTGTTTGTGACAGGACCGGAACTTGACGTCAGAGGTGTAACTCTTGACAATCTGAATATACCTGCCGGGCGCGGATTGTTCACTACCGCACCGGTAAATCTGAGTGACGGCAGCTGGACATACACGTGGGACACCTCGGTAATTCTTGGAACTATGGAACCCGGAAAATACACCATTTATGTCGAAAGTTCCCCTCTCGATCGTCTGAGATATACAAGCGGTGATTATGCAACCGTGGATATCGAGTTTCTGCCGTCTGACAAGCCGGCTACCCGGACACCTCTTGAACCTGCACTCCCGCTTGTCGCGATGGGATTGGTGACGACCCTGGGGCTTTGGCGATACAGAATCAAAAAAGAGATATAAAGGGAATAAAACGCCTCACTTTGTTCTACTTTCTGTCGAAACGAAAATAAACCCGAGTTCGGACCCCCGATACGTGAAATATTAATTTTTTAGATTGGTTGAAGAGGTTTACCTCCCTCTCAGAAAAATGATAACCGCCGCCGCCCCCGAAGGGACGCCTCGCGGCGGATCAATGACTGCGAGCTATCAAAAACCATCCTGCCCCGCCGTGCCTCGGAGAGGCCCTGAGGCGGGTGACCATCATAAAATATTTGGGTTTAATGAAATGCATCTTTGTGGAAGCTACTCCGGCAGGTGCTGCTTCTTCCCATAAATGAGTTTTCTCTCATTCAAAAAAATGTCGATAACAAAAAAAATCGGGGAAATCCCCCTATTAACACAGCCGCCGTAGTTTAACAGACTGAGCGTGAGCATGCAGACCTTCTGCCTCCGCAAGGGTCTCGACAATATCTCCAATCGACTCAAGACCATTTTTATCAAGTATCTCAACCGATGCGGTCTTGCAGAAGTGTGCAACATCAAGTCCCGAATACATTTTTGAGTACCCTGCAGTCGGCAGCACATGGTTCGTACCTACGGCATAATCCCCGCAGGCAACCGCAGAATATTTACCGACAAAGATTGCACCTGCGTTTTTCACTCGGGTAACCACGGATAATGGATCTTCAACCTGGATTGAGAGATGTTCGGGGGCAACCATATCCGATGCCGCTATCGCTTCGTCCATATCCGCGACAATCGTATACCCCGAATTATTGAGGGCTTTTTCAATGATCTCCTTTCTGGGTGCGCTGGCGAGGAGACGGGTTATCTCGTGTCCGACTTTTACCGGAAGGTTTTTGTCCGTGGTGATCAGGATGCAGGCTGCATTCGGGTCATGTTCTGCTTGTGCGAGCACATCAGAGGCGACAATGCGGGGATCAGCCGTGTGGTCTGCGATAATTCCGATTTCACTGGGACCGGCCGGGAAATCGATTTCAACATGTTCGCGGAGCATCATCTTTGCAAGAGTCACGTACACATTTCCCGGACCGACAATTTTCTGTACAGGTTTGACCGTTTCGGTACCGAGCGCCATGGCAGCGATCGCCTGGGCACCACCGGAACGGTAGATTTCAGTAACTCCGGCGATATCCAGCGCGACAAGGGTCATAGGGTGAATGGGCGGGGGGGAACAGGCACAGATCTCACGGACCCCTGCCACCCTGGCTGGCACGGAACACATGAGGGCAGATGAGGGGTACGGTGCACGCCCGCCAGGCACATAGATACCAACACGGTCCAGTGCGGTCGTCTTAACCCCAAGAACGATCCCGGGCTCCATTTCCTGGAGCCAGAGATCCCTTGGTTTCTGAAGTTCATGGAAGCGTTCAATGCGTGCGTGGGCTTCAATGAGGCTCTCGACAATCTGCGTGTCGACATCGTCATAAGCCGATTCACGCTCCTCATCCGATACTGCAATTTCCTTCAGATCGTAGTGGCGCGAGAGTTCCCGTAATGCGGTATCGCCGTTCTTTCTTACCCGCTCGATGATTTCGGTAACAGTAACCCGCGCATCTTCAAGGCTTGACTTCCGGCCAGCGAGCCATGCATCGATCCCGACTGCCTTCCACATAGTGCCATTAGCTACGATAGTAAAGATTGTTAAAGTTTCGTTACCGTGACTATCGGGCCGGAATACAACAACGGGTCGATTTACATGACGACAGAAATCTGATTTCCTGCCTGTGAGGCAACCCTTCACGGGAAGGATGTCTGAGAAATCTTCATGAGATCAGACCCATCCGGTGACAACCGAATGGCATCAGACAGGAAATATTCCCCGTGACCCCGAAGTGGCTTCCTGAAAAAATAATCTTGCGGATGCCCATTTTTTACTGGGTGTTTTTCCCTGCATGGCTGCCCCGTTTCCAATGCAAGGAAAAATTATCGCTCCCGGGTCATGCGGGTTTACCGGATACGAATCCGGTGCAGCTCTTCAGCCACGAAGGACCGGAGGGCAGGATCCTCATCAGTGTCAGAGTAGAGATCCCTGAGTCCCTCGATCGCGGTAAAGCTCCGGACCGCAGCCAGTGCCGCGGCAGCCCGCTCACGTGTTGCCAGCTGTTCCTTCCTGTCTCTGAGCCTCTCAACGAGCACGGAAACCGACCTACCGCTTCTCAGCTTAAACAGTGCTTCGGTTGCATGCAACCTGATCAGCGGGTCTTTATCAGTGCAACAATCCATGAGCGGTCGGACAGCCCGGGGATCATCACTTTCCCCTAAGGCGATCACTGCCCGGATTCTTTCTTTTTTGTCCCTGTCATCCATAGTTCCATTGATAAGACGGTAGATCCCGCTTGTTTTCGGGAGGGAACTGTACCACTCATCAACCGATCTTTCTGCGATCATACCCATGTTTCACCACAAACCAATTGTCAGAAATCTATACGTTTCCGCCGGAATGCCGACAGAACTTCATGCAGTTACTCTACAAAAAACAGCTGCCGCTTACCATGAGCGGCATGTACCTTCCCGGGCTGGACAGTCTTGCTGAAGAAGGACAGATACATTACATGATAGATGGAATCCGGATTATAAATAATTAATCATGATAGATCCAAAAAAGTGCAGATAATATGTCCTCTTCCTGTTCCTTATCTCTCCCACAGGGTAATGCCTTCATACCTGAGTTTTCGAATGCGATGGTAGGGAATATATTTAACACGCTGATCCATTGCGATTTCAAAGTAATAGGCATCAAGGATTCGGATATCTCTGCCGCTGACAGTCGAGCGATCACCGGGTGCGCCACGGTCAACATACTCAACCTGGATTTCAGAAAAAACATACCGCGGGTCGTGCCAGAATTTTAAGAGAAGTTCATGGCTCGTGAGCATGCTGTCACCTTACGCTGCGTCAACAGTGTGCATTTAAAGGGGAATAATCGTTGCTACCGGTCAATTCTGTCCGGATTGGATTTATACCAGATAGAGAAACATAAGATGAACTTTGTAAAAAACCGTTTTTTTCCGGCTTTGTAGAAGCCCTGAGTTTTTTTCAACAAATTGTAAAAACCTGTTTACGGAGCGGCCCGTGCCTGTCCACCCCGAACCGCCCCTTCGCTTTGCGATTGTGTCGTATGACATTCTCTGAAGTTATTGTTCCATGGGGTACCACAGATGCGGGGGCGGAGGCTTACATGCCGTAGCCCCCAAAAGGCGTTAAGAAAATATTTTGAGAATTTCCCATGAAAATCCCACAATTCCAGTAATTTCGGGAAGTGGCAAATCAACTATTGCGATGACCTGCGCCGCACCAAAAAGGGATGCCCCCGCGGCGCTTCAATGAGCTGAAAACTCCGACCCCGGCCTCTCAGGAGGTCCTTGTGCGGATGGAAGTGTACCTTTACATTTTCATGGTTCGGGTGCAAACCCCGTTCATGCCCGTTTCTACTAATCCTTTTTTCAACTCCCGATATTGCCGGCCTGCCAGCATTCGGCCCAAAGGAAACAATGATATAATGTTCATTGAATCCGAAGTAACATTGCTGAGTGTTAACAACGTTAACACCACGGATCCACATTTTAATATGCTGGGACGGTGTCAGAGCGAAGCACCATAAAATCGTTATTTCTGTCTGTTTGGGTAGAAATAAGCGGTATTGTCCATCCATTCCAATGGAAATGAAGGGGTTTCGAAATGACACTGGACAGATAGCTTGCACTTTATTTGGACCTGAAGGATATCAACCGGGTTGTAAAATGCAGGAAACGGAAAAAATTCCGGATTTAAGTTATTCCTTTCCTCATAGCGGCCCTGTTTTGTCCTCTGATCGTGGGATATTCGTTTTTTCTTTTGCCTACACGTCTGTACACATATGATCTGTCCAGTTATTGACCATGTATAAGAAAAAAACCGGATGTACTGGAGATTACAGTTATATTCAGCCTTAAAGCATATTGCTACAAATATCACACTATATCCAGGAATGTAGTTCGATGGACAGTCCTTACTTTGAGCGCGGCGAATCCATTATCCTGACAACAGACAGGGTCAGTATCAACTCTGCACAGTATGATGTACTACTCACCACACGGTACCTCATCCTTGTTGACGTCAGGTATTCCCAGTTCCAGCCGCAGAAGATCCCGCTTCTTGGGATACTTTCGGTGAAAGGCGGAAAGACTTCGACTGGTGACCTGGTCATTACCCTCTACTTTTCCGATACCTGCCTGACAGGATCAGGGCAGATGAATCTTATCTTTTCCCAATATCCTGGTGAGCAAAGAGACCGGGAACGCGATGAATGGCTGAAAAATCTTATGGAATATATCGTGGCGGTTCGCCAGGACGCGATCGGTTCGAAGACGATCACACCTGAACAGGGCATCGGAATACGGCCTGTAACGCGGCACACAATCGCCCCCGAGATACAACCTCCCCACACAACCGTTATTGATAACCGCCCTGAACCTGTCGAATTGAGCATAATCCATGATGAACGCGTATCTCCGGCTCCGGAAGAACCCGTTGAAGTAGTCAGTGTCACGGATGCCACACGTTATGAAGTGACACTGATTGAGGAAGAGGCGGATAAAATTATCACGGACACCGAACCTCAGACTCTCCAGGAAACCAGTGAACCCTCAGCCTCTCTGGAAGAACCCGTTGAACCAATCGGTAGGGAAGATGTCACGCATCCTGATGTCATGCCACCTGAGGAAGAGCAGGACATAATTATAGACGCCGAACCTCGTACTTTCCCAGAAACCAGTGAGTCCTCACCTTCTCTGGAAGAACCGGTTGAACCGAGCGGTGACGAAGATGTCACCCATCCCGACGCCATGCAATTTGAAGAAGAGCTGGATATAGTCACGGACACTGGACCTCAGACTCTACCAGAAACCAGTGAGTCCCCAGCCTCTCCGGAAGAACCCGTTGAACCGAGCGGTGACGAAGATATCACACCTCCTTATGGCATACTACCTGAGGAAGAGCAGGACATAATCATAGACGCCGAACCTCAGACTCTCCATGAATACAGTGAGTCCCCAGCCTCTCCGGAAGAACCCGTTGAACCAATCGGTAGGGAAGATATCACACCTCCTGATGGCATACTACCTGAGGAAGAGCAGGATACAACAATTCCAGATACGTTATCTTCCGTTTTATCGGAAAGCAGGGAGTCCCCCACTTCTCCGGAACCTGCAGAACTCGTCAGAATCCTCAAGGCCACACATCCTGAAGTGACACCCAATGAGGATGAGCTGGAAAAAGCATCATCAACATACCTCTCAGCTCAACAAGAAGGGGCTATTGTTGAGCTAACCACTGAAAGAGAAGAAGCCGAAGCATCAGAAACGATTCCTGGTAAGCTGAGTGCACCTGTGGAACCGGGCACACAACCGCCCGCAGATAGTCCTCCTGATACTCCCGGATCACCTCCCTCACCTGTGGTTTTCCGTCACCTTCACAAAGCCATTATCATAGCGATAGTCATCCTGATCCTCGGAATTGCGGGGGCCATGGTTTTAAATCCGGACTATCTTTATTCGCCTGAAAAGGGGATTTTCCCGGTCCAGAACCCGGCAGTTGCGGAGACGACATTGCCTGCCCCATCATCCCAGCTGACACCTGCACCAACCCAGATTGTAATCCCTCAGACGGGTGTCTGGGTACGGGTAAATTATTCCCAGAATTATCGTGGACGACTGGGTAATCCGGGATCATTGAGGCAGATTACAGGTTCCGGTGACCGGTTCTATCAGGTGGATGAAAAGAATCGCCTGGTACAGGTTCAGATTTATAAAACAGATAATACAGGAAATATGCTGACGGTTGAATTGTATAGGAATGGTCAAATTATTCACCGTCGTTCTACCACAAGCCCGATGGGTGTTGTTGAACTTCTGATAGATGCAGAGACGGGAAATCCCCCCGGCATCATTACTCCAGGGATCACTCAGACAACCCCTCCTTGAGGTACCCAGACAGTCCCTTACCCGGGCACCGGGACACGTCAGGTAATCAATCAGTCGGTTTCTGACACGAGTAACCAGAGTGTATCCGGGGGGCGGGCATTGTATTTCTGAATCGGTTATCTTTTGGATCCTTATACTCTTTTTAAAATACCATATCCAATCGCTGAGACTTCCATCATACAATCGGCAGCCCTGCTTTCCGCTGGCACACATCCATCCGGGAGGACATTCAGTCGCTGTCGTTACAAGTGTCAAGGCTAGGGTGAGACACATTTCCGGAGAGGAAATGGTGTGCACTTCGGAGAAATGGTGATACCTGCCGGGTTATCTTCAGTTCTTTCTGACGGATCACCGTGACTTTTCCCAGGTACTGGTTTCAGAGGAAATTCCGGGTTGCACTACCACCATCAAAAGACATCGGAGTACAACGAAAGAATATTGCATAAGAGAATGACAAATAATGCAGAGACTGTGGTATCATGGGCACCCCGTACTTTAACCGCGATGAATCTATTATTCTGACAGCGCACAAGATAAAATTCGACGCTGCCCTTTCAGATGTCATGCTCACCAACCAGCGCCTCATCCTCATCGATGCAGGTTTTGCCCAGTTCAAGCCACAGACCATTCCCCTTACGACCATCGAGACGGTAATTCCCGGAGAGGACGCCTATGGTAACCCGATTATCACCCTTGCCCTGGCGGCGACAACTCCCGGGGGTGCAACGCAGACAAAGGAACTCGTTTTTTCCCAGCAGACCAGCGGCGAGCGGAAGCAGGAATGCAGTGACTGGGCCAGACAACTAAAGGAACAGGTCCTGTCGATCCGGCAGGAGATCTCTCTAGCTGCAAATCCCCCCGTTGCCGAGGATACAGATATCATCTTTGATGACACCATTGCCACCCCGGCTGAAGATGTCCCGGGGAATGTACCACCCCAGGTGAATCCTGAACTGCAGGAACCCGCAGCGATTCCCCCGGCAGAGAATACCAGACCTGGTGAGGTATCCCCGGGCGACGCCATTCCGGAAGAAACGTCACCCGTTGGATCCGTTCCGGAATCTGCAGAAGAACCCTCAAAAACTACATTGGCGTCCCGTTTCCCTCCAGCCAGCGCTCCAGCGGGTAAACCGAATTTCAGCACCATTGCGGCGATCGCGATCGTTATCCTCGCAGTTGCCGGAGGAGTACTTATCTATTCAAACAGCCTGCAGGGAACACATCAGGACTCTCCGGGAACGGTTACTGGTACAACATTGCCGGTAACACCCCCTGCAACAACCCTGGTAACCCCGGCCCAGACACCGGGTATCCCTCATCAAACGCCCACACCACTCGTCACTCCGCTACCTTCAACCCGGCCCGTGATTCCGGTTCCCGATACCGGTGTCTGGGTGAGGATCCGGTATGAGGGAAATTTTGCGGGACAGGTGGGTCTTTCCGGAGGATTGCGGCAGGTAAGCGGTACAGGAGATCAGTTTTACCAGATTCCCACAATTAACGGGGTGATTGATGTTTCCGTCGAGAAACTGGACGGATCAAGAAATGTTCTCGCGGTTGACATATATAAAAACGGTGCGCTGGTCAAAAACAGCACCGTGGCAACCCCGAGAGGCACCATCGACCTTCACGTGGATTTGAAAACGATGTAAATTATCTATTTTTAAAAAATACCAGAATTATCTACCTCAGCAAATTCTTTCACTTCTAAGCGCCAGTGTTTTTCCTGCGATTATGAAGGTAGTATTGTCAAGGTTCTTCTCAAAAGAGGACCCGCAACAAGAAAGGTGGCATCAAACGGAAGGCAAAAATGAGGATGCAGGTACCAATCGCCTGCATTCACCCTATTGTATTGTACCGTTACTTTGCTTTCGCTTTCTCTTCTTCGGATTTCTGAACAGGTTTTTTCGTCCATGCCAGTTCATCACCATCAAAGGCAAATGAGTTCATGAACGACAATCTCACATCAGAAGGTACGCAGGTGGTGTCTGAATTTTGCGGAACAATAACGAGGACTTCACTCATCTGGACTTGTCCGTAAGGCCCGGTTACACTGGAACGCAATCCTTCGATTTTCTCTTTCTTTACGCACTTTTCAAACGAAACAAGGACTTTTTTGGATTCTTTGTTTCCGGAAACGGTAGTTCTTTCAGCAGTAAATAGCCGGTCATATCCTCCTGCCTCAGGAAGGGGGGTAATTGTCCAGCCGTCGTACGTGGAGAAAAACCGATTGATCTCCTGCCTGGCAAAGTTATGCATGATGTCCTGGTTGCTTCCCATATTCGATCAGTGATAGTTGCCCTATAATCAATAAAAAACTATGGTTTTATTAACGAGAGCACAAATTGTTAATTGTAAATTAATACCAAAAATGTTTGATTAATAAAAAAAGACTGTGGCAATATCAGATAGTCAGAAAAATGGACAATTTCTCAAGGTTCTTCCCTTCATTGCCACTGTGATGATTATTTCTGTCTCATTACCAATTTTTACCCACGATCTTTATTGCGTCGCAGACAATTTTTTTTTAATTTTTATATGCACGGAAAAATGGAACCCGGTTCATCCATTGTCGGCAAGAACATGAATGGCAGTGGCTTTGATACCTGCGATTACGTTCGTGCCAACAGCAAGTGACAGCTCGTCAGCGGATCTGCGGGTCACCAGTGCAGTCAGGGGCGAGCCGAAGTCGAGAGTTACCCGGAGAAAAGGTCCGAATGGTACCATTTTGGTGATCGTTCCTGCCAGCTTGTTCCTTACACTGGTTTTCGGATGGTCTCCATCCCTGAGCGCGATGGTGACTTCTTCCGGACGAATGAACAGGGCGACGTGCGTACCGGGTTTACAGGGCGTGATCGCTTCCAGAACAACGTTGCTGACAGCGATATTGGCAAGCCCTCCGTCGTTGGATGCCACAACCCCTTTTAATATCGTATCGATGCCGACAAACCGGGCGATATCCCTGCCATGCGGCCGGTAAAATATATCGTGGAGTGAACCTATCTGGGCAATACGCCCGTTCATGATAACCCCTATTCTGTCGGCGAGACGCTGGCCCTGGATCATATCGTGGGTGGAAAGAATGATGGTAGTATGAAAGCGCTGGTGAATGTGTCTGATAAGGTTTTCAATTAACTCGGTGTTGACAGGATCCAGGTTTGCCGTTGGTTCATCCAGGAGCAGCACCTCAGGACGGGTGACAAGTGCCCGGGCAATCGCCACGCGCTGCATTTCTCCGCCGGAGAGCGTGACTGCTTTCCGATTTGCAAGATGCAAAAGCCCGACGATATCGAGCGCCTCATGCACTCGCGAATCGATCTCTGATTTTTCAATATCCCGGAACTTCAGCCCGAACGCAACATTATTGGCTACAGTTGTGTTCAGGACCGCGGGTTTCTGGAAGACCATCGCCATGCGCCTGCGGATAGATAGCCGGACCGCGTTCGGTGCAGCAGTATCGATACCGTCGAACATGATGGTGCCGGTTGTGGGCATATCGAGAAGATCGATAAGACGCAGAAGTGACGTCTTTCCGCTCCCGCTTGGTCCGATAAAAGTAAAGATCTCACCCTTGTGGATCTCGAGATCGATCGATTCAAGAATTGTTTTCATGCCCGCCTGGCGCGAAAGACTTGTTATCCTGATCAAGTACGCGGGCCTCCCAGCACCTGCTGTGTCTCAACCGAGAGGCCTGACGTAATAAGATTCATGATAATGACGACGACGAGAGCTATCAGAAGCAGGATGAGACCGAGGGCGATCGAGAAAGGAAAATCGCCTATGCCGGTCTGCAAAGCAATCGCTGTAGTCAGGACCCGTGTCGCACCCCGGATATTACCCCCGATCATCATGGCAACACCCACTTCGGAGATTGCCCGGCCAAAACCGAGGACTACGGCACTGAGGATCGCAAGACGCGCTTCTTTCACAATCTGGACGATGGTCTGGAAGCTGGTTGCGCCTAACGAGATGAGGGTATCGCTGATATTCCGGTCGATTCCCCCCAGCGAGGCAATGACAAGTCCCGTCAGGATAGGAATAATCAGGACGGTCTGGCCTACGATCATACCTTCGGGTGTGAAAAGCAGCCCGAATATCCCGAGCGGCCCACTCCGTGAGAGCAGGAGATAGAGTACCAGGCCAACTACAACAGTAGGGACTGAGTAGAGGGTCTGGATGAGGACGATGAGCATACGTTTGCCCCGGAATTCGTGAAAATGGATGAGTCCGCCAAGAGGTATGGCAATTGTTGCTGCGATGACTGTTGCCGCAAGCGAAATAAAAAGGGAGAGTGCGGCAATCTGCATCACTTCGGGGTTAAGAGTGACGATCAGGTTGACAGCCTGGAAAAATCCCGATACTATCTCGCTCATTGCTGGGACACCTTAGTTTCTGTTTTCTGATTTCATCGAATCTTCAGTACAGTAAAAAGATTAATTCTAATCATCAACCTTACTTTATTTTAATGATTGGTAAACAATTTTTGTATATTATCCTGATTGAGATTGTCGGGAACAAGGAATGTGTGTCGAAAATAGGCATGCCTGATGCCTATTACCCAATCGTGTTCCCGCTGCCCGCAACTTCAATGAAATTCTCCTTTTCAGAGCTTGCAGCTCGTTAGGTGATTTCGGTATAATTTCCCTTGCCGCCTCACGGAATTCAATTGTCAACGTTCGGTGTACGACTCCATCAAAATTTTTCAGTCTGCTGTTTGTCTGAAAAAAGAGAAAGTTAATTTGCTGCAGTTGTGTTCGATACTACCGCCGGTGGTTTGAGATCCGTTGCCAGTGTGGGGTAATCACCCACATTACCTGCGGGCGCGGTCGGAACTTTAACACTCATCGGGGTGAATAATGCCTTGCCATACTTGTCCACGCCAAAGTTGGCGATATCAGCCTGGGTCTGATTCGAGATCAGGAAATTGATGAAATTGTTTGCCATCTGGATCTTTTCGACCGGCTGCTTTTCATTATACACGGTCATAACACTGTAGATATTAAGCAGGCTCGACCCTTCCGAGATGATCGGGACGAGTTGCAGGTTACTCTTGTAAGAAAGATACGTCCCTTCATCAGTGAAGGTGTAAGCCTTTTTTTCACTTGCCATCTGCAGGGTTTCTCCCATGCCTTTCCCGGCCTCGATATACCAGGCACCTGATTTCACGACCCTGGTTGTGTAATTGAAACTGGCTTTGGACCAGATTGCTTTCTCGGCCGTGTGAGTCCCGGAGGCATCACCGCGGGATACGAAGAAGACACCTGCCGTGTTGTTCGTACCTTTCTGATGGAGGGTAGTAAAGGCCTTCTCTGGCGTCATATTCCTTATGCCCGCTGGATCTGCCGAAGGTCCCACAACAAGGAAGTAGTTTGAAGCAAACGATCGGCGGTTAATACCAAAACCATCCTTCACGAATACCAGTTCCTGGGACGGTGAATGAACGAGCAGTACATCCGCATCACCTTTCTTGGCAATTTCGATTGCCTTACCGGTACCCTGCGATGTGATCTGGATATCGACATTGTATTGCGATTCGAACTTGGGTTCGAGGTAGTCAAGAAGCTTGGTATCGTACAGGCTTGTTGTCGTTGCGATAAGGAGCTTTGGCTTTTCAACAGCTGCTGTTGTCGGCGGCGTGGTTACTACGGTAGTCACAGCCGGGCCTGGCTGGGTGGTCGTGCATCCGGATATGAATACTCCTCCAACAAGGAGAATTATCAGCAGGATGCCCAGTGATAAAACGGAGAACTTTTTCATGCCATTCAATCCTTTTATGACACTAGATCTGTGATTATCAATAAAAATTGTTTCTTTTTAAATTTGTAAACTTCAATATGTTAACCAATTGATAAGCAAGTGGTATACCAGTACCCATGTCTATCAAAAAAATGATGTATCAACGAGGATTATTGTGGTGAGATTTTTTTTATTATTTCCTGGAAAACAGAAGCACCAAGGATCTCTTCAGTTTCCCGGTGATATTTTTCCCTCATTGAGTCGATTATTTTCCGGCTCCCCTTCACGGTTGTCAGGATTCCCACGCGTTCTGCGCGTGTAACCAGCTCTTCCTGCTCCATCATGGCAAAATAGGGCAGGACATAATAATGGGGGACTTCAAGAAATTCTGCAAGGCGCCGCGTCGTCGGAAATTTTATCAGGATCGAATCATGCGCAAACGTGATGGAGATCGATCGCTCTGCCAGCATGATACGGATTGCCGTATCAAAAAGAACATCAACCGAAAGCACAGCCATGGAAATATCTTACACAAGTATGGAACTGAAGAGCATAAAGGTTCAGGGTATAGCAGGAAAAGCGAAGATCAGGGTAAATGCAAAAGGAATGCTTTTCAATCCAAAGTCACGGGAATAAAGACCGGACCAAAAAGAAAAATTATTTCAGTGTCTTTTTTTCTTCTGGTCGTCAGGAACCGGTGTCATATAGACCACTTCGGCTTTAAGATCCTTAGCTATCTGTTCTATTTCGAATTTCCTGAAGTGAGTTGCTTCGATCTGGATCTGGCCTCCGGTCACCGCTACGATACGGTACTTTGGTGACTCGACACCCTCACCGACTTTCTGGCGTTCACGTACGTATATCTTCATGTTTCATGCCTCCCACCATACTCACCCCCCGATTTTAAAATCTTAACTCAGGGGCATGACTGATGTCTGATATATCAACTGGTTTACAATATATTTTAACTTCCCTTTGTAATACGATGATATTGGTGAACAATTAATGGAAAAACGTTTTGAGATGCACAGCGGACTGCAGGGAGAGACTCTGGTCAGAAAAGGATTGCACAGGAGGGGGAAGGGTAGGGAACAGATTCGCATCACCCCGGAGCTGAATGTGATCAAGATCGGCGGGCATGCTGCGATCGATTACGGGCGCGAAGTCATGTATCCTCTTGTGGAAGAACTGGGACTCCTATCAAAAAATCACCAGATGCTTATTGTGACCGGTGGTGGTGGGCGTGTACGGCATATCATGGATGTCGGCATGGATCTTGGTATGCCGACCGGGGTACTTGCTGAACTCTCCGCAAAGATTTCCGAGCAGAATGCGATCATGGTTTCCATCCTTCTCTCTAAATATAATGGTATCAGGATCCACACCGGGGATCTTTTAGAACTCCCCAGCCTGCTTAAGCTTGGCATGCTGCCGGTAATGCACGGGACTCCCCCGTACGGGCTCTATGAACATCCTGCAAAATCCGGTTCAATACCGCCTCATCGCACTGACACTGGAGCATTTCTGATTTCCGAGGTGATGGGAGCAAAAAACTGCATTATCGGCAAAAATGTTAACGGGTTATATATGCAGAATCCTGTAACGCACCCTGACGCGGAATTTATCAAGGATATTACTGCTTCCGAACTGCTCGAGCTGAACCTTGAGAACCTGGTGATCGAACCCATGGTCGTCGAACTGTTGAAAGATGCAGCACATATAAAAGAGGTAAAAATCATCAATTGCCATGTCAAGGGGAATATTGAGAAGGCCATTAAAGGAAAGAATGTCGGCACTATTATCAGGGCTGATTAAAATACACACCCAGTTATTCAATGATACTTTTTAGAGAGATACGGAAAAAAATAGTCGCAAGCTGATGAAAAGGACAATTTTTTGAGTCAGAATTAAATAATTATGATTAACATTTTGAGAAAACAAAGTTAATTTATATCAATCTGGTAAATCATTGAAACCGGAGGATGTTAACAGATGGTTTTAATGAAATTCAGATTAGGCATGGCGATTCTGGTTGTATTTATGACAATTGGTATTGGAATCGCGAGCGCAGAAACACGAGTCGTTCCCGCATCCATCGGGCAGGGTCCATTTACGGAGTTCCGGCTCACTGCCAATAACGCTTTCGAGGGAGCAGAGTATGGCCGATCTGTGGCAATCGATGGCGATCTTGTAGCGATCGGGGCTGGTGGAGACGGATCTGTTGGGGCGGTGTACCTGTACAAACGTCAGGGCATGATATACATCCCCGAAGCGATACTGGTTTCTCCGGATGCGACTTCGGGTACTTTCCCTGAATTTGGGAGAACTGTCGCAATTTCTGGCAACACAGTATTCGTTGGAGCCCGTTTTGCACAAGACGGAGATCTGGTAAGGGCTGGTGCTGTCTATGTGTTTCAGAAGCATGGAGATTTGTGGCAGGTTGAGCAAAAGATTGTCTCTCCTTCCCCGGAAAATGAGGATAATTTTGGTCGTGCCCTCGCAATACAGGGCGACCATCTGGTGGTAACTGCCCGGAAGACAAGCCTTGAAGAGGGTGCTGCATATGTATTTGTGTATTCAGGCGGCAGGTGGATCCATCAGACAGATCTCGCAGCAAGCGACCCGATGCCGGGAGCATATTTCGGCCAGTCTGTGGATATCCAGGGAGATGTGATAGCAATCGGGGCCCGTAATGCCAATCCCAATGGTGCCGGTGGGTTCTATATCTTCCGGAAATCCGGGGATGGATGGATGGAGATAGCAAAAGTGACCCCAGCGGATGGACAATATGAGGATCAGTATGGGTTCGCTATTGTGATTTCCGGAGATTCGATCGTCGTTGGTGCCCGGAGAGCAGATCTGAGTACCCTGAAAACAAACACAGGTGCAGTTTACGTCTACTCCCTGAAGGGAGATTCGGTTGAACTTGTCACCAAACTTACCCCGAACGACGCGAGCAAAGGCGATGAGTTTGGTCAGTCGGTTGCTATTGCAGGTGATGTCATCGCAGTGGGTGCCTGGAAGGACGACAACAGACAGGGTTCAATATACCTTTTCAGGAGGATGGGCGGTGAATGGGTTGAGACCGGCAGGATTACTGCATCTGATGGCGTGGCAGGTGACGAATTTGGGTATTCACTATCTGCCTTTGGAAACCGAATGGTAACCGGGGCACACTTTACCCAGGTTGAAACCCTGAAAAAAGCTGGAGCAGCATACGTTGTTTCTATTAAGCCATAAACATTGGATGGTCCAATGGACTTCCGCGATGCTATCTCCACACATCTTTTTTAAAGGAATATAAAAAATGGTTTTGCATTTGATGAGGTCTTATCTTTCACGAGGACCCCCATTATTATGTGGGTGATAGAAAAGCGGGATTCTCCCTTCAGAATTCTCAGGTTCCCTGGAGTGGTCCGGACTATCCGGTTGTTATTTCAATTCCTCAGAGGCTTTCACAATAATCTGCCGAATCAGATCTGACGGAAGAGCTTCGAACAATCCGTCCGGGGTTTCAATTGCCCTGCACTCAACCGAATCTTGTCCCACCATGCATGCGCAGGAGCAGCACGGAGTCTGCTTTACCTGTGCATGTGCAAGGTAGTCCTCCAGGGCTTTGCCGTTAATCAGGATCCGGTTCGAATCAGGTAACTTCTCGGGAGGAAGTACCGTCTCTTTTACCTGCACATGAATATTCTTCTGCTCAAAATACGGTTTTAAATCCTTCAGCACCCTGTTCAGCGAGGTCCCGGTCGCCGCACAGCGTTCGCAGGTACTGGAAATATCAGCACCAACATGCTGCCATTCGATGACAAGTTCTTTCTTCGTGGGTTCAACGGCGCTTGTCGTTGTCCGGGAGACGCTCACACCCAGCGCAAGGTACGCCGCTTTCCTGATCAGCTCTGGCGGGATATCCTCATACCGTTTATCACCGATCTCGATCGCACGGCAGCAGGTACTTTCTCCCGCAAGCGTCCCGCAGGAGGGGCAGTCGGTCGAAACGACTCCGGCTGCAAGCAGGTCTTCGATTAACATTCCGTTCATGCGGATCTCGTTTGACTCCGCAATCCGGTCTTTGTCAAGGAGCGTCTCGGTCAGGTTTATCTTCACGCCTGCAGGGGCGAACTCACGCCTGAGTTCTTCGATAACCATACGAAGGGATTCCCCGGTATTTCCGCACCGCTCGCAGGTCGCATCGCCGACAGCAAAATGTTTCCATTCAATTTCAAGACGCTTGTAACGTGGTATATTCATTCCTGTTTACTCCCGTTGTTCATGACAGCACGGACAACTTTTTCGATTTCATCATACTGTACTTCACCCATCCCGTTCTTTACGATACCCAGGTCAGTCGCAATGATATGACAATCGGGTGCCATGCGTGAAGATAAGAGTTTCTTCATCGCGCAACAGTCTGTGCACCCGTCAATGACAATCACCTGCTCTGCATCCCCGATATCTTTTTCGAGTGTTGCGGTGGACTGTCTGGCATGCATCCAGACATAGTATCCCGGCCTGCGCTGGAGCAGGGTAAGCGCTGCCTGTGTTGTCAGTTTCCCGGTATTCGAGATGCCGGAACAGGTAACAAGAGCATGGGTCACTCTTTCCCTCCGGGCATTTTCTCTGCGGAATCTTTCCGGTAGTAGAGCTGACAGTGGCAGTGGCCGTCCTGTGCAATTTCATCCTTGTGGCAGATACAGGGACAGATGATTGCACGGTCCTTCTCCATGTCACCGGACCGGAGCCGGCACGGGCAGTATCGCTCCCCAAACTTCTTCTTATTGCGAGCCAGCCCCCGGATGACAGCGGTGAGTACCTTTTTGTCCGGGTTCAGCACCCAGCCGTTCTTTTTTGCGTACTCTTCCGTCCATGTACGGATCTCGTCTTCGTCAGTCGTTTCAGGTCGCCCCACCACTCATTTCCCGTATTATCATCATGTTCGACCGCCCGTAATCACGTCACGCCATTCAGTCTCCAAAAATCTTTCCCTTGGCGCAAACCAGCCTCTCGTTCTCAGACATATCTTAACCAGCAGGAGCATCGTGGGTACCTCAATCAGTACGCCGACCACGGTCGCAAGGGCAGCTCCCGATGAAAGCCCGAACAGTATTGTCGCAGTTGCTATCGCCACCTCGAAATGATTCGACGCCCCTATCATCGCAGATGGTGCTGCATCCTCATAGGTAAGATGAATTTTTCTGGCAAGGACATACCCGATAGTGAAAATGAGGATGGTCTGGATGAAGAGCGGGATTGCGATCCAGAGAATGGTGAGCGGATGCGTGAGGATCACCTCTCCCTTGAAGCTGAAGAGGAGGATGAGCGTTATCAGGAGTGCGGTGATGGTGACCGGTGTCAGGTAGTGGACAAACTTTTCGTTGAACCATACCTCACCTTTCGCCAGGATAATTAATTTTCTCGAGATATACCCTGCCACCAGGGGGAGGGCGACATAGATCGCAATTGAAAGTGCGAGCGCCTCCCAGGGAACGGGGAGCTGACCCACGCCGAGCAGGAATCCGCCAAGCAGGCCATACAGGAAGAGCATGGAGAGCGAGTTGATTGCCACCATGACAAGCGTATGGCCATCGTTTCCTTTCGCAAGGTACCCCCATACAAGCACCATTGCGGTGCAGGGGGCAATCCCCAGGAGGATACACCCGGCAAGGTAGCTCCGCCAGAGCGGAACTTCCAGCATCTTGACACCTCCTTCCAAAACAACCGTCCCAACACCATACGTAGCACCGACCGGGAGGTCGAGGCCGAAAGGCATCTTCACCAGGTCGACTGCATCGGGGCCGATGAATGTGAGAAAAAGCGTCCCCAGAAAAAAAAGGGCGATCGCATACATGGTGAAGGGTTTGATTGCCCAGTTAACAAACAGGGTGAGGCTGACCGGTTTGATGTTTCTGCCGGCCTTCAGGACCTCTGCAAAGTCGATCTTCACCATGATGGGATACATCATAAAAAAAAGACAGATCGCAATCGGGATTGAGACGACCGGTGCTTCTCCGATGTAAATTGAGAGGCTGTCAAGATATTTTGCTGCCTGAGGTGCAGAACGCCCGAGCAGGATGCCAAGGCCGATGCACAGGAATACCCACACGGTCAGGTATTTCTCGAAAAATCCCAGCCCCTTGGGCTCTTTTGTTACACAGGATTCCCCAGGCATATCAATTCCAGTATCAGCAGGTCCCGCCGCACCCGCAGCCGCACCCGCTGTCGTTCCCACCGCTCTTTTTCCCCGGTTTCGCCGAATCCTTCTTCCTGCCTTCACCTTTCCAGCACGCAGCGACGATCTTCTCAATATCGTCATCCGTATAGTTCTTCGAGGGACCTTTGGTGATGCCGAGTTCGGTCATGACCAGGTGTTGTCCCGCCGGAATACCCTGTGCACCGGCAATCTTTTTGGCACAGAGCATCGGACAGCCATCGAGAATAACAACTTCATCTGCATTCAGTGCATTGGCAACCAGGCTTTCGGCACCGATCGCAAGGAGGGCCACACAGGCAATATTTCCATAGCCTTCCTCAGTCAGCTGGACGGCTGCAAGGTTCGTCAGTTGTCCGACGTTCGCCTGGCCGGCACAGGGAAAGATGATCCGTTTCGGTTCATTCTGTCCGCATGAACAGGTTTGTGTTTCTGCCATTTTTTCTCATTCCGTTAGCATAGCCTTGATCTCATCCACGCAGGGGACACGTCCTTCTGCCCGCAGCTCTCCATTGATGAAAAGCCCCGGGGTCAACATGATGCCCCGCTCCACAATCGCATCGAGGTCCTCGACCTTGATCACGTCTGCAGTGATCTTCAGGTCGTTTACGGCCTCCTGAACATTTGCATGGAGCCGTTTGCACTTTGCGCATCCGGTTCCCAGTATCTCGATTTTGGTCATGATAACCTGCCGCTGTTATTCAAAATTTTTTGTATTACTTTTTCGTACGTGTTTTCTTATATTCTTCCATAAGGGCACGTGCATATTCTGCTTCAACGCTTTTCGGGATGTAATTGTAGATTTTTATCCTTTTCATCAGTGCAGCGAGGATCTCCGGTTCGTCCTTAAGATCCTGCGCCCTGATTTCGGCAATGCTCTCATCCAGCATGGTGATGCCGGTCATAATCCCGTTGATCTTCACCTGCCGGATACGATGGAGAGCATCGGCGGCACAGCAGGGTTTGTCATCGTTCATTCGTTCTTCACCTCAGAAAAAATTCCCGAAAAGGAATCCTGCTATTGTTGAAAAGACAACAACAAGGCCGGCATAGGCAAGTGTCTTTTTCGCACCGATAATCCGGTAGATGACCAGCAGGCTGGGCAGACTGATACTCGGTCCGGTAAGCAGCAGGGACAGTGCCGGGCCTTTTGCCATGGATCCTGAAAGGTAACCCAGTGTCGTTCCTATGACCGGTACCTCAAGCAGTGTCGGCATGTAGAGAATTGCTCCGACAATCGCGGCCAGGAAATTTGCAGGGAGTGAGTTATCGCCAAAGAATGGTTTGAATGTCTCCGGGGGGAGGAAGAATGCGAGGACCCCGAGTGCAAACGTGCCGATAACCAGGATGGGAAAGATCTTCTTGGTCAGGTCCCAGATCTCGTATCCCCAGTCGGTCACCTCATCGCGGGTGAAGTAATAAATCAGGAGGAATGCGATCGCCATGGAAAGGAAGTACACGATCAGGAGCCGGAAAAAGACATCCAGAGCGGAAGTACCGACGAGGAGAATTGCAATCAGGGAGATAAAGAATATTGGAATGACCCATCTGGGCCGGGTGTCCGCACACGCAATCGCCGCCTTCCGGGCTGCCCCGAAGGTTTTTGTGGTTTCCACATCATGCTGCGGGAACAGAGTCATCATGATCAGGCCGATTACAATCGAGAGCACGATGGCCGCTACAGCCCGTGCGATACCAAGATCGAACCCGAGCACTTTTGCGGTATATACTATCGCGAGAATATTAATCGCAGGTCCTGCGTAGAGGAATGTAATTGCCGGTCCAAGGCCGCTCCCTTTCTTAAGGATTCCGGCAAACATCGGGAGGATCGTGCAGCTGCACACCGCAAGCACAGCACCCGAAACTGATGCAATTCCATAAGATGTAGTTTTCTTCGTTTCCGGGCTGAAGTATTTCAGGATCGCTTCTTTCTTGATAAACGATGCGATTGCACCAGCGATAAAGAACGCCGGGATCAGGCAGGTGACGACATGCTGCGAGAGATACCCGAACAGGGTTTCCCATCCCAGCAGGAGTGAGCCGGTTATTGGATCCGCCATGAGATTATTTCCCCCTCCTTTTGTTGATTATATGCATGTCTATTTGTAGCATCCGCTGCCGGATAATATTTCAAATTTTATTGAATTGATGTTGACGGGCAGGGTTAAATACGTTGCTATTTCATATAAATTTGAATTACTCATGGCACAGAGTCGGGTTAAACCCTCAAAGGAATATTGTTGCGATTTTACGCAGGATCTCCCGGAACCCATAAGGATGGATCTCGAAAAACGAGGCGGGGTGGAAGGACTTATCTCACGGATTCCAGAGGTATCAGCACTTCTTGCCAGCAGCCGGTTGCACCAGGCACTTGCAGATCCGATCCGGCTTACCATTTTGAATGCACTTCATGCACAGCCCCTTTGCGTATGTGTTATCAAGGGTATCGTCAATATTGCGGCATCAAAACTGTCCTACCATCTTAGTATCCTTAAGGAACAGGACTTCATTGTCGGTGAACAGCAGGGGAACTGGATCATTTATAGTATCACCGATCGCGGACGACGGGCACTGAAATGCACTGAACGTATGGGGATGTAAATGGAGGAGGAGGCACCATGAACCTGACGCATTTTCTCATTGCGGGGTGTCTTATTATCGTTTTACTGGTAACTTCCGGTTGCACCGGTTCATCCCCCCGTATGGGTGCAGCACCTTCAGCATCGCTCTTCACAACCAGTACCAACAGCACGGTTCAGCTGGTGGAGATGTATCATTTCCACGGCGATCATCAATGTGTTTCATGCATTGCAGTCGGCGATCTTGCAGAAAAGACAGTGAATGAAAATTTCAGGGATGAACTCGCATCGGGCAGACTCGTGTTCGCTCACGTGAACTACGATGTTCCGGAAAATACCGTTCTTGCTACAAAATACAATGTCACCGGCTCGTCGCTCTGGATTGGGGTTTACGATAATAACGGGTTTCACAAACAGCAGAATATGGACGTCTGGTACCTGACCGATGATAAAGAAGCATATGAGGTTTATCTCTCGGGAATTATCAGCAGACGCCTGAACGGGGATCTCTCCTGATATGGACATTCTGCAGTTCCTCGGGACTATGGGGAATAGTCCGGTCCCCGTCATCGCCGCATTTTTTCTCGGCCTGATGACTGCCATCAGTCCCTGCCCGCTTGCAACCAACATAACCGCTATTGCCTATATCTCGAAGAGGATTGACAGCAGCCGGCACACCCTGCTCACCGGGTTCGTATATACTCTGGGCAGGATAGCGGCCTATGTCGCGGTCGCATCAGCTATTGTGTTTTTTGGCATGAACATCCAGATCATTGCGTTGGGACTCCAGCGCTATGGTGAACGGCTGCTTGGACCGTTCCTCGTCCTCTGCGGCATCTATCTTCTCGATCTCTTCCAGTTCGATCGGTTGCCTGGGGGAGACTGGTTCACTGGGTTTACGTCCGGCATTTCGACACAGCTGGCAGACAAGGGATACCTGGGTGCATTCCTGCTCGGCGTGATCTTTGCTTTGAGCTTCTGCCCGTTCTCCGCTGTGCTTTTCTTTGCCATGCTCATCCCCCTTGCCATTGGTACCGGTGACCCGGTGATCATTCCTGCAGTGTTTGCGCTTGCAACCGGGATACCGGTAATTGTAATCTCATACCTTCTGGTCAGGGGAGTAGGAAAGTGCAGCGGAATTGTCCAGAAATTCGGATCTGCGGAGTTCTGGATACGGAGAGCGGTTGCTGTTGTATTTATCATCGTCGGCGTGTATTACATCGTCATCATTTACGGGAGCTGGATATTCTGAATGAAGTATTAAAATCAGACCAGCAAGAGTCTGAGCATTTTAAAAAATATTGAATATTTATTTACTCCAAGCCCAATTATCCAGAGGAAGCGGATTATGGTAAAAGCCGGACTGGATACGATAGATCAAGATTTTTCGAGCGATAGAAATGATGCAATAAATCTTCTAGCATCAGCGGAATTTTCCGCTACCGGGCCGGTCAAAAAAGACCTGATAAAAACCGCGGGCTCAAATATTGTTATTGTCGGTCTCGAGACCGGGCAGATGATCCCACCTCACCCGGAGCCGTACGCGGTGGTCTTTGTTGTTTTGCAAGGAGAAGGGACCATCACATCGGGAACCATTGAGCACTCCGTGAAACCTTTGCAGCTTGTTTCCGTGAGAAAGGATGAGAACCGGGGGATCAGGTGCAATCAGCGAATGGTCCTTCTTGGCATCCGTGAAGATGTATGAGGAAATGAGAATCTCATGTCCGTTGTAATTCATGCTTCAGATTTAACAAAAGTCTTTGGTAAAAGCATCGCTGTAGACCATATCTCGTTCGATGTCCAGAAGGGTGAGATCTTCGGCTTCCTTGGCCCGAACGGGGCAGGTAAGACCACCTCAACAAGGATGCTGACCGGGGTCATTCCACCTGATACCGGGACTGCAACTATCCTCGGATACGACATCCGGTCCGAGCCGGTGCTGGCAAAGCAGGGATTTGGCGTGGTACCGGAGACCTCGAACGCTTATTCCGATCTCACCGCTTGGCAGAACCTGCTGCTGATGGGCGAGCTGTACGGGCTTCCGCGTGCCAGGGCAGAGCAGCGCTCATCCGAACTCCTCGGGATGGTAGGTCTCCTTGAACGTAAAGACCAGAAGGTGCAGGCGTACTCCAAGGGTATGAAGCAGCGGCTTATCCTTGCAATGGCGCTCATCCATGAACCGGAACTCCTCTTTCTCGATGAACCCACAAGCGGTCTCGATGTACAGAGCACCCAGATGATCCTCTCTCTGCTCCGTGATCTGAATAAGCAGGGAACCACCATTTTTCTCACGACTCATAATATGGAGGAGGCCAACCGGCTCTGTCACCGGGTCGGCATCATAAGGGCTGGAAAAATGGTAGCCATCGATGCACCGGAGAAACTCAAGACGGCAATCGACCGGGTGCACAAGATAGAAGTGAGTTTTGATCGTGACGTGCCCGACAACACCCTTGCAGGACTTGAAGGCGTTATGACGGTGAACCGGACCGGTGACAAATGGCAGATCACTACCCAGAACAAAGATGCCACCATTCATTCCCTCGCAGCTTTCAGCCAGAAAAACAGTGCAGCGATTGTTACATTGAACACACTGGCCCCCTCTCTCGATGAAGCGTTTCTCCGGCTTACGCAGGAGGCAAAACCATGAACCCGTCAGGGTTTTCCGTACAGATGCGGCGGGCATGGGCGATTGCAAAAAAGGACATCCGCATCTATTACATCAAGGGGCCCGTGCTCATCTTCGGGGTCTTCATGCCGCTCTTCATGTTCCTCGCCTTCCTGATGGGGGGCAGGCAGCTTCCCCTTTCATTTCTGGTATCCGGTCTGGTCGGGATGACATTGTTTTTCACGGCAACTGCGGTGTCTCCCGCCATCTTCCCGTGGGAGGGTCAGGCAAAGACACTTGAACGCCTCGCCTCCTGCCCGGTCACAATCGAAGCAATTGTTTTTGGCGACATGATCGCCTCAACCCTCTTTGGCATCGGGATTACAATTATTACTGTGATTATAGGGCTGGTGCTCGGGCTTTCCCTCCTGCACGGCATAATGCTGCTGACCGCCATCCTCCTTGCAGCGGTCTGCTTCTCGGCAATCGGAATGCTGCTTGCCGTGCCGCCTACGAACGTGCCGTCGAATATCATGATGCTTTCCTCGCTGATCAAGTTCCCGCTCGTCTTCATCTCCGGTATCTTTATCCCTCTGGAACAGATGCCGCCATGGGGACTGGCGCTTGCGGTAGTATCGCCGCTCACCTACTTCACCGATTTAGTCCGGTACGCGTTCACCGACATACACTATTTCCCGATACTGATCGATATCGCAGCACTGGGGGTGTTCACTATAGTGTTCACGGTTGTCACTATGCTCCTTCATAAGAGGACGATGCCCCAACGGATGTGACCGGGAGAGCAATGGAAAGATTCCAGGACCGCAGACAGCAAAGCGATCGATGAGGAAACAATTCTTCCAACGTAATTTAGAGAGATTGCAATGAGTTAAACACTCTAATACGAGAACGCCCAATAATAGGACGATGCGCTGCACGATCCTTGCCAGCGGGAGCAAAGGCAACTGCGTATATCTTGAAGGTGCGAGCGGTGCCCTCCTTATCGACGCGGGACTGAGCACAAAAGAGATACTCATGCGAATGAAGGAGGCGTCCCTTGATGCAGGACAGATTGATGCAGTGCTGGTCACCCACGAACATGGCGACCACATCCGGGGGCTTGATGTCCTCGCCCGCCGTCTGGATATCCCGGTCTATGGAACGGGTGGGACGCTCGATGATTTCCTTCATCACCGCCGCACTTCGGATAAACCGATTGACAGCCATGTCTGCCGGTACCACGAACTGTTCGGGATCGGTGATTTTTCCATTAAACCCTTTGAAACCTCACACGATGCCAATCAGCCGTGTGGTTACATTATCAGGGAAGACGACCTTACCTTCGGATACTGTACAGATACCGGCATCATCACCCCCGTTATGCTTGGCCTGATGAGGCACTGTGACGCTCTCGTCCTTGAAAGCAATCACTGCCCGGATATGCTCCAGAACGGGCCTTATCCCGAGTCACTGAAACGGAGAATCCGTTCAAAACGGGGGCACCTGTCCAATCCTGCAGCTGCTAAGTGCCTGCAGGCACTCGGAAAGGATGCACCACAGGTCATCCTCGCCCATTTGAGCGAGATAAATAACACCCCCGCACGGGCGATGTCGGGTGCCCGCGAAGGGCTCGGGCTTTTTTTTGAAGAAAAAAATGTCGTTATCGCTACCCAGTGCGGGACGTCCTGTTCCTGCCCGCAGTGCATAAAACTCTGAAATTATTTTCAGGCATCCTGGATCTTCATTACGGAAAGACAATAATAATCAACGGAGTCGATCACAGCTTTTTTTGCCTGTTTGACCTTCTTTTCATCGTCAGAAGAGAGATCATGCGCTACGTAATCGAGCAGGATCGCAAAGTAATGATGGGGGCCAAACACCAGTTTTATTTCATCCAGGCAGGCGTGTGCCTCAGATTTCCTGCCGCTCATCATCTCGAACCCGAAATCGAGAAGAGCTAGTGCGGTCCTGGGAATATTTTTTGCCAGGGCCAGTTTCCTGAATTTATAATAGACATCTGCGTGGGTGGTCATGATTGACAGTTTCATCCCGTAGTAAACAGGTTCGAGTTCATCGGGAAACTGCTGCGTCATCTGCCTGACCACTCCTGCCACTCCCGGGGCATCACGGTTCTCGAGCTTCAGCCGGTAGAGCTCCCGCAGGAAATACATATCATTGAAGAACCGCTCAGTCGCCAGCCCGAGGAGTTCCTCCCTGATATCACGCCTTCCCTCCGCCGATGCTTTTTCAATCCCGACACGCAGATATTCCCGTTTTTCAGGGAACCACTCCATCGCTTTTTTCAGCATGAACCAGAAGATCCGGTTCATACCAGGATCATCCCCGATACCCATCTCCCTGAGGCGGTTCACCGGTGGGTTCAGGCGGACCAGCTCGATCATCTGCTCGCGGGCAGCAAGGGCATCAGGAGCAGGGCCGCGACTCAGGTTCTCTGCATCAGGCCCCGCAGGCATGGGGGCACCGGCAAGGTAACAATACGCCAGTGCCGGGCAGATGAGCACATCAGCCTGCCGGTATTTTTTTAACCGTTCGATCGCTTCGGTATATTTTTCCGTATTGATCAGGTTAATGCCAAGCACAATATCGTACAGCGTTTTTCCTGTTTTCTTCCGCTTGTGTCGTTCTGCATAATCAAACAGTTTCTGAACATGGGAAAGATCACCGCTCATGTTACTTGTTTCAAGCACCCGGAGCGTGATGCTGTCGATGAACCGGTCGTAGAGATCATCATTGACGGCAGGAACGGCTTTTTCCAGGGTCGCGATTACCTGCCCGTAAAAAACCGGGATGTTAGTATCGATTTTATCGATGTTTTTCTCAATGTACTCAAAAAAATCTGATTTCAGCTGATCGAGTTTCAGCCTGATGACCGCATCGGGTTGACACTCCTGGTCCATGATACAAAATTACGTTAACGGGTAATAAATTTGTTGAACGGGACGACCGAAAATCCTGACATGATCCTCATCTGGATTTTTTACAATACATACAATTTCGTGACCATGAAGTATCAAAACGTTAATCCATGAATCAAGCGACATCACAGGTGAGAAACATCATGCTCTTTATGGATTTTTCCCGGGTATGCGAACAACTTGAAGGAACGGCCGGTCGTCTCGATATGATTGAAATTATCAGCCGGGTCCTCCCCGGCCTGACTCCGGAAGAGCTTCCGGTATTTGTCCGGTTTATCATGGGCAGGATTTTCCCGGACTGGAGCTCACGAAAACTCGGTATCGGCCCGAACCTGTTGTATATCGCCATCGGGTATGTTGCAGGGTTGAAAAAGGAAGAGGTGGTTGAGAAGATCAATACAACGGGGGACGCCGGCCGGGCAGTCGAGGAACTGTTGTCAATCAAATCGCAGACTACATTTTTCCACGAAGAACTGGATATCGTCCGCGTTTACAACGAGCTTATAGCGATTGCTGAAATGGANNCATCCCCTTGAAGGGAGGTACCTTGCCCGGATCATGCTCGAGGAGTTGCGGATCGGAGTGGGGGAGGGCAGTGTGCGGGATGCGATTGCAAAAGCATTTACCGTCGATCCCGCACTTGTTGAACATGCAATGCAGGCATTGAATGATACCGGTGAAGTCGCACGCCTCGCAAAACTCGGTCCGGCTTCACTGCGGGACGTTGCCATCACCCTGTTCCATCCGGTGCGGATGATGCTCGCCCAGCAGGGCACGATTGAGGATATGGTCAGGGAGCATGGACAGATCGCAGCAGAATACAAGTATGACGGGTCGCGGTTCCAGTTTCATAAAAAGGGCAACTGGGCACGGCTGTATTCCCGCAGGCTCGAGGACGTTACCGGCTCACTCCCGGATGTGATCGAAAAACTGATCTCAGCAACAGAACATGATGTAATCCTCGACGGGGAGGTCATTGCCATGAAAGATGGCAGACCCATGCCGTTCCAGTCAGTGCTGAGGAGGTTCAGGCGCCGTCATGATATCGCCGAGGCGCAGGGTGCCATCGAGATGGTGCCCAATGTTTTTGACATACTCTATCTTGACGGTGAAACGCTTATCGATCTCCCCCTCTCTGAACGCAGGAAACGCCTTGAAGGTGCAGTGACGCTGTTCCTCGCCCCGCAGATGGTCAGCAGCGACCTGCCGGAGATTGAGCGGACTTATAAATCTGCCCTCGAAGCAGGACACGAGGGAATCATGATCAAGGTGCCCGGATCACCCTATTCCCCGGGTCAGAGAGGGAAAAACTGGATCAAGATTAAACCTGAAGTGGATACCCTTGATCTTGCTGTGATAGGAGGGGAATGGGGCGAGGGGAAACGCGCCCATGTTTTTGGATCATTCCTCGTCGCCTGCCAGGATGGGGGCAGACTTATTCCTCTCAGCCGTGTTGCAACCGGCTTATCCGATGAGCAGCTTGCCGAGGTCTATGACCTGCTGAAAGACAAGATAATAAAAAAGGCCGGAAAGGAGGTAACGTTCGAGCCCGGCCTGGTCTTTGAAGTGGGGTATTCCGAACTCCAGGTCAGCCCGACCTATGAAGCGGGATTTGCCCTCCGTTTCCCGAGAGTAATCCGGATCCGGGAAGATAAAGGTATCTTCGATATTGAGACCCTTGACAGCATAAGGGAGCGTTACCAGCGACAGTCAAAATCGCCACAGGCGTATAAAGCATAGAGAAAAGTTACATGTCATGATAAAAAACAGGTATTTCTTCACTCTGCTTCTGGTAATATTGGTCGCGGGATGCGCAACCCCTGAAAATACGCCGGAAAAGCCGATCGGGAAAGGATACGTGAACCTGTGCATTTCTGACCCGACACAGGCAGATTACTGGCAAAAAACAGATGATGTCCTGTGGAACACGCCTGAAAACAGCCCCCGGAAAAATGATCGGAAGGCAGTTACAGGTTTTTCTTCGTGTGATACTTCTTCTGTCGTGATCTGGGAATATACGCTGAATGATGGTGTGGAATGGAGTCATGTCACCCTTCAGACCAGCGATGGAAAATCCTATAAGGGGTGGCTGGTTGCTGACCATGTACTACAAATGTCAAATGAAATAGGAACTGAATGGAGTGCCAACTATTCTTCGCTGGTCGGTCGCTGGGACCAGACTCAACGGGGAAACGGGGCAAAAATCTGGTATGATTTCAAAACAGACGGGACATTCACCTTCAGTTACGATATGATGGGAAACAGGGACAATGTTCAGGATACGGGTAGCTGGGCATACCTTGGGAACAAAACCTGGGTTCTGATTTCTCAGGTATCCGTTAGCCATGAACCGGTGTACATTACCTTCAACAATGATGGCAAATCGTTTAATGCCGGAATCCAGTATTCGTCAAATTCCGCAGTCGGGCGGGAACTTGTGTATGCAAGGGTGTGACATCACTCACATCCCGATGCATTTTACGGTCACCAGGTCTTTTCAGGATTTAAAAGAGCGTCCGTTGTGTACGGAGTTCGGGGATCAGGGTGCTGTAAGATGCCCAGGTATCAGTACCAAGAAGTGCCGATGCCTGCCCGACAGCAGCTGCGAGCGACTCGCATATGACGGGCGGACGTGCCATCGCCTTTCGTGTGGCTTCACGGATCACCCAGGTGCCAAGCGGTGCCCAGTAGTCACCGGAGACACTTCGCAGGATAATTACCCGGGCTGACCTTTTTACCTGCAAAAGATATTCGCACACCGCGAGGCGTGCCGAATAGTATGCTCCGGAGATCGGGGAGTACCCCTTCTTTTTCATGCCCTCCCGGTCCTGCACGATAACGTCATTTTCTCCGCCCCAGAGCGAGTGCCGTCCCCAGATCTCGATCATCTCGTACTTCCAGTCACCGGGAAGAAGAATGCAGATAATCCTGTTGCCAAAGATCTCTGCGGTAAAGAGCCGGATCTCTTCAACCGGAGGATACCGTGCGATCTCTTTTTTCATGCTGGTGGACAGAGTATCGTCAACGGCGGAAATTGCCCAGCGGGTCGGAACGAATTTCCGGCGCCTGCCCAGCAGCCCTGCCGTCATCAGGCCTGAGATCCGGTACACGTCTATTGCGGACTCTTTCAGGGCAATGACGGCCTCGTTCGCCCCGATATCAGTATCCGATGTGATCCTGTCAACGACCCGTTCAACCCGTGCATTGCTCCCGATCTCCAGTGTTTTTACTGATCCGGTGAACCCGACCGGGGCAATCGTTCCATCGAAATTCAGGCTGAACGCGACCGGCTTCTCAAACGCAACATCCACATCAAGTGGTCGTGAGGAGAGCGCGATTTCCTGCAGGTTGCCGGCGATCGCATTAAGGGCTGATCTCCCGCGGATTGTCCGTGCACGGATATCGACAATGTCCTCCATCCCGAGGTTGCGGGCAAGCCAGTCCGGGGGGTTATCGCTGTCATTGACCAGGAGCGGACCTCCCTGGACCTCCGGGTATCCGAAACTCCCGATGAAGACCGACGGCGAACTTCCCTGGTAGGTGCTCATGGGCCTGATCGCGGCCTGGGCATGGAACCGGCTCACTACAGGACAGCGGGGCAACCCGCACATGCCTTTTCCCTTGCACTCAGCGCACTTCAGCATCTTCATCCCTCAGGTCAATGACAACCCGGACCCGCCCTTTGAGATACTCCAGCACCTCCTGCAGCCATGCATTCCAGACAACAGGAGTACCGGGGACACAACTGCCGATCTCTTTACCTACATCGTCGTCACGTTCGTGCAGAGCCTCAACAACAACAGAACCCGGGGCAAATGCGGACGGGACGATGCCATCCCTGTCACCATCGACTATCCCCAGCACCGGGATCCCCCGGTGAGCACAGATATGGCCGCACACTCCCGTGGTATCATCTCCAATTGCAAGCACGCCGCAGCAGTCATCCGGCATCTTGCGGTAGATCTCGTGCCCGCAGTGATCGATCACCAGTATATGCCCGGCAAGAAGACCCCGCCCTTTTGTCCGGGGCAGGGTTAACCTGACCGGCCCGCTCTTGCACCACGCAGTGCTGATATCAATGTTCCGGCCGAGCGACAACTTCTCCAGGCCATGCTGTTTGGGCTCAAGGCCGGAACCGGGTTCAATGGTGCCTCCTTTGCTCCTGATAGTGACGACATCTGCCGTAGCCCGCCCGATGACGATGCCGTTCACATAAACAGCTTCTCCGGGAATGCATCCGCGTATCTCCCGCACGTTTTCCTCGTGTTGGACGGTGCTTTTCAGTGATTTTTTCTTAAATCCCGTAGAGCGTGAAAGCAGCCCGGCCAGTTCTTCGTTTCCGCTGTTCCAGCAGTACACAATCCTGCCCGAACATTCGAGATGCACAAGCCCGCGGTCACCCAGTCGGGATGCGACAACATTCCCGAATATCTCCCCGGTTTCCTTAGTTTTCCCCCGGTTTGCCAGGAACACCGGAGCATCCTGTGCAAGTATGACTCTGCTCGGGGGACGTGCATCGAATTCCACGGGCAGCCCCGATTCCTCTGCTGCTGTCCGTGCCATGACCCCTGCAACAACAATACGTTTTGGTGAGAGTATATCCCTGAGCCACGCTACATCTCCCTTGTCAAAAAGTTCAGGGCCGTGAACAACCATTACAGCAGAGCCCGGAAGCAGTCTCATGATGGGTCTGGATCTTCAAATACCGGAATGAGGCTCATACTATCGATACCTGATGACCCGTAGTCCTTACCACGCCGGGATCAGATCCTGTAAACGAGACCCGCCACCCAACGTCAAACCGTGCCCCGCATTCCGGGCATATGAGTATTACCCGGTAGACTTCACGCGTGGATTTGACCGGAGAATCTTTCCCGGTATTCACCCTGAGAAACGAGGTGTGGAAACCGTAGTCATATCCACACGCAGGACATACATGGAATTCATCCCCAACATTACAGACTGTTATTTCATTCTGCACCGGCATGGTAATCCCTGTACTGGTCTACGTTCAGGCTTGTGATATTAACGTTGCCCGCGGTTTGCAGCTGCCAGGATTATCTCTGCAGCGTTTTTTCTCCCGTTGATCACCGGATGGACATCCCGTATGGGACGAGGGCAGCATCCCATCGTCTCGGCGATCTTTTTCTCCAGGATATCCAGGGTAACCTGTCGCCCGTCAACTGATGTTCCTGCTCCTATACCAACAATCTTTCTTGCATTGTTCTGCTGTTCCGGGTGGTTCGGGTCCATGATGATCAATACCGGTTTTTCAAAGAGCATGGCCTCGTGCAGGGTAGTGAGTCCGCCATGCACTATGGCAATACGTGCCCTCGCAAGGTGCTCATAGAGATTCGGAACATACCCGTGGGACACGAAATTATCTGATGACTCGGGGAGTTCTGCCCCGGTATAAAAAACCTCAAAGAACAGCTCCTTGTGCCGGTCTGCGATATCCCGCAGCATCTGGTAGAGCGGGAGCTTGTACGGCTCCCCGCCAAAGCTGGTGAATATTGTACTCTGACTTAAGGTGTACCGGCCAGGGTCCAGGTCCAGGAACGGACCCGTGAAGTGATAGCTGCGTTCCTCTCCCTCCGGCACGACCACATTATACTCGCTCACCGTATCCGGTGCAGGGTAATCCGGGACAATAATACGGTTTGCAAGTCGCAGGTAGCGGCGGATGAGGAAATTGAGGACCAGCCAGACCGCATTTGTCGTGCTGCCCGGCCCGTTGAAATGGTTCTGGTTCGTGATGAAAACAATGGGAACCCGGTGGACCCGGGCGGCGAACACCCCGCCATACATCGTGTCGCACACGACACAGTCAAAACGGTGCCGGGAGATGAGCCTGCTGACGCTTATGGCGGATACTGCCATATCGAGCATTATCCATTTCGAACACAGGAGGGTCTTTTTCAGGCTGAAAAACCCGTCCTCCCCTTCGAGACAGACTTCGCGGGGTGTATGATGGAGGTTGCTGCACTTGTGCTGCTCCATGAAGTCGTATGATTTGCCGTAGCCGGCAAAATGAACCGTATGCCCCTGCTGCTGGAGGTAATGGCCGAGATGTAAAGACCGGGAGGCATGCCCCAGCCCCTCTCCGCAGACAACAAAAAGGATCTTCATGGGAGTCTCTGCCAGAAGCGTATGTCCCTGATGAATGATGAACTGTCACCTGGTTTCATCCGATTCCCGGAGGGGCAGGGCTGCATCATCCGTTTCCTGTTCGGGGATGATGATCCATGCGAGGATATAGACAAGAATGCCCGTCCCGAAGGAGAGGATCGTCACCGCAGCCCAGATAAGCCGGATTATGTTGGGGTCAATATCCAGGTGTTCCCCCAGGCCGGCACATATTCCGCCCAGTATACGGTCTTTTTTTGAGCGGTAGAGATGTTTCATGCTAAAAATTTTGTTCTCTGGCCAATAAAGGTATGTGAGAAACCTTTGCCCGGACACAAAGAATCAATGTGAAAGTGATGCAAGGCATAGGTAGAGGAAAGGAGCATGGGAGGAACGGAAGAATCGTACAAAACAGCAACCTTCGGGGCTGGCTGTTTCTGGGGAGTTGAAGCGGCATTCCGGAACGTCAGCGGGGTGATAACCACCGCGGTCGGGTATATGGGTGGCTCATTAAAAAATCCGACTTACCGTGATGTATGCACCGGGCAGACCGGTCATGCAGAGGTCGTCCAGGTTGTGTATGATCCGGTTAAGGTCAGTTACGAACATCTCCTGGACGTGTTCTGGTCGATCCATGACCCGACACAACTGAACCGCCAGGGTCCGGACATTGGCACCAATTACCGTTCCGTGATTTTTTACCATGATGCAGAACAGGCGCGGCTGGCGAGAAAATCGAAGGAGAAAATTGAGGTGTCGGGTGTATTCGGGTTCAGGAAGGTTATGACGGAGATCACACCTGCAACGGAGTTTTACCGGGCTGAAGAGTACCACCAGCGCTATTATGAAAAGCATGGCGGTTCGTGCAGGATTTAGAACCCGGCTGGCTGATGCCATGAACCTCACCGGGCACTACGGAAATAATGGATACACATAAAACGGATGCAGATTAATCTGTTCTATCATCTGGTGATGAGGTCTCTACCGGCCTGCCCGAAACGGGTTTATGACCTCCGTTTTATCAGAAATGATATTTGCAACAAAAAGAGTGTCTGGCAAATAGCTTTCTGCTATTTCTGAAACGCTCAGATCATCGGGATAAAATCCCGCTGGCGATCGTTTTTGAACAGCCATAACACAAAAAAGTCCGGACGTATAATTGCGGATCGACAAAAGTGTAAGACAAGGTAATGAGGCGAACAATGTCACAACAACTTGGGGGACAACCCATACTTATTCTCAGGGAAGGTACTACGCGGAACCGCGGGCAGGAAGCCCGGAACGGTAACTTTGCTGCTGCAAAGGCGGTTGCAAGCGCTGTCCGTTCGACCCTGGGTCCAAAAGGCATGGACAAGATGCTCATCGACGGAATGGGCGATATAACCATTACCAATGACGGGGTCACCATTCTCAAGGAGATGGATATCGAGCACCCTGCGGGAAAGATGATAGTCGAGGTCGCAAAGACACAGGATGCAGAAGTTGGTGACGGGACTACCAGTGCTGTCATCATTGCCGGGGAGCTGTTGAAGAATGCCGAGGATCTCCTTACCCAGGGTGTCCACCCGACCATTATTGCTGAAGGCTACCAGATGGCGGCGGAAAAGGCGCTCATGATTCTTGACGGGTTTGCTTCTGTGGTAAAGCCGACAGACACGGTAATACTGAAAAAGATTGCCGGGACAGCACTGACAGGCAAGAACGCGGAGGTCTCAAAGGATCTGCTTTCAGACATTATCGTGAAAGCGATTGCGTTTATTACTGATGCCGATGGCACGGTGGATATTGCTCATATCAACGTAGAGAAAAAAGTCGGCGGTTCGGCAGATGACTCATCTCTTATCGAGGGTATGGTCATCGATAAGGAGCGTGCTCACCCGAACATGCCCAAATCCGTAAAGGATGCAAAAATCCTGCTCCTTAACGCAGCGCTCGAGTTTAAAAAGACCGAAGTCAACGCGAAGATCAATATCTCGACACCCGGGCAGGCACAGGCGTTCCTTGACGAAGAAGAGCACATGGTCCATGTGATGGTGGACAAGGTGATCAAAAGCGGTGCGACGGTCCTTTTCTGCCAGAAGGGGATCGATGACGTCGCGCAGCACTATCTCACAAAAGCCGGTATCCTTGCTGTCCGAAGGATCAAAAAGAGCGATATCGAAAATCTCGCCCGGGCAACAGGAGGAAATATTGTCAACAGCATCGATACCATCACGAAAAAGGATCTCGGTACAGCCGGGCTCGTCGAGGAGCGCAAAATCTCCGGCGACGAAATGATCTATGTCTCGAAGTGCAAAAACCCAAAGGCCGTCTCCATCATCGTCCGTGGCGGCACAGAACATGTGGTCGACGAACTTGAACGGGCTGTCCATGATGCACTCATGGTTGTCAGCGTCGTCGTGGAGGGTAAGAAAATAGTTGCCGGCGGTGGCGCACCTGAGACAGAACTCTCGCTCCAGCTGCGGAGATATGCCTCGCAGGAAGGAGGGCGTGTCCAGCTGGCCATCGAAGCATTCTCGGAGGCACTGGAGATCGTCCCCCGCACTCTTGCTGAAAATGCGGGACTGGACCCTATTGATATTCTTGTAGCGATCCGGGCCGCACACGAGGCGGGAAAGAAGTCATTCGGACTTGATGTAAACACCGGCAAACCCGAAGATATGATGAAGGCAGGGGTCGTCGAACCGTTACGGGTCAAGACCCAGGCAATCTCAAGCGCGGCCGAGGCTGCAGTGATGATCCTGCGCATCGATGATGTCATCGCATCCTCAAAATCCGCCGCGCCTGGAGGCGGCATGCCGCCGGGTGGAATGCCACCCGGCATGGGCGATTACTGAGGCAACGTTCTTTCCTCTTTTTTTCGTACCGAAGAGACCATTATAATCAGGCCGGATACACAACTTTTTTTCCAATGCTTTTGTTCCCCTGAGGCATGATTTCTCTGCCCTGTGTGCGCTCATCTAACAGATTTCGGCTCTGTTGAAACGGGCATGAACGGGAGTTCACACCCGAACCATGAAAAATGGCCATCCGCAACAGGGTCTCTTGAGAGGCTTGGGCGAAGTTGGCAGGTAATTGAAGCGCCGCAGGGGCGTCCCCTTCGGGGGCGGCGCAGGTCATCGCAACGGGATTGGCACTTCCTGAAATAACTGTAACTGTGCCATTTTCATGGGAAACTTTAAGATTTCAACAAATTGCGAATCACCTGGTATCGGAGGGGACAGTGCCTGTCCCTCCCGAACCGCGCCTGAGCTTTGCGATGGTGTTGTATTACATTCTCTGGAATTATCCAATCCAGAAGGGATGCCACAGCGGTGGGGACGGAGCACAGCAGAAGCCTCAGATGAGCGTGATAATTACGTATTGGAGGATTATTCGCAGAAGATTTTACGAAAAAATTAGGGGACTTTACCCTTACTTTTTATTCGCCTTTATTTCAAGAGCGATCTCGATGACCGTGCGCAGTTCATCATCTTTGAAGGGTTTCAGGATATATCCGTACGGAGCAGTAGTACCGACTCGTCCCAGCGTTTTGGTGTCGCATAAAGCGGTGAGATAAATGACAGGAATGCGATAATTTTTCCTTATGTAATCTGCTGCCTGGACACCGTCCATCTTTCCACCAAGTTCGATATCCATCAGGACAATATCCGGACGCAGCTCATCTGCCTTTTTTATCGCAGTCTCTCCCGTGTCCTCACGCCCCACAACCGAGAAGCCAAGTTTCTTGAGCCGCAGTTCCAGTGATTTGGCGACTTCCCGTTCATCTTCTACAATTAATATTTTTGCACGATTCATAACTCTGCCTTATCTGCATTTGGACGACACAATATATCAATTAACCTGTTCCAATATTGTGCCAACAAAGAGGGAAATGATGTTTTAGCACCCGCACCGCTGGTCAATGCTCCCATTGACGGTTCCCGTATTCTCATGACAACGTTTTTTCAGATACAATTATGATGCCAGTTGGATAAATCAAGGCATCAGGAGAACCTGTGCCTGGAACAGTACCTTTGGAATATTTACTGACTGCAATCCTTATCGGGATGGCCTTGCTCTGCGGCGTGGCAACAGCAGGTACTTTTACCTACACGATCGGGGACAGAGTGCCCCTGAACGGGACCGCATATGCCACCAATACTATGTACATATTCGCGACCGGCCCGGGACTGGATCCCGATGGAGTGAATCCCGCCCAGATGAAGAGTCCGGTGGTGAGCGGGGATCCTTCGACATTTGTTCAGGTCGATGTTACCAATGACAGGTGGTCATATATCTGGAATACGGCACACCAGGGGTTCAGCCTCAGGGAAGGCACTTATACCCTCTATGCAGTAAGCCAGCCGGTTGGAAAAAATGACCTCCCGGCAGTGTATGGGAGTATCGATATCAGCCTTTCGCGAAACGGGGTGTCCTTACCAGCGACGGGAACAATCACTTTCAATACATCCCCTTCGGGAGCGAGGGTATATGTCGACAGTCAGTCCGTTGGCGCTACTCCGAAGAGTCTTGATACTGCCACCGGTCCTCACACCCTCCGGATCGAGTCTCCCGGCTACCAGACAATCCTTGAGTCGGTGACGGTGAATGGTGGCGAGACGACTGCGATTGAAAAGATACTGGTGCCGGTCACTGCGGTGATTACCATCCCGGTTCTTTCCCCAACCACACAGGTCACAATTACCACCCTGCCCCCGGTTCCTGCAGGTATTACCACACAGACAATACCGCTGACCGCCGGGATTGGTATTTTCGCAACATCTATTTCATCCCTGCTCTGGTGTAATCACCGGAAGAAGTAATCTAAAAGAGGAGAATGCTGACTGACAAGTGTGGATATCAATAATTCTGTAATAACCATGATGAACAACGAAAATGAATTGCCGGCGAGTGCCTCTATAATTGGGGTTACTTCCCGGCAGCGCAGTATTATTCGACGTTGAGAGACGAGGGTTTTAACTCCTGACGAGGACGGATCAAATACTATATGACCATCCGCAGGTAACTCTCTATCAGGAATAGCCAGAACGAAAACCCACGGAAGACTGCAGTCATGAACATTGACGGTTGGAAACTCCTCAGCCTGCACAGCATCCCCTTTTTCATACGAATTGTCGTAGCTCTCGTTATGCTGAATTCCAGGAAAATGAGGCGATTTTCCTTTTCTGCCGGACACCAGCTGAAAGCCAGGGATACGTTGAAGATCGAGACTAGCACTGAAGTTATCTTCCGGTTCAGCGACAACCATCCTGTCAAAGGAACATCATGATACCCAGATTAATTCTCATAGTCGAGGATGAAGGGCTCATAGCCCTCCATCTCATGGAGATCCTGACGAATGCCGGATACAGGGTCTTCGAACCTGTGGCTTCCGGAGAGGAGGCTCTCAGGCACCTGGAAGAAAGACCCCCACCGGACCTCATCCTGATGGATATTACCCTCGATGGCAGTCTGGATGGGATAGAGACTACCCGGCAGATCCGGAAACGGCATGCGATACCTGTCATTTTCCTCACTGCCCATTCAAACAGTCAGATCATCTCCCGGGCAAAAGAGGTCTCGCCGTGTGGATACATTGTCAAACCGGTTATGGAAAAGGATCTTCTTGAACATGTTGAGAGAGCATTCCAACGGCAGTTCCTTATTTAACCATGAAAATCGCCGTTCAATGAAATTCACCAAGTGCTGTGCGACGATGATAACCAACATATTTCCCGTTTTCTGCCAATTCAAAACACGTATCGTTACAGCCCTCCAACATTAGCAAAATTCATGGATGTCATTCTGCCGGTCCTCATCGGCATCGGTCTTTCGATGGACTGTTTTGCCGTTTCACTCGCTCTCGGTACGACAACAAAGAATAAACTCCTCGATACAGCGATCATTATCGGGCTCTGTTTTGGCCTGTTCCAGACAGGAATGATCCTGGCAGGATGGGCTGCAGGCACCGGGCTCCTGATATACATCGCGGGGTTCGATCACTGGCTCGCTTTTTTCCTCCTCGCATTGATCGGAATAAAGATGATCTTCGAAGGGTCCGAATCCGGGGATGAAAAGGAACCGGTCTTCGTACTCCGGATTATTCCGGTGATAGTGCTGTCCATTGCAACCAGTATCGATTCACTTGGTGCAGGAATTTCGTTCGCTTTCCTCCACACAGATATTCTGATTCCGGCCATTATCATCGGCATTGTAGCATTCATATTTTCGTTTGGAGGCGTGATTTCCGGTACCCGGCTTAAAGCGCTGCTCGGAAAAAGAATCGAAATCGCAGGCGGGCTTATCCTTGTCGCGATCGGATTGAACATTCTCTTCACCCATATCTTTGCGCCCTGACGTATTTACCTGCGATTCAATGACCTGCCGGGGATGTCTTAAAAAAAGTCTGCGTCCTTGATAACTTCAGCTCAGGAATCGTCAGGATTGTTTTTCCGAAGATATGTTGTGGTAAAGGAACCAGAATGATGAAGGTGACAGGACAATGGATATTCCCCTCATGTCCAGATATGGCTCCTTAATACACTACTTCTCATCAGTACCTCATCTTTAACATGCATTATGATTGCCCGGACGTGTTTTTGCACGGGGAGATCGCGCATAATCCCCTTATGACTTTTGCAAGTCGCCCGATACCGGTGATGATCTTCTCTTCGCTGGAATTGGAGAAGTTGAGCCGCAGGGTATTCGTACCACCACCGTCGATATAAAACGGGGAACCCGGCAGCACGGCTACGTTTTTTTCAAGGGCCTTTTCAAATACCACCATGGATGAACATCCCTCAGGGAGCGTGATCCATATGAACATCCCCCCCTGGGGTTTCGTATATGTTACCGATTCGGGGAACTCCTCGGTTATCACCTGGATCATGCAGTCGCGCTGGTTTTTATACGCAGTACGGATCTTTCGTATATGGTCGTCGATATCCTGCCGGGTCAGGTATTCGTATGCGATCCTCTGGGAGAGATAATTTGAGTGAAGGTCTGATGCCTGCTTTGCGATAACGATCGATTCCATGATCTCGCGGGAAGCCACCACCCAGCCTAACCGCATACCCGGGGCAAGGATCTTGGAAAAGGATCCGGTGATCACGGTCTGGTCCGGTAAAAATTCCCGCATGGAAGGCATCGTTTCTCCGCCAAAATTGAGCTCTCCATAGGCATCGTCCTCGATAAAGAGCGTGTCTGTCTTTTTCATGACAGATGCCACTTCACGGCGCCGCCTGCCTGTATAGGTGATCCCTGAAGGGTTCTGTGAGTTGGGAACACCGTAGAACAGGCGTACCGGCCAGGTATCCAGCACATGTGCGAGCATCCCGGGATCAGGGCCATCTTCATGGAGGGTAACCGGGTGGAAGACCGGCTCGTACAACGAGAATGCCTGGATTGCCCCAAGATAACCCGGCCGCTCGAGGGAAACATGGTCACCTGCGTCAATGAAGACCTTCCCGATCAGGTCAAGGCACTGCTGCGACCCGTTGGTAATAAGGATTTCATCGGGAGAGATGGACAATCCGAGCCGTTTTTTATACCGGTCCGCAATATACTGGCGGAGTGGGAGGTATCCTTCGGTTGTCGAATACTGGAGGACACTTCTACCGTCGTCCTCCAGCACAGCTGCCGCTGCCTTCCTGATCCCTTCAACATCAATGAGCGCAGGGTTCGGGAGCCCTCCGGCAAAGGAGATGATTTCGGGATTTGTGGTAACTTTGAGGATCTCGCGGATGAATGATTTGGGAGTTTTTGCCATTCGCGATGCAAATGTATAGTGCCGGCCTTGCGCCTGATTCAGACCTCCCGTAAGGGGTTTGTGCGTATCCATGGTGACCCTCAATTGTCCTTACAAAGTTGAAAGGATAAGCCGATAAAATGATCAGAGAATTCCTTTTTTTTATGAGGAAGTTTCTCATTTTTATCGCATGCATACCAGGAGATAGTGTTGTTTAAGGAAAAATAAAATTGATATCTGAGCAACGAGAGCGTGGGCCCGATCTTTTATGTCACCCGATACGAAGATGGTGATTGATAAAAAAGGTGAGGGATTTATTTTTCTGTCGGTTTCCCGTCATAATGCTCTTCCCGGGCAAGTGCCTCCTGTTTCGTCTTTCGCACGACCTTGTCCTGGTGCTCGGGAGGAGAGTATATCGTGTACAGCTTGAGGTTTTTTGTCTTCGAGGTGTTCACCACGTTGTGTTTCGCCCCTGACGGTACGATAACTCCGCTCCCATCCTTCACCACGTTCCTGCCGCCATCAATTATGACAACGCCTTCCCCCTCCTCGAAACGGAAGAACTGGTCAACGTCATCATGGGTTTCCTCACCGATATCCTCCATTGGCCTGAGACACATCAGTACGAGCTGGCTGTATTTTCCGGTATACAATACCCTGCGGAAATCTGTGTTCTTCCTCGTTTCTTCTTCGAGATTTGCGGCAAAACCTTTCTTCATTTCGTTCACCTGAACAAGTATTCTGATTTTCTTGTATAAGCGTTGTCCAGTATTAAGCTGATGTATCCTGAATGATGGTACGTGGTTTTGATGACGCAACAGCTCATCGGATCCAACGGACCCTATTTTCCTGAAATTTCGGGTTCGCGTCGCGACACACAGCCATGCATCGACAAGAGAAACAATTGCGATTCTCATGCATTGCCGGTCTTTTCCTTTATTATCAGGATAGTAATGAGTGACAAATAGGGTAAAATCGTCGTATAGAACTGCAAACTACATTTCCAAAATACAAAAAAAGTTATCTCTTTGTGGTTGCGTCCTCTTTCATCATAAACTTGACAACCAGGAACACAACCAGTGCAATGATAATGAAATCAATAATAGCGCCTACAAAATCACCGACCAGAAATTTTACCGGACCGGCCATGACGACCTGGGTCCTCCAGTCCCCCCCGGGGATGACCACGGCGATAATGGGCATGATGATATCATTAACGCAGGCAGTCACCATTTTTGTCGCCGCTGCACCGATGATAAACGCAACGGCAAGGCCGATGACCTGGTATTTCATGAGGAAATCCATGAATTCCCCCACCGCTCCTTTCTTTTCTGCAACTTTCTTTTCTTCTGCCATGAGTATACCTCCGAACAGAGAACGAATAATTCGCTTCTGATTATAAAACGATTCATTTAATATGGGATAATGATTTCGAAAAAGAAGAATAAGAATATTTCAGGGATTTAACCTGAATCTGATTAGTAATATATAAATCTTTCAGAATGTTACCTATCCATTGGAAAGAGATGATATTCTCATCAGACGGGCTGACTGGCTGATTCCCATGCACACGTAGTTCCGGCAAAGAGTTACATCATGATTCGCAACGTCAAGAGATGGCTTATCATCGCAATAATCGTTATCGTTGCGAGTGGAATTGCATTAACCCTCTGGACCGCTCAACAGGAGGACAACCAGCTCCGGGAGGAACTGCTCATTAGAACCCGTCTTGTGCAGAGCGGTATCAGTACCGAACATGTACAGGAGTTGACCGGCTCTGATTCTGACCTCGTGTCACCGGATTACCTGGTACTGAAAGATGAACTGATACGAGTGCGATCTGCCGATCCGCGGGTCCGGTTCGTCTACATCATGGGGCAGCGGGCGGATGGGACGGTCTTCTTCTTTGCCGACTCCGAACCCCCCGAATCTGAGGATTATTCGCCGCCGGGACAGGTGTACCAGGAAGCATCCGCTATCCTGCTGGATACGTTTGTTTCAGGAAAGGATACGACAGAAGGACCCCTGACCGATCGCTGGGGTACGTGGGTGAGCGGTATCGTTCCGATCAGGGATGCCGCCAGTGGCAGGGTTATTGCACTCCTTGGCATTGACATTGATGCCGCTGACTGGAACCTTCAGATTATCACTGCCTGCGGACCTGCGATTATAGCGACCCTCCTGCTCCTGTTCCTCGTGCTGATTTTTTACTACGTGCTGGTGCGTAATGACCGGGAGAGGCAGATTCTGGCAGCATCTGAGGCGGCAATCCGGAAAAGTGAGGAGGAGTTCCGAACGGTTTTTGAGAAAGGACCGCTCGGCATGGCAATATCAGACGCGAGGTCCCGGTTCATAAAAGTCAACCCGATGTTCTGCACGATGCTTGGATTCTCGCAGGAAGAACTGCTTACCAAGAGCTTTGCTGATATCACTCATCCGGACCACCTTAAAGAAGATATTGCCCAGGTGAAACGGCTCAGTGCGGGTGAGATTCCCGAATACACAACAGAAAAACAGTATATCAAAAAAAATGGGGATGTAATCTGGGCTTCAGTCGTGGTATCCGTGGTAAGGGATATGGATGGAAAATTTCTCTATTATCTCGCCTTGATCTCCGATATTTCCGAACGTAAGGCTGTTGAAGAAGAGATGCACTTCTATACCAGCCAGCTGCAGCAATACGCAGATGCCCTGACACAGACAAACGACAAACTCAACCTGTTGAACAGTATCACGCGGCACGATATCCTCAACCAGCTTACCGTGATACTGGGATACCTCGAGATCATGAAGATGAAATTTTCTGACCCTGCTTTGCAGGATATACTCGACAAGGAGACCCTCGCTGCCAGCAACATCAGGACCCAGATTATGTTCACCAAGGATTACCAGGATATCGGAGTGAAGTCCCCGCAATGGTTTGATATCGGGAAGGTAATCTCGTCTGTTGCAGCAAGCCTGCCGCTTTCCCATATCTCGCTTGAAGTACATCTCGACAAGCTTGAGCTGTATGCCGATCCCCTGCTTGAAAAGGTTTTTTATACGCTTTTGGAAAATACCCTCCGTCACGGGAAAAATGTTACGACCATCAGATTCTCCTTCAAAAAGCTGGATGATGGTCTGGTGGTTACCTACGAGGATAATGGAGGAGGGATACCTGCAGAACATAAAGAGGCAATATTCGAGCGCAGGTTTTTCAGGCATACCGGCTTTGGATTATTCCTTTCCCGGACAATTCTTGGCATTACCGGTATGACAATCCAGGAAACAGGTATCCCCGGAAAAGGTGTCCGGTTTGAGATTTCGGTACGCAAGGGAGCATACCGGGTTACAGATTCTGCATAACTACAACAAGTTCAGGGACGAGGGAAACATGACCCGGCCTCTTGCCCGTGCCAGGCATCTGCAGCCAGTCCTCATGGAATTCCTGTAAACCGGTGACCGGATCGGATGCCTTTTCGTCACCGGTATTAAATTATGATGACATGAGTGGCAATCAGTACCCCGTGATTCTGGTGCATGGGTGGAACAGTCATCCCGGGATCTGGAAGAAACTGGTTGTTCATCTTGAGGCAGCAGGAATCCAGTACGGGAAATTTGATCACTCGGGGATGAGAGATCTGTCATTGCCGGAGATTTCCGGATCTCTCCTTGATTATATCCGTACCGTACGGGACGAAAACGGCTGGTCCGGGCCTGCCGATATCGTCAGCCATTCAATGGGGACCTGCATCGTACGTTATCTCCTCGAGGTTACAGACGGGGTTGAGCATAACCAGAACGTCAGGCAGCTGATCGGTCTTGGACCGCCCAACAACGGTTCGGCGCTTGCAGAACTCTTTCATGACCCGAAACGTGGCGAAGAGATCATCAATAAGCTTACCGGCATTTTTGTTCCGCAGGGGTTTGATCCGGCCCTGGACCGGATCGTGCAGGATGTACGACCCGGGAGCCCGGTCATGCATCGCCTTCGCACAGCAGGTTTGCGTTCAGATATTACCTACCGGATCATTGTGACTACGAATCCGGAAAACAATTTCGGATTCTTCCCGTTGTTTGATGGAAAGACATGGGAGATTGCAGATGACGGGCGATACCGGGCGACCTTGTATGGTGACGGGGTCGTACCTCACCGTGAGTCCGTGCTCCCGGGTATTTCACTTGACATCATCCCGGCGCCCGGTGAACAGATGGATCATCTTCCTGCTCCGGATCAGTACTGCCACATTAACCTGCCCCGGAACCCTCTGGTGATTGATCGGATCATGCGGTACCTTACCGGACCGGCAGGCACTAAATAAGAAAGGGCATACCAACCAGGATCTGCTTACCTGGCCCGGTACTGAATTTCTTCAAGTACGTAACTATTCACTGCCTTTCAAATTGACAGGGGATCATGGGACTCACGGTTGATCGGGATACACCTGCCGCCGCAGTTCCAGTAGTGAATGTCCCCGGTAAGAAAATGCGATCTGAAATAGCGAGAACGACATCGGGATTTCAAAATCCCGAACCGATTCTCTCTGGCAATCCCGTTTCCGCGGGATCTAAAAATGTTCGGATCTCTGCTGCATTCCAGGAAGATAGTGAAAGATTATGAGTTCTTTCTGCTCTGTTGAAACGGACATGAACATGAATGGTCCTAACCCGAACCATAAAAATGGGAGGGTACGACTGCCATCCGCATCAGGAGCTCTTGAGAGGTCAGGGGCGGAGTTTTCAGCTCATTGAAGCGCCTCGGGGGCGTCCCTTCGGGGGCGGCGCAGGCAATTAGCGGGATCGGTACTCACTCCTGAAATTACTGGAATTATGCAATTTCCATAGGAACCCTAAAATTTCAACAAATTTGCGAATTGCCTAATAGCGGAGGGGACAATGCCTGCCCCGGACCACCCTGCGCTTGGAGAAGTGTTGTAGTACCTTCTCTGGAATTATCGCTCCCGAGGGGATGCAACAACAGCAGGGGTGGAGGCATTACGTGCCATAACCCTAAAAGATCGGTGAGAAAAATATCGTGAAAATTTCCCATGAAAATAAATTAAACAGATGTAAGTAATGGAATGTTTATTCCTCATAATTATTTGTGATGAACCCCGCCGCCCCCGACGGGGCGCCCCCGCGGCGGATCAGATCTATAAGCATATTTGTAAACACCGCGCTGCTGCCCCGCCGCGCCTCGGAGAGGCTCTGAGGCTGGGAGCCCTCATATTACATGGATTAATGATTTTCATGGTTCGGGTGTGAGCTCCCGGTTCATGTGTGTTTCAACAGAGCCAGTTCTTCTGCTCTTTTTCCCCAAAACATTGGTTCCCCGGTGTATCACCCTCCTGTGGACGGGTGTGTTATTTTTTCAAAAAATCGTCGTAACAGGTTCAAATAAAAGAATTTTTAGCGATTATTTTATAAAATATTAATAAAATAAGCCTTGATTAAAATAAATAAATTTATTAGTTATTAAGTAGTTATAAGCATTTACCTGGATAGTAGGGACTGTATGAGGCTTGCGCTCATATTCCCCGTATCCTTTTAAAGGACAATGGAGGGACATATCATGTGTGGGGACGGCAAGGAATCATTTCGTGTGCCAGCAGTGATGTATAGTGATGATCTGATCAGCTATATTACAACTGTCTGCAATGGATGCCTGGAGTACAGCAAATGTGAAATTGCAAAGAGCTTTTCTGTACTGGATCGGTGTGAGAATTTCAAGGGAAAAGAAATGCCGGTAATTTGTGAGGGTAAAACGTCCCCGGCATAGTCCGTTTTTCTTCCAAGCCCAGTTGCCACGTGTACAGCATATCATAAAATTCCCGGAAGAGAGTGAAATCATGACTGCACAGGAATATCAGAAATATCTCCGTCGTGATAAAAGATGGTAAAACCCGAGAAAGAACCACAGTCCCTTTGTGGGCGCAGCACCCGCACAGGTATCCGCTATGATACAGAAACGGTAATTTCTGATATCACCCGTAATAAAATCAGTTGTTACTTGTCTGCAGGTTATTCAACATGTGTACAGTCTGTTCTGCCAATGCACTCCCACCGCTGACCCAGTACTGATATATCGCAATATGAAAAAGATTGTTCTCCCGATAAAATTTTCTGATAACAATTTCCGGCCCTATCCACGGTTATGTCTTATTTTATAGAGACATCGCTGTGGCGTCTGTGACGTCCCCCATTTGCGATAATCCTTCAGAGAGAACATGGATAGGGGAGCAAGGAACCCCTGACAGGAACTACAGAGTCATCCCAAGCGCAGGGGTGGATCAAGGGGGGGGGACAGGCACGGTCCCTCCTAGATTATCGATCGGTTTTTCAGCTTCCATGACATTTGAACTTTTTTCAGGCAAATTCAGGAAAATTTGTTCAGGTAATTATCCATTAATATCATGAATTCCGGTGAATTAACATGTAAAATATTCCATCAAAAAAACAAAAAAAATCAGATGGGCCCGCTGAGATTCGAACTNNACCTCCGCCATGTCAAGGCGACGTCATAGCCAACTAGACCACGAGCCCTCTCAAGTCTGATGCTCTATAACATCTGTCATCTTATTATTAAAAAATAGTGTACAGGAGTTTTTCAGAAAATCACCGGTCCTTCGCTGCTTCGCGGGCAGTATAATAGCCCATGGACACGGGGATACAGCGGAACACAGACATTTTATTACCAGCGATGATCTACCGGTTCACGATATCATATGACTGATACACCAGGTTCACCACGACAACTCTTTACCTTCGAGCATGACGCAAGCCGTCTCGAACTGCTCATCCGTATTGTGTACTGGATTCTCATCGGCATCGTTCTCTGGATTTATGGGCTCATTGCGTTTATTGTCCTCTTTATCCAGTGGTTCCACATCCTGATTCTCGGGCGGCGGAACGGGAGTCTGTCAGACTTTGCGAAAGGTTATCTCGAATACCTGGTGCACGTGATGAATTATACGTATATCATGACCGACAAACGTCCCGAAATCCTGCCGGTGCCGGTAAAGATATACGAAGAGTGATCGACATAAAGCAGGAAACGGTTATCTCTTTTTTTAGATCACGTGAAGCGACAGTATCCCGGTTTTTAACGGGGAATTGTCCGAAGAAACCGGTGTGAAAAAATAGTTTAGATCTTCTCAGAGGTAATCTTTGCAAACGTCGCGGTAAATATCCCCGGCATGGAACGTATCTCTTCCATCACTTCTTCGGGAACTTCGCTGTCCACGTTCAGCACCATGATCGCTTCTTCACCGGGATTAATGCGCCCGACCTGCATGCCGGCGATATTGATATTGCATTTTCCGAGGATGGTGGATGCACGCCCGATAACCCCGGGCTTGTCAAGGTGTCGTGAGACGATCACGTAGCCTTCGGGGATCATATCCATGGTGTACCCTCCAACCGCCACAATCCTGCTCCTGCCCTTGAAAAACACCGTGCCGCTCACGGTCTCTTCGGTCTTGTCCGTCTTTATGCGGATCGTGATCAGGTTTTTGAACCCATGGGATTCCTGGGTTACGGTCTCGCTTACGGTGATGCCACGCTCCCGTGCGATAAACTCCGCGTTCACGATATTTACCGGCTGCTGGAGGATTGGATCGAGCAGTCCCTTGAGCGCAAGCCGGGTGACAAATTTCATGCTGGCTGCATAAGCAGAGAGGTCCCCGCCGTAGATGCATTCAACGGAAGAGAGGCGTCCCGGCGCGATCTGGATCGCAAACCTGCCCATCTTTTCGGCCAGTTGTGCATAGGGTTCAAGCACCTCCGCCTGCTCAGGCGGTACCATAGGGGCATTGACAACATATTTTGCTGCCCCACCGTTCAGGACCTCGATACACTGCCGCGCAACCGAGATCGCCACGTTCTGCTGGGCTTCGACCGTGCTTGCCCCAAGGTGGGGGGTAACAATAACCTGGTCCAGCGTGAGGAGCGGGGATTCGAACGGGGGCTCTGCTTCAAAGACGTCCAGCGCTGCACCCGCCACCTTCCCGGACCTGATTGCATCGTAGAGCGCCTTCTCATCAATGATGCCGCCGCGGGCGCAGT
>DADT01000003.1 GCA_002495065.1 Methanoregula sp. UBA471 | reverse complement strand
GGGTTAGAAGCCCGGCGCTATGTCCGAGCTAAGCCACAAGCCCAACTGACGCCAATAACATTCGCGCTCCGGTATAATTAATCTGTTTCATGCGTTCGTGAAAAGAAGCTATTCACAAAAAAAATATGACTCTGAAATCCTGCAGAATCTTCCAATGAATGCGGGTTTGCAGATATTTGCCACACAAGATTATACCCTGATAATTTGCACTCCGGCACTGTCCGATCTATCTTTTGCCAATGACAGGAAAATCAGACCGTCTTCAGAATGCAGAATAATACGTGTTATTCTGATTTCATCTTCTGGAACGCTGACGCACCAATGTTCTTACTGAGCCAGACACCAGAAGAAGTTTGGCAAGGTATATCTGATGATGGTTGCAAGTTCTTTTCACCTGACCGGATAACCGGGGTTACAAAATGAATAAAAAAATCTGTCTTCTGGCATGTATGATTCTGGCAACAGTGCTTCTGAACCCGTCTTTGGCCACAGCATATGGTAATATTACCATAAGTTCCATGCCTTCAGGGGCGACAGTATTTGTCGACAGCGTAGGCACTGGCGCAATTACACCGACTACTATTGAAAGTGTCAGCAGCGGGACGCACTACATTTTGTTGCGACTGGCAGGATACCAGAATTACACCCAGAGTGTGACCGTATACGATAATGCAACCAGTACGGTCTCTGCCACCCTGATTTCTGCCCCAACAACCACAACGGAGATAACCAATGGCAGTATAAAAGTCGAATCAAATCCTTCGAATGCGGCAGTGTTCGTAAACACAGAATACCAGGGAAAGACACCCCTGACACTCTACAATATCACTCGCGGTACCCACCGGGTTCTCGTCCAGAAAATCGGTTACCAGGACTGGTCAGAACGAATAACCGTAATATCCGGTTCGCGGACGGATGTTTATGCAACGCTCCAGGCCGAGACGATCGATACGACAATTTCGACAACAATAACAACAGCAACTGCAGTAAAAACCACGGTCTCCAGAACATCTACCGCAAAAGTCCCAACCCCATGGCCGAGCAATACACCGGCTCCCGCTTCTCCAGTGAATATGCTTGTAATTATCGGGGCAGTCGGTTTAGGCCTGATGGTGATCAGGAAATAGTTTTTTGGTATGCATAAACCCTGAGTTTTCAGACAAATTGTAAACTATCTGTTTACGGAGGGGACCGTACCCAAAACCGCCCCTGTGTTTTGCGATTGTGTCGTATTACCTTTTCTGGAGTTATCGCACAAAGGGCGGTGCCATAGCGGCGGGGGGGCGGAGGCATTACATGCCGTAGCAAAAAGAACGTTAAGAAAAATATTTTGAGGAGTTCTACTGAGCCGTTTTTTTCTGACGAATTGCTCACGCCAGGAAAAAGATTTCATGAATAATTTCCCTCCTGCCGGGCTCTGACAGGAATATATTTCTGAAAAAAATCGGATTTTTTTGAATCAGTGAACAGTGGGAGAGCATTATCCGGCATGATAGCAGGATGTTTTGAACACCTCAACATAGGTAGGCTGGGTGAGCCCTTCATGGAAGACTGCTTTCACGACCGACGGTGCACAATACTTTACCTGGACGCGGGCGGACATCCGCTCGCGCTCCTCAAAGTACAGGCCATGCGCGAATTCCATCATCCGTTTCATCGAAACTGAAATTGCAAGGACTATGACACAAATACCATGATCGCCCGGGTCAAGGTCCTCGAGATCTACTGAGGTCATGAAGATATGGGAATCGGGGCCAGGTTTTATACCGGCGATACTCATGATATTGTGGGTGCTCTGCAGCTCGATCGTGCGGGGCTTTCCTGCCTTCAGGTCTTTGATCACCTCTGGCGAAATTCCGGTTAACGCAGCACATTTCATGATCCCTCACCCGTACATCGGAAGATCTTTTTTCGGTGACTGTTCAGCTGACTGTTGCACTTCTTCGGAGATTTTCTGCATACTCTGTTCAATCTCAACTGCCTGTTCAATTAGTGGCTTGACATCAAGTCCCAAATTATACATCTTGTTCAGGACCTCTATTGTGGCAGCCGATGACCTTGGATCAGGAGCGTTGATTGTCTCACCGAGAAGTCCATAACCGGGAATGCCGCGGATCCTGCATTCAGTGAGGATGCTGGAGGCAATGCCTGATATACTGCCGATCGGCAGGATCTGGGTATGTTCCTGGATTCTCTTAAGTGCGTCAGCTGTTGTCGCGACACCGAAGACCCGCTTCTCTGGTTCGTTCGTGATGATGCCGGCAATCGTCAGCACCTCTTTTGGTTTAAATGGTGCCAGCCAGTCGAGAAGGCCGTTTGCAATTTCGTAGCAGATCATCGGGTGTATGGGAATATCAGCAACGATTGCAGCGACATCATTTTTCATATAAATCCTTACAGGGTCGTTGATAACACCCTTGTTCATCATTGCGAGAGGAGGGAAAAACTTGGAGGTCATCGTCCCAATCAGCTCAAATTCGAGCTGTTCGACCATATACTGGAGAGCAATGGTGCCTACCAGGCCGCTGCCCGGAAACCCCATCAGGACAGCAGTGTTATCACTCGGAAGTGGTTTTGAGAATATGGTGAGTTCTTTTTTCGGTTTGATCTCAACCATGTCATTGTGAACAGTATCAAGCCGCGTAAGAATTTTATTACAACACTCTGGAGATTCAGCCGTCATTAGATTAACATACACCCACTACTAAAAAAGTATTATGCAAGAGTATCCGATTAAAAGAGGGCTGACAAAAGATCTTGAG
>DADT01000076.1 GCA_002495065.1 Methanoregula sp. UBA471 | reverse complement strand
CATCAGCGAGGACGAGTGAACATGAACGAGCGTTCATCAGGCCAACCGTACCGGAGAGGTCAATGCTTTTTCCTTGTTCATCTCTCCCATCGCATATTGCCTATAAGGTATCAGTAAAAGTTAACCCAACAATCGATTTTTTATTGTGTCCTACTAATACTACTACTAATACTACTACTATGATAAAACTGGAAATAAAGAACATTAAAGGCCATAACTATCTCTATTTCAGAGAGGGGCTCAAAGTTAACTCGAAATCGATATCTGTGATGCTTTATGGAGGCAGAATCGATAAAATCACCGCAAATGTGTTTGTCGATAAACAAAGTGAGTTCACATTTCTCAAGTTAACAAAATTATTGGATTATCGCGTGGGTCATTACCGTGCTGAATTCATCGATAAAGAGCGAATTACGGCACTCGAAACACTTCGGTATTATCACGCTGAGTTCAAAGACCTCTACCCGGATGAAAGCATCAGATATGTTGAGTCTGTGTTCGTTCGCTATGTCCAGGGCACGACAGCAATTGAGGGTAACACTATCTCACCCCAGGAAGTCCAGGAGCTTCTTGAGCATGACATCTCTCCAGCGGGGAAGAAGGTTTCCGAAGTCTATGAGATCCTTAATTTCGTGAAGCTCCGGGATTTCTTAAAGACATATGAGGGGGATGTATCGGAAAAATTGATCAAAAAGATGCATGCGATCCTCATGGAGAACCTGATGCGGACACCGGGGGAGTACCGGCAAATCCAGGTTGGGATTGAAAAAGTCGACTACGAACCCCCGCCCGCAATACTGGTACCGGATCTGATGAAGGAGCTGATTTCATGGTACCAGGCCAATGCAAAAAAAACCCACCCGTTCGAACTTGCAACTCTGCTTCACACGCGCTTTGAACTGATTCACCCGTTCACCGATGGAAATGGAAGGGTCGGCAGGGCTCTCATGAATTTCATTCTTGAAAGGGGCGGGTATCCAACGATATATCTAGGATTGTCTCACCGGAAGGACTATCTCGATGCGATTAAGCCAGCTGATGATGGATCCTATGGTCCAATGGTAACCATGCTCTATGAAACCTATCTCAACCAGCACAAAGATGTTGCCGATCAGGTTATGATAAAAATGAAGGAACCCCACAAGAATTCAAAGATTGATTATTTAGTAAAAGAATTTTTACGGCTTAAAAAAAGGAACACGAAAAAGTAATCCATGACGGATACGAGAAATGTGATTCAAACGCATGAACCCCTGCGGGACCAGACGATGCCGCAGATTAAAGCTGACGTGAACAACCTTCTCGATATCTGTTAAAACCCCATTTTTTCAGGCACCCCCGGAAAAAACGACCCTCATATTCGCGTTTTGGCAGCCTTTCCGGGGCCCGGATGGGGTAAAATAAGTGACAAAAACTGCCTCGATTTAAAGGCCATTGGCAGGCTTTTGGTGAGGTGCAATTCTGCCGTATTTTGGCAAATAGGGCACAATAATGTCCCCTTTTCTAAATGCACCGAAACGGACGATTTTACGAGCGTTTTCGGCTAAGGGCATGGTAAACGGAGCCTAAAATGGGCTTATTTCTCCCTAGATCTGCATACCTGGTTTTTAAGTATACTATCACCACTCACCACCCTCTGCCATACTCTCCGGCACAAGGCATGCAAACAAATTTACCATCTCGCACCCGAGCACGGTGCTCGGCAACCATCTCGCCACAGCTGGAACACTGAACGGACGTGAAGATCTTTGCCCGCACAGGAATCTCCGGCTTGACTTCTTTGGCGATGAAAAGTTCATCGATCGGCATCTTGAGGATCTTCTCAATAACTACGGCCTGCCGCTCGTGGAACTCTTTCTGTTCAGCAGGCGTCGCTGTTCCACCCATCACTTTTTCCCGGAGTGCTGATGCCACAGGGTCGATACGCTGAACGACCGGTTCCGTGCGCTGGACAAGCCGTATCGCACGGTTGGATTTCCGATCGATGAATGTGTAGGCATGCTTGCCAAAGTCTTGGAGGATCAGGTTGCCCTTACCTACCGAGCAGCCGGCAACCAGCTGGATCGCATCGACCCCACAGGCATCATTCTCGACAATCGCGACAAGATCTTCGTCTTCAGAACGGCCGGCCCGAAGGTGCTGTAATGCGTACTCTGCCGCCCGGTAGCCAAGCGCAAGTCCGGGGCAGGCGTGCCCGTGGAACGCTACGGCTTCGTTGTAGGATTTTATGGATGGGGTCATAGGATCACGTGAGTAATGTGTTCTTTTTTAGGGGAAAGAATTACTTTGTTCTCTTTTTCCATCAGGAAAAGATGTGCAAAAATAATATGTTGTTGATATGTAAGGCGAGGTATTTGTAGAGAATTCTTGGGAATTAGGGGGTTTCACATATACATCACCGTCCTGCAGGAATCCCTGGTGATCCCATGGAATCATCTGCATTGGCATGCGGTACAACCACACTCCTCCCGCCCCAGCGCTGAATAGTAACCGGTATGCCATACACCTCTGCGATCAGTTTTGCGGTGATCACCTCTTCACCACCCGCTGCAAAGACCCTGCCCTCTTTGAGAAGGACAAAGCGGTCAGCGTAATGTAACGCGAGATTGAGATCATGCATGGTCATGAGTGCGGGGAGATGGTGGGTGTGGACAACTGAGCGGATGAACTGCATGATCTCGTGCTGGTTTTTCAGATCAAGGCTGCTGGTCGGTTCATCGAGCAGCAGGAGACGAGGCTCCTGCACCAATGCACGGGCAATGGCTACTTTCTGGAGCTCCCCGCCACTCATTGCATCCACATACCGGAGCGCAAGACCGGACAAGTGGAGCTGTTCGATAATTGCCTGGACTTTTAGGATATCGTTCTTATGCACGTTCATGCCAATCCACGGGCGCCGTCCGAGCAGGATAGCATCGAACGCGGTCACCCGCGGGGGTTCTATGTGCTGCGGGACATGGGCGATCGACCGGGCGATCTCCCTTCTGGATGATGAGAGAATGTCCTGTTGGCCGAGCATGACCGTGCCGGTCTTTGGCCGGAGCATTGCATTCATGCAGCGCAACAGGGTGGTTTTACCGGCGCCGTTGGGACCGAGGATAGCCACAATCTCATCCGGCCGGGCTTCACAGCGGACATCCTGGAGGACAGGATGGCTGTTGTACCGGAACGAGAGATCCTGTACGCTCAGAATCATGACGGGTTCCTCCGGATCAGCAGATAGAGGAAGAGCGGTGCTCCGAGAAATGCGGTGAGCACTCCCGCTGGGAGCACGGCTGGCGCAATGATGATACGGGCTACGGTATCAGCGCCGAGAAGAATGATGCCCCCTACGATGCAGGAGCCAGGAAGGAGGTAACGCTGGTCATCACCAATGATGCGTCGTACCATATGAGGGCTGACAAGTCCGATAAAACCGATAATGCCAAGAAACGACACCACGACTGCCGCAATTAATGATGAAAGGAACATTGCCACTGTCCGCACCTGCTCCGCGTTGACGCCAAGACTCTTTGCCATCTCATCGCCGCTGTCAAGCGCATTGTAGTCCCAGCGTTTGACCATGAAATACACAAGGCAGGGTGTGATAACAGCAATGATGATCGCGAGATCACTCCACGTTGCCCTGCCCACATCCCCGAACGTCCAGAAGACAATCGCGGCGATCTGTTCGGCGCTGGAGAAGTACTGGAGGAACGTTATCCCTGCGGTAAACAACGCCGCAAGCGCGACACCCACAAGGATCATCACCTCCGGCGACGTGCTCCGGTATTTCGCCACCAGAAGGATAACGGAAGTTGCAGCCAGTGATGATAAGAATGCACAGATGGTGACAAGGTACGGGTTGTTGACCACAATCGCATCAGAGACAAGGCGTCCGAGAGTGCCTGCACCAAACATGGTGATGGCAATTGCCGCACCGAATGCTGCTGCCTGCGAAACACCCAGTGTATACGGGGAACTCAGCGGGTTGCGCAATACAGACTGCAGAACGACCCCACCTGCCGCAAGTCCGATACCACAGATAATTGCAGCGAGCACCCTGGGGAGTCGGATGTTCCAGATGATCATCTCAGCATTTCCTGATGTATGGTACACCAGCGTCTGAACCACATCAGAAAAGGGGATCATGACGCTGCCCACACCAACAGAGATGAACGCGAGGACAATAAGGCAACCTGTGCAGGCACTCAGGAAGAGGATCTTTTTTTGGATGTAGCCGGCATATGCCCCGGATTCCTTAACCGTACTGATGTCCAGATGCATACTTCACATCCACACGGGAAACCGGAGGGTCATTACTTCACCTTCTCTGCAATGGTCATAGCTGACTGTGCATCGATCGGCACAACCTCCCGCACGACAAAACCGTGGTTAGCCAGCAGCCGGTTGTATTCCGCAAACGGAACACTGTTGGCAAAGACATACCGGGCTGCCTGTTTCTGCACTCCTTCGAAGGTCCACAGATTCCATTCGAGGCTGAGCCATGGATCGAACGGGGCATCATCCATTGTCTGTTTGTTGATGAACAGACCGCCCGGATTGAGTGCTTCGGCTATCTTTGGGATCAGCGCCGGCACCTTGCCTCCGGGATTTGACGATGAGAAGACGATATCGTACCCGCTCCCTATGGGATCTTTGAAGAAATCCCCGGGCAGGACACTCACCCGTTCTGCCCGGTACCTGCTGATGAAGTCCCGTGTAGCACCCGTTACGGGGGGCAGATCAAATACTACTGCGTTCAAAGAGGGATTATTCTGGCAGAACGCAATCGAGTACAGGCCGTGCCCTCCACCCAGATCAAGCAGCCGGCGGGCCGCAGGAAATTCCGGAATCGCTCCCACGCTTGCGGTCACCTGCTGGAGGAGTCCGCACCGGCAGTTCTCCGCCATGGAAGGGATAATTACATCCCGGAACATTTGTGCTCGGTTACAGGTTACCGGACCATCTTTTACAATCCGGGGAAGATCCGCCCAGAACCCAGCTAACATTCGCTGAAAGGCGATCGCATGCTGCTGCGGAAACGGAGCACCTTTGACCAGACAGGTTTGTGTAATCTTACTGTCGTGGAAATGTTCCCCAGTCTTTTCCAGCAGGCCGAGAGCGACCAGCCCATCACACAGGAGGATAAGGACCTCCGGTCTGCATCCCAGTGCCAGAGCGCATTCCGACCCGGTTTTGGGCTCACGTAGAATCTCGAATAACCCGAGATCGAGAGCTGTCATCACCGCATGGTACTGGCGTACCCCGGTAAGTGCCTGGTCGAGAATGGAGAGCGGATTAGCCAGGGATATGCCCGGCACTACCGTAAGATCAGGAATCGGGGGCGTATTGTCGCACATCTCCGCATCCTCATTTCACAAGCGAGGAGAATGGCACAAATCCGCCAAAGAGCGCTTTCATATCACTGTACACCGGTTTCCCGTTGAGGAATGTGTAGATCTCATCGGCTTTTTGTGCAGGATCCTCATCGGCAAACTGTTCCGGATAGAGAGTCTTTCCAATGAAATATGCGTCAGCGAGAACAGTGTCGTAATTGTTGGCGTACCAGTTATAGGGCATGACACCGTAAACACGGCCGTTCTTTACTGCCGGAAGAGACTGATAGACCGGGTCTTTGAGATCTTCTTTGACGAGAGCATAACTAGCCTCATCGACAAAGATGATATCGGGTTTCCAGTCCAGCAGTTTTTCCTTGTCGATCATTATCTGTCCACCGCCACTTGCGGAGGCTGCAACATTGTTGCCGTTCACCATGAGCAGCGGTGAATACGCGGGGTCAGTGGAGAGGAATCCGTGTGCACCATTGAACGCAATACCACCAACATAAACACGCGGACGTTTATCTACCGGGATATCCTTTGTACGGTCTTTGAGATCGCTTATTGTCCTGTCAATATACGAGGTGATCGACTCTGCCCGCTCCTCTTTACCAAGGATCTTTGCCATCAGCCTCAACGACTGGTAGAAAACCTCCTTGTTCTTGCCGAGATCACCTGTTGTCAGGGCTACGACAGGACAGCCACTTTTCTCCTGCAAAGTCTGGGCGTCTTTGCCAGTGGTGAACGTATAGAAAACCACGTCCGGATTTTGCGCTGCGATCAATTCCGGGTCACCAGTCTTTCCGCCAATGAATGGCCTTGTCGAGAGGTCCGGATTTGCGAGATTGTAGGGCTTGTCAATTCCTGACGGCATACCGAACCCGGACGTGTTGTACTTTATCTGTTCGCGATCATCCACACCAACTACTCTGTCAGCAGCCTGGAGATAGGCAATCATCCGCAGGGCACCGGCTCCGACACCGATAATCCGCTGGGGATCTTTTTTGATTTCAACGGTACGGTTGGCCATATCGGTGATGGTAATTTTTCCGGTTTCGGTTTGCGGAGTGGTTTGTGGATTCATTTGTGCAGAACTCTGCGGGGTACTCTGCGCAGTGCATCCAGCAGAAACGAGGAGAGCGATAAGAATCGCCGCTATTATCAGGGTGCTTACAATAATCTTTTTCATACGAATTTCGATCTATGTAGCACTAAATCTTATAAAAAAATTTTGATTTAACATTAAGAGTTACGAAAGTGTAAAAATTGGTTAATAGTATTGGGATTTATCCGAAAGAAACACACATGGCGATGGACGGAGCCCCAGTGAGCCATGACATGGAAAGCACGTTGCGCTTAGTAATGCAAGTGGACTCTGATGGAACTTTCCCTTACACTATTGTCTCCCCATTTGAGAGAAGAAGCTAGGTTTCTTCCGGCAGGATGATCTCGTTATATATGATTGAATCAATATCCCCCGTTACTTCTTTATCGCGATAACAACAGCGATGAATCCAAGAACTGCAATGATTGCGGAAAAGCCAGGGGTTTTCGCGGTCGTGCCCGGAACGGTAACGGGCTGTTGTGCAACACGGTCTTCCTCAATAGCCGAAATAATACGGCTGACTTCTTCTGCCGCATCCGCGATCCGCGGGCCGGGCCGACTGATGATGTCGGCATTGATGGCATACACATGATGGTTTTTGACGGCCGAGAGGGAAGCGTACTGGGAATTGGTCATGAAATCATCGAGGATCACATCCCTCCCTGAGGAATCCATCCCTCCCCCACCACTGACGATGATGATATCGGGGTTGGCGAGCAGGAATTCTTCAAGAGATACCGTTCTCCAGCCATTCCGGCCGGCAAAAACATTTGTCCCGCCAGTACGGGAAATAATATCGTTCTGCATTGTCGTGTTGCCGCTCACGGTCAGCGGCTTGTAATAGACTACATGGGCAACGGTCGGGCTGTTGGAACCGGGGACGGCTGAAACTTTTGCAATTCGCCTGGTGATATTTGCCACAAGGTCTTCAGCCCGGGTCTCTGTTCCCGTAATCCTGCCGATCATGCCGATATCGCGGATAACGTGATCGACATTCTTTGGTGCTATAACAATGACCGGCACACCAATCTCTTTAATCCGGCTGACGGTCTCCTTGGGTGTTTTGTCCGATGCAATGACAAGGTCCGGTTTCACCGCCGCAACCTTTTCGATGCTGATCGCAGAATAGCCCCCTACCCGGGTCTTGTTTTTCACTTCGGGGGGATAATCGCAGACATCCGTGACCCCGACAACCTTGTCAAGCAGACCGAGGGCTGCAAGGTTCTCGGTGTTGGACGGTGAGAGCGACACGATGCGTTCCGGTGTTGTGTTGAGGGTGATGGTTGTACCGGCATCGTCCGTGACGGTAATTGCGGATACGGGCATCGGGCAGAGGACAAGCATCACGGTCATGGCCAGCAGGGTCATGCGGAGCGTGGTTTTAATTTGTGTTCCTGGTTTCATGGTTTTCGTCACCGTTAAAGTTGGGCGACAGGAGCCTGAGTATCCCGTCATACGTGGAAGTGCATGGTGCACCCGCAGCGCACAGACCTTGGCAGGCTGCGGCTGCGGTGCCTTTGGTAAAATCATACGAGGCAAACTCCCTGCCTTCCGGCAGGTGGATGATGATCCGGGCCGGATCCATATCGCAGAGCGCCAGAAGGACCGGCAGGTTGCCGGCCCCTATCGGGTGAACTGAGAGGACGACGCGGTCAGCCTGTGCCAGCATCGCTTTCAACTTCTCCAGCGCATAGACCGGGATCCGGGAGAACGGCAGGACCGGAATACAGGCGAGTTCCAGCACTTTTGCCGTGATATAATCAGTGTCCGTGGTGGCGAGGATACCGGCTGAGACGGACAGTCCCCTGCCTGTAAGGAAGTGCAAGAGTCCGGACCCGCTTCCGCCACCGGAGATGACCTGTACGTTTAAGGATTTTAAGGGTAATACGTTCCCGTTTATGGCTTTGACAGGCATCAAGAAGGTCCGGCCGGTGGCCGGGTGGCAGGATGTAACCACCTCAGCACTATAGACTTCCCGGATCTTTTCCGGAGTCAGGACCGTATCCGGGGTGCCGTCGGCTACCATCTGCCCATTCTTGATCATGATGAGCCGGTCGCAGTAGAGCGCCGCGAGGTTAAGGTCGTGAAAGACACCGATGATGGTGGCACCTGAAGCCGCCAGATCACGGAGGAGGGTGAGGATATCGGACTGGTGGGCGAGATCAAGGTGCGAGGTTGGTTCATCCAAAAGGAGCACGTTCGTATCCTGCGCAAGTGCCCGGGCGATGAGCACCCGCTGCCACTCGCCACCGCTCAGGGTCCGGATAGACCGGTCGGCAAGGTGTGCGACGCCGGTCTCATCGAGAGCACGGTGGCACCGGGCATAATCGTCGGGCGTGAGCGCGGCAAACCGGCTGGTCCGGGCATACCGGGCCATCAGGACTACCTGCAGCACCGTGTAGGAGAACGGGCGACCCTCGTCCTGCGGGACAAACCCGAGCGCCATGCCGAGTTCAGCCGGGGTAAAGTCGCTGACCGCTTTTCCGTCAAGTTCAAGAATGCCGCTTGCGGGTATCACGCGGCTGAATGCCTTGAGCAGCGTGGTCTTGCCGGAACCATTCGGCCCGATGATACCAATGAAGGTGCCCGGGGCAAAAGAACAGCTTATGGATTTGACGATATCCTGAGTGCCATATCCCGCATGAAGGTCTTCGGCATTAATGCTGTACTGGCCGGTCATAGGGTTTCCCCCCTCTTGTGGATCAGCCAGATGAAGAACGGCGCACCGATGAATGCGGTGATGATCCCGACCGGGAGATCGGAGAAGAACGTGCGGGTGATGGTGTCTGAGACGACAAGAAGGATCCCTCCGGCAAGGATGCAGGCCGGGATGACCACGCGGTTGTCGGGGCCAAGGAGCATCCGGACAATGTGTGGAGTGACGAGACCGACAAAACCAATGGAACCGGCGATTGAGACGGCACCGGCAACAAGAAGGGTGCTCGCGCCCAGTACCGACCAGCGGGCACGTGCTGCATCGATGCCGAGGTGGGCGGCGGTTTCCTCTCCCAACGAGAGGGCGTTGAGGTCCCGGCCCATGAAGAAGAGGAGGAGGCCGGCCGGAACGAGAATGCAGGCCGAGAGGATCGCATCGGATGCCGACGCGTTCCAGAACCCGCCCATGAGCCAGAAGATGATCTGGTGGACGTTCTCTCCGGCGATTGCGATCAGGAACGAAACAATAGCCGAGAAGAAGAACGAGACGGCGATACCGGTCAACAGCAGGGTTTCGACAGAGATCACTCCCTTGCGCCCGGCAATCGACCAGACGATAACGATTGCAATGACGGCGCCGGCCCATGCGAAGACGGGGACGAAGAGGCCGCCGAGAAAGATGATGGCAACCGATGCACCGAGCGCCCCTCCCGATGAAGTCCCGAGGATGTAAGGATCAGCCATCGGGTTCCGGAAGAGCGCCTGCATAGCCGCACCGGCAACCGCAAGGCTTGCGCCTACGAAAAATGCAGCAAGGACACGGGGGAGCCGTATGCTCCCGACGATGTCAGCAGCACCGGGCCCACTAGAGGGGAAGCCAAAGCCAGCCGGGCCGGTTAACGTGCAGAGTACAATTGTCAGGATAGCAGCGAAGGTCAGGACGATGATGATCGGGATAGTTCTGGTCAAAGCAGGTTATCGCTCCATGGGATAATTAGGATTATGGGTCGGATTAGGAGGCGGAATGAAGTTTAGCACAAGTTTATTTGTTTTAACTTAATTAAAATTTGCTTATTGATTTTTTTATGGGAATTTTACGATGGACCAGAAAAACACGAATACCAGCAGCGACAGGTAGAAAATCTGACCCTCCTGTCTGTCATCATCGTTCTTTCCCGAACTGCCCCCTGTTGTCGAGCTCCCTATCCCCTATGAGCAGGAATCGGAACCCATATAGGACTTATTTTTATTTCCTTGATATCAATCATGAAATAGATGTGCTTCTTGCCAGGTGAGTGAATATTGATAGTTATTCTATAAACCGGCATTTTTTTTATTGACAAGGGGAGCAGGATAATATCAGGAATCGAACAACCCTTGTCTCATACAACTTAGAAAAATATGAGCTGTTCCAAGTCCATTTTCGGGAAAATATATATCCACCGTGCAGGATAATGACCCATGGTGATTGTTTATGGAGTGTGTACGACCGGCAAAACTCGATGAGGCACCCATCAAAGAGATCCGTGCCCTCGAACAGAAACTCGGGGTGACCCTGATTGCATACGAGAAGGTTCATCCTTACAAGAAACTTACTGCGGCGGAGATCGCAAAGTTAAAAGTCGCAGAAAAAGACACCGGGGCAATCCTTGTTGCCTATGAGGCCTGAATTATCAGGTTTCTCCGACTGAAGATAAATAGGGAAGGGAGTTCAATTCACACTCCAATCCCCGTAATCATCCCCACCACCTGATGAGCTGTCACCGGGTCTACAACCCGGGCCAGCACCAGCCCGGCCAGGTTACATCCGTAATACCTTCATCCGTTTCAAAGCATGGTTGCGTTAATCCGTGAGCTGCAAATCTCTAAATATACCTTTGATAGATATCCACATGCTCTGCCCAGATATGACAGTTCAAATACGCACAAATTACAGGAAAATATCCATACAATATCCCGACATCCGTCATATCAGGAAAGTTCCAGCAAAAAGGTGGTGACATATTATGGTCTCAAAAAGTAAAAAGAAGTCAAGAATATTGGTTCACGATAGAGTCGAGCCTGCCCGTGCTGATACAGCCGTACCGTCAGATATCCCCGCAGAAAAATCCGTTGAACAACTCATTCAGAAACTTAAAGATCCTGACGAAATTGTCCGTTCTTCCGCAGCCGGGGCACTTGGACACAGCAAATCGGAAAAGGCTGTAGAACCACTTATTGTGGCCCTGAAAGACAACCATGTCTATGTCAGGCATGGGGCTGCATGGGCACTCGGTGAGATAAAATCAGAAACGGCAGTAGATGCACTCAGGCTGGCGTTGAATGATGAGGATGAAATAACACGGGGGAAAGCAGCCGAAGCATTGGGAAAAATCCAGGGGAACTGATACCGGTAAAGCCGGGAAATGCGCCCGCTTCGAAATCACCGTACCGAAAGGAGTGTACCTGTTCACCGGCAAACAGTAAATCAGAATTAAAAAGAGGCGCCGGGGTCTGCTGCCTCCAATCCCAACCAGCATCACATTCCCATAATCATCTCCACCACCTGATGAGCTGTCACCGGATCCACAACCCGGGTCACAACCACACCGACCATCGCGACGAACATAGTCCAGAACACTTTTTTTACCTGCTCGTTCTTCCCGAATGCATCGATGACTGCATCTGTGTCGGCCTTCATACCCCGCTGAATAAGCTTAGGCATGAACACAAAGAGTGGTAGAAACAGAACAGCAGCCCCAATAAATGCCAGGGAGATCTCAGTCAGTCCTGCAAACCAGATCCCGGCAGGAACTGCAATGCTTCCTGCCAAATTACTGGCCATCATCACTTCCCCGAACCAGAAGTAATGTTTTTCCTGCGTATAGTTTACATTCTCAGCATCTGACAATGTGGAAACGTCAAAGATGCCAAGCGTGTTCAGCATACCGTACCACACCGCATGGGTCTCTTCCGGATCTGCAACGATGCCCAGGAACAGCACCGTAACTGGTAGCATAAGCAAGATGATCGGAAGATGGGCCAGAACAAAGATGAGCCCGAGCAGGACCCCGGTCCCGCA
>DADT01000016.1:9107-10478 GCA_002495065.1 Methanoregula sp. UBA471 | reverse complement strand
TCGGGTGTGAACTCCCGTTCATATGTGTGCTGCCAGACAGAATCCTGTTCTTTTTTCTAAAAAAATCATCAGTGTTACATGCCGAATCCTCAAATACCGCCCTGACCAACACTATTGCTATGGCAGGAACTGTCCTGGTCGAAATAGTCGGCCTGAAAAATGCCGAATGCTGTCCTTTTCCCTGCGATGAGAACCGCACCTGCGGACTTACGGGTTGTTACCCGTCCGGAAAACTCGATACATCGTATGAAGAACTGAAAAAAGTCCTGAACAACGAGTATGGTAGCCGGGTTGAAACGAAACTCACCATCATTGACAACGGGACGCCGGAGTACATCCGCTCGATCATCGAAGCAGAGTATCCACCGCTCCCCATGATCCTGATTAATGGGCGGATCACCCGGATCGGCCGCATCTCGCTGGACCGGATAAAAAAAGAGATTGAAAAAATATTCTGATTATACAATTTTTGTAAGTTCGCCGTTCTCGAGGTTGTAATAGAGCCCGTGGATCTGGACCTGTTTTTCCTTCAGCGCATTCTTTATCAGGGGATACGTTTTCAGGTGTTCGATCTGGAGCCGCACGTTTTCCTGTTCGATCATCCGCGAACGCTTTTCCCGATCAGCATCGGTTGCCGGTTTTTTGATTTTCGCGTCAACACGCTGTTTGGCTTCCATCGCGTTATTGAGCCAGAGAGGGATATAATTGTCATCCGTCTCCTTGTCAAGAGCTTTTACTGCCCCGCAGTCAGAATGCCCGCAGATCACGATATCCTTCACCTTCAGGTGTTTGAGTGCGTACTCCAGCACGGTCGCAAAATTCCAGTCATGAATGGGTGCCACATTTCCGATGTTTCTCTGGATGAAGAGCACACCGGGATCTGCACCGGTGATATGCCCGGTCTGGAGCCGTGAATCGGAACAGCCGATCCAGAGCACGGAGGGTTTCTGCCCTTTTGCCAGTTCGGAATAGCATTTATAATTCTCCTTGAAACAGGTCTCCCTGAATTTGACATTGCCGGCAAGTAAGTCGTCGATCATGAAAATCCTCACGCTATGAATTGAACACCGGTATCCCTCAAAGATACGAATGTCTTATTTCTTGCTGGGAGTGGAGATCTATTNNATTAACCTTTCGGAATTATTTTTTAAGTCTTCGTGCCTGGGTCTGAACAGGTACTGCCGATCATGATACTATTCCTCGTTAAACATCTGCCCGTCAGGTATTGAAACTCGTAAAACTCGTTAGCAAAACATGACAGGACCTGGTGGGTATTGAGTGAGGATTTCCGCATCCCATTCCGACGCCCATAATATCCTTTGACGCCAACACTGATCCAGATGGACACCATCGACTCCTATTTCCCGTATG
>DADT01000016.1:0-9095 GCA_002495065.1 Methanoregula sp. UBA471 | reverse complement strand
CCATGATCGATGCCCCGACCGGCAGCGGAAAATCGAGTGTCGTCGCATCCCTGCTTGCGGAGCGCAGAGGAAGGAAAGTGGTGATCGCGGTACGCACGGTCAGCCAGCTCACCACCTTCATCCGCGAGCTGGAGCTGGTACGCACAAAAAAACCCCAGCTCAAGGCGGTGTACCTTGTCGGCAAAGGGAGCATGTGCCCGCTGGGAGGAGAGGGTGATGTATACCGCAGGTGCGAAGGCGTAAAGGCATTTTCAAACTCGCTCATGCGTGACCGTGCTGAACGGGGGGCACTTAACCCTGCAAAGGATCCCTTTATCGTCCAGCAGATCCGCCGTATGGACAAGGAACACCCCCTCCTCTGCCCGTATTATATCAACAGCAGGATGTTTGTGCAGGCTGAGGCTGTCGGTGTGAAGATGGTCCCTTCACCTGCACTCCGCACGAAGGCTGACCGGGTCATTGCCCACCCGGTACCACCCCGGGAACTGGCGGAATTCTGCGGTGAGATCTGCCCGTACGAGCTGATGATGCACGCCGCACGGAACACCGATGTGGTCATCCTGAACTATTATCACCTTTTTGACCGCAAAATCCGTGAGCAGCTCTATGCCAGCCTCGGCGTCGAGCCGCAGGATATCCTGCTCCTTGTTGATGAGGCACACAATTGCGGTGACGTCATCACAACCATTGAAAGCGTTACCCTGAAAGAGCATGATCTCGAACAGGCCTCACGGGAACTTTCGGGCATGCGAAAACGTCACAAGGGTGCAGATGCAGTCCAGCACGTGCTCCCGCGGCTTTCTGATTTCATCCGCGGGCTCACAAATTCGGCAGAAGCGGAGGACTGGTTTGATCCTTCCATTTTTGACCGGATGGTCGTGCGCGAATCCCTGTATAAAAATATGGACGAGATCGTCGATGACCTGATGGTGCTTGCAGAATCGATACGGGAAAAGAACCTGAAATCAGGTGAGTATCGCGAAACGGCGATCGAACGCCTCGCAGAATTCCTGTTCCGGCTCTCTCAGTCGGCAACCGACCCGGCATATCTTACGGTGTACCGGAAAGAGACCGAAGGAATTACCCTGGAAGTACGGAGCATCGATCCTTCGGTCTCCCTCCAGGAAATATGCAGCTCACATGCCTGCTGCATCCTGATCTCGGGCACTCTTTCTCCCGTCGGAAGTTACGCCCGGTATTATTTCGGCACTGCTCCGGTGAAAACACTCGCCCTGCCCAACGCATTTCCCCGGGAAAACCGCATGGTCTGCTGCGCCAATGATATTACCACATCCTTCTCGATGCGTCAGAACAAAGAGAACAGCACACGAATCGGCGACTATATCAAGGCATTCTGTACGATTAAAGGAAATATCGCCATCTATTTTCCCAGCTACCAGATCCTTGAAACCTACAAAAATCTTACCCTTCCGCATATCAGAGGACATACGGTTTTTATCGAGCCAAGGGACGCTGCCGATGCTGGCGCAGCACTCTCATCGTTCCTGTCCCTTCCGGCGCGGGGGCAGTCCGGGGTGCTGTTTGCCGTGTGCGGCGGGAAGTGGAGCGAGGGACTGGATTACCGGGGCGAGATGCTCAGGGGAGCGATGGTTGTCGGACTGCCGCTTGCGCCCTTCAACCGTGTGCGAAAGATGATGATCGAGTATTTCAGGCATAAGTTCGGTGACGAGGGGGAATTTCTCTGTTACACCCTGCCGGCGGTAAATCGCTCCCTGCAGGCATTAGGGAGAGTATTGCGTACACCGGAAGACCGGGGCGTGCTCGTACTGGCCGAAAAGCGGTTCCTGGAAAAAGGGGTCCGCAACGCCCTCCCCGCATGGATAAAGGAAGAAATGATCGAATGCAACAGTGCGCAATTCCACGAGGTCATCTCACGATGGAAATCATAGGAGGCTCCTGCAGGCTCGGGTTGTGGTTCGTCCACGTCTGGTGGAACGATACAGCGGTTTACCAGGTCAGGTTCGCAACAACGGGACTGCCGGGCAGGGTACCGGAACCGATCAGGCAGTACTGCGCAGGGCATGTAGTAAACCTGTCACAGCTCAACAGCATAGCGGTGCAGGAAGACACGGTATATGGCAGGATTTATCGGGCAGTGCAGCAGGTGCCGTATGGCAGCACTTCCACATACGGTGAGATTGCCCGCATTGCAGGAACGTCTCCCCGGGTAGTCGGGCAGGCCATGGCACGCAACCCTGTCCCGCTGGTCATTCCCTGCCACCGTATCGTTGCAGCTGGCGGTATCGGGGGATTCTCGTCTCCGCTCGAAATAAAGGAAGCGCTGCTTTCCCTGGAAAAAAAAGGATTGCGCAGGGCGGAAAAATGACGCCGGGCTGTCCATCACCCGTTCTGTCGATCCGTTTTCGTGGCAATGGTTTTTTTGCAGGGGAATCAATTTCATGAAAGGAGTACGCCGGTGAAATCCGCAGTGGTTCTTGTAGGTGGTGAGGCACGTCGTGCAAATGGGAAGGAAAAGTACTTTTTCACCTACCTTGGCAGGACATTTATCGAACGGCTGGTCGATTCGCTCCGGCAGGTTGTCGATGAGATTATCCTTGTTGCACGAGACCCTGAACAATGCAAGAGGTTCAGCAGCATCGAAGGAATCCGGTGCATCACCGATATACGGGGGGGGATCGGGCCGATCGGAGGGCTCCATGCCGGATCACTGGCTGCCCGTGGCGACCTCATCTTTGTCTCGGCATGCGATATGCCCTGTATCGATCCGCGGGTCATTGCGTACCTTTTTGACCATATTGACGATTATGACGCGGTGATTCCCCGGTGGAGCCCTGACATGCTCGAACCCCTCCATGCCGTGTACAGGAAAACGGCTCTGGTAAAATACCTCGAAAGTCATGATTCCCTTTCGCTGCGTGAAATGGCCATGAACCTGTCTGCCCGCTATATCATGGTTGACGAGTTACGCCGGATAGACCCGGAACTCCGGACATTTACCAATATCAACAAACTCGAAGATCTTGAGCGTATCAATACCACTCACTAGCTGAGAGATCTGTTCTGAAATCAGAAAATGCTATAATATACGGGGATTCTGTAGCAACTTACCACAGAGTATATAAATATATGTAATGAGATTAATACTAATTACGAATTCAGGTTAGCTTAACAGCGTAGCTGGGATTTTGAGGAAGTGGAACAGTCAGTGGCACAGTTATCGGTTGAAAATATTGAGGTGCTTCGACTCTTCATCGTCACTGCAGCAACCATCATTGCGATCCTGACTACCATATTTTCTCTTCTGAATGGCATCATTAACGTCTTTCCGTTTCACTTCATCCTGCCGATAATTCTCGTGGTGTATTTTTACCCGGAGAGGGGTGTGCTCTTCTCACTGAGCCTGGGCGTAATGTATATCGGTCTCATCTATCTTCTCGGGAATTCCGATCCCGTCCTGATAGCTATTGCCACGGCCTGGTTTGCAATTTTCATAACCATTGGCGTGGTCGCGTCATCGTATGCGATCAAACTGCGGGAAGAAACCACCCGTGTCCGGACTATTCTTGGCACATCCCATGAGGGCATTTTCTGTTTCGGTCTTAAGGATCTGAAGATCCGGGATATTAATCCCAAGTGCGCCCAGTGGCTGAAGTACGATCGCGACGACCTTATCGGTAAGGAGATCGCGGTCATCTGGCCTGACAGAAAGGAACTGGAACAATTCATCGCAGACGTGACAAAGGATCGCCGGCACGCAGTACGCGAGGTTAATTTCCTGGGGCGTGGAAACGAGGTCGCCCGGTTCGTCATCTCGGCAATATTTGAAGCCAGGGGGTACATGCTCTGTTCGGCGGTCAACACCACCAATAACAAGATTGTAGACGAGGAGATTATCAAAACCCTCAATGATCTTGAGCAACAGGTCAAGGCGCGTACTGCAGATCTTGAACAGATCAACGAGCGGCTCCGGGCTGAGATCCTCGAATGCCGGAGGTTTGAAAACACCTTCCTTGCCGGCCAGTCTGCCCTGCCAAAAAGGGAGGAACTATGACCATCCCTGTTACCGTCAGGTACCGGATTTTCTGGACGACGACGATTATCCTATCCATCATCGTTGCAGTCTCGACCACAGTCTATTCCCTGACCCAGGGAATCTATGATGTTTTTCCGTTCCTCTACTTCCTGCCGATAATCCTGTTTGTGAATTATTACCCAAGCAGGGGCGTCATCTTCTCGATTTCGCTCAGCGCGGTCTTCCTGATGCTGGTCTATTACTTCACCAGTTTTGATCCAAACCTGGTCGCGGTCTCAACGGCATGGTTTGTGATTTTTGTCACCATCGGCTTTGTTACATCCTCGCTGGCTGAGGGGTTCAGGGAAGAAGAGAGGAAATACCGGGAGATCTTTGAAAATTCCCAGGCCGGTATATTCACGTTCGATCTCAAAACACAGCGCATTCAGGAGATCAACAGCCGATGCGCACAGATACTGGGGTACGGCCGCAATGATCTTATCAATGAAGAGCTGAGCCGGATTTTTCCTGATCCGGAGGGACGGGATTTGTTCATCAGCCGACTCCATAAGAATGCAGAAATCGGGGATATTGAGCTTATCTTCCGCAGAAGGGAGGGTGAGGCCCGCCAGTTCCTTGTTTCTGCTTCACTTTCCCCGGGCAACAGCGTGATCTGTTCTGCTATCGATATAACCGAGCGCAAGCTCGCAGAACTGGTCATCCATAAGGCACGGGAGGATCTTGAAAGAAAGGTAAAAGAGCGGTCTGAAGAACTGATACGGGCAAATGAAGGGCTCAAAGCGGAGATCCTTGAACGCAAACGTTTTGAGGCAACGCTCCAGCTCGCGAATCGCAAACTTAACACACTCTCATCAATTACCCGTCATGATATCCTGAACCAGATCACTGCTATCATGATGTATGTGTCGCTGGCAGAAGAGCTGGTCCAGGATCCTACCCTCCTTTCCTATCTCAAAAGGATCGAACAGACCACCCAGATGATCCAGAAGCAGATACGGTTTGCCCGTGACTATGAGGAACTGGGTATAAGCTCCCCACGCTGGCATACCATTGATGCGACCATCAGCAAGGCAGTGAGCGGCCTTGAACTGGGAAATGTCCGCGTCGAGAAGGATGTGGAAGGCCTCGAAGTATATGCAGACATGCTTCTGGAAAAGGTATTTTTCAATATCGTCGATAATGCCCTGCGGCATGGCCAGAGGGTCACAAAAATCCGGTTTTCATTGCAGGAAGCCGGGGACGGGATCACCATTTTCTGCGAAGATAACGGTGTCGGAGTCCCCCAGAACATGAAAGAGGGCATTTTCAAACGCGAGTTTTACCGGAATACCGGATACGGGCTCTTCCTGGCATCAGAGATCCTCGGCATCACGGGTCTTACCATAGGGGAGACCGGGGAGCCGGGATTAGGGGCACGGTTCGAGATCCGGGTACCGAAAGGAACGTACAGGCTAAGTAAGAAACCGCTCTCCGCTAACCCGGCCTGAAACCTGTTTTATCCACGGGGTCTGCCGGTTATTCTTGCATTTCCCGGGTGCTTTTAGAGAGAGACGGTATCCTGAAAACTCGCAACCAATTTTTCCGTGGACGCACTTTTCAGACAATGTACCCATGAAGAAAAAAATATCCGGAATCGAACGATGGTCACCCGCCTCAGGGCCTCTCCGAGACATGGCGAGACATGGCCTGTTCCGGGAGTTTTTCTCGTTACCAATCCGCCGCGGGGGCGTCCCTTCGGGGGCGGCGGCGTTCATCACAATTTGTATAAAGAGTCAGCCAATTCCTGAATTTAGTTCAACGGTTCTTAGGTAATTTATGAAGTCGTGATGATCACCCGCCTCAGGGCCTCTCCGAGGCACGGCGGGACATGGCCCGTTTCCGGGAGTTTTTCTCGTTGCCAAATCCGCCGCGGGGGCGCCCCGTCGGGGGTGGCGGCGTTCATCACAATTTGTATAAAGAGTCAGCCAATTCCTGAATTTAGTTCAATGGTTCTTAGGTAATTTATGAAGTCATGATGATCACCCGCCTCAGGGCCTCTCCGAGGCACGGCGGGACCTGGCATGTTTCCGGGAGTTTTTCTCGTTGCCAAATCCGCCGCGGGGGCGTCCCTTCGGGGGCGGCGGCGTTCATCATAAGTTGTATGAAGAGTCAGCCGATTCCTGAATATAGTTTCAACGGTTTTAGATAATTAATGAAATCATGATGATCACCCGCCTCAGGGCCTTTCCGAGGCACGGCGGGACATGGTCGTTTTCAGGTATATTATCTCATCAAATCCGCCACGGGGGCGCCCCGCCCAAGGTGGCAGCGGTCATCTCAATTCACATAACTCATAAAAGAAGTGCCAATCCTTCATCATATACTTGATTTATTCAGTTTCAACTCAAGCAGCGTCAGAGATTCTTTTTTCTCCCGCTTGCATCCCGCATATAATGGCCAAATTCGCTCTTAAGAAGTAAATCTCCGGAAAACACCGGGCCATCCCTGCACACCCGGAGCCCGGATGGATCTATGCAGCATGAGCCACAAATGCCTGACCCGCATTTCATGTAGCGGTGCAGCGAGAATTCTGTCTTGTGGGCGATTCCTTTTTCTTCGACCTTGGCAAGGACGGCACGCATCATCATTTCCGGGCCACAGACCGCTATCCTGTCGTACACGCCGAGGTTCAAATCATCCATAAGGGCGGTTACAAAGCCGCCAAATCCCAGCGAACCGTCATCGGTCGCAATGAACACGTCCGTGCATTCATCCAGCTGGTCAACAAAGAGCAGTTCGGATTCGGTTTTTGCACCAAGGAGAAGAGTCATGACACAATCGGCCCGTGCAAGTGGAAGGAGAGGCGCAGCCCCGACACCCCCGGCAATCGCCAGGACTTTTTCACCTTTGGTAAACCCGTTCCCAAACGGGCCGCGGATCCCCAGCTTGTCACCGGCTCCAAGGGCAAACATGGCAGTGGTCGCATCACCGGCTTTCTGCACGGTGATGGTGTTTTCTGATGACAGTGCCATCGGGATTTCATCTATCCCGGGAACCCAGACCATGACAAACTGCCCGGGGGAGAACGGGAACGAGCGGTCTAATACGAAAGTGCGGATGAGCGATGTCTCTTTTCTGACCCGCAGGATAGTGACGGGTACTGACAGGGAATCATCCATGGTGGGCACAACCGATGATCTCCTTAGGTGAGAGTCCATCCTTTTTATAGAGATCCGATTTGATGGTTTCAAAGATTTTTACGTTATTCAGGACAGCACTGCCTATTTCCACAGCGCTTGCCCCGGCCATCATCATTTCAATGACATTGTCCGCGGATGACACGCCTCCACAGCCTATTATGGGTATCTTACAGGATTCGTAGAGCTCGTAGACGCAGCGGACAGCAACGGGGAACACGGCACTCCCGGAAAGGCCGCCATAACGGTTCCCCAGTACCGGTCGCCGCAGTCCTGTCGATATCCTCATTGCTCTGACAGTATTGATCGCAACAATCGCGCTTGCCCCGCCGCGTTCTGCTGCTTTGCCGATGCTGGTGATATCAGTAACATTCGGGGTAAGTTTTACCCAGGTCGGGACCCCGGTCGCACTCACTGCCCGGGTGCACGCCTCAACAAGTCCGGGGTCGGTTCCGATTGCTGCACCGTAACCTTCTGCATGCGGGCAGGACAGGTTCAGTTCAAAACCGGCAACCTTCCCCTCGAACCAACCGGCAACACGAGCAAATTCCGCGGGATTTCCGCCGAATATACTTACCATGACAGGTTTTTTTATAAGAGGTGCAACCTCGTCCACAAATTCTTTTGACGGGTTGGGAAGGCCCATGGCATTCAGGATTCCGTCGTCCAGCACTGCCAGGCACGGCCCCGCATGCCCGTCTTTGGGATAAGGACCGATCGACTTGGTTACAACACCCCCGGCCCCTAAAGAGAGCATCCGGTTAAGCGATGACCCGGTCGTACCGAGAATCCCGGCCGCAAGCAGCAGGTGGTTATCGAGCGCCACACCGCCCACGGTAACCGGACCCGGCCTGATCGATACCATGCATCAGGAAATAGTCGTTATATAATATTAAGGGCACCTTTTTTGGTCGATTCATAGGAACGGTAAAGGGATAGTTTTTAAAATATACCCTATAAGCGCAATGACCTGCTCAGTTTCATACCGGGTTTTGGCGCAGGTCAGATAATAGTAAAGGCCATTGTACGGGAGCCGCTGCAACGGTAAAAGGAATACGGATCGTTCATCCTGATTTTCCGGGAATCTGTTCTCTGGCAGCGTCATAGCAAAGAATGACCCGCCGGTAAACTGAACTCTCCTCATGCTGGCATATACCCTTACACGAAAATCTCACTATGTCACTATTTCTCAATTGTTTATATATATTTCACTATATTCTATGTCGAAAAAAGGTATATCCGACGCCGATAATCTACTGCCTGAACCGTATGAATACACGAAAGATCCTGATAACGGGAGGATGAATTCATGGGCTTAAAGGAGTTGCTGATACCGAGGGATACCATCTTCTTCGATCTCTTTGAACGCCAGGCAGGGCTGTTAAAGGAGGCAGCATGGCAGCTTGTCACCCTGACCGGGGATTTCACCAATGTCAGAGAGAAACGTCATGCCATCGAAAAACTTGAGCACAAAGGGGACCAGGTTACCCATGACATCTACGAACAGCTGAACAGCACGTTCATCACTCCTCTCGATCCCGAGGAGATCTCACGGCTTGCTTCAACACTGGACGAAGTGCTGGACTACATCGACGGTGCAACGGAGAAGATGTATTATTACAACATCGAAAATACCGATGTGCACATGATCGAACTCGCAAAACTAATCCATATGTCAACAAGTGAGATTGAAAGTGCCATAAAAAGTATCCGTTCCATTAAGGATCCAAAGTACATCGAGGAGCGCTGCATTGAAATAAACCGCCTGGAAAACCTTGCGGATGATGTCCTTGCACATGCCATAACCGACCTCTTCAAAACAACGGATGCGATTACCATTATCAAGCTCAAGGACATTTACGAACACCTCGAGGTAGCGACTGACAACTGTGAGGATGTTGCAA
>DADT01000002.1:15244-15460 GCA_002495065.1 Methanoregula sp. UBA471 | reverse complement strand
GAAAAATGATCGTTTGTAACCTTCACACGTTCTTACAATTTCTCATCGTGAAGGTTTTCTACGGAGCAGAAAGTTTAAGACTTTTATTTTGCGGGATATGTGGAACAATCGATAGTGAAATTGCCTTTATCGAACATGCGATTTCTGAAATATCGGGTGGGGGCTTGTGTGGCGGCAGCGGCCCACGTTCGCACCGGGCGAGTGCATCAGCGCGAG
>DADT01000002.1:0-15178 GCA_002495065.1 Methanoregula sp. UBA471 | reverse complement strand
GAAAAGCAAGGGAGAGTCTGTGAGCGAAGCGGAATGGAGGGGAGCGAAGCAAGCCGAAGTGCTGCGGAGACGAACAGTCTCGACCGATCTTCATGGAGGAAAAAGGATCTTAGCGATATGCATTGTACCATCCTGCTCATCGCCGTCCTCGTCACATTCTTCGCCCGGGTTCAACGTTATCTCAACTACTTTGAGACCCGCTTATCTCATTCCTCGTTATATCCACGCTTCGACCTATTTTCGGTTAATATTAATATCCCGGGGAATAAAGCCTAGGTGAATGCATCTATGATTTATCGGTGCAGACACGGTCCGCAACGAGAGGAACTGCATGTGAGATCACCGGAATCTTATCTAAAAAACCTGCAATTCTTTTGGACACGTTTTAAAGTGTCAGTCATATGACACCTGAAAGATCCTTGCAAATCGCCAGGAACCTGAGTTCGAGATGATGAACAGGAAGGCAAAGATAGCCGAACCCTTAAAAGACCAGGCTGACAATCCGAATACCCTTCGCCGTAAGGCTGAGAAGAAACTCAAAGAGAAGAAGGAAGGATCTACAGACGGGGAAGGCAGAGCTCCGGAAAAAATTATTTATGAACTCGAGGTGCACCAGATCGAACTTGAGATGCAGAACGAAGCGCTTCAGGAGACCCATCTCGCTCTGGAGGAGTCACGGAACAAATACATCGACTTATATGATTTTGCTCCTGTGGGATACCTGACCCTCTCAAAAAATGCAATAATCGAAGAAGGGAACCTGACCTGCGCCGCCCTACTCGGGGTCAATCGCCAAAACCTGATCAACGACCGGTTCAGGAGATTTGTTGCCAAAGAAGACCTTAAGAACTGGGACAGGCATTTCATCTCCGTGCTGCGCAGCGCAGATAAGCAGACCTCTGATCTGCAGCTCATAAAAAAAGACGGTTCCCGGTTCCATGCCCGGGTAGAGAGCATGAGGATCGATCGCGAGAAGAAGGATCCCGTAATCCGCATAGCAATCAGTGATGTCACCGATAACAAACGGGCAGAGGAGCAACTGCGGTATGATGCCTTGATTCTTGGTGAAGTCGATGATGCAATCATCACGACAAAAAACGATGACTGTTTTACCATCACCAACTGGAATCCGGGTGCAGAAAAAGTCTACGGGTGGAAAAAAGAGGAGGTTCTGGGTAGAGGGAGAGTAATCCTTGACAATGAGTACCCTGGTAGGGATCGAAAAGAGGTGCTGTTGAAGATTCTCAAGACCGGCGTCTACGAGGGCGAAGTGGTCCAGTCCCGGAAGGACGGGACGCGGATAGTCATCGATTCCCGGTTGATTGCCCGAAGGGACAAGATCGGTAAGATTACCGACTGGATTGCCATCAACAGGGACATCACCGATCGTAAAAAGGCCGAAGAGGTGATCAACCGGCTCAGCGAGGAGCGCAAGCTCCTTATTGAAAATATGCCGGCTATGATCTGGTACAAGGATACCCGCAACAATTACATCCGGGTCAACCCGGCAGGAGCCCGGACATTCGGCGCCCCGGCTGAGGCCATCGAGGGAAAAAGTGCATTCGATCTCTTCCCGGAAGATGCGGAAAACTATTACCGGGATGATCTTGAGGTCATCAGGTCCGGCGTACCTAAATTCGGGATAATACAGCCGATGAAGACTGCCAATGGCATAAATCTCTGGATCAGAACTGATAAGATCCCCATCAAAGATGAACAGGGAGTGATCACCGGCCTGCTGGTTTTTGCCGTGGATATCACCGAGATCAAACAGGCAGAAGATGAACTGATCAAAAGCAGCATACGGATTCAGGAAACAAATGCCGAGCTCACCGCTGCCGGAGATAAACTAAGGGAGAACGAGATGAAGCTCATTGCCGCAGGTAACGAACTGCGCCGGAATGAGGCAAGGCTCACCGAATCCCTCGCAGAAAAAGAGATCTTGCTCTCCGAGGTTCACCACCGGGTCAAGAACAACCTCACGGCATTCATCTCGCTACTGGGCCTCGATGGCTCTCATGAAGATACTGAATGGGGCAGGGCACTCCGGAAGGATCTCCAGAACCGGGCCCGGAGCATGGCCCTGATCCACGAGACCCTGTACCGGACTGGAAAATTCTCGAAAGTGGACATGGATATCTACCTTACCACCCTTGTTGGCCAGGTCGCCGATTCCTACGGAGGGAGTGCGGCTATCCGGCCTGAGGTGAGCGCCCATGGTGTGATCCTCGATCTCGCCCGGGCCGGTGCCGCCGGCCTGATCATCAATGAGCTTGTGACCAACTCGTTCAAATACGCATTCCCACCGGATTTCGACTGTATGGCGGTACGGAAAGAACCCTGTACGATCCGGGTCTCTCTTGCCTGCGATTCTGGGAGGTATGTACTCACGGTTGCCGATAACGGTCGCGGACTGCCGCCGGAACTCGATGTGCCGGCAGCGAAATCGCTCGGCCTCAAGCTGGTGAATTTCCTTGCCCGCCACCAGCTCCGGGCGGAAATCGAGGTTCGGACGGACAAAGGCACAGAGTTTATTTTCCATCTTAAAAATAAAGACGAATACTCCTGACCGGGGAAAGCGTTCTGGTAGCGGAGGACGATGGCCTGATCGCCCTCTACCTTACCGAGCTGATGGAAAAAGCAGGATACCGGGTTATTGGTGCGGCTTCCTCCGGGGAGGCGGTGCTCCAAATGCTCGAAGAATCCAAAAAACCCGATCTCATCCTTATGGACGTCGGGCTTGCTGGATCACTTGACGGGATTGAGACTGCAAGGCTGATACAGCAGCGTTTTTCAGTCTCCCTGATCTTCCTTACCGGCCATCCCTATGCGAACACGCTCGAAAGGATGCGGGAGGTTGAGCCGGAGGGGTATATCGTAAAACCATTCCCGGAGGTGAATCTGCTCGCTCTTGTCAGGCAAGTCATGGACCGGCGGACCGCCTGATACAGCAGTTTATGGGTCGTTGTATTGCCTGGTATCATCAGTCCTTCGTCAGGTTTGCTCCGCTCAACCCCCAGGAGAGTCGCACCGGTAAGGTTCACCTCATCAATCAGTGCCTCGTTGCTGAGTGTCAGATACCCGATTGGGGCAAAGTCATACAGGTCAAGGTACTTGTCCCGAGACTCTTCGAGCATGAGCTGCACTCTCCTGAGTTCTTCAGCCTGTGTTTCGAGCTCGATCTGGTGTACCTGGAGTTCGTGGATGAGTTCCCCTGCTTTCTGCCCTGTTAAGTTAGGAGAGCGCTTCGGAGAGCGTGCGAGCTGCTCCTCTGCATTGTCCCGCAAAGAACGTACGATACCGGGGGTGTCTGTGTTCTTCACTACAGGTTTCTTCTTTCCTGCAGCCATCAGGTTCTCTTCTTATTCCGTCTAACGGGTTTGCCCTTCCCTCCTGCACTCCCCTGCGGTGAAATATCTTCAATCGCAAGGAGGATGAGTTGTGTTGTACCCTCATCACCGGAAATCCGGCGGGCGTTTAAGAGCATGGTCCTGTGCCCGATGCCGGGGAAATCATGCTCAATCTCGACATTTTCAAAGCTCGTATCCTTTGGCAGCACCGTCTCCAGCAGCTCTTTTAGCCGGGGAATGTCCCACTGGTGGTTCCCGAGTTCATACAGCACCTTCCCCTTTGTCGCTTCCGGTGTCACACCGAACTTCTTGTAGAACGCCCTGCTCGCAGAGACCACCTCGAACTTGCTGTTTAAGACGAGAAATGGCTCCCTGACCGTGTCGACGATGTTCTGTGCATAGTCGCGGGCAGACCGGGCCTCGGCTTCAACTGCTTTTAGTGCAGTGATATCAGAAAACGTCATCACCACGCCATCAATCTTGTTCTCAAAGGTACGGTACGGCAGAATGCGGACAAGGTACCATTCATTACCGATCGTACGTACATGCTTCTCCGTGGGTTTGAGAGAGTCAAGGACCCCCTGTGCATCGGGAATCAGGTCCACATCCGGAATCATTGACCGGATGTCTGCAAGCGGGCGTCCCACATCCGATGCCGCAAACCGGAACACCTTAGTGGCATCGGGGGTGAACCGTTTGATGGTGAGATGTTCGTCTAAAAATATCGTACCGATACTGACGTTTTCGAGCAGGTTCTTCATGTCATTCTGGATGCCGGTGATCTGCTCGATCTTTTCCTGAAGTTCGGAATTCACGGTCACGATCTCTTCATTCACCGACTGGAGTTCCTCTTTTGATGTCTCGAGTTCCTCATTGGTGGACTGGAGCTCTTCGTTGGTGGACTGGAGTTCCTCGTTGGTGGACGTCAGCTCCTCGTTTGTTGCCTGCATCTCCTCGATGGTTGCCTGCAGGTTCTCTTTTGTGTACGCAAGATCCTGCTCCAGTTCCACCACACGCTTTATCGATTCGGTTCCGGTACCACGCTTCGCAGACTTCTGTTTCGCCGGCGACTGCAATTGGGTGTCCTGGAAACTTATGAGAAGCAGCTCCCGTGTTGCCTCCGGGTCGGAAAGTGGTCGCACTGTCAGGTCGACCCCGTGAATGCCGCCGTTCGTCTTTACGGCCAGGTCTTTTAAGATGATCTGTGTCTTTTTAAGGGCGGCGGTCAGGATAGCGGAGCGAAGGTCCATCTGGAGTCCTTCGCGTGCCATATCAATGACATTGGTGCTTACCTGCCCTTGTGCCGGCTGGAGGTACTTTCCGGTGTTGCCGTGCACGTAGACGATGTCCCCTTTCTCGTCGGTGATGACCGACGGGGGTGCATAGGACTGGAGGAGCACGCGGTTTATGAGTTCGGCAACGTTCATCTTCTTCTTCCTGTTCAATGGCGCAACCGGTTCCTTATTGGGACTATCATCGTTCCATGCAAAGCGCGGTGTCATCAGCGCCCGGGCAGATGCAAGAGTTTTTTTTGCACTGTAAATCTTCCACTTTTTATCGACCGGGGCGAAAAGATCGGTGAAATTCCCGATGCCCTCTGACGGGCTCAAGAAGAGTACCCCTCCCGGCCGGAGTGCGTAATGGAACACCGGGATTACCCGATCCTGGAGTTCGACATCAAGGTAGATCAGCAGGTTCCGGCAGCTGATCAGGTCCATCTTGGTAAATGGCGGGTCCTTAATAACGTTCTGAATGGCAAACACGACCATCTCCCGGATCTCTTTTTTGATCCGGAACCCGGTCGCCTCTTTTTCAAAGTACCGCCGCAGCCGTTCGGATGAAACGTCGATTGAGATGTTTTTGGGGTACCTGCCTGCCCGAGCAGTTGCAATCGCCTCGCCATCGATATCAGTCGCATAGATCTGGAGCTTGAAATCCTGTTTGATCTCGTCCATGTATTCGCGGAAGAGTATGGCAAGCGAGTATACCTCTTCACCGGAGGCGCACCCAGGTACCCAGATACGGAAGACATAGTTCTCCGGTTTATTCTCAAACAACCGGGGCAGGACCTCTTTTGTCAGGGAAGCAAACGCTTCGGAGTCCCTAAAGAAGCTGGTCACGTTGATGAGCAGTTCTTTAAATAGGATCTGGACTTCGGCAGGGTTCTCCCTGAGGTACCGGGCGTACGCGTCCATATCCTTTAAGGTATGCATCCCCATCCGCCGTTCTATCCGGCGCCGGATCGTGCTCTGCTTGTACTGGGAAAAGTCGTTGCCGGTCTTTGTCCGCAGGAGCATCAGGATATGTTTCATGGAACTTAATGAAGCGGGAATCGGGGGAGCAGGGGGAAGACCGGTATCAGCGATAGTCTTTACGTAGGTGACCAGTTGTTCGGCGATCTTATCGACCGGCAGCACATAGGTGGCAAGACCGCTCTGGACCGCACTTGATGGCATGCCGTCATATTTTGCGGTGGGGGGTTCCTGCACAAAGGAGGCCCCGCCGGCCCCATGGATGGCGCGAAGCCCGAGGGTACCGTCCGACCCGCTTCCCGAGAAGATCACGCAGATCGAACGTTCCCCCTGGTCATCGGCAAGAGAACGGAAGAAGGAGTCTATGGGCAGCCGCATCCCCCGTGTCTGTTCCGGGACACTCAGGTGGAGCACACCATGGAAGATTGCCATGTCCTTGTTGGGCGGGATGGTATAGACATGGTTGGCCTCAATTGTTATCTGGTCCTGCGCCTCATGAACGGGCATCGCGGTGATCCGCTGGAGGATATCAGACAGCATGCTTTCATGGCCCGGGTCGAGATGGGAGATAAGCACGAACGCCATGCCGCTGTCGGCCGGCATCGTTTTGAAGAAGAGTTCAAATGCTTCAAGCCCACCGGCAGAGGCCCCGATCCCGATGATGGGAAAGGTTACTTCGCGAGCTTTGCTCCTGGTATTTTTCTTAGTCACAGCATTTTTTTTCAACGCAGTCTTGGCTATTTTTTGGCTTTTTTTCAATAGAGGAGGTACCTTGGTTTTTATCATCATCTTACACCTTATGGAAACATACTATGGGCATTTGCAGGTTGGTACATCCTCTACAATAATTGAGGTGCACGGTAACGACATATTTTACCGGGCGCTTATTATTACAGGAGCGAACCGCTGCGGAAACGTTACATATCATCATCGATTTTTTCGTCATTTCTTTTTTATTTCATCAGGATTGACCGTACGTCATGAAGGCAATATGCATTCTTAATGCTTTTGGAGAGGTGGAGGTGAATATAAGCCTTAAGGACCAATACCCCCTCATCAGATAACTATTGAAGAAAAAAATCCCGTTAAATGGCTCATGGAGGTGTCAACCGATGAAAACAATCAGTGAAATACGCAAAGAGGGCATCAGTGCACTCTCAAAGAAACTGGGCCCGGTTGATATGGCACGGTTTATCCAGAGTTATGAAACTGGTAGCGGGGACTATACAAAAGAGCGTCATCAGTGGCTGCCTGATAATATTGATGAAGTAAAAGAAAGATTATTCAAACGGCAGAAAAAAATCAAGAAAAAATAAATCCTCTCCATTTTTTTCTTCAATACCCGTGTTTGGGGGGACTCCGGGCATTTACTTGAATAACTTCGTTTGATCCTTTGAGGGAGAAGGGGAGAAACTACTGGACTCTATAATTTTCTTCTGTGCCAGATCCCGGTAATGTCGTGCCTGGCTGTCACCCGAATCAATAGCAATGGCTTTGTCAAAGGCACGAATTGCTGCAAGATTTTTTCCAAGTTCCATAAGTACCACACCCTTATTGACCCACGCCTCGGTGAATCCGGGGTCGATATCCGCTGCCTGGGAAAATGAATTGAGGGCGTCCTGGTATCTGCACATTTTGAAAAGGATTATTCCTTTATTATTCCACAGATTTGCATTATTGGCATCGATGTTGATCCCTTTGCTTATCAGATCAAGTGCCTCTTCATAGTGCCCGGATTCAGCAAGTCCGAGCGCCTTATCTGACAACTCCCGGGCATCAGGCATGATAAGTTAGTGTCGCGGTTGAAACCGATGAACATTCTGATGATGGAGTCAGATGGAAAACTCTATGATCTCTTACTCTCCCGCTCTTTTTTCAGCTCCTGCAGGAATGCAATGAGTTCATCGGGATTTTCATAGACATCCCGTTTCATCCGTTCCATCTTGGTCAAACCTTCACCGGTCAAGGAACGCCCGCACTTGTAACAGAATTGGGCCCCCGGTACATTCACGGTGGAACAGTCCTCGCACTGAACCGGCTTCATGCTTGGACCTTTGGGCCGTCCTACCCGCTTAACGCCGGCAGTCTCCAATAAAACATCGTCCATCTGGTCATTGGACAGATGGGTATAGGTTGCCATCATGGGTGTGGCGATGTTGCCCCATGCCTGCAGTTTAATCACAGATTCCGGGATCTTCTGGGTAACCATTGCGGTTATCCGACTATGCCTGATGATGTAAGGGAACACGTCCTTAAGGCCAGCAGCTTGTGCTGCCCGGGCAATGATATCGTGGAAATACTGCCGGGATAGTATTTTGCCCGGGCCCGTTACGAATACCAGCGCGTTACCTTCGGGTGTTCCCGGGCCATAGTCTGCCTTCCATGCTGCAAGATACCCGTAATAGCGGATAAGCCGGATGTACCGGGGTTTGCCGGTCTTTTTGGAGGTGTTGAATATTGCACCGTACTGGTCAAAGGTGATCTGACTCCATGTTGCTTCCCGGACTTCGATTGGCCTGAGTGCTCCTTCATACATAAACGCGATTAACGCCCGGTCCCGGGAGTTCTTGCAGGACCGAATCATCAGATCTATTTTTTCTTCAGAGATCATCTGCGATGCAGTTTTTGTTGCCTTATCTGCCGTGGGGGGTTTGATGCTATCCAGTTTCTTGATATTGATGGTTGAATTATATCCCTCATCTACCAACCAATGTGCAAATTCTTTGAGATAATAAATCCTTAACCGCTTGGTGTTCTGCTTCCATTTTGTTTCAACGGCATTGATACCCTTAATTATATCCTGAGTCGTACACTGTTTGAAGGGTGCAATCGATGGTGCAAACTTTGATAGACCCTTCGATGTGACCAGAGCGGTTGCCTCAGCGATATGCTTTGTTGCTTTCCGCTCTTCGCAAAATTCGCGGATGAGATCGGCATCCTCCTGAGTGATGATCCCGGCCCGTACCTGCCCGTTCAGGTATGCGCTGGCATTGATGATCTTGTATGGCATGGAGGATAGTTAGCAGTCAAAGAATACATAGTATCCGCTGTAAGTTGTGCGCAAATGATGAAAGTTACCCCCACTGAAGTAAATGATGAAGCAGGGGTCTGATGCCGCACTTCTCATGAAAAAAGGAAGCTGAGGAAATCCACTGCGCTTTTCGTTCCCAAGCTACCTTCGCCAGCTTCCCGTTCTGAAAAATGTTCTGTCGAATCTGTTCCTTTTCCAAGCACAACAAAGGGAACCGGGTCCCTTGTGTGCGTCTTGACACTAATCGGGGTCGGATGATCAGGAAGCACTGCCAGCACGCCATCAAAATTTTCAAGGATCATCCCGACAACACTGTCCACCCGTTCGATTGCACGAACTTTTTCTTCAACATCACCAAGGTGTCCTGCTTCATCGGGTGCTTCGATATGGAGATAGAGAAAGTCAAGGTGCCTGATTGCATCAAGTGCATACCGCCCTTTTGCTGCATAATCGGTATCGAGATAACCGGTGGCTCCCGGAACACTGATTATCTCCATACCGGCGCACCGGGCAATTCCGTTCAGAAGATCTACAGCCGAGATCATCCCCCCTTTCTTTCCGTACTTCTCTTCAAACTGTGGAAAGGACGGCCTGGGCCCTCCACTCCACGGCCAGATCCCTGTAGCGGGACGTTTCCCTGCCCTGAGTCGTGCTGCATTTACCGGATGACCGGCAAACACCTCCGTGCTTTTCCCCATGCACCTCAGGAGCAGGGCTGCATCACCTCCTTCCGGCAGATATTCTGCAATCTTCTTCCCGACGATATCGTGAGGTGGGGTCGAAGTGGATCCGGTTCCCTGGTGGACGACGAGCAGGTTCCTGTAGCTGACGCCGGCCCGGAGCATGACTTCAGGAATCTCCTGTGACAATGAAGAGAATAATGTAGAACCCTCTGAACTGGAGATATGACCGGCTGAGAAATCGACCATAACACCGTCCTCTACAGTCACAAGGTTACATCGATACGCAACATCTCCTGACTCAAGCCCGATTCCCATGCTCACCGCTTCGAGCGGGCCCCTCCCGGTGTAGTATTTCTCCGGGGCATAGCCAAGGATGGACATATTGGCAATATCACTTCCCGCTTCAAAGCCATCAGGAATTGTCCTTAACATCCCGCAGGCGCCATTTTGTGCCATCCGGTCCATATTTGGTGTTTTTGCATATTCGAGAGGAGTCCTGCCCCCCAGCTGCACGAGCGGCTCATCCGCCATGCCGTCTCCGAGAATAACGATATACTTCATGGGAACCACTGCAGTTTTGGGTTAGCTATGGGGATTGTAATCGTTCTTCAAGCATCGCTTTGACCGCAATGCGAATGCTCTCCCGTGAGCCGAGCTGGGGCTTCCAGCGAAGGGCTTTGATCCTGTCAACAGCAAGCTGCATCCTCGGGACGTCTCCCACCCATCCGCGTTCACCGCCGGTAAATGTAAACTTCACAGAGGGGAGATGCATCTCATCGGTAACGATCTCAGCTATGCTCTTTACGTCGATCCAGTCTTCCGATCCAATATTAAACGTGTTGACCGTGCCCCGTGCATGTCCGACCGCAAAGAGCATTGCCGCTATGCATTCGTGCACCTCGAGATAGGATTTGGTCTGCTTCCCGTCACCAAGAATCTCAAGTTCGGCAGGATTTTTTTCAAGTTTCTGGATAAAATCGGTGATTACACCGTGACCACTTCGCGAACCGATAATGTTTGCGAACCGGAATACCCATGCCTTCATCCCAAATGAGTGGCAGTAGGCGGATATCAGCGCCTCACAGGCAAGCTTACTTGCACCGTATACCGAGATCGGCTCCAGCGGAGTGTACGTCTCAGGTGTCGGGATGATGGCAGCGTCGCCGTAGACCGTTGATGTCGAGGTAAATACCAGTTCCGGGACGTTATGCCGTCGCATGGCTTCAAGAACCCTGAATGTTGCCATAATATTGTTCTGCATGGTCGGATCGGGGTTCACCGCACTCTGGCGGACGTCGGGATCAGCTGCGAGATGAAAGAGCCTGTCCGCGCCCTGGATTGAATCCTGCCACCCGTCGTCAAGCAGATCTTTTTTAACGAACCGAGCTTTGCAGGAATCAATATGCCGTGCTATCGTCTCTTTCCTTCCGGCACAGAGGGAATCAATCACCAGGACTTCGTTACCCTGTGCAACAAGCGTATCAACAAGGTGCGAACCGATAAACCCGGCACCACCTGTCACGACATCAAACATCACTACATATTATGTTATCCATGCTATAGGATTACTGGTATGTTTATCGGGATCGATCACGGCACCACGGCGATGCGATTTGCCGGAGAATCGGGAAAATTCAAGATCTCACGGGAGGCTGCAAAAGAGTTTTCCATAGAGGATCTCTCGAGAATTTGTCCGCTCGATGAAATTGAAGGGATTGCACTCTGTTATTCGATGGGCGACAATATTTCTTCCATCACCCGTATTACCCGCGTGAAAAACCGGGGGCTCGTAAGCCAGGACGGTGCAGGACAGCACATCGGCGGAGGGACAAAGGTTTTTGATGAAGTGGCAAAGAGCGGCATCCCTGCCATTGTCATTCCCGGACTCCACCGCGGATCTCCTACCGATCCCCGTTTCAAGGTATACTCCCACCAGTCGAGTCCGGAAAAGATCGGGATAGCCTATGAGGTCTGCCATGTGATCGGAAATGATATTATTGTTTCCGATGTGAGTTCAAACACCGTTACCCTGCTTGTTACTTCCGGGAAACTGGTTGGCGCTTTCGATGCGTGCATTTTCGCCCCGGGTCTCCTGCACGGTGCACTCGATGTGGACGCAATCCGGCGGATCGATGCGGGAGATTGCACAGCAAATGAGGCTTTCCAGCATGCCGGAGTGAAATTTTCGCTTCCGGAAGATGAGCGCATGCGGTCTGTTGCCATGTTTGCCGCAATGGAATGCGCCGCGCTCCTTATGCTGAATTCCCATGCCCGCGTGGCGCTTGCGGGTACGCTTGCACCGGTTATCGCACCTGAGGTTGAGAGCCTTCTGGGGCGGAATGTTGCGGTTTTCGATGAATGGTGCGCGTCAAGCGGTCTGGTCAGGATCGCCCGCGACGTTTTTTGCGGGAGCACTTCTGTTCTCGGGCTTGATGTAGATCTGTAGATTTATATCGATTAATCATGTAAAAATAATGGGGATTTTTTTGAGAGAACTACGTATACACGGCCGCGGGGGGCAGGGATCTGTCACCGCAGCTGAATTGATTGCTGTCGCCGCATTCGAAGGAGGGGCCTTTGCCCAGGCATTCCCGGCTTTTGGTGTCGAGCGGCGGGGGGCACCCGTGCAGGCATTTGTCCGGTTCGATGACAAGGTCATCCGGAAACGAAGCCAGGTCTATGAACCGGATTATATCATTGTCCAGGACAGCACGCTCATCAAAGACGTGAACGTGTTCCAGGGTGTGAAGAAGGGGGGTATCGTAATCGTGAATACGGAAAAGACACCCGGATATTCGGTCCCTGATGGGGTGAAGCTTATCACCATCGATGCCACATCCATCGCGCTCAGGACGCTGGGACTGCCCATTACCAATACATCCCTCATGGGTGCATTTGCTGCTGCAACCGGTGAAATCAAGTTCTCCGCACTGGAGAATGCACTCAATCACCGGTTCCCCAAAGAGCTTGCGATAAAGAACATCGAAGCAGCCCGTGTGGCGTATAACACCGTCAAGGGAGGTGCATAATGGCACTGGCAATCGGGTGCCGGGCACGCCCGGGAAAGTCCCGCGACAATAAAACCGGATCATGGCGAGTGTTCAAACCTGTCTTTGACAATGAAAAGTGTTCGAAGTGCGGGACATGCAGGACAATTTGTCCGGAAGGCTGCATCAGTGAAAATGCAGAGGAATTTTTTGTGCCCGACTACACCTACTGCAAGGGTTGCGGACTCTGTGCGGAAGAGTGCCCGAAAGAAGCGATCGGTATGAAACAGGAGGAGAAGTAGATGCTGCAGATGATTGAAGGATCCATTGGGGTGGCAGGAGCAGTAAAATTATGCCGCCCGCAGGTGATCGCGGCCTATCCCATCACCCCCCAGACCCATATTGTCGAGGCGCTCGCTGATTTTGTGGCAAACTGCGAGCTCGATGCCGAATATATCACCGTGGAGAATGAATTTTCTGCCCTTTCCGCCTGTATCGGTGCAAGTGCTGCAGGTTCACGCACATACTCTGCGACGACCTCGCAGGGTCTTGCCCTGATGTTCGAAGTCTGCTTCAATGTTGCAGGAATGCGCCTTCCGATCGTGATGTCGATAGCCAACCGTGCACTTGGCGCCCCCCTTTCGATCTGGAATGACCAGCAGGACTCCATCTCCCTGCGTGATTCCGGCTGGCTCCAGTTCTACGCAGAAGATAACCAGGAAGCCACTGACCTGCATTATATCGCGTACCGGGTAGCAGAGGAATCCTCAGTTCTCCTGCCTGCGTTCGTCTGTTTCGACGGGTTCATCCTCTCCCATACCTATGAGCCCATTGATACACTGACCCAGGAAGATGTGGACAGGTACCTCCCGAAATTTGCCCCCAAGGAACGGCTCGATGCTGCTGATCCTATCAGTTTTGGTATGTATGCGACACCGGAATACTACCATGAATTCCGATACGACATGGACCGTGCTCTCAAGGAATCAAAAGCGGTAATCAGTGCGGCAGGAAAAGAATTCGGTCGCATGTTCGGCAGGGATTACAGTGCAATGGTCGAAGGTTACCGTCTTGAAGATGCTGACACGGCAATTGTCGCAATGGGTTCCATATGCGGAACAACCAAGGATGCAATCGATGAGATGCGTGACGAAGGTAAAAAAGTCGGCCTGCTCAAGGTCCGCGTTTTCCGCCCGTTCCCCACGGATGACATCGCGAAGGCTCTTGCTCACGTCAAGAGAGTTGCCGTTCTCGACAAGAATATTTCCCTCGGTGCAAAAGGGGCTCTTGCTCTCGAAGTCAAGGATGCCCTCTATAGTTCGGGCATTCCGGTAAAGGATTATATTATCGGCCTCGGAGGGCGGGACGTCAGGAAAAAAGATATCAAGGCAGTTGTTGAACTCTCCGAAAAGGGACTGGGAGATATATTTTACGGGCTGCGAAAGGAGGTGCTCTGACATGGCTGAAACAACCTGTGACCTCTTTGACTGCGGACACCGTGCCTGCGGCGGGTGTGGTGCCGCACTTGCCGCACGACTGGTAACACAAGCAGCCGGAACGGATACTATCGTTGTATCGGCAACCGGGTGCATGGAAGTGTTCTCTACACCTTACCCTGAAACTGCCTGGAAGGTGCCGTGGATCCACTCCCTCTTTGAGAATGCTTCAGCTGTTGCATCAGGGATCGATGCAGCGCTCAAAAAACAAGGCAGGAAAGAGAAAATTGTCATCATGGCAGGGGACGGGGCAACCTTTGACATTGGGATGGTCTGCATAAGCGGTGCCTTTGAACGAGGTCACGATTTCACCTACATATGCTATGATAATGAGGCCTACATGAACACCGGGATCCAGCGGTCCGGAGCTACACCCTACGACGCGAGTACAACCACGAGCCCGGCGGGTAAGTGCTCGTTTGGGAACAAACGTCCTAAGAAAGACATGCCCCAGATCCTGGCAGCCCACGGTGCACCCTATGTCGCGACCGCCTCCATTGCCTATACTGCAGACCTCATGCAGAAAGTTGAGAAGGCGATTAACACAAAAGGTCCCTGTTATATCCAGGTCCATGCACCCTGCTGTACCGGCTGGGGTTTTGAAGGAAACCAGACTCTCGCGGTTGCAAAACTGGCAATCGAGACCGGGCTCTGGGTCAACTACGAGATGGTTGATGGCAAGGTGGTGAAGGTCAAGAAGGTAGTTCGCAAGCCGGTCGAAGATTATCTGAAGACCCAGAAACGGTTCCGCCACCTGTTCAAACCAACCCGGCAGGATGCCGAGATTGCTGCAATACAGGCAATGGCCGACAAAAATGCGGAAAAATATGGCATCGATATTAAACTTAAGAAAGAAAAGGAATAATTCCCCGACCTTTTTCTTTCATCTTAATTTTGCTCTGGAAATCCTGTTTTTAAGGAGTGAACTCCCCGAAGATCCAGCCGGATGTTATCATCAGATAGAGCGGCTTTCACCATCAAAAAACCTCTGCGGAAATTCTGGTAACACCGTAGCCTGCTTTGGACTCGGTTGTACCTCATTTCCCCCGCCCTCCGAATTTTGGAGGTCATAATTCGGAAAAATGCGGAACCGGGCCGGAATAACTGAACGATCGCCGACGGGAACGGATGAGGTCGTATACAGCAATGTTACGGAGACCGAAATCGGGTGGGGATGGGGTTCCGGACGCGGCGAGTGCCGGCCAAGGGATATGTTTGCATCCTACCTGGAAACGTCACGGATAAAAAGGAATTCCACTTTATTAAAACCTGTGCACCCCCTCATTCGCTCAGTTATGATCACAGAATTACCTGAAATCAACAATGTTAATAGGATGCAGGGAAACATTAGTAGGAGACCGGGCTCGTGGTCTAGTTGG
>DADT01000015.1 GCA_002495065.1 Methanoregula sp. UBA471 | reverse complement strand
CCGTTGATGGTAAAAAAGATGGTGCTGATTTTAGATCCTGATACCTTTCATGCCTGGATCCGGCTCGCGACGGGTGGCAATATTATACCCTGTCTTTCTATCTATGAAAGCTGCAAAGCGTTCAGGTAAACCGCCATCTTTTCGGCTTGGGGACCTGGCTCTCTCCTGTTTTAAACACGGTGTTTTTGTGATTACAAATGTATGATATATTGCAGGACGATTTAAGAGTCAACATGAATGGAGAGAGAAAAGAATGAAATTTATTTCAAGTCGTGAGATCCGTTCAAACCCGGCCCGCCTCTGGGAAGTTACCGGGGACGATGAATCGGTAATTACGGTAAATGGAAAACCCCGGGCTATCGTGGTTGCCGTTGGCGATGACCTTGAAGAGACACTTGCCAGTCTTCGGAGGGCACGCGCTTTTAACGCGCTTGAAAAGATCAGGATATATGCCCGGAAAAAGGGGATAAAAGCACTGTCAGATCAGGAAATAGAACAGGAAATAAACCAGTCGCGGGCGGGGCAGTAATACGGTCAGTCCGTATATAGTCTTAGATACCAACGTGCTGGTATCAGGGATGCTTTCACCCAACGGAGCCCTGCGGGAATTCTCAACCTCGTTATCAACGGTTCCATCGTCGTGGTGCTCGATGCACGGATATTTACTTAATATTCAGCAGTACTTAAACGGGAGAAGTTCTCTTTTCCGGCAGATGCAATAAACAAAATCATTGGGTTCATTTGGAGAGAGGGGGTGTTCATCTCGCCAATACCAATAACCTCCACCCTTCCCGATCCAGGTGATCTTCCATTCATCGAGGTATCATGTCACGAAAAAATCCTGATCGTGACCGGGTATATCCGGCATTTCAGCGGAACGGATATTATCGCAATGACCCCAGCGGAGTTCCTCTCTGGGACTGGTGATGTATACAGGGAATAATACGCCTGGTAGTCAGGACGATAAGAATATTTTGCTCCGTAGAATCCCTCATCATCCATGAAGTTCCCGGTGTGGACGTCTCCCTGCTGGTACCAGCTGCGTCCCAAATCACATCCCCTCCTGCTTTCGGTCTTTGTAACATTGCTAAATCGACCGCATTCGTTCCCGCCGAAGAACCTGCAATTATTGCGGCCCGGTTCCGCATTTTTCCGAATAATGACCTCTAAAATTCGGTGGGCGGGGGAAATAAGGTACAACCGGGCTCATATCAGGCATTGGTGTACCAGAATTTCCAAAGGGTTTTTTGACGGTGAAAACCGCCCCCTCTGACAATACTATCCGGCATGGTACTCGGTGAGATCACTCAACAAAAACAAGATTTCCAGAGATGCATATTTCACGAATTCCTGAGTTCATCCTAAGCGGTCAGGAAGGAGATAAAGTGTGTCAATACCGGTTCTCCGGCTCTTCATTTCCCAATACCTTATAGGAACAGGAACCGACTAGTATGTACACATGGCCCAGCTCACCGTGGATATCGGAGGAAGCCCCGGTATCAACTGCCGCGGATTCTGCGAATACTGTTATTTTAAGAAGGTACGGGGGGTCCAGCCCCTCGGATGCAGGTACTGCCTGCCATTCAAGAAGGGATGCGATTACTGTACCCGTGGTATCCGGGAAGAGTATAGCGGCTTTAAAGAGCTGAAGACCATCGCAGAGGAGACCCTGGCAAACCTGCAGGGAAAGAGCGGGGATCTCGAACGCATCACCATCAGTGGCGGGGGAGATCCCAGTTGTTATCCCCGGTTCACCGAACTGATCGAACTGCTTGGCAGCATGGAAGCCCCCCTCCATATCGGGTACACGAGCGGCAAGGGCTGGGACGATCCTGCCGTAGCAGACCTGCTCATCGACAACGGTCTTACTGAATTATCGTTCACGGTCTTTGCAACCGATCCTGCACTCAGGAAACGCTGGATGCATGACCCCACGCCTGAGGTTTCGTTATCAATTCTCGAAAAGCTCTGCGGGAACGTCGATGTCTATGCTGCGGCGGTGATCCTCCCGGGAATCAACGATGGCCTAGTACTCGAACAGACGTGCGAGTGGCTCCAGGACCGCGGTGCGAAAGGTATCATCCTGATGCGGTTTGCCAACGCCACCGAGCAGGGACTGATTTTAGGGAATGGTCCGGTTATCCATAATCAAAAAGTGCAGACCGTGGAATCATTCCGCGATCTCATCTCGGATCTTAACAAAAAGTTCACCATGAAGATCTCCGGGACTCCCCTGTGGGACCCGGATATCGGCTCGCCGTTTGCACTCCTCACCGAACCCGAGCTGATTGCAAAACTTCCACGGGTGCAGCGCCGGGCAACCGTGATCAGCGGAAGTATTGCGACTCCCTTTATTGAAAAGATCCTCAGTGCATGTGGATCACAGGTCCCGGTCATGCCGGTTAGCAAGGAAATCGCGTGCCTGATTACGATCGACGATTTGAAGGAACTGGATCTCTCTTCCCTTGAACCGACAGTTATCATCCCTGGCCGGGCATTCGTGCATGAGGCTGAAGCACAGGAAGTTCTCTCGCGGGACGGTACTGAGCGGGAAATAATCCGGGGCCCCGAGATGCTGACCGCCGATGCCGAGACCAGTATGGGTATGACTCGTAACCAGGTGCTCGCCATGGAGATGGACGGGTTTGCGGATTTAATCCGGACGATCAACCGGTATGGAAAATAAGTGACAAGCACATTTTTTCGTGTAAAATCGAAAAAACTGTCAACATTTCGTTCCTGATATATCCATCCTGATTAGTCGCTCTGGTTCTGATTGTGGCATCGTCTGGCAAGAGAGTTTTTTTCGAATCACCCCCGTAAACTTTGCTCGAATCGCCGCGGGGGCGTCCCTTCGGGGGCGGCGACGTCCATCATATTTTTCGGATAAAGAGTTCCTAAGGTATTCTTACAAAATTATATGGTGCAAATCAAAAATAGTGAAAGATCTTTTTACCAATTATTGAACCGGACAAACCATCATTTTATCACGTTCTTGGGGGCTTTGCCCCCGCCACTGTGGCACCCCCCTGATGGGAGATCTGTGGAAATCCGTAGAAATATCTGCTCCGTAGAAATAGCTCTCTGTAGAAATAGCTCTCTGTAGGCTACCTCTTCATCCCTGATGCCTCCCGGGGAGAATGCCGGAATATCCCCCTGCCGGTGCCCGCTGCGTCCCAAACCACATCCTCTCCTGCTTTCGGTCTCTGTAACATCGCTATATTCGACCTCATCCGTTCCCGTCGGAAATCGTTGAATAATTCCGGCCCGGTTCCGCATATTTCCGAATTATGACCTCTAAAATCCGGGTGGGTGGGGGAAATGAGGTACAAGCGGACTCGAAGCAGACTCCGGTGTACCAGAATTCTCACAGGGGCTTTTGGACGGGAAAAACAGCCCGGATGACAATTACCTCCGAACTGGTCTTCGGTGGGATTGCTCCTTTATAACAGGATTTCTTCAGAGCCGGAATATCTATTACTCACGTAAGAATCGACGTAAGATCGGATTTCACCAGAGTCTGAATTTCTTAAAATCGGGAAAAAAATAGTATAAAAGGATATTACACCAGTGCAGCAGTGATACCAATCACACCGGACTGGATAATGACCGCCACGGCAATAATCACACCGCCCATCTCGAGTGCGACCGCGACATTGCCTTTCCTGATCTCCTCGAACTCATTTACTCCCTTTGTCAGCTTGTCAAGGATATTCAGGGCGAGGTAGATTGCAGCGACCGCAAGCACGATACCAAGGATAAGCTGGACAAATGCCACGGCAACTGCGAGCAGGCCGTCAACCGACAGGATGCCGACACTCAGTGCCTTGTTGATACCCACGGAAATGCCGGACACACCGGACTGGACGACCAGGGCGATTGCAACAAACACTGAAGCAACAATAATCCCGACTGCTGCATTCCCTTTTGCGAGCTCTTTTTCCTCGTGGATACCCTTGGTGATCTTACCGAGCACAGCAAAACCGATGTACAGTGCCAGTACGGCAAAGAGAATCGAAACAACCAGTTGGATTAAACCAACGACAACATTTTCCCAAAGCATGCATACACCTCAATTTTTACGTAATTTTGTTTGATGAAAGGGTAAATAAATATATCGTCAGTAGAATACAAAAAATCACGAAATATCGGGAGAATTGGCGATCCGGATAAAAATGGGGGATGTATTCAGAAACGGAATGATTAAAACAATGCTGCGGGAGGGTTACGATCCCNNCTAACCAGCTAGGCCACCGCAGCACAAAAGTGCATAATTACAACACTGTAAAAACTATTAAAGGTTCTGATAAATTCGTTTTACCCGACACGTCAGTCCTTTTTCGGCTGCAGGTACATATTCACCGCAGCTGATATTGCAGCAACTTTCTTTCCCTGACCGAAGGATCCCGCGAGGGTCTGCATCCGTGTCTCCTCATCACGCCGGTAGCGCTCGAGCGTATCGAAGATATGTTCTTCCTGCAAAAAGTGCGTGTGGGTATTTCCCTCAACAAACTGCTGGTTGTTCATGATCGCGTAGTGGAGGGGAAGGGTGGTTTTGATACCGAGGATGATGTATTCGGAAATTGCACGCCGCATCCGTTTTATCGCCTCCCGTCGTGTGCTGTCCCAGGCACAGAGCTTTGCTATCATCGAATCGTAGTTCGGGGGAATGGTATATCCCATGTGAATCCCGCTGTCCACCCGGATGCCGGGTCCGCCCGGGGAACGGTAACGGATGATTTTTCCCGGGTCAGCGGCAAAGTTATTGAGCGGGTCTTCGGCATTGATCCGGCACTCGATCGCATGACCGCGGATGGAGAGATCCTCCTGCCCGAAGGGAAGGGATTCTCCCGCTGAGATCGCGATCTGTTGTTTTACGATATCGATACCGGTAATAATTTCCGAGATGGTATGTTCGACCTGGAGACGGGTGTTCATCTCCATGAAATAAAAGTTCCCCTGGCTGTACAGGAACTCGACGGAACCGGCATTGGTATAATCCGATGCATCGGCAACCCTGAGGGCAGACTCCGACATCCGCTCGCGCAGCTCCGGAGTCATGATCGGAGAGGGAGCCTCCTCGATCAGTTTCTGGTGGCGGCGCTGGATGGAACATTCCCGGTCATAGAGATGGACGGCGTTGCCATGTTCATCAGCAAGCACCTGGAATTCGATATGCCGCGGTTTTACCAGGTACTTTTCAATAAAGACCGTTGCATCGCCAAAGGCAGACTGGGCGATTCGCATGCTCTTGGTGATGGCATCTTCAAGCGACTTCTCATCATTGACGATCTGCATGCCGATGCCGCCGCCCCCGGCGCTCGCCTTGACGATCACCGGGTAACCAATCTCGGCAGCAACTTTTTTTGCGAGATCAATATCCCTGATCCCATCGGTGCCGGGAAGGACCGGGACACCTGCACTCTTCATCATCAGTTTGCTACCGATTTTCGACCCCATTGCCCGGATGGTCTTCCAGCCCGGACCGACAAAAATAATATTTTCGTCCAGGCAGATCTTTGCAAACCGGTAGTTCTCTGCGAGGAAGCCGTAGCCGGGATGGACCGCTTCCGCCCCGCTCTTCTTGGCGATATCGATGATCCGCTCCATGTTCAGGTAGCTTTTCGAGGGATGGGCTTCCCCTACCTGAAAGGCCTCGTCCGCATATTTCACGTGCAGTGCATTCTTATCAGCGGATGAATAGATGGCCACCGTTTCGATGTCGAGCTCACGACATGCCCTCATGACACGTATGGCAATTTCTCCCCGGTTGGCAATCAGGAGTTTTTCAAAATATTTCATTGCACCACCAGCAGGACGTCTCCATTCTGGACGACATCGCCGGTGTCCACAAAGATCTCCGTGACCTTTCCATCCACCGGGCTGTGTATGGGGTTTTCCATCTTCATGGCCTCGAGCACGAGGAGTGTGTCTCCCTTCTTCACGGCAGCGCCACGGTTCACGAGCACCTGGAGCACCATTCCCTGCATATTGCTTTTGATACCCCCGGCATACTCCCCGCGGGGCGCCTTCTGGGGGGTGACTCCGGTCACTTCTACTTTGCTTCCTCCGACAGAAACAATTCTGACCGAGAACACCTCCCCATCCACCTCAACTTCCATCTGGCTGGGCATATCGGTTGCGGGTTTTGCAGCAGATGCCTTCCTGGGGATCTCTTCCAATGGGCGCTCCCCTTTGAGAAATGAAGGGGCAATTGCGGGGTAAAGAATATAGGTCAGGATATCTTCTTCCTTTTTAACCAGCCCTGCCTTTTCTGCCTCCTTTTTCATTTTCTCGTACGCAGGTTCGAGCAGGTCGGCCGGTCGGACCGTGATAACCTTATCATCGCCGATGATGAGCTTCCGTATCTCGTCACTTACCGGACCCGGCGATTTCCCGTACAGCCCGTGAACATAGTCTTTGACTTCCTTGGTGACATTCCGGTAGCGCTGGCCGTTGACCAGCACGTTGAGCACGGCCTGTATCCCGACAATCTGGCTGGTCGGCGTGACCAGCGGCGGGTAGCCGAGATCCTTTCGTACCCGCGGGATTTCTGCCAGCACATCATCCATCCGGTTGAGAGCGTCCTGTTCCTGGAGCTGCGAGACGAGGTTGGAGATCATGCCGCCGGGCAGCTGGTAGAGGAGGACATCGCTGTCAACCCGTTCTGAAATGGGGTTGAGGAGCCCGGCATATTTTTCCCGTATCTGTATGCAGATATTGCGGACTCCCCTGAGCTTAACAAGGTCGATTCCCGTGTCTCTCGGGGTGCCGATGAGTGAAGCGACGATGCTCTCCGTCGGCGGCTGGGATGTGCCCATGGAAAACGGGGACATGGCAGTATCGAGGATGTCAACTCCCGATTCTATGGCAGCCTGGTAACTCATCGGGGCAATACCGCTGGTTGAATGGCTGTGCAGGCAGACCTTTACATCCACTGCCTTTTTGATACCGGCAATCAGCTCCCGTGCTGCCCCCGGCATGATGAGCCCGGCCATATCCTTGATGCAGATGGAGTCACACTCATGTGTGTAGAGTTCTTTTGCCATCTCAATGAATGTCTGCGTGGTGTGGACCGGGCTTGTTGTGTAGGAGATCGCCCCCTGGAGGTGGGCCCCCACATTTTTTACCTGGTCCATCGACCGTTCCATATTCCTGATGTCGTTTAGTGCATCGAATACGCGGAAGATATCGACCCCGTTTTTATGGGCGGCAGCTACAAACCGGTCCACCACGTCATCCGGGTAATGGCGGTAGCCGACAAGGTTCTGGCCACGGAGGAGCATCTGGATAGGGGTATGCTTCAGTTCGGTCTTTAAGGACCTGAGCCGGTCCCACGGGTCGTCGTTCAGAGACCGTATGCAGGTATCAAACGTTGCACCCCCCCATGCTTCGACGGAAAAAAAACCGCAGGGGTCCATCTCGCGTGCAAGAGGGAGCATGTCCTCGGTACGGAGCCTTTGTGCTATGAGGGACTGGTGGGCGTCCCGCAGGGTTGTATCGGTAATGGAGACTTTTTCAGGAGAGGCAGTGCGCATGAGGATCCTCAGGGCCGGTGCAGGATCATAATAAGCCTCTCAAAACTTCATCGGTAAAGTATAAAAAATTCACTAACTGGCACCAGTGCCAGAAATGCCACACACACGGCAAAAAATCCTGCAGCCGGATCCCGGGGTCCTTTCTGAAATTCCGGGCACAGGGTCCCCCCTGACCGGTAGCCGCGGATCGCGAGCAGCTCCGCCGAATCCTCTGCCCGGGCAAGTGCGCCATGGACAAGGATCACGCTGCCCGGAATGAGACTGTGTACTCCCCATCGCAACCCTTTGATCTTCGCTGCCACACGGATCCGGCCCACGTCAGCACGGATGCAGGAAAGGGACTGCATACCCATCTCGGCAACCAGCCCGAGGTCAAACCCCGCCCTGTCGCCCAGAAGCCAGACACTGGTAGTGAGGAATTCTCCCGGTTTCTGCTCCCCGTAGAGCCACATGCCGATCAGGATAATGACGGTCATCCGGATAAAATACGAAAGACCATTCCCGCTGAAAATTTCCAGGACAAGGCTGAAAAAGGCCGTCACGAGCAGTAACGGGACAACCAGCCGGATCTTTGTTGCGAGGTGAACCCCGGGAGTAAATACCAGCCACCAGAGAAACGCAAGGACAGCGCCATGGAGGCTGATAAACGCTGAAACCGAGAGGATCGCCGCCGCGGCAATTCTTATCCTTGGATCCTGCATGCTGCCTCCCGGATGTCCCGTATTGAAATATTACCCGGTGGTGATCCAAGGGCCGTCAGTCTTTTTACCGCTGGCGGGACGTGGTGCCAGCGTTCATACGCATCCGGGAGTCTGCCACAGTCGGTAAGTCTTCCCTCCGCAATCTCCCATATCCGAAAAACCCGGGGGAGGATTTCCTGTTCATGAGTAAAAATAACGGTTATGCCTGGTTTCTGTTCAATGGTCGTACATGTCTTTGATTTTTCTTCGCAGTCCAGAGAACTGAATGGTTCATCGAGCAGCAACAGGTCGTAGTCCCGGGAAAGCACGCAGGCAAGGTGGAGGCGTTTAAGTTCACCCCTGCTCAGCGACAGCGGCGATGTGTTTCTGCGACCCGTCAGCCCGGTTGCCCCAAGGATCTTTTCAGCTGGTGCCCCCCAGGATGCGCATTCCTCCTCAAGAGTGCGCCCGGTGACCTGGAGTTCCGGGAACTGTAAAGAGAGCATGCAGGTGCTCAGTTCCCCCTTCACGATGCTGCCTTCGGAGAGGGGGAAGAGCCCGGCCATCATGAGTGCAAGGGTCGACTTACCGCTCCCGGTAACTCCGCTGACAAGGTGGACTCCTTTATCGAATGTGCCGGTTGCACTCAGAGACCAGTGGTCACGAATAACACAGGCGTGGTCCAGCCTCATGTTCATGACCCGCACTCCCAGAGAACCGGGTAAAAGGCAGTATTTTTGAGAAAAGCGAAAACATCGCGGGGAGTACCTGTATGGGTCACCCGGCCCGCATTAAAAAAGAGCAGGTGATCGCTCTTTACCGCAGTATTCATCTGCTGGGTGCAGCGGATGACATACCGTGCCCCCGATGCCCTGATTACCTGATCAACCTTTTCTGCCAGAAGTGCATCGAGATGGGAATCGTATTCATCCAGCAGCAGTACTTTCGGGTGGTGGACAAGGGCTGCTGCAAGCGAGACCAGCACTTTTTCCCCGCCGGATAACTCACGAACCTCCCGGTTGAGGAGATGAGTGATGTGCATGGACTCCGCACAGGCTTTCACCCCGGCATCAATGGCATCACACGCGGTGTCACGGCGGAAACGGAGCGGGGAGGCGATCTCATCGTACACGCGGGCAAACAGGATATTCCGGTCAGGAAACTCGTTCACCCACCCGGTTTCGGTGACGCGGGGCACTGCGCCATCGATGCTGACCGTGCCATGGTGCGGCAGTTCTATCCCGGCGCAGCACCTGAGAAATGTCGTTTTCCCGCTCCCGTTCGGTCCGATTACGGAAGTGATGCCGGGTCCGATGGCGAGTGAGTCAATCACCAGATTCCGGCAGCGAAGAGCATCTATGGCGATCATGGCAGGGTCTTTTCAATCGCATACGCGGCGTACATCTTCACCACTTCACCGGGTATGAACGGGAGCAGTCCTGCCATCACCGCAGGGATGAGTCCTGCCCCGACAGAGAACATCAGCCATGCGATGCCACAGGCATAGATAATACCGGTCCCGGCAAGAATTCCCCCGATCCGGAGGGATGGAGACGGGTATTCATACGCAAGCCCGACGACGAGCGCTGCCCCGATGAACCCGAACAGGTAACCCCCGGTTGGACCGAGGAGGATGCCAAAACCGGCAACCCCCGAATGAAACACCGGGAGGCCGAGGGCACCAAGGACGACATACAGGGAAACCGGAATCACGGCAAACCGCTTCAGGACCATACCGGCAAGGAGGACGAACAGGGTCTGGAAGGTCAGGGGGACCGGGAAGAAGGGCAGCGATACCCAGGCCCCAAGGCTGATAAGGCCGATAAAGGCAGCAGAATAGGCAATATTCCGTGATTTCTGCAGGTCCCCGAACATCGTCAACCATAAAAAATTTCGTGGTTGACGATAAAAATATACCTTAACTTACTGGTGATAACAGTCGCCGGCGATGACCCGTTCCAGCTTGCCATTATCCTTGCGGATGATGAGGGCCCCAAACTCATCGATGTCTATGGCCTCTCCTTCGAAGGTGTTTTTCAGCGTCCTGATCTGCACCCGGTTTTCAAGAGTACTGGAAAGACTTTTCCATTCCCTGATGATTGCCTCATATTCACCGCCCTCGATCAGGAGGTAGTGGTTCTCGAATTCTTTGAGGATGCGTGCAAGGAATGAAGCCCTGTCCACCTCATGGCCCACTTCAGCGCAGATAGAGGTGATATCTTTTTGCATTGTACTGGTAAACTGGGTGAGCGGGACATTCACATCGATACCGATACCCAGCAGGCAGTAATGGACCGTGTCTGCCTCTGCAGCCAGTTCAAGGAGGAGCCCGGCAACCTTTTTGTTACCGATGAAGATATCGTTTGGCCATTTGATCAGGGCACCGAGATCGAATTCCTTTCTGATAGCACGGGCAACGGCAATCGAACCTGCCATCGTGATCATGAAGATATGATCGACAGGCACATGGGGTTTGAGGACGATCGTGATCCAGATCCCCCCTGCCGGGGAGACCCATGCCCTGCCCATCCGGCCTACTCCCCCGGTCTGCTCCTCGGCGATAATCACCATGCCGTGAATCTTGCTGACGTCTCCCTCCGCAGACATCTGTTTGCCCACCCAGATGGTCGAGGGGGTACTGTCGAGGTATCGCATTTTCTTTCCGATGAACTGTGTTTTCAGTTTTTTATGCACTTCGTAGGGCAGGAGCTTGTTGCTTGTCCGCGTGAGTTTATATCCTTCTTTCTGGGACGAGAAGATCTCATATCCCATTCCCTGGAGCTCCTTGATATGCTTCCAGACAGCGGACCTGCTGATTCCCAGTTCGTTGCTGATCGTTTCACCGGAGATGGGACCTGGCGACCGTTCGAGGATTTCCAGCACTTTGAATGCAGAGTCCGGCAACGAGTTCACCGCCTTGAACCGCTCTGTTCTGAAGGGAGGGGACAGGGGTCTTTGCCGCAGACCTGCTTGAGAATTGCAGACTGGTGTTCCATAAGGGTGGCGAGATCAAAAATACCGGTAATGTCCACAATGCCGATTGCGCCGATAGCATTCCCGTCTTTATCCCGGATCGGACTCACGGTTACCGGGACTCCCTTGTAGGCGCCGCTTGCCGGGGTGGTCTTGATAAGGATGTTCTTTTCAATCGCCTCGAGGAGAATCGGACCGGTGTAATGCCGGTCGACAACCCGCCCGTCCTCAACCCGGATACCGTCCTTTTCCCGTGATTTTGCTGTCACCGGCAGGCGATGGATTAATTCGTGGACTGCAAGGACTACCGGCTCAAGATCCTCTGCCTCCATGCTGCAGGACAACGAATAACGGTGCATCGGTTCTTTACCTCTCTAATTACACTGGTCAGTTTCTATCTAGAAGAATATTGCGGAGTGGGACATAGTTTCCAGAGGGCCGGAGATTTCCGGACCTGCCATGAGAACTACCGTATTATTTTTCCTTTTCTTAAAGCCTTACTATTTTGATCGTTTCAGATTTTGAAACTGCGGGTAATATATTTATATTTCAACACAGAATGCAGTCCTACCTCTGGTATGTATATACGTTTTTTTATAACATATCCGGAATAGGAGTTAACCCATGGATTGTTCCCTGACAGTTAGAAAAAAAAGGCCTGGAGACCTGGTCTCTTTTGTATTTACTCTCGTTTTGATCTGCCTGATGATTTCCGCGATTGCACCCGGCGTGAATGGTGCTACAAATGTGAATCTTGGATTGGCCAGTAATTATGCGATTCTGGCAGAATCGGGAATCAGTGCTACTGGACCAACAAACATCACCGGAAATATTGGAATCAGCCCGAACAATTCAACGGCCATTACCGGATTTACCCTTACCCTGAATCCCTCGAATCAGTTTTCCACATCGCCTCTGGTGGCAGGAAGGATATTTGCAGCCGACCACGCAACTCCGACTCCTTCTCTCCTGACAACTGCCGTAAGCAACATGCAAACCGCATACACTGACGCTGCAGGACGAGCACCAGTCAATGCGACCAACCTGTCCGGTGGAAATCTTAGTGGATTGAATCTTACCCCCGGCATTTATAACTGGTCGACCGATGTGCAGTTACCAACAGCAACAAATCTCACGCTGGACGCCCAGGGTAATGCGAGTGCTGTCTGGATCTTCCAGCTCGCGGGAAACCTCACAATAGGTAATACATCTCAGGTCGCGTTGATCAACGGGACAAGAGCGGAGAATATCTACTGGCAGGTCGCCGGTTCTAATGGTGTGATTATCGGGACCGGTTCGCAAGCCGGAGGAATTATACTCTCTCAGGCGGCGATTACCATGAGGAGTGGATCATCCCTCAATGGTAGTGCACTGTCACAGACTGCGGTTACCGTGAATGGGAGTACGATAATGGCACCTGTTGTGCCGGTGGTTGCGAATTTCACCGGGACGCCGATAAATGGTATTGCGCCGCTAACTGTGCAATTTTCCGATCAGTCGACAAACGCACCCACTTCGTGGAGCTGGACATTCGGTGACGGAAGCAGCGTGAATGCGACGGTCCAGAACCCTGTGCATACCTACCAGGCATCCGGCACGTATAATGTATCATTGACCGCAAGTAACGCAGGCGGGAGCAACACTTCGACAAGAACGAATTATATTGTCGTGTCAGCAGCGCCTGTTACGCCTCCTGCAGCGAATTTCACCGGGACGCCGACATCCGGCACGGCCCCACTTGCGGTAACTTTCACCGATCTCTCTGCGAACGTTCCCACGGTATGGAGCTGGACGTTCGGTGATGGAAGAACGGAAAATTCAACGGTCCAGAATCCGGTGCACACATATCTGGTTGCTGGTAACTACAACGTATCGCTGACCGCAAGTAATGCCGGTGGAAGCAATACTTCGACGAGAGTCGGGTACATCAATGTCACCGTTACGAGAGGTGGAATGGTGGGAGTGTACCGTCCGTCGACGCATACGTTCTACCTCAGAGATAGTGGTTATCCGGCAATACCCCCAACGGTACTAGACTGGGGACTGGTCACGGATCTGCCCGTTATCGGGGACTGGAACGGGGATACTATCACTGAAGTGGGAGTGTACCGCCCGTCGA
>DADT01000072.1:3520-22683 GCA_002495065.1 Methanoregula sp. UBA471 | reverse complement strand
GGCTCGTAGATCAGGGGTAGATCGTTACGTTCGCAACGTAAAGGCCGCGGGTTCAATTCCCGCCGGGTCCATGGATCCCGTCTTTTTCCGGAATTGTACAGCATCCTGAATCGAAGAATACGATCATCCAGTACTATTTTTGCGCTTCGGAAAAATGTGGAGCAAAAATCAAACGATTCACGCGATTTTCCTGCTTCTCAGCGCAGGGTTTCCACAATCGATATATGATCCTGTCTGATACCTATATAGTTACGGAAATAACCGTGAGCTGAGAAAGGGGGAGAAATCACCATGATACGAACCGGATACAATATCAATTATATTATCATCATGCTTTTAGCCAGTATCTTTCTTGTCCTGCCTGCCAGTGCCATAACGGTGGCAATGTACGGGACCGGCTCGGGATTCAGTCCCGAGCTCCATAATGATACCGTGATCGTTGCGGTGTCAATTCCCGGATCATCCGGGCCGGACCTGGACAGTCATATCGATCAGTTTACCGATCCCTCAGTGGATGTGATAATTCTCGGCGGGGAGGATACATTCAGCATCCAGACAGCCTCGAGGATTGAGACCGCTGTTGCAGGGGGTAAGATCCTCATCGTCACCTACCCGTCCAATAAAAAACTTGGTGCGAGCCTGCCTGCAGCCAACGGGGGAACAACTTCCGGAGGTCAGTTCCTTGAACTCGCTGATGCCAATAAGGTCACGACACAGGAGATTTTCAATGGTCTTCCTTCGCGTTATTCCCTGACAGGTACTGCCAGTGATCGTGAGCAGGCTACAGCCAGCAAGGGGGCTGTCACCCTTCTGAATTACGACACCGGGACTCCCGCACTTCTCTACATGAAGTACGGAAAAGGTTACGTCATTGAATGGACGACATTACCTTCACCCGCGTATATGGGAACCGATACAGCGGATACCATAAATTATCGCCTTATTTCCAGGCTTCTCCCGGTGATAACATCCACGGCGGTACCGACAACAGTCCCTGGGACCACGACCAGCATGCCCGTGAATGTTACCGTCACGCCAACACCCACGGAATCCATCCCTTCACAGCCAGTCACGGGAAATGTTACCGTCCATTCATCCCCGCCCGGGGCGAGCATCCTGATCGACGGAGTCTATGGGGGTACGACCCCGACCACGGTCGCAGACATCACCCCGGGGAACCATATCATCCGCCTGACACTGAGCGGTTATTACGATTACGAGGGGACCATCTACATCATTGCCGGGAAGACGGCAAGTGCATTCGGGACTCTGCCCCCCCTGAACCTGAATACCGCAACTCCCGTAGCAACACCAATTGTAGTAACGGTGCCGGTGACTGCGGAGCCCACGCAACAGGCAGGATTCATGGACAATAATATCCTTGTAGCAATAATCGGTGTTGTCACAGCAGTTATCGGGGCTGTGGCGACTATCTTTACCCATAAGGCAAAGAAAGAGTAAGCAGCCCGGGTCTGGTATCTCCCCTTTTTCAGCAAATCTTCACAATAGTACAGGATGGCATAGATGTTTTCAAGGCGGGATCAGTAACAACTATATGGAATCCGCTGAAAAATAGTATACCGCAANNTAGATCAGGGGTAGATCGTCACGTTTGCAACGTGAAGGCCACGGGTTCAAATCCCGTCGAGTCCATCCGGATTTTTTTTATTCAATCGATCCAGTCGAGCGATACCCGGGGTTTTTCCTGTTCTTTACGCTTCTGCAACTTTTCTTTCACGTTTTTTACTGCAAGAACCGCCGGTGAATTCTGTTCATACTGGCCATAGTCCATATACTCGCGGGTAATCTGATCGTCACCGCTCACCACAATTTCCCGGACTGGCGCCGGGCGCTCTTCATTTCTGACGTATGACGAATTCCCGGCAGCTGGTGCATCGTATATTCCTGAAGGGGATCCTTCAGGGTCGTGAACCGGCTCAGCTGGGGAGAGGGGAGGAGGAGCAAGGTTCTGGATCGGGGGAGGAGGCGGTACTGCTGCATGAGATTCCACCTGGTTCCCTGACCGGTATATCAGAAAGTCCACAAAATCCTCGACTTCCTTTCTCTGATCGGGGGTTAACCGGTCCATTTTACTCTCTAGTGATTCCATGTTTCCATACCGGAGAATTCTCTGATTGGTGAAATATCTCTCCTTATTCGTATTTATAGCCAAAGACCGGGTATTCAAACCCACTTGTCACCGTGATCTTTGATAAGTCTGGAACTGTCAGTATTATAACAAGGAGGAAAAATGGCTTGTTGAAACGGGCATGAACGGGAGTTCACACCCGAACCATGAAAAATGGCCATCCGCAACAGGGTCTCTTGAGAGGCTTGGGCGATGTTGGCAGGTAATTGAAGCGCCCGGGGGCATCCCCTTCGGGGGCGGCGCAGGTCATCGCAACGGGATTGGCACTTCCTGAAATTACTGTAATTGTGCCATTTTCATGGGAAATCCTCACAATATTTTTCTCAACGCTCTTGGGAGCTACCGCACGTAATGCCTCCGCTCCCACCGCTGTGGCATCCCCCCTGGAGCGATAATTCCAGAAAAAGGTACTACAACACCATCGCAAAGCGCAGGGGAGGTTAGGGACAGGCACTATCCCCTCATATAACAGGTGATTCGCAATTTGTTGGGTTTCCCATGAAAATAAATTAAACAGATGTACGTAATGGAATGTTTATTCCTCATAATTATTTGTGATGAACCCCGCCGCTCCCGACGGGGCGCCCCCGCGGCGGATCAGATCTATAAGCATATTTGTAAACACCGCACTGCCCCGCCGTGCCTCGGAGAGGCCCTGAGGCGGGGAGTCCTCATATTACATGAATTAATGATTTTCATGGTTCGGGTTTGAGCTCCCGGTTCATGTGTGTTTCAACAGATACCGGAAAAATGGGCTCTGCTGAGATCATTATTTGTAATATTCCCGGGGGCTTTCAACAGCCACTGAGGCATCCCCCGCTCTGATATCCATGGAAATCCGTGGCAATACGAAATATCCAGTGCTCATGATAGATCGGGATTTCCAGCAAAGCGAAAAATAAGCCTGAAAAAAAAACACCGGGATTTACCAGCGGTGCTGGTACCCGCGCTTCTCCAGAGGGAGACCATCGATCAGAACACCGTTTCCCTCGATTGTTGTGCCAATTATCGTATATGAAACCCCTTCAACCGGGTGCCGTCTGGGAGGCAGGGTAAAGATCAGTTCGTAATCACCGCCGCCAAACAGTGCCAGCTCACGTGCCTGGTCCCCGGGAATCCGGGCAGGACGGGGAAGTTTTGCTGAATCAAGGGAAAATCCACAATCATTGACACTGGCAAGATCATACAGCGAAAGGGCGATCCCGTCACTGTCATCCATCATTGCGCTGACTCCCCCCATTCCCAGTCGCTTCCCTTCTTCAACCCGGGGTTGTGGTTCAAAGAGTGCCTGTTCATACTGCAGATACCCTTCAAGGTAGGCCTGAGCCTGTCCGGGGGTCCCGGTGATGCAGATGAGGTCGCCGGGTTGTGCACCGGTACGCCTCACAATCCGGTTCCTGTCAACGAGCCCAATCCCGGTTGTCACGACCGTGAGCTCTCCGTGATGGTCAATGTCACCCCCGATTATCGCTGCCCCATACCTTCTGCAACAATCCTGTGCCCCCTGCATGACACCGGCCAGGCTCTTCCAGTCATCGAGCCCCACGGCAATCAGGAGATATTTTGGCTCGGCAGCCATACTCGCAATATCAGAGAGTGTAACTGCAGCACTCATCCAGCCAATCTGCCAGTCGCTCATACCCTCAACAAAATCAGTCGTGCGGTGGAGCATATCAGTCGTCATTACCATGAGCTGATCACCGCATGGTACTACGGCACAATCATCTATCGTGTTCTCTCTTCCGACAATTTCTGTTACGACTTTCAGGAGCTCCCGGTCATCCACTCTTGCGCACCTCCTTACCCCGTTCACTCTTGTACTCTTTGAAGATATGCTCGATCATTTCGGATTTCTTTTCCCGTTCGTGATGTACCTGATCTTCCTGCCAGCGCTCAAGGGCTTTCTCAAACATTTCCTTACCGGCAAGTCCCTGCTTTCCCCGTACCTGAACACTCGCATCCTTATCGGAAAGCAGGGGGATACCCGCTTCCCGGAATGCCTTTTTCATCTGCGGGTCACTATCTGCAAGCGCTGCCGCACCGGTTATAACCGCCCCGACACGGGCTTCTGCAAGGTCCTTTACCACACTTCTCCCCCAGCCATCAAGACGGGTCACATGGATGATGTCGCCTTCATTTATCCCTGCATCGTCAGCGAGCCTGCGGAGCCCGTCTTTGGTCAGGGTATCCATCACCTTGACCGGAAGCACTTCACCCTCCATCGAGAGTTCTGCAAACTGCCTGATGCGCACGAGGCGTTTGGACAGGATCCTGTTTCGCCTCTCCTCCCGGTGTACCTTTTTTTTCAGGCTCTGGATCACCGCATCTTTTTTTACGATTTCGGTATCCTTTGCGAGCTGTGCATCCTGGGCAGTATGAATCTTCCTGACACGTGTCTGCAGCCTCTGGATTTCATAGTCTTTTTCCTTTATTTCTTCCTGCAGATCTGCAACAAAGGTACGCAGGCGCTTTACCATCCCATCCAGCACCCTGACCTTCTCATCATGTTTTACCTCTACCGGTACGGATGGGACTTCCACGGCCGGTGCCGGGGAAACCGAGTTCATATCACCGATTACCTGATCGAGTGACTGTCCCCGGATAACCCGTGCCCGCACTTCATCAAGGTCGTGACCGGGAGGGATCCGCTTTATCAGGTTCTGGAACCGGTGACGGTACTGGCGGTATGCGTCCAGGGCAGCAGACAGTGCATCCCGTTCATGATCATTCGCATACGGGAACGGGGCGGTAAGTTCGATCTTTGTCTCAACGCTCACATCCTGCTTCGGGGTATAGGAAACGGCAGAAAAAGCCCGCCGGATTTTCTCCACTGAATGGGGCATCTCCTGCACGTCCGATGCGACAATAATTGGTTTTCCTACCCGGTAGAGCGACTCAACGACATCTCCCATGCTCATCTGCCGTGAACTTGCAAGATGGAGCAGGTTGCCGTCGAGATCAACAGCAGCAACGGCAGTTGTCGTACCAGGATCAATACCGACGATCAGGTACCGTGGTTTAGCCGAGAGGGGGCGGAACTGTATCCGTTCAAGGCGTTTCCCGCTGATCCGCACCTGGATATCAGCGCCACGGTATGTTGAGACCGGAACCTGATCCCGCTTTGCAAACACCCGGAAAGAGACCCTGCTGCACCCCCCAAACGCCCGTGTCACCTTTTTTTCATACCTCAGCCCGGCTGCAACAAGATCCATCTCGATTTCCCTGCCCTTCAGTTGCACCGCCCCGTGGATCTTGCGGACATACCGGTTCTGACTCCACCCGCCCTTTCCCGGTGACCTGTGCCGGCTGACCACAACTTCACTCTCGTTTTCGAATGCGATGACCTCCGCTCCTGCTCCCAGGGAGGCAACCTGCGCCGTTGTACGGGCTTCGGCAAACGGATCGAACCGGTTGAAGCTGATGTTATACCGGGCAGCAACCTTGCCGAGGGTCTCCTTGCGTTCCCCTCCTGTCACCTGTACGAGCCGGGTCTGCGTGGGCAGAGCCTGTAAAAAGAAAAAAAGATCGTGCTGGTCAGCGGCAATTTCCTGAAGGCTGTCAACGGCAAGAATATCCGGTTGTTCCTCATTAAGCAGGCGGAAGAGACGAAACAAAGAGACTTCAGATTCACTTTCAATGGTCTGTCCTTCCATCCGGACAAGGGCATACATCGGACGGCGGGAACGTGATCGTACTGATCCTTTGATGATATCAATACCAAAGACCCTTACCCGATCACGCATCGCATCGCATCCCCGCGATCATACTTTACCTTGTATTTTCGCTTGAAAAAAGACAGAATATTATCAATGTCCCTCTCCAGGATTGATACGGCATTCGGGTGACTGGTCCCGATCCACTGTGGCCAGTCGATGATGACACACCTGCCTTCCTCCATCAGGACATTATATTCAGAAAGATCGGCGTGGATAATCCCTTCATGATATGCATTGCCCGCGTTTACGAGTATCTCATCCAGGGTAAGTTCCGGTTCTTCGAGGCGACAATGGTTGAGATTCGGACCGTTTATCAACGCCATCACAACGGCATTGCGGTTCTGGGCGACAGGAAGGGGGACGCTGACTTTAGGATGCAGTGTGGTAAGGGCAAGGTATTCGCGTTCGGCTGATCTCCGCGATGCGATCAGCCAGGGGCAATGGCCTTCTTCGGGCATGTAATCCCGGTTCAGCCGTGCTGATGAGAATGAGCGTTGTCCGACGCGGTGAAACTTGATGGCAACCGGGCCGAGGCCGAGAGCTTCGTACACGACAGATTCCTTTCCCTCTCCGATTTGTGAACCAAGTGCCGATATGGTCCCGTTCCTTGCGAGAGCTGACAGTGCAAGCGTATCGTAACCGCCAAAGACAAGAGCGTACCCATCGTAGGGCACGGGATTGAACCGGACCATTCCCCATGCAATCAGACGGGACAGCCGGTAACTGACTTCAGATTCTGAGAGCTTTGTTGCCAGTTTAATCTGATCCAGCGGCACCCATGCATACCGTTTCATCCCCCGTTCAAGCGTTATAAGGATGGATTTTTCATATTTGTTCAGGGTGCGGATGCGTTCCGCGGCGACGACCATAAATGTTACAGTGATTATGTGTCAGACTATAAAATCACATCTTAGGTGGCATACCAGCCGGTCAACATAACCTTAAACATCTTTGATCGTCCAGATCAGATGGATCGGCGAATGCAGTGTGACAAGTGCAGGCGGGAAGCGGTGCTTTTCCAGGAATACTCCGGGCAACATCTCTGTAAACAACATTTCGAAGCCGATTTTGAACGAAAAGCAAAACATGAAATCCGCAGTCACCACTGGCTTTCCCCCGGCGATCACATCGCAGTTGTCCTCCCGGGCGATGCAAACAGCAGCGCACTCCTTTGTTTTTTAAAAAAACTCACTTCCAGCCGCCGTGATATTCAGATCTCTGCTATTTCAGTCGATGAAGGCAGAAGGGATTATCGAGATCCGGGGATTGCCCAGGGGATCACAGGATTGCCGGGCGTGGAATGCATCAGGGTATCTTTTGCCGAAAAAACCGGGATGACTGCAGATGAGATAGCCGACTGGAAAGGGATCGTCCTTGCCGGCACCTATTGTCGCGTAATCAGGAATTATCTTCTGAACAAGACAGCTATTGAACGCGGGGTTACAAAACTTTCATCGGGTGATGACCTGGATGACATGGCTGTATCAGTAATGAAAAATATTTTGCAGGGAAATCCCGAAATTCTCATCCGGACAGATCTGACCGGCCCAGGTAAAATTCCCGTAATCCATCCCTTTATCGCAATTCCCAAAAAAGAGGTGGCACTCTATTCAGCTCTCTGTGCAGGAAGTAACGATATATTCCGGCGTCCTTTCACCAGCGGACCCTTTGAAACGGATGTGCGTGAGATGCTGGATAATTTCACCCTCCGGCACCCGGCCACAAAATATGCACTCATGAACCTGAAAAAAAATCTGGAAAGTACCTGTTTCACAAAGGTTGATTCGGTTCATACCTGTGAGCGATGCGGGGAACCTGCAGAGGGGATATGCGTGAGCTGCCGGATAATCGATGAGGTGACTTCCCATGGCAGTTAGAAGAGGTCGGGTCTGGAGGATAATCCGGAATTCTCCCGGCATTCAAATCTCAATTTATTTTCTGGCATTTTCCCTGCTTGTCGCTGTCAATACCTACATATTTTACTCGTACTATCCACTGCTCGAGAGTAAACCTCTTTCATGGACCGAAGCATTGATGTTTGTCGTCGAATCCATGACAACGGTAGGATACGGCGATTTACTCCCCTTCGGAAACGATATCACGCGATTTCTGGCGATCCAGTTCATGCTATCCGGCGTGATCATGATCTTCATTGTTATCCCGCTTATCCTTGCACCCTTCCTTACCTCACTCCTTGCCCCTGCTCCGCCAAGGAGACTCCCTCACCACCTGTCAGGACACACGGTTGTCATGGGATATGACGAGCTTACCAGTTCTGTCGTTGACAGCCTTTCCATCTCCGACCACGATATTGTAATTATCGAGCAGGACAAAACAAAAGCCCTTGAAATTGCCACACAATACCGCAGGCGTGCTTACGTGATCTGGGGGGAATACACCGATCCCGGCACATGGTCGGCAGCCTTTATCGATAGTGCACACTTTGTTGTAATCTGCAGGGATGAGCGGCAGACGGCAAACATCATTCTTGGCATTCGTGAACAGGTTACGGGCAAGATCATTTCGATCGTGGATAAGCTTTCTTTTGAACGGTATCTCCGGTATGCCGGGGCAGATTTCGTACTGTCTCCCAAACACGAAACCGGAAGGATACTGGCACGGCATGCTGTACTCAATCCGGCCGCGGATGTGGAACCGGATATCCCCGGGCTGAACAGGATCAAGATCAATCTCCAGCATCCTCCGGAGCAGGAACTCAGGCTTATCAATATCCCCGTAGCTGTCGGCTGCAGAGCTTCATTCAGATCCCTGAACGATCTTCATCTCTTCGAACGGTTTGGAGTCATCGTCCCGTTTCTCTGGAAGGCAGGGAAATTCATTCCATCACCGGGTAACGAGACTGTTATTGATAACATGACCTCTCTGTTCCTTTTTGGAAGAGCAGAGTCTATTGTTGCAACCCTCCGGGAAGAGTTCAGTACTGAGGGATGTGGGGATGCTTTTGCAGTGATCGCCGGTTTCGGGGATGTCGGTGCGGGTGCGTACCAGGAGCTCATCGCATCGGGCGTTTCCTGCATGGTTGTTGATTCCAAGCGCCAGGGTATGGAGCAGGTCGTGGGTAATGCTGAAGATGAGACTGTCCTGAAAAAGGCCAGAATTGAGGAAGCACGGTTTTGTATTATTGCTTTGAACGACGACGATTTGAATATCTTTACTTCCCTTATGGCCCGGAACCTGAACCCGTTAATCCGGATCCTTGCCCGGGCAAACGAACCGGCATCCGTTGAAAAACTCTACCGTGCCGGTGCCGATTATGTTGCTCTTCTTCCCATGATAGGGGGCCAGACGATAGCCAGGATTATTCTTGCTGATATCGTTACTATCCTTCTTGACCTTCCAAATGGGGAGATGGTTATCATGAAGCGCGTTGTCAGGTCATATCCTCATACCATTGCGCATTTCTGCAGGAGAACAGGTGTGAGAATCATCGGTATTGAAGGACCTCACCGATGTGTTGTTTCCCCGGATCCAAAGGAGATACCTGCTGAAGGGGATGATATTATCGCGATAGGAAATAACGAACAATTAAAAAAGTTCATCCGGTTACTATGAACGATATGATGGGTAAGGAGACGGATCTCGGGTGCAGGATGGGTCAGATAGAACAGATGATCCGTTATGCATACTGGAACAGCGGGTGCAAGGGAATCGTCATAGGTCTGAGCGGGGGCGTTGACTCTGCCGTCGCTGCAGTGTTCTGCTGCCGGGCAGTTGGTGGTGACAAGGTGCTGGGGCTCTCTCTTCCCTCTGCAGTAAGTAAACCATCAGATACCGAAGATGCGGCGATGCTTTGCAAAAAGTGGGGGATTGAACACCGGGTAATAAGCATCGAACCCGTGCTTGATGGATTCAAAGCCACGCCGGAATTTAATGGTTCGCGTTATCTGCTCGGTAATTTTATGGCACGAACCCGTATGGCAATTCTTTATTTTATCGCCAACCGCGATCAAAAACTTGTCTGCGGTACCTCAAACAGAAGTGAATACATGATCGGTTACTGCACAAAGTTCGGCGATAATGCGGCTGACATCCAGCCGATTGTGCATCTCTACAAAACTGAGGTATACACGATCGCTGACGAACTTGGAATTCCGGAAGCAATCATGAAAAAGACCCCATCGGCTGGTTTATGGGAAGGTCAAAGCGATGAAGAGGAGATAGGTCTGTCATATGCAGAGCTTGATGCATCACTCCGGCAACTTGAACTCCAGGGGTGGGAGGCAAGCACACCCGGTGAAAAAAAAGTGCTGGATCTTGTGAAAAAAAGTGAGCACAAGAGGCTTCCGGCACCTAATCTTTTAGCATCACTGAAAAAACCGTAAGGAATTGTTCCGGCTCGTTGAGGAAGGATAGCGCCTCTTCGTTCCCGACCAGATCGTACAGCGGACCTTTGCAAAGCTTATACATGCCCTGTGCGCATGTCGCCCCAATGCGCCGAACCGGGGGTAAAGACGGGTAATGTCCATTTTTCTGGATCTTTCCCGAACTCATCACGTAATAAGCTGCGCCATGATATTTTTCGTACTCCCCGTACTCGCTTTTGAATGCTGTTGAAACGATGTTTGCCATGACAAGAGTGGTATCTCCTGACGGATTGATGGATACATGACCATATTCCGGCGGGATTACCACGAGATCCCCTGCACGTGCTGAGATCAGCACAACATCGTCAAGCATCCGTGACTGGAGAAGGTAATGGACCTCGCCTTCGATTACTTCATAGATCTCCGGGTACCCTGTGCCTGCCGGATTCTTCGGATGGTAATGTCCTTTGGTCTTTACCCATTCTCCACAAAGATCCCGTGAAGGAATGACGGTAAGATCATACCTGAGCTGGTGGTGATGGAGCCAGCTCCAGTCTTCATCTGACTTTGCAAGATCCCTGTACATGTAATAGAGCGGTCCGCTACATTCGCATGAAGGAAAGGCCAGGACAGATCGCATCTCCTCAACTGTCCGTTCCGAAGGCCGGGGAAGCTCTCCATTCCATCCAAGCATTACTTCTTCCTTCGCACTCTGAGTAAATAATACCCGGCGCCACAACCGATAAGAGCAATGAGGCCGGCGGCTGCCAGAACCTGCATCAATCCACCGGAGGCAGGTTTTTCCAGGACCTTCACCGGCACGCTGAAGGAATCTGAAACCTGGCTGTTGTCCAGTACATCACGATATCGCACCTCGGAATCGAGGCTGTACTCTTTCACAGCGGCAGTATCATCAACGCTAAACTGGTACCGTGCGATACCTGTTTCACCGGGTTTCAGGTCACCAAGGTACGCAGTGTCGTCAGTGCTTGTAAAGGGTTTTACTGCCGAGAACCGTGACTGGGCTTTAAAGGCTGTGGCAGTGCCACTGTTCGTGTAGGAAACCTGGATCACGCCCTGAGATCCCTGTATTACCTGCACAGTCCCGGAAGTGAAGGTAATTTTTCCGCCCAAAGGAACACCGAGAGTTTCGGCTGCCGAACTGACTACGTCCCCGTCACGGTTCTCATACGTGACCACGACATCCACTGGATATGTCTGTTTTTCCGCATCGCCAAAAACTGAAATCCTGTATCTGCAGGTGACCGTCCCATTACGGGGAAAATCCCCGATAAAAACACTATTATCAGTGGGGATCAGTGGGCTGCCCCCGTTACGGAGAATCTTTACCGATGCCTTTTTACCGTCCTCAAGCCCGATATTTTTTATCTTCAGGTTCAGGTACCCTTCGCCTCCGACATTAAGGTTTTCCGGCATGGCTTCGAGTACCTCGATCTTTACCTGGGGCTTAATCCTGATAGTAATTGGAACGGTCTCTGTCTTTTGCTGGTAATTAAACTGGATATTGTCCGTGCCGGCCTGTTCAGATGAGGCGAGATACGTGTAGCTGATCGTGAGTGGCAACTGGTATTCGCCCCTGGTTGCATCCCCCGTGATCTTTGCCATGATCGCCACGGTTGCCATACCCTGGCTTTTAATATCCCCTGCCATCTGGGGGTCACTCCTGACAATAACAGGGGCATCCCCCGCTGACAGTCCTACAGTAACTCCTTTTGCAGTTGTAGGTAGATCATCTTCAGCGATCGACCCTTTCAACACGAATTGCAGGCTCTGAACCCCACTGTTCCGGACAGTTATTTGCAAAATGGCATCCTGTCCGGATGTGAACTCATTAGTACCTGCCAGTGCTGCCGACATCCGGGGACTTCCCCCAAGATAGGTGGTTACCCCTGCGACCGGCGTGCAGAGCCATAGCATGAGCACAAGAAAAACAATAAGAGGTCCCGAATATTTCATCATCAATCACTTGTTGTTATTGTTATAACAACATTTNNGCAGGATATAAAGGGATGTTTCAATGAAACTGCCGTCAGGAGATACATCACGGGTTATTGATTGTCTCAAATCGCTCGGCCTGACGAAATATGAAGCGCTGGTATATATTGCTCTCCTGAAGGTATCAAGTGCTTCGGCAAGCGGGATTCATGAGATTTCAGGGGTCCCCCGGGCGTCGGTGTACACAGTAATCGATCAACTGCTGGACAAAGGTCTCGTTTCTGTTTCTCAGTCCGCCCCGAAACGGTTTGCTGCATTTCCTCCGGAAGACGCAATATCCCGGCTGATGAGCCAGATTGAAAGAGATGCACAGTATACACGTGATTCCTTATCGCAGATATTTCGGGAAAGGACGAGCCCGGGAACCGGAAGTGAGGATCTGATCTGGAATATTTATGGCATTGAGAATATCAGGAAGAGTCTTATTCACCTTATATCCGGTGCGAAGAAGGAGATCAGGATTGTTGCTCACCCCCGGATTATTTCACCGGGTGTCAGACAATCACTCACCGCAATGGCAGACCATGTCAGAGTCGAGATTATCACGCCATCATGGGAAGGAGATTCCCCCTTACCTGAAAAAATGCGGGTGCATATTATAAAACATCCGGACATCCCCAAAGAAACTGATATGGTCAGAGACATGATGGCGGGTGGTATCTGCATCGTTGACGAGAGAAGAGTTCTGGTTTTCATGGGTCTTGGAGAGGTGGATGCAGTGGGGCTGTTTTCTGAATCCGACGGGTTCATCCGCTTCTTTATGCGTTATTATAATCTCATTTTCGACTGGTCTGAAAAAACTGCATAAACGGAGAAATTCATTAGCAATTCCGGATCTCTTCCATCTCGGATATATCCATCAGCCCTTTCATTGCCTGAGTCTGCACCCAGCAACCCCCTTCTCTTATTGCAGCCATTGCATTTGTGCCACCGACTGCTGCTATCGCAACAAACTGGGGGCTCACCGGTACACCAAGGAGAGCAAGGTTGGGTATGCCGACTTCGAGAATTCCGGAGAGACTGCTGTTTGACAGCTCATCCAGTACCATACCGACCTGGGGTTCGGCTTCCATATGGAACTCCCGTATGTTCGCAAGGATTGCCCCGCTTCCCGTTCGCATCACACTGGTAACTGAGGTTGTTTTCTGGGAGATAAGCACCTGAAGAGGATCGATAGTCGTGTGCTCATACAGGATCATATGGGTAAACCTCAGGGGTGTTCGTTTTTCTATTTCGACAACCCCCCCTCCGATAGGGGTAATAGGAATACCGCGACGGATCAGGAGGCCATCGAATGTTATACTGCAGAGGGTGGCGATGCCGGTGAACCCTTTTGGTACGACATAACCTTCAACTCTCTCACCGGATGAGAAAAATTTAACACGCCCGCTTACCGTGACACCGGTCTTGTAGGCATCCTTAAGCATTGATATCGCAAAATCGAGGTCTTCATTTTTTATTACCGACAGGTTGTAAACAACATTCCCCTCGTTTGAGACCGGATCATACGTCACCTGCATCGCGTAATCTTCAATGCTATGGTTGACAAATTTGAGGGGGACGGTCATTATAGTAATTTCAGACATCGCAATAGAAAAATTGTTCTATAAGACCATGGCAATTTATTTATGATGGAACACGATATGCGGGAGAAAGCCAGGAATGCGATGCGACTCATTCTTGAGGCAGCCCGTTTTGAGGTTGAAGAGGTGGACGAACCCCTCGACCTTTCTGCGGTACGCGAAGAAACCTGCCTTCTGGTGCTCTGTTCAAATGACAGTGACCTTATCGGGCAGTTCGATAAAACAAATTACAGCCTTATGATCGATGATCATGAGATGTCCTGCAAGAAACTACTTTTTTCTGTTGACAAGGAAATCGTAACAGAGAACTGCATCCAGTGGGGCATTGATGAATTTGTGCGGTATACGGGGGAAGCTGTCCTCGCTGACATCCTTGACCGCGAACTGGCGCTGGATCTGACGCCTGCGAAAGGAAAGAAAATAACTTCTGCTGCACCCACGGGGCCGGCGGAAACACAGAAAGAGGAGCATTCCGGTATCATTATCCCGCACTACCCGGTGAAGATCACCGAGCAGGCAGCAATGCGAATCGGGGGCGTTCAGGGCGCTGCAAAACTCCGGTTCATACCCTATTATCTTTTCCATTACACGAGTAATGGCGAACAGGTCTACAAAGACCGGAGAATTCCCTTTGATGCGGAAGGCTGGGGTGCAATAAATGCGATCAACGGGATAAAGATCGAGATTGATCAAAAACTGATCGAGGAAAATGAAATTCCCCCAGGTGCAGAAGTCTCTGATCCCCATATCAGAAAAGATGAGGCTACGGAGCGGATTGTCAGCGAGCTGATAGACCGGCTTACCCAGAAAGTACGCATCAAGCAGGAGAAGGGCGATGCCATCTTCTACGAAGAAAAGATCCTTAAGCCTGATAAGAAAAATATCACGGTTGATACCCAGCAGGTCTATATTCCTGTCTGGCAGATACGGGGCAAAAAGATCGTTGAGATCAATGCTTTTACCGGTGAACTGCTTTCAGAACCCATGGACGAGGGTGTTGAAATATTTTAAACAGGGGAATCTGAGACAGATGCCTTTTCCCGGAAGGATTCTGAAGCCGGACTTTGAGGGGAAGATTCGCATTACCTTTTTATTCATTAAGGCCAGTCGCATGGCAGGCCTCAGGAATTCTCTATGATAGCTGTCCTGGGGGGTGGGCCGGCAGGCAGGATTGCATCGATCCGTCTTGCCAGTGCCGGAAAAGAAGTCCAGCTCATCGAGCAGGGGGGGATCGGGGGCCAGTGCCTCCATTTTGGATGCATGCCCGTCTGTGCATTGAATGACATTGCCCGCATGATGCATTCGACACGGATGTACAGGGACAGGGGGATTTTCGATTCGGTTCCCCGACTGCATTTTTTGACTCTATTGCATGAGATGAAAGGGATCCAGCAAAAAATTGCTTCCATTCTCGATTATGAAACCAGAAACGCCGGTGTGGACATCGTCTACGGACGAACTGGCAGGTTTGAAAAGAACTGTATTTTTCTGGATGACGAAGAGATCGAAGCCAGGCAGGTTATTTTAGCCACGGGATCACGCCCGTATATTCCCGATGAAGAAGGCATCGGCCTTCCTGGCATTTATACGCCACATTCCCTGTGGGGCATAAAGGAGCTTCCGGATACGATGACAATCGTCGGAGGCGGAATAATGGCGGCGGAATTTGCCTATATCTTTAAAGAATTCGGCAGCAAGGTAACCCTGATCTGCAGGAGTGCTTTTCTGAAGAGTCTTGATGACCATCTCCGTGCACTTGCCCGGAAGGAACTGCAGGGTGTGGAGATACGGGAAAATTGCAGAATCTGTTCATTTAACGGTGACCCGGACGTTGCCTCAGTGCACGTGAAAACCAACGGGCAGGATCTTAGCCTTAGGACTGATGCGGTGTTACTCGCCACGGGTCTCGTGCCCCGATCCGAAAAGCTGAACGGAGTTATGAAGGGTCCGGCCGGAGAGGTCATTGTCGATGACCGCATGCGTACAACTATTGAAAACGTGTATGCGGCCGGTGACGTAACCGGACCGCCGTACCTCACGCCGGTTGCCCGCCACCAGGGCCTGGTCGCCGCTGATAATATCCTTGGAAAAGACCGCAGGATGGACTACCGGTATATCCCCCAGTCGGTCAATCTCACCAATGAACTCGCTTTCTGCATAACCAGCGATGAAGGCACGGCGAAGCTTACCATCCCCGGTCCCGCTGGCCCGGGAACCTTCTGGTCTGTTCCTTCAGGAGAGACGGGACTGGCAAAGATCATGGCAGATCCGGATTCCGGGGAGATACGGGGAATCTGCAGTGCCGGGCCCGGTGGGGGGCTCATCGCAGGCTATATGGCCTTTCTCATGAAAAGAAATTTCTCTGTTCATGATTTTGAGGAGTTTATCGAGGTCCATCCTTCAACCGATGGCGTTTATGGTCTTGCAAAATACACCTCGGAACTATTGAAAAAGCATACCTGACCGGGAGATTTTGCTGAATCTTTTCTGGCTTAGTAGAAACGGGCATGAACTTGAATGGTCTCACCCAGCCATGAAAATCATTAAACCCTGTAATTTTTTGAGGGCTCCCCGCCTCAGGGCCTCTCCGAGGCACGGCGGGGTTCATCACAAATAATTATGAGGAATAAACAATCCATTACTCACATCTCTTTAATTTAATTTTCCGGGGAATCCTCACAATATATTTCTCAACGCTCTTGGGGACTACGGCACGTAATGCCTCCGCCCCCACCGCTGTAGCGCCCCCACTGGAGCGATAACTCCAGAGAAGATAATACGACACAATCGCAAAGCGAAGGGGCGGTTCGGGGGGACAGGCACTCTCCCCTCCGTAGACAGGTGCTTTACCATATGTTGAAAACTCAGGGTTCTCCAAAGCCGCTTTTCTTTCTTTTTTCTTCCTGATACCGCTTAAAAACCCGGCTATGCTTCACCGTCGCTTCCCGCTGAAGGTATTATTACTTCCTGAATCGAATAGTACTGATACATCCCGTTCTGCTAACCAGGTGCCTGTCAATGACCAGTCCTCAAGATAATCTCGCATTTGATCAGACACGACTTGATAAAGTCCGTGCACTGAAAGATAAAGGAATCACCATTTTCCCGTCTTCATTTGACAGGCAGCATACGGTGCTCGAGATTAAGACCCGTTATGCTGATATCACTCATGACAAGAGTGCTGAACCGGTGTCGACTGCCGGAAGGGTATACATTGTAAGGAACCATGGAAAAACCCTCTTTGCCGACCTCGGGGACGAGACCGGAAAGATCCAGCTCTATATCAGGAAGAACGATATCGGTGACGAGCAGTTCAACCTGTTCAACCAGTTCATCGAACGGGGAGATATTATCGGGGTTACCGGTCATATTTTCCGCACGAAACTGGGAGAGATTACCATATGGGTTGAGACCTTCACCCTTCTCTGCAAGGCGGTATGCTCCCTCCCTGAGAAATTTCACGGGCTCACGGATATCGAAAAGCGCTATCGCCAGCGATATGTTGACCTTATAGTTAACGAAGAGAGCCGGCAGACGTTCCGCATCAGGAGCCGGATCATCTCCCTGATTCGAAGGTATCTTGATGATCATGGGTTTCTGGAATTCGAAACCCCGATCCTCCAGCCGGTCTATGGTGGGGCAAACGCCCGCCCGTTCACATCCTACCACAATTTCCTCGATCAGAAGCTCTTCCTCAGGATTGCACCGGAGTTGTACCTGAAACGGCTGATCGTCGGGGGATTCGAGAAGGTCTTTGAGATTGCGCGGAATTTCCGGAACGAAGCAGTTGATACCAATCACAACCCGGAATTTTCCATGGTGGAAATTTACTGGGCGTACCGGGATTTCGAGGACATGATGGGCCTGACCGAAGCTATTGTCTCCTCTATCGTCATTGAGATCCATGGAAAATTTGAGATCCCCTTCGAGGACACCACCCTGAATTTCCAAAGGCCCTGGAAGAAACTCGCCATGGTGGATGCAGTAAAGGAATATGCCGGAATCGATATCTATGCCAATACAGTCGAACAACTCCGTGACCTCGCACAGCAGAACAAGCTCGAAGACTGGGAAAAATCAAAAACCCACCGGGAATTCCTTGTCCAGTTCTTTGAAGGGCTCGTAGAGGAAAAACTCATTCAGCCGACCTTTATCCACGACTACCCGGTAGAGAACTCCCCCCTCGCAAAGCGGCACAGGACCAAAGAGGGGTTCACCGAGAGGTTCGAACTGTTCATACATGGCATGGAGGTGGGCAACGGCTTTTCGGAGCTCAACGACCCGGTCGATCAGAAAGCACGGTTCGAGGAGCAGGACGAGAAACGGCGTCTGGGTGATGTCGAAGCCCAGATGATCGATTACGATTTCATCAACGCTCTCGGCTATGGCATGCCACCAACGGGCGGTGTGGGCATTGGAATCGACCGGCTCGTCATGCTGTTGACCAATAACGTTTCAATAAAAGAAGTGATTTTATTCCCTTCGATGAAGAAACTGCAGGAAGATGGAGAGGAGCTACCTGCAGTGGATGCATCGGAAAAAAAATAATGGCTTAGTTGAAATCCTCAAAATATTTTTCTTAACGCTCTTTGGGGGCTACGGCATGTAATGCCTCCGCCCGCCGCTGTGGCACCCCCCTTGGATCGATAACTCCAGAGAAGGTAATACGACACAATCGCANNTGCTTTACAATTTGTTGAAACCTCATGATTTCTACAATGCCGAAATAATCCCTTTTTTTAATGAAGGTTCTCCTGGTCCCGGCAGCCGGGGGCAAGCAACTTTGGGATCAGAAGGATTGTCATGGATTATATTTTACATCCAAAAATGATGCGGTACTGGCAGTTGTTTCCCGGTCACTCATGTCATCCGGCTTGTTACAGTTCATAAAATTAATGCGATCTCGTGAAAATATAAAGGCAGGGCAGGTTCGATGACAACAATTACTGATGATTTCATGCGGCAGATGATGGCACGGACAAAAGAATATTGCGTCGTTATTCTGAAAGCCGGGCCGAACCGGCAGAGAGCGGGAGTTGAGAAGATTATCCGGGAGCACGCGAGGCGGAACTTCGCCCTCCGGGAAGATGGAATGCTTTCCATCGTCTGTCCAATTGCGGACGGCAGCGAGGTGAACGGGATCGGGATCTTCAATGCCACGATCGACCGGGTTCAGGCAATCATGGACGATGATCCGGGCGTCCGGGAAGGGATTTTTGTTTATGAGATCCATCCGTGTCGGAGTTTTCCCGAGGATTGTCTGCCGGGGTGATGGTTATCGGTTGTAACACCCTACCCCGGATCTTGCTCAGATCCGAAAAATGACCAGAAAAGATGCTCCCCACTATCCTCACCGAAGACCAGGCCGGATGTT
>DADT01000072.1:0-3471 GCA_002495065.1 Methanoregula sp. UBA471 | reverse complement strand
ACGATTTCCGACGGGAATGGATAAGACGGATTTAGCGATGTTACGATGACCGAAAGCAGGATGGATGTAGTTTGGGACGCGGGGGCACCGGACGTGGGATATTCAAGTATCCTCCCCCAAGAGGGTAAGTGATAAAGAGGAATTCTCCAGAGCAGATAAATCGACTCTTCCCGGCGTAGAAGAAGGAATACGCTGGAGCGTGCCATTCTCCACCTGAACAGCCTGCTTGATTTTGATATTTTCAGATGTGACGTGTTTTTACCAGAAATGCCCGACACACAAAAAAGGGTAATCATCGTTCGCAATCATCTGGTATTGTCCGGTCGGTAAAATGATGCTGGTGGATTAATTTCGTTACATCTTCCCGCTTACAAAAGAGGATGAAATATTGAGGATTGAGCAATTAAAAAAATTACAAAAAACCGCTCAATCAATTGCCGTAATGGATACGAATTGGTCCCACGATTGAATTGAAAAGCAGATCATCGTTATCCAGATACTGCAGAATTCCGTACGCCCCGTTTCCGAAGTTATCCTTGCCCAAGATGGTCTGGTGGACGATTTCACCGGTATCCCAGTCAAGTCCAAGCACTTCCCAGCCGTGTGGTTCCCGGTAACCATTAATGAGGGCCATATTATCTGATTCGCTGTAGACCGGAATCATGCTTGTCGATGAGACATCCGACCGTGCCCATACGGAAGACCAGTCATGAGTTGATGAATTCCACTGGAACCGCTCAACGCCATATGAGGTAGAATATGCGGGGCCCATGAGCGTTACCTGAAGAATCTTGTTTTTACCCAGAATTTCAGGGTCGACAGTTTCCGGGATATTATTCACAACAAAGGCACCGTTTCTATTAACGACAACGGACTGCTCGGACTGTATCCACTCCGGAAGGGTTGTAAAACCACATGTTACAGGAATCTGCCCCGCGATGCGCCTTGACGCCGTACCCGGTTTCTGTACGAATCCATCGGGGATGTTGTCGCGCCAGAAGGCCACCAGTTTCATCTGCGGTGCGCCATCGGTTATAACCACCAGCTTGTCAGCACCATCGCCAAAGCCCATGAGGGTCGGAGTAGCTCCTGTGCCGTTGCTGAAGCTGATAATTGGAGGTGTTACCAGCGAGCGATCGTAAGGACTGGCCCACGCGCCGTCGCTTTCCTGGTCGGAGAGGGATGTGCCGGTCCAGACAAGCTTGTGCATGACACTATTGGATGCCACATATATGCCATTGTTTTCGTCTACTGCAATCGAGTTGGTCACGTACTCATTATCAGGAAACCGGTAAAAAGATCCAGNNGACCGTCATAGGTCATGGAAAGACCCGTAAGTCGTGTGTCAGGAGGAGGGGCAGGGTCGTTGCCCTGAATCGCGGCGATTACATTCCCTATTTTATTACGGACTATGATACCTGTGGGAGGCTGGCCCGGCTTCTTCAATGCAAATGCGTAGAGAGTATTTCCGTAATTGGTATAGAGCACGTTATCGTTATCGACTACCGAGTACGACCCATGCCCTCCGCGTGCGAGGTAGTAATTCCCGAAAAGGCTCTTCAGATAATTATCCATCAAGGTCGTGTTCATTCCCACTGCCGATGACTCGCCGAAAGCACGAAAGTTTTGTTCCGGAATAGCGGGTAACAGGTTGCCTGACGCATTGGCAAGGGCCTCAAATCTCGCTATGGGAGCCCACTTTTTGCCGCTCATATCAACGTAGCTTACGCTATCGGAGCCGGTTGCCCACATGTAGTTCTTTTTAGCGGAGGCAAGGGTTATGATATTTATCGGGCCTCCATAGGAGAGGGGGTACGTCGCTGGATCTACCGTGAAAAAACCAAGAGGAGGCCCGTAGGGTGTAGTATCACTCTGGGAAGAATCAAAATGCGTGATGGCATACAGGGGGGATGCCAGGTAGGGATTGGTAACAGGCCCGGAGGTGACCTCCTTTGCCTGGGCGCAGGGGATGATGCCGGATAGCGCAAGAGCGCACACCGAGACGACAACCACGAATACCAATCTTTTATTCGAATTCATCGTGTCTTTTATGGTCTTCATTTGAGTTGCTCCTTTCGATTCATTTTTTTTATTAACCTTTGATCAGGTGTTCCCCGGTTCCCTGGAGGAAATACACCCCCGGGGGAACCCCTTCACGACTTCACATACCCAGGAATTTCATTACCTCATATACTAGGAAAGCCGGCCAGACAATCGCTTTCAATATTCCGATGAATCCATCCCAGAGGCTTGTGGCAGTGGAAAGATAATACACCAGTGCCCCAATGAAGCCCAACCCATAAAAGGCGCCACCGGATCCGCAACCGCACATATGGCCACCTTTCATTCTCCACGTTGACCCGCACCGGTCTTTCGCACCCTGCTCTGATGTTTCCTGTTCCATTTCGCTCAACTCACATGAGTATCCCTGCATAACGTTATAAACCACATCCCCGAAGTAATCCGGAAATTCTCAGGTATCCCATTCATTGTGGAGAGCGAAAATGCTCACCAATACCTTCAATCACTTCAAAGGTGTCTCACAGAGATTGCTGACCTCTGGGCTTCAGAACACGGGCCAAGAAAAGATGCACCCTGATGTCCTTCCATTGGCCCCCGATTTCCTATCCGGAGCACTTTCCGGCACTAATTCATGAAAAAACGTGGACAGTTATTCTGGGATTCCCTCATTTCTCCGTCCATCCGGTAATCCGGGGTCATTTCGGCGAGAAATTGGCATCATTTGGCACTAATTTGAAAGTAAAACTCATGGTCAAACGAACGGGGGTAGCGGGCAGAGAAGTGAACGCCCCGGAATCGCTGAATATTCCCTCTATCCGAAGTGCACGTACATCACTTCATCAAGGAGAGTCCCGTTTTTTGTAATGGCATTCCTGTGCACGGCTTCTCGGATAAAACCGCACTTTTCCAGGACCCGCATCGAGGCAGGATTGTTAGAGAAAATTCCCGCCTGGAGCCGAACGATGTTATATCGTTTGAACGCGACAGGAACAACCGAGAGTACTGCATCGGTCATAATTCCCTTCCTCCAGAAGGATTCGGAAAGCCAGTACCCGATCTCAGCACACCTGTGCTTCACATCGTCAAGCGGGTGGATGCCGATGCCTCCAACAGCCTCCCCATTGACCTCAATTGCCAGAAACAGGTTTGGCGTCGGTCCAGTCGCCATCCTGATAAACCGCTGCGCATCCTCCAGGGAATAGGGAGAAGGGAATGCATCTCTCATCATCGCGGCGACTCCTGGATTATCTGCATGCTTCGCAAGAGAGGCGGCATCGTCCGTGGTCCAATGACGGAGGATTGAGGTGGGTGTGATGACATGCATGATCAGATTACCATTAAAATAGAAGTCTAATGAGTAAGATTGATTCATACGTCTACCGCTTTATCAAAACATGGTAATGAACAGGCAGTGGACACTAAGCCCGGTCACTTGTGGTAAGGTTCCCC
>DADT01000047.1 GCA_002495065.1 Methanoregula sp. UBA471 | reverse complement strand
ACCGGGGAGGTCATGGCAATCGGGAGGACGCTTGAGGAGGCCCTCATGAAGGCAAAACGCTCGATCGATACCGATGTCAACTCTCATACGAGCCCCAGCGAGATCCGCATGATCCTCTCCCGCCCGACCGATGAACGGTTCCACTGTCTCTTTGACGCGTTCCGCCAGGGTTTTTCGATCGATGAGATTGGACAGCTTACCTCGATTACCCCTTTCTTCCTTGAAAAATTCAAAAATATCGTCGACATGGAAAAACAGCTGGTAACTCACCATGGACCGCAGGATATTCTTGCCGCCAAACGCTATGGTTTTTCCAATGCGGAGCTGGTGAAGATCACCGGGCTTCCGGCCGGGCAGGTTGAAGCGATGGCCGGACTCCCCACGTACAAGATGGTGGATACCTGTGCGGCAGAGTTCCCGGCAAATACCCCGTATTTCTATTCTACGTTCGAACAGGCCTGCGAGATCGTACCTACCGACAGGAAGAAAATCCTCATCCTTGGATCCGGTCCTATCCGTATCGGCCAGGGGATTGAGTTCGACTACTGTACGGTCCACGCGGTGCAGGCGCTTCGCGATGAAGGCATTGAGGTCCATATCGTCAATAACAATCCCGAGACGGTGTCTACGGACTTTGACACCTCGGACCGGCTCTTTTTTGAGCCGATGCAGCTCGAGGATGTCGTCAACATCCTGAAAAAGGACTACTATTACGGCGTCATGGTACAGTTCGGGGGCCAGAATGCGGTAAACCTCGCGGTTCCTGTCGAGCAGGAGATCAAACGGCATAATCTCAGGACCCGGATTCTCGGAACGAGTCCGGATGCCATGGATATTGCCGAGGATCGTGACCGGTTCAGCGTCCTTTTAAACAAACTCAGCATTCCCAGCCCTGCGAACAGTTCTGCCTATTCTGAAAGCGATGCGAAGGCTATAGCAGAACAGATCGGCTACCCGGTGCTTGTCAGGCCGTCCTATGTCCTTGGGGGCAGGGCGATGGAGATCGTGCACGATGAATATGAACTCGAGACCTACATGAAGGAAGCCGTGCGGGTCAGCCAGAATCACCCGGTTCTTATCGACTCTTACCTCCAGAATGCCATTGAACTCGATGTCGATGCGGTCTGTGATGGCGAGGAGGTCCTGATCGGCGGTATCATGGAGCATATCGAACAGGCCGGCATCCACTCCGGCGACTCTGCCTGTGTTATCCCGACCCAGTCGCTTTCCTTATCTGTCCTGGATACGGTACGGGACTATACAAAAAAGATCGCTCTCGGGCTTGGGGTGGTGGGACTGGTGAACCTCCAGCTCGCGGTCAAAGATGATATCGTGTATGTTCTTGAAGCAAATCCCCGTGCGAGCCGCACGGTGCCGTTTGTATCAAAAGCCACCGGAACCCCTGTCGCCAAAATAGCAGCAAAGGTAATGGTGGGGAGGAAACTGCGTGACCTGGGCTATAAGGAGCGGATAATAGACCATGTTGCAGTCAAGGAGGTACTGCTCCCGTTCAACAAGCTTGCCGGTGTTGACACCATGCTGGGCCCCGAGATGAAAAGCACCGGAGAGGTCATGGGGATCGATTATGATTTCGGGCTTGCGTTTTACAAGGCATGCATATCAGCGGATAACGAACTCCCCCTGAAGGGCAATATCTTCATTTCTGTCAATATCGAGCAGAAAGACGAGGCAATCCCCATCGCCCGGCAGCTGCGGGACCTCGGGCTCGTCCTGTACGGGACGGAAGGGACCGTGGATTACCTGAACGAGGCGGGGGTTGAAGCTCATCTCGTGAGGAAACTCCAGGAAGGGTCGCCCAACGTGCTGGATATGATGAGACATGGGGAGATCCGCCTTATTATCAATACGCCGCAGGACCGGCAGTCACGGCAGGATCATTACCAGATCATGCGTGCGGCAGTGGATTTCGGTATCCCGTATATCACGACACTTCAGGCAGCGCGTGCTGCAGCCCTCGCAATCGATGCGATCCAGCACGAGAAGGTTACTCTGGAACCGTTGAGTTATTATCTGAAGTGAATTCCGGGATCATATCCCGATGTTTTTATTTTTTATTTTCCCGGGTACCCTTGGTAGTGCGCGTTACAATCCGGAAAAAACGGTTCCAAGGGACGTATTAATTGAATACCCTTATATACAGAAATAACAAAAAAACATGCATGAAGAAATTACTTGTTGTTCTCGCAATCCTGTTTATCGGGATTCTCATTGCGGGCTGCACGACCCAGCCACCTGCTGTGACTCCGACCCCGACTCCGACTCCTACGCCGGTTCCGACACCTACTGCGCCACCCCTGAAATCCATCGTTGATACTGCAGTAGCCGATGGCCGGTTCACAACCCTCGTAGCAGCACTGCAGGCAGCTAAACTTGACGGCACACTGAGCGGTGCAGGTCCGTTTACTGTATTTGCTCCGACTGATGATGCGTTCAATAAATTACCTAACGGTACAGTTGCAGCCCTGCTTCAGGAACCGGAGGGCCAGTTAAAACAGATCCTTCTGTATCATGTTGTCAATGGTAAGGTAATGGCCGCCGATGTAGTCAAGCTCACGAAAGCAACGACAGTTCAGGGATCCGACCTTACCATCAACGTTACTGATGGCAAGGTAAAAGTCAATACTGCCAATGTAATTATCACCGACATCGAGACCTCAAATGGTGTAATCCACGTTATCGATGCTGTACTGACACCGCCAGTAACACCCACCCCGACTCCGACTCCGACCCCGTCTCCCACGCCTCAGCCAACCGTCACGATTACCTTCAACCGTGACCTGACCATTAAACCCGGTGTCACCGTTGTGGTACCCGTCGGTGGAAAAGTAATCTTCAAGAATGACGATCCCTTCAAGCCTCACGGCGTTGTGGCAGTTAACGTCGGGACCGGGAAATATTTCGGTGGCATGTCCAATGTAAACATCCCCTACGGAAAGACCTTTGAGGTCACCTTTGATGTCGCGGGCACGTATGACTACCAGACCATCTTCCAGCCGTCAGTTGAAGGAAAAATCATCGTAACAAAGTAACTCCGGGCAATAAGCGTCCAGGATCTGGACAACTTTTTTTCATCCTTCTTACCATTCCCTCCAACATATATGCTCGGAATGCATAGCTGTATACCATTACCCTTCACAGGGGAGTTTTCAGCATGGGAAAAGGTACGATAATCCTCGCATATTCCGGAGGTCTTGACACCTCCATATGTATACCGCTCCTGAAGGAACGGTATGACTATGATCGCGTTGTCACCGTGGCCGTGCACGTGGGCCAGCGGGATGAAGAGATCGATACTGCTGCAAAAAAGGGGAAGAAATTCGCCGACCGTCATTACACGATCGACGCCCGGGAAAAATTTGTGCAGGAGTACATCTTTCCCGCTATCCGGGCAAATGGTTCCTACGAGGGATACCCGATGGGAACCTCTCTTGCCCGCCCGCTGATTGCCGAGGAAGTTGTCAAAATCGCACACAAAGAGAAGGCGACGGCTGTTGCCCATGGGTGTACGGGAAAAGGAAACGATCAGCTCCGGTTCGACATTGTCATACGTGGCGCAGGACTCGATGTTGTTGCGCCGATACGTGAAATGAACCTGACGAGGGACTGGGAAATTGAATACGCCCGTCAGCACAAAATCCCGGTGCCGGTAAAAAAGGAGAAGCCATGGAGCATGGACGAGAACTGCTGGAGCCGGAGTATTGAGGGCGGGCTGCTCGAAGATCCCGCGTATCATCCCCCCGAAGAGATCTATCTCTGGACGGTGTCAGCACAAAAGGCCCCCGCCACTCCTGAAAAGATATCTATCGAATTTAAAAACGGGATCCCTGTGGCGCTGAATGGCAAAGTACTTCCCGGCTACGAGTTAATCCAGAACCTGAACAAACGCGCCGGAAAACATGGAATCGGCCGGAATGACATGATTGAAGACCGGATCCTCGGCCTGAAGGCGCGGGAGAATTACGAGCATCCTGCGGCAACGGTCATTCTTATGGCACACCGGGATCTCGAAGGGCTCGTACTCACCCGTCAGGAGCTCGCCTTCAAGCGGATGGTGGATGACAAATGGTCAGAACTCGCCTACAAAGGTCTCGTTTACGAACCCCTGTATGCAGCCCTGAATGCCTTCATCAACACTACCCAGGAGCGGGTCAACGGGAGTGTGGACCTCGAGCTGTACAAGGCTAACGTCAGGGTGCTCGGCAGGAGTTCACCCGATGCAATCTATTCCAGCGACCTTGTATCCTTTGACAGTGCGTCCATCGATCAGTGTCACGCAATCGGCGTCTCCCAGTATTTCGGGCTCCAGGCACGACATGTACATGCCCGGAAAACAAAAAGTCCCAGGCCGACCAGGAAAATTTCCGGCAAACATATTCCATAATATTCTATTTTTCCTGCCATACGGATCTGGTATACATTCGATAGTTCTGGTATTGAGGACACGGATTCCTCGTGACGATTTGCAGGCTCCTTTTTCCTGATCTGCTTTGCTATTTTTTCCTCGTCCGCACGATGAGCAGTGAGAGCTTTTTTCTCAAACCTGAAAAACCCATTTTTTCCGGACCCGGATTGTAAATCTTTTGTTCCTCTGTTTCCCTCATCGTAATTCCATGAGCATTCCCCGCCTCAGGACCTCTCCGAGGCACGGC
>DADT01000058.1 GCA_002495065.1 Methanoregula sp. UBA471 | reverse complement strand
GGATGTCCTCTACCCCATGGATCCTTCTCATCTCATATATATCAAAAGATATTAAGTATTTTCTACCGATAATCTAGTGAATGATTTTATCTGCACCAGAAATAATCCGCCGTCTGGACCACGATTGCGTTATGGGAATTTTAGTTATTACACCCTATAGCAGTGAATGCCAGCAGCCCGCATCCTATGACCTTCGCGCTGCCGGGGACGTGCATATCCTGAAGGGTACCTGTACGCTTGTTCCTACGCTTGAATGGGTGGAGCTTCCTAAGGATCTAGCCGGGACACTTCGGTGCAGATCCTCCTTCGGGAGACGGGGGGTTCTTCTTGGTGCCGGGTTTGTTGATCCGGGATTCCGCGGACAACTGACATTATGCCTGACTAATATGGGAAGCGATGACATTTTCATCAGAAAGAACGATCGTGTGGTGCAGATAATATTCCATGAGGTGAGGGAAAGCAATCAGTGTTATACAGGTCGTTATCAGGATAGCCGGGGGGCAGTGGAGGCGAAGTGACAATGATCCGCACAGAAAGAAAATATATTGAAATTCTCCGAATACTCAAAGAACATAATGACCCTGTCGGAGCGAAACGGCTTTCAGAACTTATGGCAGAACGGGGTTTTATTCTTAGTGATCGGGCAGTTCAGTACTATCTCAGTTACCTTGACACGATGGGGTTTACTGAAAAGATCGGTAATCAGGGCAGGATATTGACAAGGGCCGGACTGGATGAGACTGATAACGCTCTCGTTGACGACCGGATAGGATTTGTCATCTCAAAACTCGAGCGTCTGGCCTACCGGAGTACTTTTGATCCTGCGACCAGCACAGGGGATGTTGCATATAATCTCTCAATCGTTCCCCGCGAGTCAATGGAGAAAGTAAAATTCGCATTTGACGAGGTTGTGAAAGCCGGGTGCGGTTTCTTTAATTCTTATCGGATAATCGAACGTGATCCTCGTGTTCCTTCAGGATCGGTAGGATTCATTACCATCTGCAGTATTTCAATGGACGGAGTTTTCCAAAGGAAAGGAATACCGGTAAAAATGGCATACGGTGGAAGGCTTGAGATTGAAGAGGGGACACCAAAACGGTTCAAGGATTTGATCGGTTACCGTGGAACAACTATAGATCCGCTCGAACTTTTCATCTCATCCGGACTCACTTCAATATCGGGATATGCACGATCCAAATCCGGTATTGCATTGGCAAATGTCCGGGAGGTTCCAAGTTCTGCAAAAAAACAGGTCGAGGAAACAATCAGTCTCATGAATGCGTGCGGCTTTGTTTTTCCCGTTGTCATGGGAACTCAGGTTTTCAATCTTCCTGCAAATCCTTTCAGACTTTCTATAGTTGCATTCAGCGGTCTGAATTATATTGGAAATACTGTCGAACACGGCATTGAGATCACCACTGAGATCGGTGCCGGAAACATTCAGTTCTCAAAAGTGATGGAGATTAATTAATCAGATCCAGGAAATGTCATCTTTTTTTACAGTGGTCTTCTCCCGAGTGTCCGCTGATTTGGATGCTTCTGCAGTTTGATCAGCACTTTCCTGTTCATCCGTGCTCTGTAATTCAACGGATTTTTTTTTCGACTTAAGGCGTGTATGTATGAGTGCCGAATCCCGTACATGAGGGCCAGAAGACTTTTGGACACCTTTCCCCTTAAATATATGATCAGTCGACTTGGTTGCAGTGTTCTTAATATTAATCTTCGATTCTTCGGAGTCTGCCTGCCGGGAGTAAACACCAGGTCGCATGATTATAGAACTGCCATCGTCTTTATCAGAAACGTCCCTGTTATCCTTTTCAGGAATCTGGGTTTCACCAATCTCTGAAGGTTCCCTTTTCTTTTGTATGATAATTCTTCTTTTCCCCGGTACAGCTGGTAACACTTCTACCGTATCAGATGATACAAGCTCATTTTCGGGAGGTGTCTTTTTTAAAATCTCCCTTTTTAATCTGACAATTTCAGAAGGTTGAACGGGATGAGTTGGTAACTCGGGCCCTGCCTTTGTCTTATGACCCGAAATTGCAATCGTTCGCTGTCGCTGTAATTCTCTCTCTATTATCTGTCGTTCCATCTCCTTCGTTCTGAGCCGATCACTACCGGTGTGCAGTTTTTCGTCAGTTTTTGGGGAATCCTTTCCAGAGGTGGCTTTCTTGCTATGCGGAACCCCATGAACCGACGAAACGTGTGATGAGTGACGGGATGTGGATTGCGCGAACTGATTATCATAGTCCTGCGCAATTACCCGAAGGTGTGGTACACGAGATCCCTCTGTTTTCAGCATATCTACGGGACCTTCAGATTGCTGTAAATCAGTTCCTTCAGGAATGTGTAACCCTGCAGTGTAATGAAGCCTTGCCTTCTTTCCGGTTTCAGTTAATTCCGGGGAGGTCCTTCGCGACGGGACTCCATCCGGTGCTGGCGAATGCTGGATATCCTTATCACTGGTTGGATAGTTATCTCCAGACTGACCGAAGGTTTTGAAATACTGTTTATCAGGTACTGAACTATTTTGGGATATTACCGGAAGAACGAGCATCTCATCTTTTACTATTGTCTCACTTTGCGGGTGTGATGATGATTCCACAAGTCCGCCAATCATACCGGGACGTTCTGATTCAGATGGTGAAATTATTTCAGATTCCGATTCGGTTAAAATAGGAAAACTATCCTGGCGACTGGATTTGTACTGGCTTTGAATTTCCCGGAGCTCTGTGAGGCGGGGAATATTTTCAAGGCCGGACAGCATGATGATAATAGCAACATTTTTTGTATTCATCACCGGATAATCTCCGGATCTCGTTTCCAGCCCGGCTATGCTCCGGTCGATCCATTTACGCACGGTCATATACCCTTTCATGGATAGTTCATGAGATGGACCTGCGATAAGAATCAACGCCTTATGGGCACTCGTCATATCACATGGGGTCGATATCTCATGATAAATTGCCTGTTTTGCCAGGTCGACAATTCTTGAAGCTTTAATCTTGTGAGCATCCGGGAAAAGACCCGTCGGGTGCCAGCTGGTTAAAAAACTTAAGGGATGTTGTGGCAGACGCTCAACGGCATATCCTATTGTAATATACCCCATTCCTCTCATGGTATTGAGTACTTCACCAGAATCCAGCACTACCTCCGCAAGATCAAGCCCGCCATCTGCTTTAAACTCCCCGGCTCTCAGAATCAGACTTATCCTCCTTACGATTGATTCGTTCAGGAGCAGATATGTGGCAAGGGTAGGTGAGATATCAGGTTTGCTCTTCCTGAACCCGAGTTTTTCAGCAAATCCTTTTTCTTTTTTTACCAGTGTTGATTGCTGTGCTTTGATTTTTTTATACCACGTTTCATTATCAAAGAGAATTATCCCGTCAAGCAGGGGCGACAACATTTCAATGTCATCAGCTGCCTTTGCAGAGTGACGTTCCCCCTCGGCAAGACAGGGAAGCGTAACGAGCCCGAAAATCGGTTCCGTTGTTGAAGACCGAAGTGCGGCGATGACATGAGGTGCAACATCCACCATGCTGCCACCGAGTCCGCAACATATAAAGATTGCATCGGTTTCACCACTTTCAAAATTCTGGATACGGGAAACAATTTCCCCGATATCAATGGTTGCAGTCTGAATATCTCCTCCGTCTTCCGGGTGAAGCTCAGGGTCAAGGGGCGGAAAAAATAGTTTTGCATTCTCAGGCAGATTTCCAAGCTGATCCAATGTATCCGAATTTACATCGATTGCAAGTGCCTGAACGCATATCACTTTGCTGCTTCGTCGATCTGTCGCATAGAGACTACTAACAATCCTGCAACCTGCACCACCTAATCCAATAGCTAGTATTCGCATACAATAAACCCGATTAAAACCCTGTTTGATACCTGATTGGCTAATATACTATTATTTTGCTGGAAGTTCAATATCTTATAGGATACCCTGGTCTGTACCAGTAATTATATTGATTGGGTTTTTCTTAAAAATAATCCTGCCTGATGAAAACGATACAATATCTCCTTTGAGCCTGGGTTCTCTCGGTGATCCAACTTTTAGGAATACCTCAGAAAAGAGAATCGGGTAATGACCTTATTACAATAATGTCCGAAAACGTCAGAGTAACGACTGATTGAACGTAGCTAGGTGCGTTCCACTCCGCTCGGGGACTTTAGATATGGATCCCATCTGAAAAAAACGTTAAAACGGACGTATTATGAGCGGATAGCGTAAAAGGATCAACGCAAAATGATAATTTATTTAAGCGCATGGACGGTAATACTCAATGAGGTGAACAAGCCTTGACATATGGAATTGAATTTGTACCAGGAAATGTCAACGTAAAGCAAGTAGTAAACTTCTGTAAACTTGCTGAGTCAAAAGATATCGACTTTGCATGGATCACTAACCACTACAACAACCGCCACTGCTACCCTACCCTTGCCGCGATCGCCCAGGCGACAACGACACTCAAGATGGGCCCGGGTATCATGAACTCATTCACTGACACACCAGCAGCGATGGCATCATTCTTCTGCACGTTAAACGAGATCTCAGACGGACGCGCAGTGCTGGGGATCGGCCCCGGTGACCTTTCAACGCTCCCAAAACTCGCGATCGCAGCCGAAAAGCCAGTCGCCCGTCTGGAAGAGGCAGTGACGCAGATCCGCAAGCTCTGTGCCGGTGAGGAAATCAAAAAGTCAGGAATGCAGTTCTTTGACTACGACGGCGCCAAGCTCACGGGTGTTACCCTCCCGGGTAAGAAGGGCGTCCCGATCTACATCGGTGCGCAAGGCCCCAAGGTCCTCGATCTCGCAGGAAGGGTCGGAGACGGTGCACTGATTAATGCATCCAATCCAAAGGACTTCGCCATTGCAATCCCGATTATCAAGGCCGCAGCTGACAAGGTTGGCAAGAAGAACTTTGATATCGGTGCATACACTGCGATGTCCATTGACACCAGCGAGAAGAAGGCACGGAACGCAGCAAAGATAGTTGCCGCATTCATCGCAGCAGGCTCCCCGCCAGAACTTCTCACCCGCCACGGTCTTGACCTGAACAATGTTGCAAAAATCAAGGCAGCACTTGGAAAGTTTGACTTCAAGACGGTCGGAGAACTCGTTGGAGACAAGGAGATCGATGCATTCACCATTGCAGGAACCCCTGACATGGTAAAGCAGAAATGTGAAGCCCTTACCAAGGCCGGTGTAACCCAGATCATCTTTGGCTCACCACTCGGTCCTGATATGACCACATCGATCCGCCTTCTTGGCAAGTACGTAGTATAAGCACAGAATCAGATTTCTGTCCGGATACATCTGAAAGCAAAGAGGCGCAACGCCTTGAAAAATAAACAAATTTTTCTTTTTTTTTTTAAAAAATGACCATCCCGATTCTTCAGGAAAAAATCAGGCAAACTGTTTTTTTTAAATTTCCGTTGAAAGTATGTTTTCCGTATCACTCTTTACATCGATAATTTAAATGCTATCTAACTTGAAAATGCATATATGTCACGGTGAAGTTATCCAAGTGGATAGAATATCACCTGTACGTATTCTCATGGTAAAAAAGCCAGGCATCTTAAAAATCTGCGGTATATACTCTCTGTAGCCATTGTGGAGGGTCCGGGCACCCCCGTCAGTACTTTTAGTGGAGCCATTGTGTTTCAATGTGCAAACGACTATCTGATTCCACCGGAAATATAATCCTGAACAAGATGTTTAGTATCAGGGAAGTTCCGACAGCCAAAGGCGTATTACAATATCGTGAAGAACATCTCACCGGACTTGCATGCAGGATTAGCCCGGACCGGTTGAACCGGCATCTTGATCAGGCAGCATATATCCCAGTAAGTGCGGAGTCCTGCCCCTTCTGTCGGGAAAATATTTTTTCCGTGACACCTACTTTTCCTGACGGGAATCGTATCCTCAGAGGTGAGAGTGTAACATTTCCCAACCTCTTCCCTTTTGGGGAGGGTCATATTGTTACGGTCATCACCCGTGAGCATTCTGTCCAGACATTCACCCGCCGGCAGATTACCGATGCCCTTTTCAGTCAGGTCGAAGCACTGGGGCGTATTGACGGCTACGCAAGTATCAACTGGAATTTTCTCCCTTCAGCAGGGGCAAGTCTTATCCATCCTCATATGCAGGGGCTGTCTGATTCCTGTCCTTCACGGATTGTCGATATGTACCTCCGCGCAAGTCAGCAGTATCGCAGAAAATATGGCAGGAATTATTGGGAAGCAGTAAAGATGGAGGAAAAGGTCTCAGACCGGTATCTTTTTGGTGATGAGATACTCTGGTCGGCTCATGCAGTACCTGTTGGTGAACGTGAAGTGCGGGGCATTTTGCCCATCTCCTGTCTGAGTGATATGGCAGATTATGTGGATCTGCTTGCGGATGGAATTCTTGAAACCCTTTCCATGTACAGGAAAATGAATACTTATGCATTCAATATGTCCATTTTTTTTGATAAGAGCGGAGAGGATCATGGATTCTGTGCGTTTTGCTCCATTATCTCAAGAATCAATCCGAACCAGCTTTCGACCTCCGATTCGGCGTTTATGGAGCGTCTCCATCTGGAACCGGTAATCCTCACACTTCCGGAAGATCTGGGTAAGTACTATAGAAATACAGAAATGAAAAATAAAAAAGATTAGTCGAATTTTGCGACCAGTTTGGTCTTTGCTACCTGCGTGCCGTCCTTCTTGTGAGCCTTGCGGAGGATAACATCGCCTGCCTTCTGGAGCTCGCGGGCTTCATCGCAGAGTTTAGCTGCAGTCTTCATCATTTCGTGAGCGCTGGCAACAATCGGGATATATTTTTCCCACTCTTNNNNCGATCTCGTAGGCTGCGCGTGCCTTTGCGAGTGCATAGGGATTGTTGAATTCGCCCTCAACAGCCTTGTCGGTTGTCATGACGATCTTGGGGAGCTCGATTGCATCGCCTTTCTTGCCGGCCTTGACCTGATCGATGACCTTGTCGATAGCTTCCTGCA
>DADT01000037.1:1315-5312 GCA_002495065.1 Methanoregula sp. UBA471 | reverse complement strand
CGGGAAGGTTTGGGTAACACGCCCACGCACGGAAAAGACCCGGGATATGGTGTCGGCTTGCGGAAACCTTTTTAAAAATATCTGACAAGGATCAGCATTTTGGCTTTGAAGAAACCCTGAGTTTCCAGCAAGTTAATGCACCTGTTTACGGAGGGGACAGTGCCTGTCCAACACGAACCGCCCCTCTGCTTTGCGAGATTGTCGTAGTACCTTCTCAGGAGTAATCTCTCCATGGGAGCCACAGCGCCGGGGGCGGAGGCATTCCATGCCGTAGCCAAAAAAAGAGCGGTAAGAAAATTATGAGGTTCAAGAGAGCCAAACCTTTCTGCCCCGCCGTGCCTCGGAGAGGCCCTGAGGCGGGTGACTATCATAATTATTTTTTCTTGAAAAGATCTGCGCAAAGAGGGCGTGCCTGGAAAATGACGAATAGAAAAGGTTTGGATTTGACATATCCAATATGATGAACCCCGCCGCCCCCGACGGGGCGCCCCCGCGGCGGATCCGTGCCTGTATGCATAGTTGTAAACACCGTTCTGCCCCGCCGTGCCTCGGAGAGGCCCTGAGGCGGGGAACCCTCATAAAATTACAGGGTTTAATGATTTTCATGGTTCGGGTGCGAACTCCTGTTCATGCCCGTTTCTCCTCAGCCGCAAACTTAATTCAATCAAAATGTGCACCGAAAAAAGGTATAGGGATATAATCTTCCTGATCCAGGATATTTCCTGGATCACCAGGAAGATGGATCACTTATTCTTTTTCCCGTTCGATTGCCCCGGGGATTCGTTGTCTGGTTTGTTTGCGTTGTTGTTGCCTTTGCCTGAAGAATCACCGGCAGTGTTTTCCTGGATATCCTTACCCTTGTCGTTGTTTCTTCCGGTTTCCTCTTTTGGTCCCCGTGTCTTGTCAGCAGGATCCTGGTTGCCGCTGGTTGTCACGGACTGGTCATTTCTCGTCACCTTTTTTTCCTGACCTTTATTCTTATAACTCTCCGGGTTCAGCGTAACTCCAGTAGTCGCAGTGCCGTCTTCCGTCTGGTTGATATCGGTCTCATCCTTCTCGACACCAAGGAATTTCTTCAGGTCGGAGAAGATCTTGTCCAGCCCTTTTCTTTCGATAACCCGGATTGTATCGCTGCCTTCAACGTAGATGCTCTCACCATCGACCATGAGGGTTCCCGAACAATTAATCATGACACCGGTGCCGTTCGTAACATTCCGGAGGTCCTCGCGATAGAACTTTGCCATCAGGGTCCCGCCATCTTTATTCGAAGTCGTGGCCCTGATAAGCTCGGCTTCACTGCAGGTCAGGGTGCTGGTGGCAAAATCGATCTTGGGTTTTGCCGATTCTGCGTCATCAGACTTTTGCACATTCAGGGTGATAAATACGGTGAATACGCCTTTACTGTCGATGTTCAGGGTGGTTGGCCTGATTTTCAGATCTGCTGAGAGCAGCAGTTTGTCAACTATGTCGACGGACGATTCAGCACTGTTATTTCCCGGGATCGAATCCGGGGGTGTCTGATTAATAATACTGATACTGTTTATCTTCTTACCCGGTGTGCTGAAATTTGTCACAAAGGTAAGGCTGGCAGAAGAAGCGCTTGCCAGTGAGGGAATTGTCCAGTTGCCGGTAGCATCATCATACGTGCCTTCATCGACTTCAACCGTTATGTCCCCGTGGCCGGAAAGCTGCGAAATATCCTCTTTGAGCATAATATCCGAAGCATCGTCGGGTCCGTTATTCCAGACCGTCACCATCCAGGTAACGGTGTCATTGACTGCATAGGGTCCGGTCGAACTCACCACTTTCGTAACATTGAGTTCAGCCTGCGGTTCAATGGCGCTGGTGGCTGTAACCATCAACACCAGGGCCAGCAGGACCATGCCTGCTACAATGCGAAGATTTTTTGCCATAGTTTTTTCATCTCACCAAATCCGGAGCATGCCGGTAATTCCTGGTACGACCCGGATTGAATTAATGCTGTTGAGAGTTTATTTGGAAACTAATCGTTCTTAACCTTTTTTATTTCTAAAAAAACGTTCATATGTGTTCAGAATAAAAAAAGGAATCATTATATATCATAAAAAGTTTTTAAAAAATAATCCTGTAAATGGAGGCCAAATCATTGAGTCCGGGCAGGAGAGCGCATACATGCGATAAGACTCAGGCAACAGGAGCGCCATTATCCGGTCATACATTCTGGCATTGCATGCAGTGGGCTTATCAGGATCCCCTCCGGGTTCCTGAGGATCTCATGAAGCATGGCATCGGCGCATTGCATTTTTTGATAATCAGGGAATGATATATTCCCGGTTGAGCCGGACAAAGGGGAGGAAAATGACTCAGGCTGAAGATCTGATACATGACCTGGATTCTTTTGTAATAGGACGTGTTTTCTGCAATATTCTTGTTGTGGCCTTCAAGAACGAATACAGGACGATATACCACCATGATCCCGAGGGGGTTAAAAAATTAGATATCATGATCCATAACGGGGGAATGCCGATAGGATTTATCAAGGCTGTTGAAATTCACGGTGGATGGAAATTTTTATCACAACCGCTTCCCGAATTTAAAGGTAAAGAGCACCGGGAAGTGAAAAAATTCCTGGAAGAATATGGCATCATGCTGAACAAGAAACTGCTGTTTGGCACGCAGGGAACATAGTCTTTTTTAATGAATATACCGTAGACGGGTAAAAATAATTAAATCCGGTTAGCCTTTATTTTCTTTACTTGATCAACGCCTCCAGCCGCTTGTTCACCACATCCCAGTTCACGATATTCCAGAAGGCTTCCACGTACCTGGGTCTCTCGTTCCTATAATCCAGATAGTAGGCATGCTCCCAGACNNTCACATTATGCTTCTCGATCTGCATAATGAGGAGCCTCCCGGTCAGGCCACACCTGGCGAGCGCCGCCCACCCCGAACCCTCTGTGCTGGCTGCCGCCGAGGAAAACTCCTTTTTGAAGCGCTCGAAGGATCCGAACTCGTTCTTCAGAGCTTCTCCCAGAACGCCGTCCGGTCCCTTTGCGGCCTTTGCTGCGGGGGCCAGATTCTGCCAGAAGAGCCAGTGCAGAATATGACCTCCTGCCTGGAAGGACAACTCCTTGAGCGTGGCCTTCGTGTCTATCTCCGTTCCTGCCTGACGAGCCGTATCCAGCCTCTCAAATATCGCATTAGCAGCGTTCACGTATGCCGCGTGATGCTTGTCGTGGTGCAACCGGAGCTGGGCTTCGGATATATAAGGCTCCAGTGCATTGAACGCATACGGCAGATCTTCTAGGGTGTAAAATTTTTTGCTGACCATAGGGGAAATCACCTCTTTTGATGATGAATCCCTTGGCTACCAGCTACTTATCTCTTCCGGGCATTCACCATGCGATACCGGGATACAGAGTCTTTATAGAATAGTGATCTTCACGTTCGAACCGTGGGGTTGGCTTTGTGGTGAATGCGGGCTGTTTAAAAAAGACTAATCCGGACACATGCGACCTGACGTGATCTATCGGAAGAACGCGGATATGACCATGGGTGCAACAGACAATCGAAGCGAATAATCATTTTTCTGCATCTGATCAGATAAGTCGCACGAGTTTTCTGACTATCCCCTGCAATGAAAACGTTCCGGACCCTGAATAATCCTGAATAACGTAGCCCCGACAGGCTTCCTGTCTTTGTTAATCGTCTTCCAGCTCAATGAAATGTGCTTTTTTGTGAGATTTTGAGGTGAACGGACACCGAAGGGGGTATTCATCGGTTGATTCAGTTTCAAATCTGCAGGCAAGTTCATGGGAGACCGTACCGCATTCTTTGCACACATATTTTTTCANNCCATATAGTTTTTGTCTGGTATCCGGCCATGGCAGGGCATTAACGTATCACCTGCCAAACTCTACTGCAATCCCCCCGAAATGCGGAGCTGACCTGCAGAGCCTCTACAAAAGGGTAAGCGGAAAAACCTACCAACGATCAAGGAGGGGACAGTGCCTGTCCC
>DADT01000037.1:0-1276 GCA_002495065.1 Methanoregula sp. UBA471 | reverse complement strand
GGGACGCCACAGCGGCGGGGACGAGTCAATGGCGAGTCCCCACGAGCGCCTGATGAGAACGTATCACTGAATAAAAATGAGATTTCTTGTCTCTGGAATGTGACTATACCTGATTTTCCTTAAATCGGGATATGGCAGGTTATTCTGAACCGGCCGGGGAAAAAGAATTGTATTGTCTAGTGTTTTCGCGCAACAATAATTGCCAGCAGCCCGATACAGGCAAGTGCTGCCACAACCGTAACAAGGGAAAGAGGGGACCTGGTTGTTGCCGGCGATGAAACAGGAGCACTTGTTGTCGGCAAAGAAGCGGGTGCGATTGTCGGACGGGAGGTTATGACCGTTGTTTCCGGAACGGTGGTCGGGGACGGGGTCGTGGATGCGATGACATCGAATGTCTTCATGCCGATATAACCGTCTGCATCCCTGAAGTACACATCATATGTCCCGGGCTGCGTCACGGTTACCTGCCGAGTAAAGACTCCGGCTCCGGTTCTGAAATCAACTTTTGTGCCGGTATACTGAGGCCCGAAGACAAACNNGTCACCGAACCCTCAATCCTGAGCGCTTCGTCAAACGCCTGGGACTGAGGAGAGGTTATGGTGATTTCCCCCGAACGGTCAATAAGTTCGGGAACCCGCAGGGTTACAGAATCGGATGACAGTTTGCCCTCTTCAGGTCCGGAAAACCGGACTTCCACCTTGTAGGGACCCCCGGGCAACCCTTTTGTTCCGAATGACTGGTACAGGGTGGCATGGTCTCCCCGGATCACAAAAGACATACTACTGAACGGGGATTCAAGGTATACGGACTTATAAAATACCAGGTCAAATGCGGTTCCGGCTGGCAGATTACTGTCAACCGAACAGTTCAACGGAAGACCCGCCTGCACGGATTCCGGACAGCTGAGATACACCTGGTATGCAGATGCGGATCCGGTTATACCGATCAGGCAGAGTGCGATGAACATAATCCTCGTCATGGCCTCAGATTTTAATGTACATTTCAATCCCATGAGAAACCAAAAAAAACATTGGAGGACAGGTATGATAAATTCACAGAGTGTTGCGGGTTATACGAGAGAACCTGTGCATTATCCAATCTGCAGAAATCCTGTTTTATAGCGTGATCTTACTGAAGTCCATGAACGGATGTTATTGTCAGAAAGAGGCGTTTTCATCTTCTCAAAAAAACTCTGGAGAAACAGGCATGAACAAAAGTGTTCGCATCCAAACCATGAACCATAAAATTTCAAAGAGGATCCCCCGCCTCAGGGCCT
>DADT01000061.1 GCA_002495065.1 Methanoregula sp. UBA471 | reverse complement strand
AATAGTCCGAGATATCAAGGCTCATCGACTCCATCTGTTTGATGAAACTTTTGCTTGTGTTTTCTGTAGTGAAAAGATCGACTGACATCCCCTGCTTCATGGCTCCCCAGATAATCTGCTGGGTCAATACACTCTTTCCGGTGTCATTTTCACCTTCGATGAGGGTGAGGGATTCAAGCGGCAGGCCGTCAGCGATTTTCTTGTCCAGTTCGGAGTTGCCGGTCGAGATAATCCGGCGGTCCTCGCCTCCCATCAGATCGGAAATATTTGCCATCAGGTCCCTCCTTTATTTATAGATACGCAGAGGCATAAACCCCGTTGCCGGTGGTAACCTGGCACCAGTCAGGAGCAGTACCTGCGGGGGATACAGCCATAATCCACATCTTCTCCCCGGGATCCAGCACTCCCGGATGAATGGTGTCGGGAGATATTCCCAGACTGGCAGGAATGCACCATTTCCCTTCAATACCGCAACTGCTTTCATACGTCAGGTGCCGGTATCCTGCGGTGTCGCCATTCGTATGAGTGAATATAACCATGTGGGAAAAATCACGGATGGCTTCTGTTCCGGTATTGGTAATGCTGATATTGATGACAGGCCCGTTTTTATCCTTATCCGAAATTTCAAGACGTGTTTGCAGGCGGGCTTCCTGCTGCAGGGTGAGATCTTTCTGGGCGTTGGAGATGGTTTCTCCTGCAGTGAGGGTGCCTCCGACGACGACATACGCGACAATGATCAGGAGCAGAACTCCCACCGCCGCCCCGATAATTTCAGCAACGGCCATCGTATATCAGCTCGCCGTGAATTCGTTTGATCGCCAGATACCATTGGAAAGAGCGAACTGGAAATAGACACCGTTGCCCTGAGGGGGAATTGTCGTTTTTGCCGTTACCTTCAGGGTTTCACCCGGATCCCAGTAACCATTCGCATTCAGATCGTATCCTGACCCGAAATCGTCAGTCCATTCGCCATCTGCCAGGTCTTCTGCCGCACCGGCATCATAGGCAAGATGATCAAAATTGCCGACTGCCCCGCAAAAGACATCGGCCTTGCTGATTTCTGATGCTGATATCCTTTCAGTTCCTGTATTTTTCATCCAGACCCGGGAAGTCCCCGACGCCTGGGAAGCAAAGGTGGCAATAATCTTAAAATCCGTGCGGATCCTTACATCAGATTCGTGCGTCGAGGAAGAAAAGGTCCCGGCCATTGTCTGGACGACGGGATAGACTGCATTTATAAGCACTGCCGCTGCGACTACTGCGGTAATCAGGAACAATGCTGTGGTAATCGTCTCAGAAGACATCTATTTAAATCCTGTCGGGCAGGTGCATCCATTCTTCATCTTTTTCTTTCTGCACTGAGGATTTTTTCCCGCCCAGGGAGATCCTGGGGAGATCAAGGGCGCTTTCACCACGTATATCTCTGACCGGGGGTATATCCTGGCGCTGTTCCATCAGCACCTCGATCATGTCCCTGTCCATCGAAGTATCCTCCGGCTCAAGGATCCTGTTCAGTGCGTAGAGTTCGGCTACAAATTCGTCCGGGCCTACCTCATGCTCTTCTCCAAGGCTTGCAGGCATCAGGCGGGAAATCTCACGGATCTCGTCACATGACTCTTTGGTGATAAATCCCATCGCACGGTAGGAATCAAGGATAATCTCAAGCCGGTCGTGACCGACCTTTTTTACCGCCTGGCGTGTCCATTTGAACAGTTTGTAGACTTTCTGCAGCCGCTTTTTCCCATCGGCTGATTCCGGAAGGGAGCGGGGTACATATGCAGGTTTATGAGAAAAATCCGGCGGGGATCGCAGGGAGGGGGGGATAGGTTCATCCGGCATTTTTATGCTTTCATGCACTGGTGAGACCAGAGGAACTGCCGGCTGGATTTCTTTGTTCCCGGTCTCCATTTTTACCTGTGTTGCATTCAGCCGGGCTTCACGGGTGTCAAGAGCTGCTTCCCGTGCCTCAAGGGCTGACTTTTTTGCTGTTTCTGCCTCGTTTGCAGTCGCTGATGGTGCCAGTGGGATACCGGCGGTCCCGGTAGTTACAAGGGTAAACGGGTTTTCCAGTTCATTCATCCGTTCCCGGATGTCTATCAGGAGACGTTTGATGGAAGTCTTGATGAGGTCAACTTCCCGCTCCAGGTTCTGGAGCTTCACCTCCGGATCGTCTTCCGATGCGGCAGTTATAATGTGATCGACCTGAGACTGGTTTACCGCCATGGTATATCTGCTTTTTATATTACATTTATGACTATTAAAGATTTTGTTGAGTAAATTGCAATAATTGATGGTTATAGTGGAAAAGCGAAAAAAATTCACCTTGAATACGGTTCCTGCGAGTACACGGCTCTTTTTATATCCCGCCAATATACTCTAAGACCGTGCCGGCCATAAACGGCATTGCAGCCAAAACGGATATCTGAAATGGATGTAGTGAAGAATTTTACATCTGCAGTCCTTTCATTTTCCTGGCGTAAATAAGGGTGTAATGTCCAAAGAATACCTGACGGAAAAAACCGGATGAAACAAAGGGAATGGCGTGTCCTGTCAGCCAATATCTGCCAGTCTTTATGTCCCGTGTGGAGATGATGCAATACCTTGTTTTTCCAGCCCGGATAAAATCCCCTGTTATAAGGATGCTTTAAGGATGGCGTAACCATAATATTATAGTGCCTGATAAAAGAAATCTGTTTATACGAAGTAAAGAATTCTAAAAGTGGAGAAACACCGAAAATGGTTATGGATGATTATCAGAATTCCAACCTGAGGATGGCAAAAGATTTGTCTAATGTCATTCTCGGGGACCTGGAGATCAACCAGTTGCCTATATCCCAGATTTTAATGAAAGCGAAACGACTGGCCCGCATGCTGCATGATTCTGACGCACAGAAATGGCTGGATTATGAGATCATGGGGTATCCGGTTGTATTCGATCCGGATGAACTGGGGTCCTGCAGGAAATATTATACCGGTGACAGGCCGGTAATACGGGATGAAAAAACAAACCGCCCCCATTCCATCGGGCTTCCCCACCTCGAATCATATATCAATTCCACAAAAATCGAATCGGTTTCAAAAATCGGGGCAAATGAGAGCCAGAAGATGCAGATCCTGAACAAGCATCATGAACTGGTCAATGATTTCGAACGCCTCAAGACTACCATCCATAACTACATAACGGAAGTCAATATCTCGCTTTCGGTTGGGGATTTTGCAGAAGATATCTTTGAAGATACACGGTTTGCCGCAGACAAATTCATCCGCGAGAACTGTCCACGGGCAGGAGAGCAGCTTCTCGAAATAAACGAGAGGATGAAATATTATGATCCCGAATCCTTTTCGCAGGCCATCGGTGCCGTGCAGAAAATCCTGATGATTGTTGCCGATACCATCGTCCCGCCACGGGAAAAAATGTACCTGGATAAGCGTGGTAAAGAACGGAGTATAGAAAAAGACCAGTACCTTAACCGTATTTTTTGCTATATTGAACAGAATTCAAAGAATGATCCTGCCGTGCTGATGATCGAATCGGAGATGGCATATATATTTGCAAAATCCGAGCACAAACATGAAAAAACAAAGGGATTACGGGAAAATATTTCAAAAGATGATGTGGAGCTTGCAATCATCCACATGTACCTGGTAATCGCTGAAATTGCAAAAATCCGGAAAGTGGATACGATCTATCTCAAGACCCTCCCTTCTGAGGAGTACGGCCCGCTGCCAAAACCCTCTCCCGGTCTGGAATGAAATCAAGGATATTAAAATCGCCATGTATCCGTGATCGGTAACACCGGGTTCCTTGGTTTCTTTCAGGTATCCACAGCCGGACGAGATCAAAAACCTCGTATCCTGAACGCAGCAGGATCTGGCTTCCCTGGTCAAAAACAAAAGAGCAACCGTATACCTGGAACCCTCTTAAACATACCAAAAAAGGGCTTTGTAGAAAACCTAATATTTCAACAATTGCGAATCACCTGTTATCGGAGGGGACCGTGACTGTTCCCTCGAACCTCCCCTGCTATTGCGATGGTGTATTACCTTCTCTGGAATTATCGCTCAAGAGGGGATGCCACATCGGCGGGGGCGGAGGCATTACGTGCTGTAGCCCAAAAAAAGAGCTGAGAAAAATTGTGTGAGGATTTTCCCATGAAATTAAATTAAACAGATGTGAGAAAATGGAATATTCAATCCTCATAATTATTTGCGATGAACGCCGCCGCACCAAAAAGGGACGCCCCCCGCGGCGGATCAGTATCTATAAGCATATTTGTAAACACCGCACTCCCCCGCCGTGACTCGGAGAGGCCCTGAGGCGGGGATCCCCCATAAAATTACAAGGTGTAATAATTTTCATGGTTCGGGTGCGAACCCCCGGTTCACGTCCGTTTTAACAGAGCTAAAAAAAAAGGGCTGTATCAGAAAAGTACACTTGTATTAGTAATTGTTGCAGGTGTTGTCTTTGAAAAGGGTAATGCAGTGCCCGTGCCGGGTCTGATCTCAATAGTTACCCGGGTATTGACAGGAACCGGCTCAACCATAAAATCAATTTCGATCTGCTGGTCCGTGGTCATTGACGAGAGACTGGAACCTGCTCCGGCTTCCTTTGCAGTAAATGTCGAAGGTGTTGCTGAATTACCTGGTTCGAGGATTATTGGGCTTGTTTCCGGTGTGGAAAATACAATTCTCATCTTTGTCAGGTCGACCGTTGGTGACCCCGGGCAAGTCCGATGGAGAATTTGATCTCATCAATTCCCGTTACCGGCAGGGATGCAAGCCCGTAAACGTTTCCTATCAGCTGGAGGTTTATTGTAGACTGTTCCACACTTTTATAGGCCGTTTCCTTGGCTTTCCGGGTAGTGAAAAACCCTGTGCCAGAATTACGTATGCAAAAACGGCAGCAACAACAACAAAAGCGAGCAGGAGTTACTAATCCCGGTCAAACTGTTTTTATGAAATCTGTCCTTGAATTTCCATGAATTGGAAATCACACGGATTATTCAAAAAAAAGGGAAGTTTAGTAGAGCACATTGGTTAGAGTGATCGTTGCAGGAGCAGTCTTTGAGAAGGGTAATGCTGCACCAACGGACGGTCTTAACTCCATCGTTATTTTGGTATTCGCCGATACTCCGGCAACTCCAAATGCAACCTCAACCTGATCGTTGGGATTCATCGAAGAGACCGCGGTAGTACCTATTTTTGTGGTAAATACACTTGTGGAAGAGGTAGCACCCTGAGTGAGGATTACCGGAGCGGTAGTCGGAGTGGAGAAGACAATCTTCATCTTGGTTAAATCAACAGCCGATGCACCGGGGGCGAGACCAACAACGAATGTGATATTGGTGATGGTCGCATTATCTGTGGAAAGTCCGTAGACGTTTCCTATCATCTGGATATTTGCTGTCGACTGTTCAACACCCTTATACACGGTCTCCTGGGCTTTCTGGGTTGTGAAGAACCCGGCGCCGAGTACGACATATGAGAACACCGCCGCTACGACAACGAATGCAATCAGAACAATCGCTGCCTCAAGGCCGGTGAACCCTTCATCATTGCGTTTCATGGATTTCATATGGTTAACCTTCGTACACTGAGAGGACACTGGTATATCCAACGTCCCTATTTCTTTAAATGATTTTGTAGTATAAAAACATTCTTCTTACAGTGCTCCTTTTGATCTGAATTTTGCGGTTTTTTCAGCGAAAAATTCCCAAATTATGGAAAAAAAACCGACCAAAATTTCCCCACAACCGTGTACTTTTCAGGTACCCGTCGAAAAATTTCAAATAATTTTCTGCTCGCCACTCACATGCGTTTTTATGTCAGGAAACCTAACATATTTTTACCGCTTCTGCCATGGATAAGAAATCTGTCATATATGCAGCAGGTGCACTGGTCATTATCCTCGTCCTCGCCCTTGTCGTAAAACCGATGGTAACCGGCCAACCCCTCAACACAGGTCTTCCCGTAGCCACGACTCCGCAACCTGCCCCATTCCTGAACCAGTCACCGGTACTCACCCAGACTCCGGTCCCCCAGGCTTCCCCGTTAACACCCCTCCCGTCTGTGATCCCAACATGGGACAGAAACGTCAGGACGATAGGATTTGTCGATCCGATAACCTATGGGATAACCCTTGGCGATCCCATGCCGAACGGGACCCGGTTCGACCCTAATCCTGTTAATACAAGTACAACGTCCTATGCAAAAATTTCCGGGAAATACAGCGGCACAACACAGATCATAAAGATTCCCTTTCCCTATTGGGAGCTTGTCTATACGGTTGATCCTGTAGCAGCGATAGAGCCGGGTTCAGCCAGCGGGGGATCCCATAGTGGTGTGCAGGGATCCTATTCCGGAGTAATCCCCGAATTTACTGTCCAGGTAACCGATGCTGCAGATCCCAACCGCATTGTACGTACCTTCAGTCCCCCGGGCGGCATTAACCGGGACCTGTGGAAGACAAATGACCCCCGGCCATGGACTGAAAAATTCTACGAAGGACAGAAGAGCTATTATTTTATCATCACCTCAAAGTTGTTAAACTCGTACAGTATTGATATCCGGATCCCGACAAAGTACATCGGTGCATACTGATCCAATTCTTTTGTATTGCGGGTTTTTGCATTTTTCTTAATTCCGAATCCATAATGTCATGGACTCCTGATAACCCCCGGGGAAGTCACATCAGGAATTGCCCGCATATATGTGTTAAATATATCTTCCCTCTGCATGATGGAACCTGACACCACCGCCCCGGAAGGGATGTCCCGGGTCAAAGGCAGAAAAATGTACAAAAACCTCCAGCCCATCCGTGTCTCCGAGAGCCCTGAAATGGGTGATTAATAATTTCTTAAATTTCTGGAAAACGTGTGAAATGAGTTTCAATCCAAACTATTGAAATTGAAGTTCTCAGATATAGTCAGAAACTGCCAGACTCTCTCTGCTTATTTAGGATGAATGCCGCCGCCCCCGAAGGGACGCCCCCGCGGCGGATAAGTGATGGAATTAAAAAAACCTCCCTGCCCGCCGTACCCCGGACGGGGCCCTGAGGCGGGTGACTCTCGTTAATACTATAATTTTCAACGGAATCAGAAGAGAACGAAAAGTACCTGATATGAATCTGACCAGTTGGTAATTTTCACATCTAATGATCCTTATAGGTAGAAAGTAGTGGATTGAAAAAAACATTCTGCCCGGAACCCGGTCAATTACAGCCCAACGCCGGGCAGTACATCGTGGGCACCAGCTCATTGAAGAAGAATCGTAAAAAAATGAAGGAAAAAGGGATTTTTTTCCATGCGTACCGTTCGTTAATCGATTTTTCTCTTGCCCATGGATTCGATGTACACGATCTCCTTACCCACTTCGACATGGTCTTTTTTGTCTTCTGGTATGGAAATTTCGAAGTTTGAGAAGTCTTTCATATCCATCAGCTGTGCCGTGTTGCCGGCAATCGAGATCACCTGGCCGCTCTTTCGTTCGACAACCGGTACATACGCTTTTGCCGATACCGGCTGGACGATGGATCGTTTCACACCGTCAAAGAGTCCCACAGCATCAATCCTCGCCTTTGCTGCACCATGTTTCCCCGGCTTTGATGTTGCAATACCAAGTACCCTGCATGGCTCATCTTCGATAACAATATAGCGTCCCTCTTTTATTTTCCCTATTTCAGTCTGCTCTTTCATTTCATTCACCTAAAATAACCACATATCGTAAACGCGGTAGTAATTTATCTCTATTGCATTACATAAATACAGCGTAGAAACAGGGGAGTCCGGGCATGGAATTTCTATCTGCGTGTAATCAGATGGCAGAACTGGTCAAAGAGAGTATCCGCGATCTTGCAGGAACTCCCGAAGGTGGTGTGACGGTAAAGATGGGCGCCGATCTCACTCCGACAAAAATGATAGATCAGGTGGCCGAGGATTGTGTCATCTCCTTCCTGCAGGAGTACCCTCTCTGCTCTCTTCTGGTGAGTGAAGAGGCCGGGAAGGTAATGTTAGGAGGAAACGACGGTACTATTTTTCTTGATCCGATAGATGGGACGTTCAATGCACTTGCGGGAATCCCATTCTATGCCCTGTCCATTGCATACGCAGAGAATGGAGTAGTTCAGCAGGCATTCGTCCGCAATCTGGCAAGCGGGGAAACATTCACGGCCGTAAAAGGGAAATACGCGCGCTGTGATGGCAAAACCGTCAGGGTATCCTCGGTCTCCAGTCTGGATGAATCCGCGATGAGTGTCTATGGCAGAAAATTCGATCCCACCCGCATGATGCAGCTCGGACAGAAGATCCGGAGGTGGCGCCTGCTGGGAGCTTCTGCGCTGGAACTCTGCTATATCGGGTGCGGGAGAATTGATGGGTTTGTCGACCTTCGGGGAACGCTGCGGGTTACCGACGCTGCTGCCGGGATGCTTGTGTGTACTGAAGCCGGCGGGACAGTTTCGGATCTCGATGGCAGGAGTATCCGGTTTCCCAACGAGGTGACTATCGGGCGGTGCCTCGTTGCCACAAACAGCGTCCTTCACCAGAAGGTAATTGAGTATCTCAGGTGACCGGAATGAAGATACTGCTTGTATCACGGATTGATAACCCGGATGCCCTTGCCTTCACCGACAGGATTGGGAGGATTCTCGAAAAAGAAGGATCCGAAGTGAAATATGACCATGATACTGCCAACTCCCTGGGAGTTGCCGGTTGTTCCCTTGCCGAAGCGAACCCGGAGGTTGTCATTGCCATCGGAGGAGACGGGACCATTCTTCGCACGATCCAGCAGATGGACCGCCCAATCCCGGTGCTTGGCGTCAACTGGGGCGAGGTTGGTTTTCTTGCAGATCTCGAACCTTCCAATGCACTGGAATTTATCCGCACCCTGCCCCGTGGTTTTTCCGTTGAAGAGCGGATGAGAATCACGCTGTCCAACGATGACTCATGTCTTGGCACTGCGCTGAATGAGGCATTGATAGTAACCACCCGCCCGGCAAAGATGCTGAAATTTTCCATTCTTGTTGACGGTATCACCACCGAGGAATTCCGTGCTGATGGGCTCCTGATCAGTACTCCAACCGGTTCTACAGCTTATGCAATGAGTGCCGGAGGACCTATCGTCGACCCGCGGATACAGGGATTCCTGCTGGTCCCTCTTGCCCCGTATATGCTGTCGTCCCGCCCCCACCTGATAAGCAGCGACCGCCACCTCCAGATCAAACTGGATAGTGCAAAACCTGCCCATCTGGTTATCGACGGCCAGAAGACGATCGGCGTGGGATCCTCAATGATAATAGAGGTGAGGCGGTCTCAATATCCGGCCCTCTTTGTTGACATCCGGCGCAATTTCTTTGAAAAGGTGGATAAAAAACTCAGGAAACTCTGAAGGGCATTGTTTTTTCAGGATATTTTTGGTCCGGGACTAGCCCGTGGACTCATTTTTCGGCTCTGGATATCTGGTGATTAATATTAATTTCCCATGAAAATACATTAAACAGATGTGAGTAATGGAATGTGTAATTCTCATATTACTTGCGATGAACCCCGCCGCCCCCGACGGGGCGCCCCCGCGGCGGATCAGTTTCTAAATGTATAGCTGTAAACACCGCACTGCCCCGCCGTGCCTCGGAGAGGCCCTGAGGCGGGGAGCCCCTCATAAAATTACAAGGTGTAATGATTTTCATGGTTCGGGTGTGAACTCCCGTTCATGCCCGTTTTCAACTGAAGGATTATACGTTTTCACGCTCTTTTCGAAGCTTGCGTGGGTTACCCATATCAGGTACCCCCCGGGGCACAGCGGGCAGGAAGGTCTTTTTAGGATTTGTTTGATTCTGATCAGCTGCGGGGTTGTCCTATCAGGGTGGCGGTGTTCATCTTTTTAACATAAAGTGCCACAAGTCCCCGATTGTATCCGCGTATTGCGACTTCCAAGGTCCGGGGTACCCGCCCAATGATCTTTTATTTTCCCGAAAATAGCAGGATTTATGATAATCACTAGCTTCAAAGCCTTCCGGTGCATGGCGGGGAAAGAAGTTTTTCAGGATTTATCAGATTTCTGATCCGGCCCGAAGGTCTACTTCCAGGAGAATCTGATGTGTTCCGCCAGTGAGAACATACCGGCGTTTCTTCGGATAATCAAAATAAAAGGCTTATCTTGAAAGCCGATCTACTACTGGACAGGTGGTCTCGTGCAGGTTTCCATGAAACTTGAGATGAAGGATTCTCCGGGTCAGCTGGTTGCTGCCCTCAAACCCATATCGGAAGTGGGGGGAAATATCATTGCGGTCATTCACCAGCGTGAACCTGACCTGGATGATGATACCTTAAACGTGCAGATCGTACTCGAGTTGCCGGAGGGGCGCCTTGAAAGACTTGTTGTGCTCCTCAAAGAACAGGGAGTGCATATCCAGCGGATCGGAGAGGAACGGCTTCTTTATAAACGGACCGTCATCCTCATCGGGCATCTCATGCATACGGATCTTTCCGATACCGTTGACCAGATTGACTCTACCGGCTTTGCCGAGGTCAGTGAACTCGCGATGAGCATGCCGGCAGTGCACGAGCGGTCCACCTCACGGATTACCATAAAGGCGGTCAGCAAAAATGACATGGAGGCAGCCCTTGCCATCCTCCGACGGGTCTCGCACCAGAAATCCCTGCTCCTGATCGAACCTCTTGAGGAGATTGCATAATGAAAGTAGCATTGATAGGCATGGGTTCGGTCGGCAAGGGAGTGGCTGGCGTGATCGCACGTAAGGATCTCGGGCTTACGATCACCGGAATCGCCGATTCAACAAGCGGCTGCGTAGATCCCGACGGTCTCGACATAGCAAATCTCCTTTTAAACAAGAGCAAAAACGGTTGCTGCGGTGATCGCCAGATTTCTGCTATGGACGTTATAAAAAAAGCGGATTACGATGCCCTCATTGAGGTGACCCCAACGAATGCTCTCACCGGGGAACCTGCCATCGGGTACATCAAGACAGCCCTGTTACGGAAAAAGCATGTCGTGACATCAAATAAGGGACCGATAGCCCTCGCCTACAAGGAGCTCCATGCACTTGCCCACAAAAACGGTGTCGTCCTGCGCTACGAAGCAACTGTCGCTGGCGCGGTCCCCGTCATGCACACCCTTGAGCACGGGCTGGCTGGTAACGAGATCCTTGCTCTTTACGGGGTGCTGAACGGGACATGCAACTATATCCTCACCCGGATGGCAGACGAGGGACTCACGTACGAGCAGGCATTGCTGGAAGCCCGCGAGATGGGATATGCAGAGGCAGACCCCACGTATGACGTGCAGGGGATCGATGCAGCGATTAAGCTTGTCATCCTTGCAAATACCATCTGGGGTAACGGCGTCAGGCTGAATGACGTTGACAGAACCGGTATCGATCTCCTGACTGCGGACGCACTGAGGCTTGCAGAGGAAGAAGGGTGCACCATCCGCCTGATTGCAGAGGCGATCCCCCGTAAACATATCCTCCGTGTATCGCCCCGGATCCTCGGTAAGAACCACCCGCTGGTGGTGGACGGGACCCTGAACGCACTTACCCTTGAAACCGATCTGGCAAAGGAGATCACCCTGATCGGCAGGGGAGCCGGATCCACCGAAACGGCAAGCGCCATTATTGGCGACCTTCTGTTTATCAAGGATCGTTATGCCCGGAGTACTTGAGCGGAGGCGCGGGTACCTGCGACTGATGCGGCAGTTTACCCTCGATAACGGCTTTTTTACGGTCACGGACATCCAGCACGCGACGGGCCTTCCCCGCAGCACCGCTCAGGACTGGGTGAACCGGCTCCTCGGTGAGGGGTGCGTGATCCTCCGCGACGAGAAACGCGGACGTAGTGCGGCACACTACGTGGCGATCAGCGCTATGCCATCGAGTGCCTGCCGGCGGATCTTTACGACCATCGACGGGAATAATGTTGAGATATACCATGACTGCATGAGCGGGGCCTGTGCCGCTTTCTGCGGGTACCATCATGCACTGGCGGGCGGAGTGTTGGTAAGCGTGGAGCGTGACGGGACCCTGCTGCGGGAGTGTGCCCGTATCGGCAGCAGTGAGGTGCCGGTCGGGCTCTCGCCCCTGCCGGCTGTCGGTGTTACGGGCATTGAGCAGGACGGAGATACGGTTGTCCAGCACATCCGCTGCATCGGGGGGCCGGCCTACTCACTCTCCGACATGATGGCCCGTGCGGAAGGAGTGATGCAGGTAAGGACACGGCATACCGGTTCTATTGTGGAGGGCGATGTGCGGACGAGGGCCCTGAAGCATGTGACCATCGGCCTTGACGATACCGATTCAAAGGAAGGAGGAGCGACATTTGCCCTTGCACTGGCGCTCCTTTCGCATGTCACCCGGATCAAGGGTGTCCTTCCTATCAGCCACCATGTGGCGATGCTCTACCCGGACGTGTTTATGAAAACTGCCGGGAATTCTTCCAGCTTCATCGAAGTTGCTGTCGAGCCCGGGAGCTATTTGGACCTTGAAGCAAAGACGCTTCAGTTCGTGGCCGGTGAATCGCTCTCCCGCGAGTGGGGAGTGGCGATCCGGTCGGGTCTCGCTATTCCGGATGGGCTGAGGGAGTACGGGAGACAGGTCCGGAACCAGGTGATCACCCGGGCAGTTGCGGAGGCGACCGCGGAACGGTTCGGTATTACCCTGCACGGGGGAAATGGCGTCATTGGTGCACTGGGGGCTGTTGCCCTTGCAGGGCTCCCCCATGAGATATTGCTTGACCCGGCCCGGGAGATCCTCTGACGCAATGCGTCATGGATTAATACTCACCCCCAATCTTTTCGTGAACGTAAATACATGTATCCGGACCTTCAGAGCACTAAACATGATTTGGACGTGATGTTCCAGTTTCCCGATATAATTCATACCGTATTCCCGGTCCTCGTAACGATGAATGATTCATTTCGTAACCAATACAGGATTTCCGTCATGAAACAAAATCATGATTAACCCTATCGCCAATACGTACTTTGTGGAGGCTTCGCGTACATCTGCCCTGCCGGGCGTACTCATTATGGCAATTCTGCTCATGTACTCTCCGGTAGCAGCAGCCGACCTTGGAGAGCAGTACTACGGAGACGGAGTCAACTTCAGCCATGCCGGAAAATATGCTGATGCACTTACCGCGTATGACAAGGCAGTTTTCATCCGTCCGAACAACGCCGATGCATGGCTCGAACGTGGTGTGGCGCTGGAAAATCTCGGCCGGTATTCTGATGCGGTCGACTCGTATGACAAGGTGATTGGCCTCCAGCCGGCATATGCCGAGGCGTGGTACAACCGCGGCATCGCACTGCGGAAGCTCGGCAGGTACGCGGATGCAATTTCCTCGTATGACAAGGCGATTGCCATCAGACCCACGTATATAGAAGCGCTGCTCAACCGTGGTGTCGCGCTCGATTATCTCGGGCGGTATGACGAGGCCGTTGCCTCATATGACCGTGTGCTTGCAATTCAGCCGAATCACACCTCGGCGCGGGAAAACCGGGACATTGCATTGACTAAGGAGAGCCGGTTCAACCCGATAACTCTCGGGGCGATAATTCTCATCGTAATCATCATTACGGGGGCAGTACTCCTGTATACCAAACCCCCGAAACTCTCTGACCTGAAACCCGACCAGAAGCGACCTGAAATCAGGGTGGAAGAAAAGAAACCAGAGAAAAAAACGGAAGAGAAGAAGCTCTACTATGGAACCATTCCCGAAGAGAGCAGATTACATACCCTGGCGAGCCTTTGCGGCGTGCTGAATGTAGCCGGAATTTCCATTCTTGACGACCCGGAAAAGGTATCAGCACTCCTGAACGAATATTCTCATGGCGAATATGAACTAGAACGCAATGTTCTGGTTCTTGCGCTGAAAGATGGCATCCCTCAGGAGTTGCTGAAATCGCACAAGGGATTTACTCTGGTCAATACTTCCGTCAGGCTCAGGAAACGACTGATGGAAAACCATAAGATGTCCGAAGACCTTGCCCGCTGGGCTGTTGAGACCTGGGCAAAGGCGCTGGATACAATGAAGTAGGCACAGGGAGCCGGATCTTTTTATACCACTCATCTCGCCGTATCCGCCCTGATTCAGGAAAAAGTCTCTACTTCTGATCCAAGACGGTTCAACCCTGATATTCTCAGAATAGTATAATGCGCATCCTTCAAGGCATCCGGCTCGGTATCAAACTGAAAAGGAGCCTGCAGTTCCGTTGGTTTGCCCCATCGTATGGGCGGATTACCCGTGTATACGAAAAAATGGAGGGCAATAAATTATTTCGCTCGGGTAATTTTCAGCCCCTCGTTGTCCACCTTCGTCTCTATGGCAATGGTCAGCCTGAGGGGATTGATGATCTTTTCCAGGGCTTTTCTGTCAAGTGCAGTAACAACCGCGATTGAGGGCCCGACAGAACTCATGCCGACGAACTCAAGATGCGCCTCGCGGAGCTGGCTCATGAAGTTATAAATTGCGTAACTATGGTGTTCGACCTCTGCCCGCTTGGAGCCGCGGAATTCTATCTCCCAGATGACATCGCCGGCTTTTTTCACGTCATCCCGTTCAAGGGCCGGGATCAGGTCCATTAAGAAGAGATATGCCTTGAGTTCACGGTCCATATAATCGAGTGTCCGTGCTTTGTTCATAAGCAGGTCGAATTCCTGTGTGCCTGCAGACGAGATATCGGTTGGCGGGATGATAATAAAGACGTTTTTTCCGGCAGCAAACGGGTGGTGATAAACAAGGGTAAGCTCATCTCCCAGGACTGCCATGCCCCCATACGTACTGACAGCTGGACCGACACCCGTTTCAAATCCGAATGCAACATTGCCATCTGCTGTCTCCTCCACATAATTATTCCCGATCAGCTTTCGGAGTTGGGCGTTGGTCAGTGGTTTTCCGACGGCTTCATTCATTGCCGTGGCAACAGCGATCATGATCGTACTGGTAGAGCCCAGACCCACATGCTGGTGCTGGTGGTCAGTCGCCTTGATTGAAAAACCACCCGTGTATCCGGTCACTTTTTTGAATACAGCGACAAAGTTCCGGATGATAGATGCACGGTTGTAATCGATCTCGGTCTCTTTTTTTGTGCATTCGACTTCTGCCGTGCAGTAAATCTGGATGGCAAACCCGATCCCCCCGCCACCGGGATGATCGGGCGCGAACCGGTTCATGTCAAGCACGGTAAGATGTATCCGTGCCGGGGCTTTCACGATAATTTTCCCTTTCGCGGGTTTCAGCTGGTAGGCCGTCTTTTCAAACCCGAGGGTTTTCAGGTTCTGTCCGGGCGGAAATGGATTGAATTCGTATTCTACGAGATCAAGATCTCCGCCACGGATTTTCATGGTAGGCATTGGTATCAGTTCCTGTTAGGGGTGACCAGAGAATATACTTTTTGAATCAGGATTGTCTGGAAAAATCTCAGGTAGATAGAAGTTTCTTATTTTTGCACTGCATCTGTAGGAGGCTTTAATGGCACTATATGGCAGAGATTTCTCCAGCTCATAAGGAATATCTCTTGTATCGGAAGATCTTGGATGCAAGCTGGCATGTAGATATTATCAACGGAAAATAGACTAGAAACTGATTCCAGTAAACGCATTGCACCGGTGCAATGCAACAAATTATAATTTGACATTGAATATTATCACATGATCTATATGCGAGCGAAAGCCAGTATTTTAATTTTCATTAGTTTGCTGTTACTGGTTGGAACCGTTGCGGCGCATCTTCCGGACAACTCAACAATAATATCCGATAATTCATGGGTCGTCGCAAATGGTGTCGATCAGTCTACTATTACGGTTATAGTGTCGAATTTGTCATCAGGGTCTGTGGAGGCGGCCGGCGTCACACTCACGATAGATAATCCTGATTATGGTACGTTAGGCCCTGTAACCGTCGTTTCAGACAGGGCAACCAGTACGTTCAGGGCTAATACCACAAGTGGAGTTGCGGTGATCACGGCCTCTATAACTTCTCACGACGGCTATACTGTAACAAAAACCATGACTCAGAATATTGATCATGACAGCCCCTATATCGTAACATTCACTCATCCACCAAAAGGAAACGTAACAGAAGAAGTTCCGTTTGGTCTATCAGTAACCGATCGCCATGGAAATCCTATTGATGACAGGAATAAGAATGAAACCCATATTGTTAGTCTCCATGTTTATGGTCCCTCAGACGATTGCGGGTTTAAAACGAATATGGGATATGTACATGACAGTCATGTAACACTTAATGAGACCGGGAAAAACGCCTCTTTAATCAAATTAACCTCTAAAATAGGTAACAACTATATCTCAATGGATCCATTTGGCAGCATATCTGATAAAATAGAATCGATCCTGGCTGTGGCGAACGGTGTACCTGATTCACTGAAAGGCACCATATCTAATGGGGGGATTCTTCCAGTAAGTAATGAGATTCCTGCAAATGGTTTGGATAAATTCACCATTAATTATTTTCTTTATGATGTTTACAAAAACCCGTTACAAAACCGATCAGTATTGATCAGCACGAATCTGACTGATGAGTTGACACCTCAATCGTATAGAACAAATTCACTGGGGCAGATCCAGATTACCTATGGTCCCAAAGTCTCTGTCCTTACCGCCAATATCACTGCAGTTGCTGATGGATATCCAGGCGTCACTAATAATTCTTATGCTAAATTTGTAGGTTCCGACATAGCCGCCAATCTTTATCTTGTTGTTACCCCGCAGACCATGGCGAGCCGTGACTGTGATTCCTCGACCACGCGGCAGGCAATGGTGGTGGCAATATTATCTGATGAATGGGGAAATCCGGTAACTAACGGGGAGGATGTCACCTTTACAATATCTGGTGTATCGACAAATCCCAATGACGCTCTGCCTAATCCGAGTTTTGACAGTGGAACAGAAATTCTAAATAAAACGATTTCAACTGATGGTAATGGAAATGCAATCCTGACTTTCTATCCCGGTTCATTTGTAACGAATAGCGATAGTTCTACAGGATATTGTACAATTACTGCTACAACCGGTGCCTACACTTCCAACCCGGTTACCGTGGAATGGAAAAATTTTGCATATCTCAGTGTAGCAATTAATGCTACACCTCGAACAGTACTCGTGAATGATACCATTGATATTACCATACGGGTTACGGGAGACGGCTATAACATGGTGTCGAATCCCATTAATGTGGTGCTGGATTTGGATGCCACCAGCAACCTGGCTGCAAGTAGCGATGGTACAAATGGAAAAACGCGATGGATTAACGCACAAGAAGCATCAACAACTTTTGTAAAAAACATGAGTGACCAGGATAAGATAGGTCTTGTTACCCACGGTGAATGGACGAATTACATATATTGGCAATTAATCCAAAATATATCATACAACAAACCCTTGGTATTAGCAGCAATTCCAAATTTAACCCCGAGCGGGGGTCTCGGTGGAAACGCTACAACGTTAAAGGATTCGATCATAGTAGCATCAGACAGCATAGTAAGTAATCCATTGTATCAGCCCGGAGAAATCGATGCAATTGTCACTATTGGCGCGAACAGCTATGCAAAAAATTCTGGAGATCTTGCCGAAATGGTTAAGGCAACCTGGACGGACCACAAAATCCGTGTCTTTTCGATTTTATATGTATCTACCACAAACATGTGTGATCAAAATAATGACGGTTCATACAAAGATGATGATGCACAAAATTTGTGGTTACTCACAAATCAGACAAATGGAAAATTCTACTGCGCACTCTCAAGACCTCTGGTTGATACGGCCTTTTCAGATATTTATAAAACCCTTTCAGACATTGCCGGAGTCAATACTTCGATGAATCTTGACTTTGAGCATCCGTCCGTTAACAATGAAACAATATGGTCAGGAAGTGACGTGTTCGATTATGTTCCCATCGGCCCATTCGTCAATCATACAAAAGAGAATATAGATCCCTTAGGACGAACCAGCATTATCTGGACGGATGGCAACCAGTCGGTTGTAGATCAATCCGATAACTGGACTGATGCAAATAATTATCAATTAAAATTCGATATTGGTACAATTCGCATCAATGAAACATGGGAAGCAACCTTCCGCCTAAGGGTTCTCAAGGAGGGAGTAATCGATTTATTCGGTTCAGGTTCCACCATTTCTTATAACGACTTTCCCGGAAACCTGCATCTCCCCACTACACTGATCACATCTGTTAATACTTCCCCCCCTGGATTCCATGGCGGGAATCTGGACGTATCGAACCTTGCTGTCACAAAATCCGGCAATTTTACTGATTATGTTCCTTTGGAATGGAGTTTGAAATATGAAGGATTTAATACAGCGACTGAAACGTTGTGTTACTGCGTTGGCGACTCCTGTCCTGATATTGGAGGATGTCCCAATGGGCCCTGGGTGCTTTTTGAAACAAGACCCAATATTGAACCCGGAATGTACACCACCCGTAATACTCAGCTGGATGTGAAAAACCTCCCGATGGACAGATACTGGGTAAGAGTCCATGCCTTTGCTCCACCAGCTCCTGATGACGAAGAAACCTACGGTCCGATTAACGTGGGTTATGCCGGGGTCTTCATCAAACTATCATAATTTTTTTCGACGTTTCTTTTTTTTAGATATATCGAAGTCTGGACTCTTCAGTTCATTCTCTCTGTTGGAACAAATCCGGCTGGAGATCAGAACCGCCATGCAGGAATGCCTTGCCAGCCTATATATTTTAATAAAACCGGCTCTACTAACGTATTGAATGATACATTTTCGAAATAAAGAATTTTCAGACTGATATAAGCGAAGATCCTGAGGGGGAGGTCTATGAGAGCACGTGTAAATCCCATGAAAAACATCCTGCTTCTTTTCCTTGTCATTGCCGGTTGCATGGCGGCAGGATGTGTAGGCCAGATGAAACCGGTGGCAGCTGGTACTCCGAATATCACACCATCAAATACGTTCGCTTCGTTCTCAAACGCTACCCCGATATCCAATCTGACAAACACTTCCAATAGTACGGCTCCACCGGCATTGACGGGACTGCTGAAAATATCCGCAGGTGGCTGGACCGGTGAATTTCCCGTATCAATAGATAACACGAGCAGAGGAGTTGTGGCAACCCGAAGACCGATGACGCTGATGCTGGAGGAGGGGAACCATACTATTGAAGTGTGTTGCGGTGTGGTATGCGAACGGGAAAATGTTACCATCAGATTCGGTGAACAACGGATCATTGACTTTTCGGAACGGTTGAAAAAGGATTGCGAATTTTTAGAACCTGTCGCGAGAATAGTCGGATATTTTATGAACGGCGATCAGATTGCGGTTAATGTAGAATTCATTAATCCCACCACAGAGACTCTCACTATGTCAGCAGAAATCAGCTGTGGATATTCATACATTGAAAGCAGAAGCAACAACCGGGTGGGAAATAGTGCACAAGGTTTCGTGCTGGCGACGTTAAAACCTGGTGATCGCATAATAAAAATGCTGAACCTTAACCTGGCCGGTGGTTACAGCTATAATTTTGGTGCACCGATAATTACCCGGTTTGAACAAAATAAATTTTGAAATATTCTGGCATAGCAGTCACCGGAATGAGTCTTCCCTATCTGATCGGATTTTCGTCCAGTTCAATATTTCGGCTCTTTTAAAGAGCCCAAAAAATGCTTAGGAGAAACGGGCATGAACGGAGTTCGCACCCGAACCATGAAAATGTAAAGGTACGACTGCCATCCGCACAAGGGCCTCTTGAGAGGCCGGGGTCGGAGTTTTCAGGTAATTGAAGCGCCGCGGGGGAGTCCCTTTTTGGTGCGGCGCATGTCATCGCAATAGTTGGATTGCCACTTCCCGAAATTACTGGAATTGTGGGATTTTCATAGGAAATCCTCAAAATATTTTTTTATACTCTTTGGAGGCTACGGCATGTAATGCCTCCTTCCCCGCCGCTGTGGCACCCCCCATGGAGCGATAACTCCAGAGAAGGTAACACAATACAATCGCAACGCGAAGGGGCGGTTCGGGGGGACAGGCACTGTCCCCTCCGATACTAGGTGATTCGCAATTTGTTGAACACACAGGGTTTCTACAAAGCCCAAAAAAATGTTTTTTTTCAACAGGCCATACAATTACATTGGGGTACCTTGAAAGAAGAAGGATAGAACATCTTCAAAAAAAACGAATGTGATCAAAGAATTATGGGGAATTAAACATATGTGTCGAGAAGCACCCTCTCCGAGCCGTCATTGAACACCACGGATACAATCAGGTGATCCTTTCCGGGCATATCTCCATAGAGCGTGACCCGTTCCCCGACTTTTGGAGAATTCCAGTTGTGATCCGTTACTCCGATACCATATTTCAGTCTTGAAACAAGGCTGTGACCCGTTCCCCCCTGGTAAGCAATAATGATATTGTCTCCCTGGCGGATTGCTGATGCGGTGACAATTTTTGCAGGCTGAAAATATGCCCCCATGCCAAAAACGAATACCGAAATGACGGCTGCGATACCAAGGATAAATAGTATAACGGGTATCCAGAAGAAGCGACTTTTTTTGAGAAAAGTCTCTTTACCCCGGTTAATTCCGTCTGCGGTTTTATATGCATCGTACATCCCGTATATCCAGATCCCGGTTGCCAATACACCACCTATAATCAGGATGAATCTCGCACTAACAGGCTCACTTGCTTCCATGATCGAATAACCTGCCAGCAACACGCAGGAACCCAGAAACGCGACAAAAAATTTCAGTCCATCCCAGGTCTTTCCATTGTACCACTGGCCCCAGCCAACAAAGAAAAAACTCAATATGGCCGCAATAAGCGGATTTCGGACCACTACCAGAGTTTGTACTGGGCGGAGGTTCTCACCGCAATTCGGACAAGTCGCGAGGTTCTCAAATTGTAAGGGTATCTCGCACGTGGGGCAGAATTTTGGCATATAAGACACATGTATTTTATGAATATTAAATCTCTATTATATCCGGTGCATGATTTCCACCTGTTTTCTGTTTCCCAAATAATTTTTCTCCGGCAGATTCCCTGTCATTTTTTTATCTCCTCCCTGTCCTATTAAAAAGAGATCCGTACACTTCTGACGGAATACCTGTTGGAATTAACGTAAAAGAGCAGGCCCCTGATTTCAGATATCTTCTATTTTTTGCGATTTAATTCGATTCCCCTTTCGAATGAAATTTCTGCATCAGCATACCGCCCGAGTTCAGCGAGTGCAATACCGCGGTTATACCAAGACTCAGAGAAATCCGGATTGATTTCAACTGCCCTGTCATAAGAAGTGACCGCATCAGCATACCGTCCGAGTTCAGCAAGTGCAATACCGCGGTTATACCACGCTTCAGGGAAATCCGGATTGATTTCAATTGCCCTGTCATAGGAAGTGACAGCATCAGCATACCGCCCGAGTTCAGCAAGTGCAATACCGCGGTTATACCACGCTTCAGGGAAATCCGGATTGATTTCAACTGCCTTGTCATAGTAGGCGACAGCATCAGTATACTGACCGAGTTCGGTGAGTGCAATACCGTGGTTATACCACGCTTCAGGGAGATCCGGATTGATTTCAATTGCTCTTCTGTATGAGATGATTGCTGCCGGATAGTGCTTCAGGCTGGCAAGCGCATGTCCCTTCGCGAGCCACGCCCCGGCAAAATCCGGGTTGATAGCAATCGCGTTATCAAATGAGGTTAGCGCATCTGAATACCGCATAAGATTAACCAGCGCATGTCCGTGGGCATACCATAGACCGGTATTATCCGGATTGATTTCAATTGCTTTGTCAAGACAGGTGAGTGACTCTGAGTACTGACCACATTCCAAAAGCTCCAGTCCGCGGCAGTGCCATTCTTCAGAGCGGTGGTTTGGACTGATGTTGATCAATTCACCATGAGTGGAGGAAGCCGTTACCGTCCGTTTGCATTCATCCGTGGAGGAATTTGCATCCCTGGTAACCGGTGCATCAAAATGAACATGGATATCTGAAATCCGATTGAGTTCAGCCAGGGCAATACCCCGGTTGTTCCACGCAGCGGGATCGTCCGGATTGATAGCAACTGCCTTATCAAAACAAGCGAGAGCTTCGGAATATCTTCCCAGCTCACCCAATATGATGCCCCGGTTATTCCATGCAGAGGCATCAGACGGATTGAGAGTAACTGCTCGATCAAAACAGGCAAGAGCTTCGGTATACTGACCCCGTTCAGCAAAATCCAGACCTTTTTTAAATATAAGATTTTCCCGATCCGGCATGGTGTCACATCTGTTATACGGATATTTACTGGTGTATTTAAACTATCTCTTCCAGGATTCCGCACATGCGTAAAAACTAATCAGCTGCTAACCATTCAGGAATACGGGAGATATACCTCTGGACGTTCTCGCAATCGAAAATATATGATTGAGAGAACTCACAGACAATTCTGCCATGCCTGAAAAAAATATATATTAAAAATCAAAATGTCTATGAAAATAAGATAAAAAACTGTTCTTCCAATTATTTTCATTCGAAATTAAAACAAAATATTTATATATAAATAAATAAAAAGAAAAAAATTATGTCAGAACTGATGCCTTGTCCACATCAGGGATGCAAATCCGGGAAAGTTCATTGTCTTGTTGGCTTTGATATTTTCTGGAATGACTGCCCGATGTGCGAGGGATCGGGATACATCAAAAGACCCGGTTCTGACATCAGCATCGAAACGCGATCAGGGTCAGAAAAATGAACAAAGAAACGGGAACCGGCTGGCAGGGGGTGGTCAATGGCACGTCGATCACCTCATAACTGAATCCTCTGAGAACAACAATGTCACCGCCTCAGTATCAGGGCAATCAAGTCCATATAATATCAATAAAACCATGCAAATCCTTCTTTTTCTTTTTTTTCATTCACCGTGTTCGGGTGGATGGATTTGAAAGTTTAGCAGACCCTCGTAATGTACAGGTGCCTCGCCAGATTCTATTATCCGCCTGGATCAGGTAGTTGGAGGAAGACTCCGATTCTCCAGATCCAGAACACCCGTGATCGGATCTCTCCCGTATCATTATGAGTTAATCTATCGATGAGAAACCGGGTTGTTAAAATTAAATACCCTGCCAGGCGATTATCGGTTTATTCATCACCGCGGGAACGCGATAATCCACTTCCCATTTTTTATATTCCCGTGCTATCGATTGACTCCAGGTGTCTGACGTATATCTGCGCATAATCTGACCTGTTTCCCGTGGAGAACACATCCATAATAAGAGGTTATAGTATGTCATGTCAATACCAAAGAAAAGGCAGAAAAACAATGATTGTTAATACGGAACGGTATAAAGTGATACTCAAATGACCAGAACACTGTCTGATATTATTGAGGAGTTCGTAACCCTGATTGATGATGATCTCATTCACGAAAAAGATATGATGGCATTGGTTGTCGGATTTGAAACTGAAACAAAGTTTATTTTCAACAATGAACCCGACAAATTGGTGAAATTACAGACCATGGCTGATGCCGGCGGGAATCCTATTGGCTATATGCGGATTGAACGAAGCGGGAATGAAATGTCGATCGAAACCAAACCCTTGATCGAATATGCGGAAGAGGAACAGATCAAAAAATATCTTGAAGATCTATGTCAGACAGCGGGGAAACGGATCGCATTTGGCGGTGAAGGTGCATAAAGTTAGTAAATAGAAAGGCAGAAAAACCGATGCAATTCTCCTTTTGAGGAACACCCGATCTCGTATCAGTTTTAATAATTGAGCCGGTCGCCGTTCATAAGAGATGAAGAATCCTGCAGGCCCTTCATCATACCCTTGGTGGATTTACCTGAATCGCCACGCCATCAAACTCAGCAATGATCCGTTCACCTTCATAAATCATAATCCGGAACGTTGAATACCTGCCATTGTCAGCCACGCGATTGGCGATCGCTACGAGGGGGCCGGTAGCCGGCGAGATATACTGAATATGTACGGAGACGGCGACACGGTCGATTCCCGCGCAGTTTGCCGCGATTCCGAATGCCTGGTCGGCAAGGGAACATATCGCCCCCCCATGGGCCACGTCATTCGGATTTTTCTTCCCGCAGCAGTCCATTACGACACGGGCATACCCGTCATAAGCTCTGGTAATCTTCATACCAAGGAGTTGTGCAAACTCGCTGCGATTGAATGCAGCGATCCTTCCGGCGATGACCTGTTCTGCGGGATCCGCAGGATGGGCTTCTGGCATGAGTCCTCCGAACTTAAAAAAAATCAGGTTACTCCTGAATTACTTGTATTTTTTCTGCGTGTAGGAGTATTTTTCCGTCTGTCCTCCATGGGAGACGATGTAGATCCATTCATAGAGAGACTGCATTGTCCCGAACTGCTTGTAGCGGCGCATCGAGAACCCAACTTTAAGCCTGTTGTCAAAAACAACCTTTCCCTGGTCCTTCATCCGCAACGCAATTTCGAGGTCGTCGCCGGCATCGATGCAGCGGTACATCC
>DADT01000071.1 GCA_002495065.1 Methanoregula sp. UBA471 | reverse complement strand
CCCCAAAGGGGGCAGGGCTGGCGCAAGGGGGGCGTCCTTTAAAACAAGAAATTAGTCGCTGAAATGTGACTATACCCCTGTTGAAATATTCGGGGTTCCCGTGAAATTAAATTAAACCGACATGAGTTATGGAATGTTTATTCCTCATAATTATTTGCGATGAACCCCGCCGCCCCCGACGGGGCGCCCCCGCGGCGGATCAGTGCCTGTAAGCATATCTGTAAACGCCGCTCTGTCCCGCCGTGCCTCGGAGAGGCCCTGAGGCGGGGAGCCCTCATAAAAATTACATGGTTTAATGATTTTTATGGTTCGGTGCGAACTCCCTCTCATGTGTGTTTCAACAGAGCCGGATTTTCACACATTTTTTTGACCGGTAAAATGAAAAATAAGAGCGGAGAAACCGGCTCATCGAACTCATAATTCGTCACGGATTTTTATCTCCCGTTTATACGAAATGACCGTGACTTTTCTCTATACCCGAAGGGGACACCTTGCGCGTCCTGACCCCGTTCCGGAATGACCTTCCAGGATCATGTCATACGGGTTTCCACATCCGGGAATATCTCAGGCAATCAGACTGTTTTTGTCCATTCCCGAAACGTCGCTGGCTTTTCCGGAAAAACGGTATATACCCTTTGGCACACACAACTCGAAGCGGGCACCGTGCTGGAATTCCCCGGACTCCTTTATCGTAATATTCGTTATAGACAGGATCTCCCGTGAGAGGAAAAGTCCGAGACCGGTATTTTTACCATATCCTTTCCGGAAGATCGTTTCCTTATCAAGCGGCGGTATTCCGATGCCGTCGTCTTCAATATTGATTAGGAGACATCCGGGCATCTCTGTCGCTGACAGCCTGACGACAGATACCTGATTGCCATGTTCTACGGCATTTGCAACAATGTTGTAAAACACCCGTTCCAGCAGCGGGTCGGCAAATATCTCCAGTCCAAGGGCTTCGGACTGGAACCGGATCTTTTTAATGTCGACATGGGTGCAGGCTTTAAAAAACGTGTCATCCACGTTCTGCCATACCGGTGCAACAACCCCGAGATCCTGGTATAATTTGGTAAACTCGATATTTGCTTCTATCATTTTTACGGCATTTTTCAGCTTTGCAAGATACATCGAATGCTGGGGTTCAGGAGGATGGTCGGTAAACAGTTCAAGGTATCCGCTCAGCATGGTAAGCTTATTCCTGATATCATGCCGTGTGATCTCGGCCAGGAGGTTAAGTTTTTTATTTGCAAGCTGCAGGGCGGTATTTACTTTTTTAATATCCGATATATCGTGGAATATTCCCATCATGCACCGCCTTCCCCCGAGATCGAGTATGGTGGTGCTGACAATGACCGGGATATGGTTTCCCCTGAGATCAACAATGACCTCTTCCTGCAACCCCGTCCCTTCATCTGCCTGCTTTTTAAAATATGCCTGGTATTTTTCCTCTTCCTCTTTTGGATGCAGTTCACTTTCGTGAAGAGTCCGGATTTCATCAAGTGTCCTGCCGGTCAGAACCTGTGTTTTTTTATTTGCATCGATAAGCATCCCGGTTTCTGCGTCGGCAATAAAAATTGCATCATTTGCATGGTCCATCAGACCCTGGTTCTTTTCATAGGCAGACTTAAGCTCGTCCTCGGCTTTCTTCCGGTCGGTGATATCCCTCACAAATGCAAAAACGTACGACCGGGGTCCGAATTCACTGTAATTGAGGGAAATTTCCACAGGGATGGGTGATCCGTCCTTTTTCCTGTTGATATCCTGAACGGTAAGAATTTTTCTCTGTTTTGTCTGGAACCATTCAGTATCCAGATGGTGCTCAATAAACTGAGGGCTGATATCCCTGATGGTGAGGCGGGTGAACTCTTCACGGGAGTATCCGAGCATTTCGCATATGGTGTCGTTAAAAAATGTGATCCCGCCATCTTCGTTAATCCAGAGAATTCCCTCCGGAGCGTTGCTCACCGTGGAGTGCATCATGCGAAGCTCCTCCTCCGCCTTTTTCCTCCGGATTGCCTGACGGATTTTATGACTCAGTTCACCGAACTGGGCACGGGGATCCCCTCCTTTCTGCAGGTAAAAGTCAGCTCCATTATCGAAGGCTTCAATGGCGACTTCCTCCCGTCCCTTACCGGTGAAAAGTATAAAGGGGATATCCTTGAATTTCTTCCTTACCTCTTTGAGGAAACCGATGCCGTCCATGATGGGCATCTGATAATCGGAAATAATCGCCTCAACCGCCCCTCCTTCCAGAATCTCCAAAGCCTCTTTTGCTGAAGTTACGGTTATGACCGAGAACTCTTTTTCCCTCTCAAGAAAAAGCCTGCAGAGATCCAGGAGATCCGGCTCGTCATCAACGTAGAGGAGGGAGATCATTATTTCTAATATGGTTTAGTGAAGGATTTAGTTTTTGTCAGAGAACACTTTTTATCGGGCGGAGGACTGGCAGAGAAGATCACCTCTCCGGACAAAAGCGATAATTTCCAGGAACCGGGGGAAAAATATCACCATTTTAACTCCGGATGATCGACACTCCTTATTTGTCCGACCAGACGAAGATTCCGATTCTGCTGAACAGCTGCTCCGTTACACGCTCCTGAACAACTCAGCTGCAGGGTATGCCGGCGGAATCGTGACACCCTGCCGTGCTGAATTAACATGAACCTGGTTTTAGCCCCGGCATGAACACGGCATTACCTGGGTTTTTTTGTGTCCTGTACAGACGGTCCGGTCCTGAACCCGTCTATCGGAATGACAATCTCAAAACGGGTTCCTTTCTTGTATTCCCCCGTTTCCCTGATGGTTAAACCGGTAATTTCGAGGATTTTCTGGGCAAGGAAAAGACCCTGTGCCTTTTCATTCCCGCTGCTTCGCGTGAAGAGATGGGTTTTATCCTCCGGAGAAATACCGATCCCATTATCTGCAACCGTCAGGATAAGCCCGGTTGTCGTATACTGGAAGGAAATCACGATACGGGTTACTTTCTCCCCATACTTATACGCGTAATTAAACAGGTGGAAAAAAACCTTTTCAAAGAGAGGATCTGCAAAGACTTCAAGAGGGTCCTGCGGCAGATCGATGGTGATTGCCTCTGCCTGTAACTCAAAAAATGCCCGGTGAACGACCTCGGAGAGCTGTTGCCATGCCGGAGCCGTTGCACCGAGGTTGTCATATTCCCTCGAAAAGGTGATCTGCCGCTGAATATTTTTTGCCGCTGTCTGGGCACGGGTGAGATGAGCGAGTAATTCAGGTTCCTGCAATCCGTAGGAAGCAAGTTCAAGAGAGCCACTGACCACCATCAGCTGATTCAGGATATCGTGCCTCGTCATACTCGAGAACATATTGAGATTTTTTCTGGCAAGAACACGGGCATTTTCGATCTGTTTGCGGGCGGAGATGTCGTACACCGAACACTGGATGACCGGCTCATCGTTGAAGGTGTACATCTCGCTGACTAATTCCACATCAATAATCCTGCCATCTTTTATTTCGAGGGGAATATCGTTACAGAGAATATAGCCTGTTTTTACCAGTTCCGCAAAGAATTGTTCCTCTGCCGGTTTTTCCCTGAAAAAACCTATCTCTCTTAAGTTTTTACCGATCAGATATTCGTGCGAATAACCGGTAAGGTTGATCATAAACGAATTGGCATCGATTATCTTTTTTGTATCCGATTCAATGATAAGTATGCCGTGATCAGCCGTATCGAACAGCCGGTGGAATTTTTCATCTTTTTTACGGATTTCCGGGACAGCATGGAGCGACTCAATCGCACCGGAATACTGGCCGTTTTTATCGTATAACGGGGAGGCGATTATCTCGAAAGTCGCGGGTCTTCCGTCCTGGCCGGGAAGTTGCAGTGTTGCCCTGATTGTTTTATTGTTCCGCCGGATGAGTGAATAATGGTAGTTCTCAAGTTCTTTGTCCGACGCAAAGACAAGATCGAGAAGTCCCGGAGTCCGCTCCCCCATGATAAGAAAGGAGTGTTCATAATCCCCCCGCCCGAGTATCTGCACGGGACTGACACCGGTAAGCTTTTCCATTGCCGTATTCCAGAGTATCACCTTGCCTTTGGCATCTATGGCAAACGTCGGCTCGGGGAGAGAATTGACTATTCCGGTCAGCCGGTGCTCCGTATGTTCAAGCTGTTCCTGCACCAGCCTGCGGTTTTCATCCAGTTCCATCGTTCCAAGGGCAAATGAAACATCTTCTGTAACGCCGTTAAGCAACCGGATCTCTGATTCCGTAAAAGAATTCCGTTGCGGGGAATAGAAGGTGATTACACCCTGTGTTTTCCCGCTGCGTATCGGGAATGCGGCAGCTGAGAGATACCCTTTTTTAATCGCATGTTCTGCCCAGTGCCGGGAGGGAGTGTCAGCCTGGATATCGTTGCATATAATATATTTCCCCTTTCGTAGCGCAGTAACCGTCGGTCCCTGCCCGCTTGATACATCTTCGGCTGACATCCTGACATTTACAAAAAAATCATCGACAGCCCCGCTGGCGACAGCTCCCTTTATCCGGTGGGTTTCAGGGTCCTCAAATCCGATCCAGACCATTGCATATCCACCCTCCTGGATCGCGATCCTGCACACTTCCTGCATCAGCTGCATGCGGTTATGGATGTGAACGATGGCCTCGCTGACCCGTGCAAGTACCGAATACACCCGGTTGAGCCGAATCATCTTCTGCTCATTTTCCCGGGCCTTCACCGTGCGTCGCACGATATGGGATAACTCTGCAAACTGTGATTTTGGATCTCCGTTTTTCTTAATGTAATAATCTGCACCATGGTGAATAACCTGGTTGAAATTATTCTTCATGTCCCCGTAGGTAAATATGATACGGGGGATTTTGGGAAATTTTTCACGGAGGACCTTCAGCACCTGAATACCGTCGATTTCCTTCATCCGGCAGTCGGCGATGACTGCATCGAACGCAGTGGTGTTCAGCAATTGCAGGGCCTGACTGAAAGAGGGGGCTGTATCTACCCGGATATCATCTTCGCGTTCCATGAAACGCTTGCCGGCATCCAGGAGTATTTGATCGTTGTCGATATAGAGGACCGAGATCACTGCAACCCACTCCAGCAGATTAAGATTCTGATATATTTACATACTGCGGTATATCCTTATAATTTCCCCCGAAGGATTCCGGGTGACTACCTCAATCTGATAGTCTCTTGATGGGGTCTGGAAAACAATAACCACATTAAAATGACTGGAATTTGGGCTTTGTAGAAACCCTAAGTTTTCAACAAAATGGTAAAACACCTGTTTACGGAGGGGACAGTGCCTGTCCCCCCGAACCGCCCCTGCGCTTTGCGATTGTGTCGTATTACCTTCTATGAAGTTATCGCTCCTGGGGGGGGTGCCACAGCGGCGGGGGGCGGAGGCATTACATGCCGTAGCCCCCAGAGAGCGTTAAGAAAAATATTGTGAGGATTTCCCATGAAAATACATTAACCAGATGTGAGTAATGGAATGTGTATTCCTCATAAATATTTGCGATGAACCCCGCCGCCCCCGACGGGGCGCCCCCGCGGCGGATCAGTTTCTAACTGTATAGCTGTAAACACCGCACTGCCCCGCCGTGCCTCGGAGAGGCCCTGAGGCGGGGAGCCCTCATAAAAATTACAAGGTGTAATTATTTTCATAGTTCGGGTGTGAACTCCCCTTCATACCCGTTTCAACAGTGCCGCATTTTCAACTCTCGGATTTTCATTCTCTCATGATTTCTTCACCGTTACTAACTGTCCACCGTCCCATAAACGGCTTCACTGTATCAGAACTGTTCCGCTTACTTCTGATTTCTTCACAGGATGGAATCAAAATAGTTTTTCGGGTTACACTCATGTCTAGGGGAGATTATCATGGTGGATCATTCCTGACCCGGGTCTGACACATTTATACATAAATACGGACAATATCGTTCCTGAAATATGGATCTTTTTTCTATTGCTGTTATTATTGGCGGCCTCATTTTGTTTGAGACAATAACAAGCATAGATAATGCCATCATCAATGCCGAAGTGCTCTCGACCATGAGCGAGCGCGCAAAACGCTGGTTCCTGCTATGGGGACTGGTGTTTGCGGTCTTTGCGATCCGGGGTCTGCTTCCCTGGTTAATCGTCTGGTTGTCTACACCTGCATTGGGCCCGGTCGGGGCATTTACCGCAACATTCTCAAGTGATCCGCTTGTTCTTGCAGCAATAGAACAGTCGGCCCCGATGCTTCTGATGGGGGGCGGGACGTTCCTGCTCTTCCTTTTTCTGCACTGGCTGTTTCTGGAGGGTAAGAACTTTGGTCTCAGGGGGGAGCGCTACATAGCTACAAAAGGTGTCTGGTTTTTTGCCATTGTCTCCATTCTGCTCACCGGGCTTGTCTGGTTTGCCCTGGACAGGCACCCGCTCATGGCGTTTGGGGCGGTTGTCGGTTCCACAGCCTTTTTTATTGTCCATGGTTTCCGGCAGAATGCAGAACTGGCTGAGGCAAAGATGCTCCACTCATCAGACATGTCAGATATCAGCAAAATCTTTTATCTCGAAGTTATTGATGCCACGTTCTCCATCGACGGGGTGATCGGTGCGTTCGCATTTACCATGGCAGTCCCCCTTATCCTGATCGGTAATGGCATCGGGGCGTTCGTGGTCCGTGAACTGACCTTACGGAACGTCGACAATATTAAGAAATACCTGTATCTTAAGAACGGGGCGATGTACTCCATCTTCTTTTTGGGGATTATCATGATTATGGACAGCTTTGGTGTGCACATACCCTTCTGGGTTTCACCGGTCATCACCTTCGGCATTGTCGGGTTCTTCCTGATGAAATCAGTACGGGAGATACCGACACCAGGCTCGGCAAAATAGTATCTGACCCACTAACGCTGGGTTTTTTTCCGTGTTTTTTTTATTTTATCCGTCCCGCAACAAATAGTGAGGATTACCAGCAGAGTCTCTTTTTTTTATTCCCTGTGTGAAAATAACCGTCTGACACGGCCAAACTGGTTCATACACCACAGTCCCCCTTTGAGGACCGGAACGATCACGTACCTCATACGCTCCATCTGGTTTGAAACATCCCGTAACCGGTCGGGGATGGGAATGTGCTGGGGGCAGATCGCTGTACACCTCCCGCATTGCCTGCACAGTCCCGCATATGAATCGCTGGAAAGCAATCCGCCGTGGCGAGTAATATACCACCACCTCGAACTCCAGTCATGGGGAAACAGATGATACGCGTTATAGAGGGAAAAACATCCGGGGATATCGACACCTGCCGGGCAGGGCATGCAGTACCTGCAACCCGTGCAATCAACCTTCATCAGATGCTGCCAGGCATCACGGGCCCGTGCGATGATTGAAAGTTCGGTATCTGTGAGGGAACACGGCAGTCCGTCCTGTGCAGTCCGGAGATTTTCATCGATATGAAGTTCCTCGTTCATCCCGGAGAGCACAACCGTTACTTCGGGATGGTTCCAGACCCAACGCAGAGCCCATTCGGCAGGAGTGCGGCTGACCGGTGCATCTTCCCAGATTTTTTCAACCTCAGCGGGTATCTGCCCGCCAAGGTTGCCACCACGGAGGGGTTCCATGACCATGACTGCGAGCCGGTGTTTGGCGGCGTATCTGAGTCCTTCTGTCCCGGCCTGATTATACTCATCAAGATAATTGTACTGGATCTGACAGAACTCCCATGGGTAATCATCCACGATCTCTTTGAATGCTGAAAGGTCGCCATGAAAAGAGAAGCCGGCATTTTTTATTCTCCCATCATTTTTTGCCGAACTGAGGAATTCCCTGACCCCGAGGTTCTTCATGTTTTCCCAGTTTGAGCCGGATACGTGGTGGAGGAGGTAGTAATCGATATGATCGGTATGGAACGTTGCAAGCTGGGTATCAAGGATATGATCCATGTCTTCCCGTGAACGGACCTGCCATGGGGGAAGTTTTGTTGCGAGCCGCACTTTTTCCCGGTAACCGTCTGCAAGCGCTCTGGCCAGCACCTTCTCGCTTTTTCCGAGGTGATATGCCGGGGCCGTATCCACGTAATTAACGCCCTGGTCGATGGCATACCGCAACTGGCTGACAGCCCGTTTTTCGTCAATTCCGCCACCCCTTTTTTTTGGCAGTCTCATGCAGCCAAATCCGAGGATTGAAAGTTCATCGCCGGTTTTTGGAACTTTGCGGTAGAGCATCAGGATGTACCGTCCGGAAAAATTACCATCCGAGATACAGGGTCTTTGTCCGGGAATAACTGTCAGGGGCGTGCTGCCCGTTCTCCCGTCCCATGCCGCTGTCGTTTATTCCTCCGAACGGCACTTCGGGGGGCACCGTCAGATGGCGGTTCACCCAGATGATACCGGCTTTCACTTCGTTAAATACCCGTCTGGTCGTGGAAAGGTCCTTTGTCCAGACTGATGCTCCCAGCCCGAAACGGGAATTATTCGCCTCGCGGATGGCAGTATCGAGATCCGGAACGGTCATGACCGGCAGTACCGGTCCGAAAATTTCATCCGTGACAAGCCCTGATCCGGGCATTACATCGGTGACAAGGGTCGGGCGGTAAAAATGTCCCTTTTCATACACCGTTCCTTTCAGGCAGTGACCTCCGGTAAGGATCGTCCCGAGTCTGTTGTCCCGTGTTTCCTCAATTTTCCGGGAGATTCTCTCCCGCTGCTCTGCACTGTTCATCGGACCAATATCGATCCTGGACCCCAGCCCGTTTCCGACCGTGAGGGCTTCAACACGCTCCTGTAATTTCTTTATGTACACCGAAGCAACCTTCTCATGGACATACAGCCGCTTTACTGCCGTGCATGTCTGCCCTGCATTATAAAATCTGCCCCGGAGTGCCCCCTCCACTGCCCTGTCAATATCAGCATCAGGCATGACAATCATTGGGTCGGACCCCCCGAGTTCGAGCGTGATATCCTTGAGAGACCCCCCTGCCATTTCCCGGATCCTGTTTCCGGTTTCCCGGTTTCCGGTGAATGACAGCTTCCGGATAACCGGATTTTTCACCAGTGCCATTCCCACAGAATCGCCGCTCCCCGTGACGATATTCAGCACTCCGGGCGGGAGTCCTCCCTCCTCAAGGATCGTTCCGAGCCGCAGGTTTGTCAGAGGGGTTGACGATGCCGGTTTCAGCACCAGCGTGTTTCCGGCAAGCAGTGCCGGGCCGGTCTTCCAGCCCATGATAAGGACCGG
>DADT01000040.1:55388-56917 GCA_002495065.1 Methanoregula sp. UBA471 | reverse complement strand
AATTCGGCACCGAAGTGCAGCAGGTACGGCGAACGGATGTGGGACGACCTGCTGCCACACCAACCCGACCCGGCCTGACGTCCGTTGTTGTACCCGCAGAACGGAGAAAACGGGACCTCTTTGACTACATGGAAGGGGAAATCGTGGAGGATTATGCAGTCCGCATCCGGAAAGCCCGGGCGGAAAAGGGCCTGACGACTAAGGATCTCGCCATGCAGATAAAAGAGCGTGAACACCTCATCAAAAAGATAGAGAACGGTGAGTTAATGCCTGAGGAAAGTGTCCGGAAAAAACTGGAGAAGGTGCTCGAGATACGGCTAATCGACGCTCCGGTCACTGAAGCGGAAAAGAAGGTGCCGGGTAAACTTACCCCGACATTGGGGGATCTGACGATCATCAGGAAAGAAAAAGCTAAGAAATAACGCCGTATTTTAAAAAGGTCAATAATCCAGCTACAATTTTTTTACCGGTCACTTTTTTTCATGGAGTATAGACGGGTGCAGCTGAAAAGAATTCCCTGTGTGAGGAGCCTCCCCCGTTGAGAGCGCCGGAGTAATGAACCGGAAGAATTCCTGGCAGTACTGCTCGTAACTGAACCCTTCCGCCTCGATCACCCGTTTCCACTTGTCCTCCATAGACAGGATCCCCATGAAGGAAATCATCAGGTACATTGAGGTCAGGAATGGATCGAGATCAGCCCGGATTGTCCCGTCCTCGATGCCCTCCTGGATCGCATCCCGCAGCATCATACGGCAGGTACCATACCCCTTTCCAATCTCAGCGGTACAGGGGTTTTCTCTGGAAAAACGTTCTGATCCGTAAAAGTGGATCAGCCGGAGATAATCCGGGTATTCCTGCGAAAACTGGTAATAGGCCTGACCCATAAGGGATACTTTGACAATGCCTGGAACCTGTTTTTCCCTGCATTCCCGATACTTTTCCTCGAGGATCCCGATACCCCGGAGAACAAGAGTGGCGAACAGCGTCTCCTTATTTTCAAAATACAGATAGAGTGTTGCCTTATTCAGTTCAACCTCCCGTGCGATATCATCCATGGAAACGTCTTCATACCTCCGGGAAAAAAAGAGGCGTTCGGCGGCATCAATTATCCCGCTCTTTCGCTGTTCCTTTTCCCGTTGTCTTCTGTCAGAGATTCCCATTTTTCCCCACCAGCTGGCCCGACATGAATGTATTCATGATATAAAGCATTCCGGCTCCTTTCGCTCGTTATACAAGGTATACAAGCGCAACGAAGCGTCCCTGACTATCCCGGGTTTTATCGTTCTTGCGTGTCGGGGACAGTGCCTGATGCAGGCACAACACGTGATGCATGTTTCCGTGTCAATCGCTCTACTGTTTTCCGGATCGATGGCACCGACNNTCGGAAACCGCAATAAAATCAACATTCCAGAACGCCGTACCTCTCTGGTAAGGATGACAGGGTTGTTGCCGGTAGGGATGACAGCCGGGGATTTTTACTTCAGGAATCCGGTCAGCTGATGAAACGGACCGGAGTTTTTCCTGTATTT
>DADT01000040.1:55166-55303 GCA_002495065.1 Methanoregula sp. UBA471 | reverse complement strand
CAGCTCAAGCAGGGCATCGTCATATGCCCGGTTGCCATAAACAACAACGCAGACAGTGGGTGTATTTTGCGCCTGTAACCCCTGCAGACATTCGGCTGCAAGTGCCGGTACCCTTCCCATATACACCGGCACTCCGA
>DADT01000040.1:41898-55135 GCA_002495065.1 Methanoregula sp. UBA471 | reverse complement strand
TATTCCGCGTGCAATTCCCTGAACAGCTTTTTTTGATGTTCCCGTTGGTGAGAAATATACTAATTTCAGTGAGGGTATTTTCATGAGATGTCCTCTCTTGATGTCGCCGGATTTTTCCGGGGATTTCCCTTCGGCACGACGACTTTTGGTTTTTTCATCTTTTCTTACATCATAGCGTGCTGATACCTGAGACGGGCAGAAAAGAGAATTCAGGATTTTTTTCCTGCTGAAGATCGGTTGCTTTCAGCCGCCGGTTTACAGGATCTTCTTTCCCGGCTCAGGGCCCGGTTTAACCATGTAAACATCAGTGATCTTCACGAGCACTGCAGACTTGGGCACAAATTTTGGCCAGCTCTCCTTCATCCAGGCAACGTTCTGCCGGAAGATTTCGTCATTCGTATGGATAGTGACAGTACCCTTGATCTGGAAACCGCCCTTGTCCCCCCACCACGACAGGGCGATTGTCGGGTTCTCCTTCATGTTCTGCAGGGTCTTGTTGAAGTACTGATCCGAGATGAGCAACGTCCCGTCATCCAGTACCCTGAACGCCGCGATCGGGACAGCATTGGGAATGCCTTTTTTTGACGATGTTGCAAGGAATGCGGTCTTCGTTCCCTGGAGCGATTCTTTGATTTCCTGTGTTAGTGTAACCATGGAATTTCCCTTAAGAATGTTTACTCTGGGTTATATTATAACTTTCGGTTACTAAATAACTATGAGTTAGTTGGGAATAAAGGTCCGGGAATTCCCCCTGCCGGTCCCGGTCTTGTCCCAGATCACGTCTCTTTTGCCTGGTGATGACCGTAACATCGCTACATATGACCTCCCCCATTCCCGCCACAGATCACGGAATTATTCCTGCCCGGTTCCGCATTCTTGGGAATTATGACCTCAGAAATCCGGGGGTTGAGGGAAAAGAGGTACAACCGGGCCTTTTTCGGGGTCTGAGGTACAAGAATTTCCGCATGAGTGTTTAGGACCGGGGTAAGCCCTCCCTCATAAAGTAATCTTGTTTATTCACGCAAGCATCTGTCCCGATCCCGACACAAGGCATTTCCCCTCGCGGTCGATCCCGGCCATCGAGTCCGGCGTGACCAGGAAGGACCGCCACGTCCCGTGCTTCGACCGGGGCCAGAGCCCGGCTGTGACGGTCCGTATCCCTGGTAATGATCCGGAGCTGACACAGTATTCCGCAGGGTTGAAGGCGCCTCAGGGATCACGATTTCCCGGTGCCGGCACTTATGTCTTCCGGCGGGGAAATGCCACGTTCGGCCTTTTTATGACAAATGATTCATCCAGGTTTCCCGCCATTTCTCCTGCTACTGCTGCGGGGATGCCTATCGCCATCATATCCGGGGGAAGAGTGTGATTCTGGGTCGGATCCTGCGGGCCCATGAATGCGGAGTTCTTTGGCGCTTTCTCCGTCATCCCTGCAGGGTAGGTGATGAACGTCGAGCATGACGGGCCCCACGGTACGATTACGGGGGTGAACGGGTCAGTCCGGTTGAAATGGACGAGCGCTGCCATGTTCCGTATCTGCTCAGCGGTTCCAAAACAGCAGATGGACCGGATTTCAGGTTCCGGGTCGGGGAGTGCCTCGCATGCCTGGACGACGAGATATCTGCCGGGCGGGGTGACCCTGCCAAGCGCCCTGAAGCAGGCCTCGACAACCTCCGGCCTGGATTTCAGGTACTCTGCTGCCCCGCCCCGGACATCACTCTTCCCCGTTGAGACAAACCACTTGATATCATCCGGCTCAGGGTGGAACCCGGTATGGGCAAGGCCGCCGATACAGCAGCCCTCTTTTGAGTCCGGTCCCACGTAGATCGCAGGAGACTCCCTCCGGGATGCCATCCGGTACAACGAAACCGCAAGGCACCGGTTTACCTCGGGGAGGTGGGCGACGCCAGCGGGTATAGTCTCCGAGCCGTACACTGCAAGCGGCCGTGCCGCAAGGTGGAACGCGGTCGCGAGGCGCTGTCCTGCTTCTTTGATCGAGATTTCAGCCAACTAATCACCCTACCTGAACAATTCCCATCTGGTATTCCGGATGCATCTATCTTTGCCTATTTCTGAAGATGTCTTCCCTCCGCCATCGTGCGGGTATTTCATCCTCTGGCGGGTGTAAAGGATTCTCCTCAATGCCGACATCGTGGGCTTTATTCCGTTTTCCAGTAACTCCGTGAAAAGATCTGTCAGTGTACGATCCCACCTCACATTTTCAGCAGATCTTTGTCGATCGAGAAGCAGTAGCAGCCCCGCACTCCCCACCACGTGCATTCCCCGCAGGTGGTGTGGTCCCGTGTACACCGCCGGCCAACCGCCTCCATCGGGCAGTCGTCGCGCTTGGCGCAGCCCCAGCAGCAGGTGCCGGTAGTTCGTCCGTAGATGATGTCGAAGTTGACTACAGGAGCCCGGGCATTCCGGTGTGAACCGGTCATTGCCGTGACACTCCTGAAACCGTTGCATATGCCAGAGACATCAACCCGGATACCTTCTGGTCAGCATTCTTTCCCGTGAAATACAGCCTTGCATACGCCCGGGAGGGGATGACCTGCACGCCGGAGTACCCGAGAGCTGTGAGGAACGGGACTACCTGGGCTTCGGTAAATCCCGACAGGATTGGCTCGCCTATCCGGATCGTCCCGTTTCGGATGTTATGTCCGCCTTCAGCATCGGACGTACCGTCCGCAAGCGATTGCGGGACGAAATCGAAGAGCACCGTACTGCCGGCACAAGCATGTTCCGCGATTCCGGCGAGCAGTTCCCCAGCATCCTGACAGGGAAGGTACATCACGAGCCCTTCAAGGAGGAAGAGCGTCTTTTGTGCCGGGGAATACCCGGCCGCTTCCAGCACGGGCCACCATGGCCCTGTTCCGATTTCGTGGGGGATGAATGAGACATGATCCGGAAGTTCCCCGAAGATCTTTTTTACAATCCCGGTCTTTCGTTTCTGCGTTGCCGGCCGGTCGATCTCAAAGACCCTGGTATGTCCTTTCAACGTACCAATGCGGTATGCCCTTGTATCGTATCCGGCGCCAAGGATCACCAGTTGTGAAAATCCTTCGCCGGCGGCATTCTGTACGATATCATCGAAGTACCGGATGCGTCCCCGGATGGCGTTGTACCAGCCGGGCATCCTTTTCTCGAAATCCTCCATACGTGCCTGGATCTCTTTAGGGTGCTCCTTTGCCCATGCAAGTTTTACCGGATCAATAAAATGGACTGCATACGGATCGAAGAATATCCGGACATCCTCCGGCAGCCTCGATTCCGCAAACCGCTGCAGTGCGATCCCTTCTGCCATTTTGCTGGGGCCATTGCTATCGGCAGTGCCGTTGGCACTGATCCACAGAGATTCTACAGATTTTCCCATTTCCTCTGACGGCATTATATTTTTCAAACGGTATCACCATTCATTACGTTAATTAACATACTCAAAGAATGTATAAATACTGATCGAACTGATATTCAAAAACACCATATGATTATACCCCGGTAAAAAAAAAGATAAACCAGAATACCTATGCCCAAAGTCGTTCCCCAGTACACGGATGATGCCAAACGGAGGATCGTCCAGGCTGCGATGGAGGCGATGGCGGAACGGGGATATAATAACGTAACGGTCGATGACGTTGCCAGGAAGATCGGCGTCACAAAAGGGGCTGTGTACTGGTATTTCCGGAGCAAGACGGTGTTGCTCCAGGAAGTTCTTGTAACCCTTGAAGAAGAACTCTATAAAATTGCCACCGATCCCTACTTCAACCGGCCTGATACCCGTGAATTAGCCCAGAAATTCGACCGGATGTATTTCCTTGAACAAAACCGGAAAGACATTTTATATGAAGTCGGTCTGCTCGAAAGTCCCGCGGACAGTATTCCTGAAGTGACTGCTGAATCCGTTCATGAACTGGTATCCGCGCTGGAAAAGGGGATTGAACGGGAACAAAAACGCGGGACCTTCTCTTCACCGGCGGATCCAAAGACTCTGGCTCTCATACTTGCCGTACTGTGTTCCGGATTACAGAAAGGTGAGATCTATGCAATACTTTTTCTTGCGCAATCGAATCTTCGGCGGATCTGGTTTCATTCAATGAAACGTTTCCTCTAATCCGGCACGTTCTGCCTGAAAGAACGTAACAATTCCTGTTCATCGCGATGATTGGGCTGATCCAGGTTCATGTTTTCATCTGCAAAATGCGATCGTAACAAGGATCTCCGGTGCAAACACGACCCGGGCGGAACGTGACGGGGACTTTCCCGATGGAACCTCCACAGATTCATTCTATTCCGTATCGTGAAGGTTTTCTCAATAGCAGATACAATGAAATGTATGCAATATGCGTCTGTAGCACCGGGCATAATTTTTGGCACCTTGTTCAGTGTTATAGCAGGCATGACTTACATCATACTGCTCCATGAACCGGGTTTCCTGTTTTACCCGTTCGCTCTCCTGTATTTTCTCATCGGTCCTCTCATCGCTGGTACAGCCGTTGCTGCCCGGTCCCGCGAAGACAAATACCGGGCATTTTTTATTTCCGGTGGTACCGTATTCACAGCAGCTCTCCTCCTGTTTTTCATTACCTACGCGGTGCTGCCTCACTTCGATCGCACGAGCGTGCAGCTGCCGGAGTCCTGCAACGGCTTTTCCGGCAGCCCTCATCCGGCTCCTGGGCTTGCCTACGAGCTCCCGGGCACAGGAACCGGCGTGCTGCTTGCCGGTAACGAACAGACCGCTGTTGTTGTGGTGATAGATTACACGAAGGCGCCTTACCCAGGCACCGTCTTTGTCGTGAACAGGAGCGACACCAGAATCCTCCGGCGCATGGACTTTGCCGACAATACCCTCATTGCGACCATCGACAGCGGCATGGTATACCTCTACCATGACAAGACGGGATATCTCATCAATGCCCGGACCGGTGCACCGGAAGAAACCTTCCTGAAAATCGACAACTATGGCGGCCTGAGCGGGAGCGACCGCCCGGTCCTTGCCGGCCCTTCCGAAGGGCGCAGGTATCTAGAAACTTCCGCGGTGATCTCATCGTGGAGCACCGACGGGACGGTCCGGTCCCGCCCCCGCCTTGCGATGAACGGTATCGCGTACAATTGTTTTGTCAACGGGAAGACCGGGGAAATTACGGAGATCTGATTCTTTTTTGGTTTCCCGCCGGCATTCCGCATTGGCAGGGGGGGCATGACAGGTAATCCGAATGAGCGGAAATCCCTCAATAATCAGGAGTGATCCAAAGGCAGTACCAGGTTCTCCTGTACAGGGCGTTGATCCCATATCAGAAAAAAATCAGAGGTTTTATTTCCCGGATCCCGCAGGACTCGTGTACGTCCTGCCTGAGCCATGCCTTTTTCGCCCGTTCGTATAATCTCTCCCTCATCAGACAAATGGGGGGAACAGGATCGTGCCCCGGGGGCCGGGCGCTTTAAAAGGCGCATATGACCCCGGCCCGTATATCTTCTTTTGTAAGCGATTCAAAGGAGCGAATATCCTATCAGAGGGAGGATAACGTGGAGTACAATGTCCAGCGAGAAATGGGAGATCATGGCAAATTCCAGCCCCTTCCGGAAGAACAACCAGCCAAAGACCACACCCCCGATGCCGTTCAGAAGGACTGCCCGTAAGATAACCGCAGGTGTGATTGCCATGATAACCGCAGTGCCGGGGAGGTGGGCGAGGCCAAATACGATTGCAGCTATAACCACCGAAACCCATACTATGGTGTCCGTATACTTCCATGATTTTGCATATCCAGTCAGCCTCATGGCCCCGATCATGAGTAAACACAGGAATGAAACAAAGAAGAGCCTCAGGAGCACCTCTTCAGCTATGCCCCCGTAGAAGGAGGCAAGAAACCCTACAAATGCACCTGGATTCCCCGTCCCGGGGCCGGTATCAGGAAAGACGAACAGGAAATTCAGGAGGATGTTAAGGAGGACGATAGCTACCCCTGCGGCAATTCCGGAGACGACAGATATGGTCAGGTGCTCTCTCAGTCGCGTTTTCCCCGACAGCACAGGAGTCGGCTCTAACCCGATTTTCTTTGATATCCACAGGCCGAGGAACGCAAGAATGCCAAACATCACGGCATATTGAATGAACGCAAGCAGGGCAATCTGGAGAAATTCGGGAAGAGGAGGAAGGCTTTGCCCGGAAAATTCGAGGAGGTAAGGGATGACCAGCACTCCGGAGATGCAGGATGCAAGGACGAGTGTCAGCCAGATCTTTATATCGACACCAAAATACTCCTTCTGTGTCATACGTGGTAATCTTGTTCCGGGCTTATTAATTGTATTGTGCACCGTAAACTGCGTGTAAATTAAAAAAAAATCGAAAACGGATGTAAGGCATACCGGATTCTTACATTGTTCCATAACCGGATGTGAAATTATCAAACCCGGAGCATCTCTGAAAAAATGTTCACCGGCCCCTCAACCGCTTGTCTGCTCCGATCCCGGGACGAGCCGTTTCCTTCCCGTTCGATCCCGGCCAAGACGTTGGGGTCCCCCAAAAGAACCTACACGACCTGAACCACGATCCGTCCCTTTTTTTGACTCTGTAACATCGCTAAATACGACCTCATCCGTTCCCGCCGGAGAACCCCCCATTATTCCGGCCCGGTTCCGCATTTTTTTGAATTATGACCCCGGAAATACGGGGATAGAGGGAAAAGAGGTACAACCGGGCCTTTTCCGGGCCCTGATGTACCAGAATTTCCGCAGGGGTATTCAGGACGACGGGAATCCCTCTCTCCGACGGTTGTCCTGGCCGTTCACCCAATCGTCTGTCCTGATCCCGGCAGGAGCGGCTTTCCCTCGCGGTCGATCCCGGCCAGCGAGTCCGGCGTGATCAGGAAGAAACGTCATGTCCCGTGCTTTGACCGGAGCCAGAGCTCGGCCGTGATGGCCGCGTCCAGGGCAATGATCCGGAGCTGGGCGATCTCTTCTTTAAAATCATCGGCAAGCTGCCGGGTGGTCGCGAGGATCTCCGGCGCAAACATGACCCGGGCGAACGTCACCGGGACCTTCGAAACAATCGCGATATCGAAGATCCGCTCCGATCCACTTGTGCAATTTGGACGATACCACGTGCCTTTGCGATCGGGATCGTTTCTGCTATGCCCGGTGGGGGCGGGGCTTGGATCCGGGTCCGTGGTCACGAGAAAATCCCGGCCGGTAAAACCATGTTCACTGTATGAGCGGAATCAGTTGCCTTTAAATGTTTAAAGGCATTTAATGGATTTTGAGATCCTGCACATATGAACAAAATCCTGTTTATAGTTGGATTAACTATCGCATTGGCGGCTGCTTCACTCCTGTTTTTGAATATCATTGAGTCCGGAGTCGCCGCGATGATCGGTATCATAGGTATTGGGCTGATTGCTGTATCCAGGTAGTCCGAAAATCACGTGGCTGAAATAGAGTCTGGGGTGCTATTAAAGATTTGATAATTTTTATTATTTTCAAGAATTGAAGGTGTGTTAATAAAAAAAATTCACCCCTTCACCCGATTGTCTGTCCCGATCCCGGCAGGAGCTGTTTTCCCTCGCGGTCGATCTCCACCAGCGAGTCCGGTGTGACCAGGAAGAACCGCCATGTCCCGTGCTTTGACCGGAGCCAGAGCTCAGAAGTGATGGCCGCGTCCTGGGCAATGATCCGGAGCTGGGCGATCTCTTCCCTGAAATCATCCGCGAGCTGCCGGGTGGTCGCGAGGATCTCCGGCGCGAACATGACCCGGGCGAACGTGACCGGGACCTTCGAAACAATCGCGATATCGAAGATCCGCTCCGGCCCGCTCGTTGCCAGCTGGATAATGCCACGCGCCTTGGCGATCGGGATCGCCTCCGCCAGCGCCTTGTGGGGGCGGGGACCGCGGCTCATGGGGTGTGCCTCGTTTTCATACGGTTTTTCATTAGATTTTTCATAATGTGTTACCTCCATTTCACTCAATGCGTCTCCGGGCCCTATGACAAAGGAACATGGATCTGGATAGATAATGGGCTTTTATTATAAACCGGTTTGAGCAGAAAATGGTGAGATTTGCGAACGATTTATCTCCATCCGGGGCTGGTGCTTTAGAGTTTTTGAAGGAACAAAAATGTTCGTTCCCTGTGGATTTTTCGTTCCCATTTTCCTGATCAATGATCCTGCTCCCTGTCATGGGTGTTTCTTTTGATAGCGTACATGGGGCGGCTAAAGGAGATGGATTTGGCTGAATAAATTTTCCGAAGGGAAATCCGAGGATGGGAACCATAGATTGGGCAGGAACAGGGGGCTGATTTCCGAGATCGTGGGCAGGGAGACCTGCATTCTACAAGGCAAATCCGGGCACGCTACCGCCCCGGATCACCCTTTTTTCCGGAATTAGCCGTCAGTACAAAAAGGTTTTGTCAAAAACAGCTGGGTATATTGAAAAACGTTATTAGGGGCACGAATTTCACGCCACAAAAGTGTTTTGACTTGTGACAATATATGACATAGTTAAGAAGGCCGAACTGAGCGGGGCATGGTGTGCATAAAGGTAGCCCTACTCAGTATAAGGAGTTGTATTCTTAATTCGTAATTGCAGTTCTTCGAGTTTCTTGCGATATAAATCTATAAAATAGGTTTCTCCAAGAATCTCTTCAATCGTTATTACTTTTTCTAACAATTGACAAGCTGTCTGAAAATCTCCTTTAATTTCAAATAAATTGATTAGTCCATTTAGCACCATCGCTTCGCCACGGCGATTGTCAAGTTGTTGTTGCAGTTTTAAACTATCTCGATAATATATTTCGGCTTTCTTTAACCTATCATTCCCGCCTATCCTGACTTGGACGCCTCCCAGACTTGTCATAATCATTGCTTGGCCAAGATTATCACCAAGGTGTTGAAACAATTTCAAACTATCCAGATAATACATCTCGGCAGCTTCTAACCGTTCGCGGTCACCTAATCTTACCAAGACACCCCCGAGACTATTCAGCACCATCGCTTCACTACGGTGATTGCCAAGTTGTTGTTCCAGTTTTAAAACATCTCGATAATATATCTCGGCTCTTTCCAAGCGTTCGCGGCCACCTAGCTTGACTAGGACGCCTCCGAGACTTGTCATAGTCATTGCTTGGCCAAGATTATCACCAAGGTGTTGAAACAATTTCAAACTATCCAGATAATACATCTCGGCTGCTTCTAACCGTTCGCGGTCACCTAATCTTACCAAGACACTCCCGAGACTGTTCAGCACCATCGCTTCTCCACGGCGATTGCCAAGTTGTTGTTCCAGTTTTAAACTATCTCGATAATATATCTCGGCTCTTTCCAAGCGTTCGCGGCCACCTAACTTGACTAGGACACCTCCGAGACTTGTCATAATCATTGCTTGGCCGTGGCGATCGCCAAGTTGTTGAACCAATTTCAAACTATCCTGGTAGTAGGTCTCAGCTTCTTCCAATCGTTCGCGGTCACCCAATCTTACCAGGACACCTCCTAGACTGTTCAGCACCATCGCTTCACCGTGATGATTGCTAAATTGTCGTTCCAGTTTCAAACTATTCCTATAATACGTCTCGGCTTCTTCTAACCGTTCGCGACCACCTAACTTGACTAGGACACCCCCGAGACTGTTCAGCACCATCGCTTCACCAGGACGATTGCCAAGTTGTTGTTCCAGTTTCAAACTATCCCGATAATACGTCTCGGCTTCTTCTAACCGTTCGTGACCACCCAATCTAATTAAAACCCCCCCAAGACTGTTCAGCACCATCGCTTCACCGTGGCGATCGCCCAATCGTTGAAGGAGTTTCAAACTATCCCGATAATAGTTTTCGGCTGTTTCTAACCGTTCGTGACCACCTAACTTGATTAGGACGCCCCCAAGACTGTTCATGACTTGGGCTTGGTTGTGATCTTCATTGATTTGTATGCCTAAATCTAGAGTATCGCGAAGAATTTTTTCAGAAGAAATTAAAGACGAATAATCATTATTGCTTGCCCAAATCACACCTAAAAGATGGCCTGCGATAGATTTGATTAGATCGGGTTTTCCATGGTTCCAAACGAATCTGAAACAAATATCGGCTTTTTTGTAATCATTCTTGATATACGCATACCGGCCTTCAAAATAGTTTCCTTCAACGTTAAATGATGATAACCAACGGTCTTGTTTTTTAAAAAGATCGGTTACTCCTTTTATATCTGCAACTCGATTGGCTCGTGCTGCGTTTTCACAAATATCATTTAGATTTTTTATAGCATCTTCTGGATCTGAAGGAACTAAATGGTAATTAACTCGTAACACTAATTCACGCTTTTGTGGGCTATCTCCTGGTTTTGATTCATTCAATTTTTCTTCAAAATATTCTTTTAAAAATCCATGGAGTCGTAATAAAGTTCCATTTTGTTGTTCTAAACGAGAAATAAAATAATTCCGCGCAAAATCAATAAATCTCCATTCTCCATTCTCGTAAGGATATACAAATGGTTGCCTTTTAATTTCCGCCCATATTGCTCGGGAAGTGCCATTGAATTTTCCAAATTTATGAATTAAATCATATCCCAATTTATCATCAAGTGAAAGAGGAAGAGAACACAACTCAATGGCGTTCACAAGGGGTGAGGGGAATGTTTTACAGAGAAGGTCAAGCTCATACTTTTGGTTTAGGACCTCATCTGTCATAAGAATTCAATCCTTAATAATCGAATATGTCAATAATTCTTCAACTTTCAGACCAGTATAAACGCGAATAGGTGTTCCTAATGTATAATAACTGATCGAACTTGATTTAGATAAAGCTATTTCACTCGGATAGCCATATCGTTTTTGTAAATAATCAGTAATATGTTTCTTCGTGAAGGAATCTAAGCGAATAACTTGGAAGTGCTCTGAAAAAATATTAAGAATCGCCTCATCAGACTTTGTTAAAATAAATAAAAGTTTGGTATCTTTTTCTATCATTTGAGAAATAAAAATCTCTAGCCAACTTATCGTTTCTTGCTCTGCTAAATCTATATCCTCAAATAATATCGTTAGCGGAGTTTGGTTATTTTCTGCTCGAATATCATTTATTATTGCATATCCCAATTGTCGTAAACTATCTGGTTGATTCTCATAAACAGAAATTTTTACTCGAAAATATTCTGATAATGAGAAGCCTTTTTCTCCCAAGTCATCGGCTACACGAGTTATTACATCAAAAGGCCCATGACCCGTTGGATGATGAAATGCAATATGAATAGTATTTCCTTGATGACATTGACAAATAGATGTAAATAATTTTATCAAATGGGTCAAGTCAGATTGCATTTGATGAATTATTTGTATGCCTTGAAACTTCTGCTTACTTTGCATTAATGCATCTCGATATACCCGGAGCGACTCTTCCCGATTGATGGTTTGCCCTTGTAATATTTCCTGTTTTAGTATTTTTAACGCTTCATTACCGTGTTCAGAATCTAAAAATGATCGTCTAACATGATACCTATCGACACTTTCATGAACACTAATCTGATCGTCCCAATTTAATTCCCCTTTAGTACTTGTTTCGAATATCTTTTTTGTAAGTTCGCATTGTTTTATAAGTTTTAAAATGATCCAATCTAATACATCTAAACGATAATCATCGGCATCTAACGGAAATTGTATCATCAGATTGATATGACGATGTTTAGGCGTTTTTCCATCGCAAATCTCAACGCTTGTTACATATTGGTGAATTAAATTATGAAGCAAGGATTGGGGAGAATGTGCAAATTCTTTTGGAAATGTTGCTCGACGTTCATGTAAATCTAGTTCATCTCCAATAAGCAGTAATGCTGCCAATAAATCCCCTCTAAATGGTGCATTTCCAGGGCGTTGCCCTAGATGTTGCAATTCATTAACAGTCGCAAGGAAGAATTTACTTCCATGACTCTGAGAAACAAGCGCAATAGGTACCAAATATTGTGGATCAGGATCTAAGTCGATGTTAAAATCATCCCTTCCCCTCCATAAGGTGCGTTCGATAATAAGGTCTCGTGAACGTTGTGGATGATTCTCACGTATGTCAATAAAATCGTCAATTGTAAAGTGTTCGACGCCTTTATTATTAGCCGATCGAAAATCCTGCATTCCAATATCGTGAAGATAACAAGCAGCTAAAAGAACGAAAAGTTCATGAGGATTTAGACTTTGAGCCGAATGTTGGAGAGGATCAATTATTTCTCCAATATGTTCGATTATTTTTCTTGAATGCGTGTCAGCGCTATGATCAGTAAACCATTTTAATCTTGGTTCTTTCCAAATAGTAATAGCTGAATCGCGTATGCGCTCAAGACGGCGAAATAAATCTAATGGCGGATCATGCTCCTGACAAAGTTGTTTTAATTGTAGTTCAAGATCAAGAGCCATTAACAACCCTTTCGAAAATTTAATCTTACCAATTATAACTCAATCTCTTCCACGGCATTATAAATTGTTTCTTTTTAAAAATTCAACATATCGCATATTACACTTCAATCGATTCTGAAATTGGAGATTCCCCTCCAAACCTGCCTCTTATATATACCACCACCAACACACATCTAACCATGCAGGAAGAGTGCCACCGCATTCATGAGGGTTTTTTTGCCCGTGAATGTCTTTATCTTTAATAGTTCACTCGCCCGCTGCATCAGTGAAATTGTTTCTGAACAGCTTTTGAACGCAGAGACCGCATGGTCACGCGTTTCTGGCTTTTTTAGCTTCTTTGGCTTTTATTTCCGGTTTTATTACCGGTTTTATTACTGGTATTGAGTAAGCCCTCTGGTTTTGCACAATAATTCGTGTGAATGCGGAGGGAGGTTGTTGTTGTTGTTATGAGAGGAAAGGAAATTCGTCTGGAAAGGATTATGAATCGCAATACGAAGAAGACCATCATCGTCCCGATGGATCACGGGGTCTCAAACGGGCCGATCCCGGGCCTCATCGATATGGGGCAGACCGTCAATCTTGTCGCCGATGGCGGGGCAAATGCCGTGATCGGCCATGTGGGCCTGGCGCTCCACGGACATCGGCAGGGCGGACGGGATATCGGGTTAATCCTGCACCTGTCGGCAAGCACGATGCTCGCACCGGACCCGAACGAAAAGGTGCTCGTCAATTCCGTGACAAACGCCCTGAAGATGGGTGCCGATGGGGTTTCGATGCATGTCAACATCGGGGCCGAGTCAGAAGCCAAGATGCTCGCAGACCTTGGTGCCGTTTCCGTGGAATGCATGGAATGGGGCA
>DADT01000040.1:0-41811 GCA_002495065.1 Methanoregula sp. UBA471 | reverse complement strand
GCCGGAGGTTCAAAGACCGATGACCGCACAACCCTTGAGCTGATAGAGGGTGCGATGGCTGGGGGGGCTGCCGGGATCTCGATAGGCAGGAATGCCTTCCAGCACCGGATGCCGGACCGGTTTGTCAGGGCAGCAGCATGTATCGTGCATCACGGGAAGGGCGTTGATGAGGCAATGGAACTGCTGAAGGTGTGAACCATGATTGGAAAAGAGATCAGGATCGAACGGATCATAAACCGGAACACGAACCGGTCGGTCATTGTACCGATGGACCACGGTTTCTCGATGGGACAGATAGAAGGATTGCTGGACATGACGAAAGTTATCTCGGACGTGAGCAATGGGGGGGCAAACGCGATCGTGCTCCATAAGGGGCTCGTCAAGCGCGGGCACCGTAAGCATGGCCGCGATATCGGCCTGTTCATCCACCTCTCGGGGAGCACCTCACTCAACCCGGACCCGAACGACAAGGTGCAGGTGTGCACCGTGGAAGAGGCCATAGCACTCGGCGCCGATGCGGTCTCGATCCACATTAACCTCGGCTCACCCAACGAGTCCAAGATGCTGGAGATCGGTGCCAATGTTGCACGGGACTGCAACCGCTGGGGCATGCCGCTCCTTATCATGTGTTACCCGCGTGGCAAGGGGATCGACTCATTCTCAGCACAATCGGTCGGGCACGCGGTCCGGGTGGCAGAAGAACTGGGCGCGGACATGATCAAGACCAATTACCCGGGCAACCCCGAGGCGTTCGGGAAGATCGTCAGGGCATGCTCGGTACCTGTCTTCATTGCCGGCGGTGAGAAGACGGGTGACCTTGAGTCCCTCAGGATCATCCGCGACGCTGTCAATGTTGGCGGGGCAGGTGTCTGCGTGGGAAGGAACTCCTTCCAGCGCGAGGACACAACGTCTTTTGTCAAAGCCCTCTGCGCAGTCGTCCATGACAATATTGACCCGGAACAGGCGCTGGGGCACAAGGAATGAAACAGTTCTGGGTCGATATCCGCCCGTGGAACAAGGAGGTCGCAACGACGGCGATCGAGAGCGGTGCGGATGCCATTGTCACCGATGACGCGGGAGCGGTCCGGCGACTGGGAAGGATTACCACCATTGCTCCGGACGGTGACCTGAAGATCGGTCCCGATATAGCGGAATGCATGATCACGGACAAGGCAAGCGAAAACCTTGCTGCCGGTATCCGTGACAAGAAATTCATCATCGTGACCACCAGCGACTGGACGGTCATCCCGCTTGAAAACCTCGTTGCCCAGTCAGACCGCATTATCGTCCGGGTTACCAGTGCACAGGAAGCTGAGCTTGCCCTCCACGTGCTCGAGAAGGGTGCGGCCGGCATACTGCTGAAGACGGCCGACCCGGCAGTGGTCAGGGAAGTGGCATCCCTCGTCAAATCACCGGCGGTGAACCTTGGCCTCATCCCCTTCACGGTGACAAAAATCCAGCCGGTGGGCATGGGAGACCGGGTCTGTGTCGATACCTGCTCGATGCTCCCGGAGGGTGAAGGCATGCTGATGGGAAATACCTCCTCTGCCATGCTCCTTGTTCATGCGGAGACACTGGAAAACCCGTACGTTGCGCCCCGTCCGTTCCGGGTAAATGCCGGTGCCGTCCATGCCTATATCCTGCTGCCGGAGGGAAAGACGGCGTATCTCTCCGACCTTGCAATCGGGGGAAAGGTGCTGGTCACCGATGCAGCGGGAAAGGCACATGCAGCCATTGTGGGGAGGACAAAGATCGAACGGCGTCCGCTGCTCCTGGTGGAAGCGGAGGCAGCCGGATCAAAGGTCAGCCTGATCCTCCAGAACGCCGAGACCATACGCCTGGTCGCCCCGGGCGGGAATGCGATATCTGTCGTGAACCTCGCTGTCGGGGACCGTATCATGGGGTGCACCCTAGAAGGCGGCAGGCATTTTGGCATGGCTGTCAAAGAGACCATTGTTGAGAAGTGAAACCGTGAAGGCAGGAATTATTGGAGGCACCGGAAAGATGGGGGCGATCTTTGCCGGCATTTTACTACGGGCGGGATACGAGGTGGAGGTAGCAGGCCGGTCTACGGCACTCACTCCGGCAGCGCTTGCCGGAGAATGCGATCTTGTCATGGTATCGGTACCCATCCGCGACACGGTCCGGGTCATACAGGAAATCGCCCCCCTGCTCTCAGAGGACCAGCTCGTGTGCGACCTGACTTCGCTGAAGGTGCGGCCGGTAGAGGCCATGATGGAATCAAAGGCCCAGGTCATTGGATTGCACCCGATGTTCGGGCCGACCGTCAGTTCCCTCCGGCACCAGACCATTATCGTCTGCCCGGCACGGACCGGTGACGACACCCTCAGCGGGCTGCTTGCCATCCTTAGGGCAGAAGGTGCTGAGTGCACCATCACGACTCCCGAAGCCCATGACCGGATGATGGCCGTTGTCCAGGGTCTCACCCACTTTGTTACCCTCTGCATGGCAGATTCCGTCCGGCGTCTGGGTATCGATATCGAAACCACACGGGCATTTACCAGCCCGGTCTACCAGATCGAACTGGCCCTTGTCGGGCGGTTGCTTTCACAGGACCCGGCACTGTATGCAGATATTCTCCAGCAGAACCCGTATGTACCGGAAGTACTTTCTGCCTGCACATCCGCTGCAGGAGATCTCAGCCGGATTGTAGCATCAGACCAGCCTGAACTGTTCCGGGAATTTTTTGTTGCAGACAGCAGGCATTTTGGCGCCTGGGCCGCAGAGGGAATGACCACGACCGATGCCCTGATCGAATACATGGTGAACCGATGACCATGATCACGCTGGGGCCACAGGGGACCTTCTCCCACGAGCTTGCCCTGCGGATGCAATGGCCGGATATCCGGCTGGCATCGACCATCCACGATATCTTTGCTGCCGTCGCCTCAGGTGAGGGAGACGGGCTGGTGCCCCTCGAGAACTCTGAAGCCGGAGGAGTGGGTGAAACCCTCGACGGGTTGCTGAAGTTCCCCCTGTTTATCACTGCGGAGATATTCATGCCCATCCACCACCACCTTGCATCCATAGTCCCCCTTTCCCGGATGAGAGTGGTCTATGCCCACCCGCAGACCCACGAACAGTGCAGTGAACGGATACGGGAATGGGGAGTACCGGTGATCCATACCAGCAGCAATGCCTCCAGCGCTCTCGAAGCACGAAAGACTCCCAACGCAGGTGCAATACTTTCCGTATCAGCAGCATCGCTCTACAAAATCCCCGTTATTCTCTCAAATGTCGAGAATAATGCATCCAATACCACACGGTTCGTCCTGATTTCCCCCACGCACCCCGCTATGGACGAGGCACAGAAGTGCAGTATCGTCATCGACCCGAGCACGGACCGGGCCGGCCTCCTGTTCGACCTGCTCGGGGTTTTTGCACGGCGGAATATCAATCTTACCCGGATTGAGTCGCGGCCGTCCAAAAGAGGCATGGGAAATTATGTGTTCTTCCTAGACTATGCATGGTCGGCAGATACCCGGGAGGCACTTGACGAACTTAAGTCCATTACTGCTGTCAAGGAACTGGGCTGCTACCGGAAACTCGGGATACTGACATGAACATCACGATCCGGCACCAGGGAACGGTGGATGTGGAGATCACGGCACCGCCGTCCAAGAGCTACACTCACCGGGCGCTCCTCACCGGATCCCTCGGGAACGGTACAACGACGATACTGAATCCGCTCTATGCTGAAGATACCCGGCTGACGATACAAGCCCTCAAAGCACTGGGTTCTGAGATTTCGGAAGGACCGGACCGGATTATCATACAGGGAAACGACGGCGTGTTTCCGACAAAAGAAACAACCGTCCTTGACCTTGATAACTCAGGGACCAGTCTCCGCCTTCTCGCCTCCGTTGCTCTTCTCTGCCGGAATCCTGTTATCCTCACGGGCAGTGAACGGATGCAGGAGCGCCCGATAGGTCCGCTCGTTTCTGCACTCCGGAGTATCGGGGGATCTGTCGATTACGTGAAAAAGGACGGATATCCACCGGTCAGGGTAAGCGGGAAACTTCTGGGCGGAAACGTTACAGTTGACGGCACGATCAGCAGCCAGTTCATCTCCTCCATCCTTCTTGTTGCCCCGTACGCAGAAACCGGAATTGAGCTTGTCATCCCCTCCCCTCCATCCTCCCAATCCTATCTTGATATCACTCTCGATGTGATGCAGGCCTTCGGAGCGGATTTCACACGAGATGGATATGCCCGCTTTCATGTACACAACAACCGAAAATACGTCGGCAGGACCTACGCAGTGGAAGGGGATTATTCGTCAGCCTCCTATTTTTTCGCACTTGCGGCGGTCTGTGGCGGCAGGGTGACGGTAAAAAACCTGAACCCGGATTCCGTACAGGGTGACCGGAGATTTCCTGACGTCCTCAGGTCCATGGGATGTACGGTAACCTGTTCGGGCAATGCAGTGACGGTAGAAAGAACCGGAGACCTCTGCGGGATCACGGTTGATATGTCGTCATCGCCGGACACCGTCCAGACGCTCTGTATGGTCGCTGCCATGGCAACAACGCCAACCACGATCACCGGGATCAGTCATTTAAAGTTCAAGGAGAGCGATCGTATCACGAGTACTGCAGAACGATTACGTGCGCTCGGGGGGAACGTGGAGGTTGGGCATGACCGGATCACCATCCGCCCCTTCCCGCTCCACGGGGCTCCCGTTGATCCGGCCAATGACCACCGCACGGCGATGAGTTTTGCGGTACTGGGAATGGGAATCGGCGGGGTTACGATCACCCATGCGGAGTGCGTGAATAAATCGTTCCCGGGATTCTGGGATATACTTGAGAGGATACAGCAATGAGAAGAATTGTACTGACCGGTTTTCGCGGGACCGGGAAAACCGCGATTGGCAGGATCCTGTCATCGCGGCTGAACGTCCCTTTTATTGACACCGATGATCTGATCGAGTCAGGGACCGGGCGTTCCATACCCGATATTTTCCATTATGACGGGGAGGAGCGGTTCCGCAGTACCGAACGTGAGGTAATCTCAACGCTCCCCGCAGCAGATGTCATCGTAAGTACGGGGGGAGGTGTTGTCTGCGATCCAAAAAACATGGAATATCTCCGTCGCGAAAGTACCATCGTGCTCCTGGTGGCTGACATCGATACCATTGAACAACGGCTGATAAAAAACCCCAGGCCCCCGCTCACCACCCTTCCCCTTCATGAAGAGATCGCTTCCATGATGGACCGTCGGAGGCGGAATTATTATGCCTCGGCGGATTTCTGCACGGACACCAGCGAGACCTCGCCTGCACAGGCAGCAGAAACTATCCTGGTACGGCTGCGCGAAGGAGTTCCCACCACCACGCAGCGGAACAGGGCGCTTGAATTTTTCAGGACCGGCCGGCTCCCCCCGCCACCCTTAAAAAAACTTGAGGATATCCTTGTTGGTGCCACTCATGATCCAACAACGCGGATCATGGGAGTTGCCGGATACCCGTGTGCGCACAGCAGGAGCCCCCGGCTCTTCAATGCACTTTTTGATCATTACCGCCTCAATTACCACTACACCTGGTTTGAGGATCCTGAACTGGACGAGATCATGGAAATCGCCCGTGCAATCGATGCCAAGGGACTGTCGGTAACCATTCCCTTCAAACATGATGTAATAGAGTATCTCGATGAGATCGATGAGCACGCGGCCCAGCAGATCGGGGCAGTAAATACTGTCGTCTTTGCATGCGGAACTGCCATCGGCTACAACACGGACTGGCTCGGGGTCCGCAAACCTCTCTTCTCCATGAAAGGTGCAAAGGCGGTACTCCTGGGTGCAGGTGGTGTGGCGGCAGGGGCAGCCTATGCCATGAAAGATCTTGATATGGACGTGACGATCCTGAACCGGACTCCGGAGAACGCACGGAAACTCGCAGAACGGTTCGGCTGTGCGTGGGGGACCTGGGATAAGTTTGACGGGATAAAACCGGATCTTGTCGTGAACGCGACTCCTCTTGGCATGCAGCCGGACACTCGTAATCCCCTGCGGGAAGACCAGTTGTACAAGGACCTCACCGTGTTCGACCTCGTCTATACACCCCCGATGACCCCGCTGCTTGAAGCAGCGCGGGCGAAGGGGTGCCGGACGATCAGCGGAACCGAGATGTTTGTCGAACAGGCACGGGAGCAGTTTTACCTCTTCTTCAGCATCGATGTCCCGGCTGAAAAGGTAAAGGAGTTCATCGCATGAATTCACTGGGCAGGAATTTCCGGATTACCACCTTTGGTGAGAGCCACGGGCCGGTTATCGGGGTTATCATAGACGGCTGCCCGCCCGGCACGGACCTGGCAGAAAAGGATATTCAGCCATTTCTTGATCGGCGGCGGCCGGGAACATCCCCGCTCTCTTCACCACGGCAGGAGAAGGACCGGGTGGAGATCCTGTCCGGGATTTTCGAAGGAAAAACGACCGGAGCCCCGATTGCACTCATGGTACGCAATGAGAACCAGCAATCGAAGGATTATGAGGAGATCCGTGAAAAATTCCGCCCGGGCCATGCGGATTTCACGTACCAGGAAAAGTATGGTATACGGGACCACCGTGGCGGAGGAAGGAGTTCCGGGCGCGAGACCATCGGCCGTGTCGCTGCCGGTGCAGTTGCCCTGAAATATCTTTCAGCCCGGGGGATCACCCTCGGGAGCAGAATTTTGGCGGTGCATGGTAAAACCTCCCCTGCCGATATTGAGCAGGAAATCCTCAGTGCAAAAGAGGCAGGAGATTCAGTGGGAGGTATCGCCGAGATTGTTGCCCGTGGTTGTCCCGCCGGCCTTGGCGATCCGGTCTTTGGAAAACTGGATGCACAGCTGGCCGGGGCCATGATGGGTATAGGCGCGGTCAAGGGAGTCGAGATCGGTGACGGGTTTGCGGTTGCAGGCCGGTTCGGCAGCGAGAACAACGACCAGATGACTGCGGACGGATTTTCATCCAACCACGCCGGGGGTATCCTTGGCGGCATCTCCACCGGCCAGGATATTGTTGTCCGGATTGCCGTCAAGCCGACCCCTTCAATCACGAAGCGCCAGCAGACACGGGACATTCACGGGAAGATGGTAGAAATCTCCGTGGGAGGGAGACACGATCCCTGTATCGTGCCCCGTATCCTGCCGGTCGCTGAGGCCATGATGGCCCTGGTACTGATGGACTGTTTACTGGAACAGGAAAAGTATGGATGAAACGGTCTTATCCTCCGGGTACTTTTTTTTGTGCGATTTTAGAGAGGCAATCTGCAGTTTCGGGTTTTGAAGGTTAAGGAATAACAAAACGAAGAGTTTATTCGGAATGTAATAATTTTTAGGAAAATCAATAATTTTACGGTTTTAATGGCATCATTAAGATTGACACCTGTTGCCACGGTTCGTCAAAAAATATAACAGGAATATTTTTTTCTGCCCGACATACCCTTCGTATTTATGAGCATCACCCGCCTCAGGGCCTCTCCGAGGCACGGCGGGTCAGGAAGGTTTCATGCAAAATAACCCTCATCAGATCCGCCGCGGGGGCGTCCCTTCGGGGGCGGCGGCGTTCATCATGATGAAAAAACAGAGGAGCGAACCTTCATTATTTCTGAGTCTTACGATTTTCATGATTCAGACCTTTCTACCCATTCCAGTTTCAGGAAAATACTCAGGATAAGGATCAAATACCCGAAATGAAATCCGGAGCTACCGGGGGTTTTTCCCGGTCACCACCGGATTATTCGGGTAGGATGCCCACTCAGTAAACCCGCCTTCGTACAGAACCACGTTTTTGTACCCAAGGTAATATTTGAAGAGCAGGAACTCGTTCGTTGCCTCGCGGCCGGTACCGCAGGAACAGATTATGGTCTTATCCGGCGTAGCTCCGGCCGCTTTGACAAGGCTCTGGATCTGGTCATCGGGTTTCATGAGTTTCTTGTTTTTGTCGTCCATCAGGCCCTTCCATGGCAGGCTGACAGCTCCCGGGATATGACCGGGCCTGATCCATGGTCCCTGACCTTCATAAACCTGCGAAGGACGGGCATCCAGCAGGACAACATCCGGCTTTTCCATGAGCCTGAGGAATTCGTAATAGTCGACAAAAAAATCCTTCTGGAGGTTAACCGTGAACGAGGAGGGTTTTGCGAAATCGAATTGCCGGGTGAGGGGCCGTTTTTCCTCCTTCCATTTCTCAAAGCCACCGTCAAGCACATACACGTTCCGGTGGCCATACCGGGCTAACGTGTAGGCAACCATGGTCTGCTCGAGCCCGTCGCCGATAAAGGTGGCGCAGGTCGTGAGAGGGCCGCTGCTTGAGTAGATGACTACCGGTTTTTCCGGTTCAAGTCCCAGGGTCCTGAACAGGATCTCCGCCGCATCTGCGGGAATCCAGCGGGTTGGGATCGCACCGTCGTGTATCCGGAACAGGTTTTCATGCGCATACAGCGCACCGGGAATATGATCCTGGATATATTCGTGAATATTCGGCTGGCAGTCGATGATAATAAGCCCTTTATCATTGAGGTGGCTCTCCAGCCATTCTCCCGAGACCCATCGGATCGTCCCGTCCCCCTTTCCGTACGGATAGGTTTTTTCCATGTCAGTCACCTAGTCAGATTCACATCCATCGCAGCGGACGCAGAATACCTGCACTTCTTTATAGGAGATAATAATGGTTGCGATGGTGCCAACACATACAGATAACTGCCAAATTTTGATAATTTCAAGATAACTCAAAAATTCCGTGTAAATATTTGGATTTTGGTTAAGTAAAACTGACAAAGGACCACGTTCAGAAATGGCTTGCAATCGGCTGGCAGTATTGCCCGGCATGTAAGACGATGCTGGTGGACTGAATCATATCCGCGACCCGGAGATCCCCCAACAGAATCAATCTATGGACTTTTTCAAAACATTTCTCAAAATTTATCATGGCACTCGTTAAAGACCTTACCTATGGCAGAAGGAGAAACACTACTCGGGATAATCTGGTATTATTCGAGAATTGCTGTCGTTGTTTTATTATTAATTTATGCAGTTGTCGCCGCCTACCTTGCGAAAATAACGACTGACCAGAATGTAATATTGGGATCGCTTGGCTTGGCATTTGCTGTCATCGGGTTGGCGTTTTCAATAATATCATCAATGGCTGTAGAGAAAGAACTTAAAAAATTGCAAAAATAATTGCCGTATCCGTTTGGGTGCAAAGCAGGTGAGATCTCCTAACAGAATACAGATATGAGGGTCGGCATTTTTCAGAGATCAGTTACACCTTCCATGCCTCTGGTTCATTAAAGGATTCGGCAGAATCCATAGACCATGGTTTCGTACTGGTGCTGCCGGAAAAATTCAATTCACAACTGGATAGATCATGGGATTGACTTCGTTCCCTCTTGTGTACCCTGCCTGAAAGAAGAATGCGAGCGATGGAGAGGTGGTGAGTGTGTCCACATCCGGGAAGGAAAATAAAAATCGATTATTCCTTTCTCCAATTGAAAAGCCCGACTATAATTGTAAAAAGACCAATACCCCATCCTATAAAGAACATCCATGAGGATGCTTCGTAACAATTCCCGCCCAACCACCTCATAGAATTGCAATATTCTACGGTCTGTGCCAGAGTGATTTTCGATGGTCCGAAGTCAAACAGCGGGAGTAAATACATCGACAAAATAACAAGTATTCCAATTATTATCAAAGGAACCATCGGTGCGAATACCGATGTTTTTTTGGGAGTATTTTTTATCAGGCTGGCACCACACACGCCGCAAAAATGGTTTGTATCGGGGTTTTCCTTTCCGCATTTCGGACAGAACATAAATTTACGAGTGGCTTGAAAGATGTTTAATATTGTGAAATAAAAGTTGCCGCCGCGAGTATTTGTACAAATTTTCATGTTTTGGGTTCGTTCAGAAGAAAGCACTATATTGGCGATGCATGCAGTTGGTAGCAATTTTGCCTGGATTGATGTTGCCAGGTTACCGGCAAAATACCAAACAAATAAAATAACTTGAATTATATTTTATTTATGCCATCCGAAATAATAATGAAATTTGAAGGGAATAACGGTCAAATAGAGTTATACCGAGATAAACTTATAATCAAACGGAAGGGTTTGACAGCTCTAATAACTCAAGGACTTACAAAAGGAGAAAAAACAATTTATATCAATCAGATTACGGGAATCCAGCTAAAACTTGGAGGACTATTAGTCGGATACATTCAATTTACACTACCCGGTGGAATCGAAAGCAGAAAAGGAGTTTTTGACGCACAAAAAGATGAAAATTCTGTAACATTCAGTGGAATACTAAATCAATCAGCGACCCAATTGAAAGAAAAAATTGAAGAACTGATGCAGAAATCAAAGCAAAACACTAACCCAGTCTTCGTTAGCGGTGCTGATGAAATAAAAAAATTCAAACAACTACTTGATGAAGGGATTATAACTAAAGACGAATTTGACAAGAAGAAAAAAGAGTTGCTTGGCTTATAAGCAAGTCTATCTTTTTTTGATACATATAAACGAGATTTTATTTATGCTCTTTCTATCCAATATGATAAATTATGAATAAAAACTGAAATGGGTAAAATGTTGCAATATCAAGCAGACAATAGACAAGGTGCAAGCCTGACACCCCATATCTGGTAGTACTGCTTGGAATGCCATCAAATATAGCCTGATTGATTATAAAAAATCTTTTCCGCCATCAGATTATTGGACTTCACTGTTAACAATAATCGTTGGACGATGTGCAATATCACAAAATGATGTAAACACAATTGTGGATATCTCTTCCTTAAGGTCTTGGAAAAATTTCTGAGAAATTAGAAGTTTATCCATTTTATTCTTATTCTCGTCATAAAATTGAAGTTCTGCTTTATCAGATTTTAAATCGATTATGACAACTCCATGTGCCATCGCATTACGTTTTCTTATTATATTTTCTAACCGTGTAAAAAATTTATTCCGTTGTTCATCACTAAAATTTCCAAATTCATTTGGATATTTTTTCATAATCGATTGCAGAATATTTTTCTTTTTCTTGAATGAGAAAAATGGCGTATCAAGAATTAATTCATGCAATATCTCTCTTTTAGGACTTTTTTCTAAAAAAAATCGTGAAATCGACTCTCCTAATAAATACTCAACATCAACACATCCTGAAATAAATTCACCTCGGGATTTTTTAATATATTCAATAACTTCATTGGCACGTTTTTTTGCTTCTGGAGTCATTTCTAAATATGATTCATCAGGATCACTGGGGTCTTGAATTTCAAATGCAGGAAAATTTATTACTCTAAATCCCGTTCCAATAACATGTTCCATCTCCCCGATTAGCTCCATATCATTCCTTATTTTCTATGTTCACTTAAATCTATATTTTTAGAATTGTTCAGACGCATTTACCACAACCTGGTCCCCTCGCATTTTTCAAATCTATCTTAACCCTATTATGGTATCTTGGATATAACACCCGGACAGGCTTATTTGATCTTCGCAAAGCTTGCAAGCTGGTTTCCTATATATATCCATTCATGGCCGCAATGGTGGCAGATAACCCGGCAGCTCGTGTATTGGCTTTCCATTATCCATTATCAGAGAATTGAACCTATGAACATCATGCAAGGGAAGGGTGAAAGTGAATACCGGATTTATCCGCGATCCGGAAATCTGGCCAAAAGAACGCGAATATGACCGTAAAATTGAGACTTTTCTGAATCTCATTTTCAATCTCAATTTTCTGGAAATATGAAAAATACACGGGATGATAATAACTTAACAATTAATGGTTGTTTTTATTTGTAGTCTAATATTTTCATGACGTTGTAATTTTTCTTCGATGTAGTCATTTATTACCATTGAATACATAACTCTCTCATAGCCCTCAACATTTTGAACTCTTGTGCCTGCTTCACCGATCCTTATATTATTACTATCAAAAATTTCGGCCTTTAATAGAATACTCTCGTACCAATTTGGACCTGTATTTTCTATATATCCATTAATTATTGGAGAACCAAAAGAGGTTGAATAATTAAAATAATCAATTACCAGTATATCATTATCCATACTCTTACAGGCTCTACGTGAAATATCAAAATCCGGGGGAAATGCAAATGCTTTAATTGTTGTTTTTCCCGCATTACAAAGACTTTTAACATTGCCATCAGCAATTAATCCAACGAATCTTACAGATTGTTGAGGTTCTATTCTGTAAACCGTAGCATAATTGTAGTATATTCTTGCACCATATTCGTTATAAATCGAATATTTCACTGAAACTTTTTTGAAAGAATCGTCATCCAAATTTTTTATATTACCTGAAATTCCGCTCGAACCTTCCTCATTACAGGATAAATTAGTAATTTCAAGATAGCTTACAGGAATTTGATCATCAATTACTTGAGATGAGTTTATACATCCTGAAATAAAGGAGAGAATAAGTATTAGAGCTGTTAACCAAAAAGTCTTCATAAAAATTCTTCCATATTGTCAAGCTTTACCGAAACTTCTTTTTTTTTTAATATTATCGGTTTTTACCAAAATATTCTGTTCTCAAATTGAATGATTAAACCGTAGTTTCAATTATATAAATATAACATTCTAATATCGGAAGATAAAATTTGTCAATAGAACGCGAATATGACTATTAAAAAAATTAATCTTCTCTGGTTTTCTTGATCAGAAGCACAGCACCAAGGAATCCGACAATGGCGATTGCTGGTATGAATGGTGATGGGAGCTCCGGGACAAAATACGCGGGACATTCTGTTATGGTTGGCTCGAATGGGTTATTTTGCGGATTCTGTAGCGATGGTATCTCAAAGAAAAATCTGGATCCCCCTCAAGAACACTACCCTCCTCATGTTTTCGGTCAACCGTATGCGAATATCTATAAAAATACTTGAAAACCAATGGGGATTAGAAATGTTACTTCAAAGAACTTAAAAAAATAGTTTGTGAAAGACAATAACAGGAGAATAAAAATTTGACAATTTCAAAATTTAATGATAAAAAAATTGGTTGAAGCGGTGAACTCATGACTTCGAATGATTTGATTGATGACGCTATCCGTCTAATAGAGGATAAGGAATATGAGAAAGCAATAGATTTGCTTAAAAATGCTTCAGATAGCCATGAGGCATTCTATTATTCAGGAATTGCTTATTTAAATCTCAAAATGTACGATGAAGCATTTGATGTATTCAATGAAGCCACAAATATATTTCCGGAGTATATCAGTGCTTGGATGCAGAAAGGAATCGTACTTCAAAAGTTGGGATTGGATAATGATGCATTACAAGCATTTGATGAAGCGATATCAATTCTTAGACAAGAGGGTTCAAACAAAAAATATATTTCAACTTTAAAAAAGAAAGGAAAATTATTCAAAAGTTTAGGATTTGGTGACGATAAGACATTGGAACTCGAAGATGAAGTGAAATCTCTTGAAAGAGAAGGAAGAGAAAAAAGTAAAATTGAAGAAGAAATACTATTTTGTCGGGGTGTGACCCTTCGTCGTTTGGGCAAACGGACAGATGCCAACAAAACGATGAAGGTAGCAAATTCAATTCACCAAAATAAGCTAAAAAACTTAAATCTTCAAGGATTGAAGTATTTTCAACGGGGTAATGTTCATGGTGCGAAATTAAAATTTATAGAGGCTGTAGAATTTGATAAAAATTTTGCAGAAGCTTGGAATAATCTTGGCGTAACGTTTTACTTCGAAGAAAATTATTCTGGTGCTCAGAAAAATTTCAATAGAGCAATTAAGATTAATTCTGATGCGGATTGGGCATGGAACAATATTGGTTTCGTGCTTCAACGTTCTGGTGCTCATAAAGCAGCACTCAAAGCGTACAACCGTGCATTGGAAATTAATTCTTTTAACGAGAGAGCATGGTTTCATAAAATCATTTTGCTTGCATTAATTGGAAAACAAAAAGATTCATTGGATGCATTTAATAAATCGCATGGATTTTTATTTAGTTCAAACGAACAAAAAATCAATGCGGATAGTGATATTTCTCAAAAAATGACATTGATGATCTAATATAATTTCATTTTGTAGAATTCATCTCTGTTTATCTGCCAACAGAATGCGAATATGAGGCTCCATTCATGTCCAGTATTTTAAGCTCAATACCCCATCCATCGGGCGTTCATCGTAGGATAGTTCTGGCAACCATCCCTGATTTTCCTGGCGTTTGATCATCTCAATTAACACTGAAAATAATACGGCTTCAAGAGCGTCATCACATCCAAAGAACGATTCACCCGAATGCATTTTTGCAAGTTTTGCCAGTTTTTCGGCATACTTCTGATCATCTTTTCTCAAATATCTTGATGAACGGGTCCAACGATCCGAAATGCTGTTTACACCTTGCCGGACACTTTCAAAACTCCTTCCCATACCAATGACCTCAAATATGCTTTGCAATAGGGGAGTCTTTTTTGATAGGCATGGATGGTGTGAAAATGAACTCTTCATTAAAATTCCACTAATTATGAATCACAAAAATGAATATCTGAATAGTCGAGTATAAATTATGGAAGACCAAGCAGAGCAAGATTTCAAGGAAGGTATTGATTTTCTCGATCAGAATCAGTATTCCAAAGCTCTTGCTTCTTTTGACAAGGCAATTATAATCAACCCCAATTACGCCATAGCATGGTGTAACCGGGGAAGATCTCTTGGTTATCTCGGTCGATATACCGAATCACTCTCATCATTTGACAAGGCGATTTCGTTTAACCCAGAATATACTGATGCATGGAATGGTCGTGGGGTCACCTTAAGTATACTTGGCCGAGATGCCGAAGCCCTTTCTTCTTTTGATAAGGCGATTGCATTCGATCCCAAAAATATTAAAGTGTGGTGCAACCTCGGAATAACGCTGAATGGCCTTGGTCATTATGCAGAAGCCCTTATAGCTTGTGATAAGGTAATTGCAATCGATCCAAATGATAAAATGGGATGGAACAACCGCGGATTAGCGCTGGATAAACTTGGCAGGTGTACAGAAGCCCTTGCTTCATATGATAAAGCGATTACAATCGATCCAAATAATGCACTTGTGTGGAGCAACCGCGGATCGGTGCTGGGTGGCCTCGGCCGGTATGCAGAAGCTCTTGACTCTTGTGACAAGTCGATTACAATAGATTCTAATGATGCAATGGCATGGAGTAACCGCGGATATGTGCTGATTAATCTCGGTCGGTATGCAGAAGCCCTTGATTCTTGTGACAAGGCGATTACAATTGACCCTAATTATGCCGATGCTTGGATTAATCGTGGGATTGCACGAAAAGGACTTGCACGGTCATTAAAACCGATCGCCCCAGATAACAATCCTTCCGAATCTGTCATCACTGAAGGACCTCCTTTATCAGATCCAAAGGATCTGCGACACATTCCTTCAGATGTAAAAACCGCAGTATGGGAAAGAGATGGTGGGAAATGTGTACTCTGTGGAAGCACACAGCAATTGGAATATGATCATAACATCCCCTATAGCCAAGGTGGTAGTAATTCTATGAATAACATACAACTTCTCTGCAGAAAATGCAATAGAAGTAAACATGCAAAAATCGAATAACATTCTTTCAAAGTTCAATCAGTTAACGCATAAGATCATAAAAAGGGTACAACACTATCGAAACTAAAAACACTATGATGCCTGATAATTCTTCCCCGCCTTTTGGAAAAACGATAGCATACATATTTTGCATCGTTCTTTCCACCGCGATGATTTGGTATCTTTCATTGGTGATATTCTATTGTGAAACATGCACCGAAAAACCGTTGGCTTATGCATTTATCTTGGCATTCGTTCTGATAATTGCATATGCCGGTTTCGTGCTTTTCAAAATGCTATTCCCAGCGAAAATACGATCCCGATAAAATAGAAAAAAGATTTAATATGAGAAAAATGCAGATTTGGTTCAATGGAAGATATTTTACAAAATAAAAATATCCCAATTATTCAACCAAAATATAATGATTTAATCGCTATTGTTCCAACCTATAATGAAGAATCAACGATTGCCTCGTTCATATTAAAATTGAAAAGATATGCAAAAACAATAATTTTGGTAGATAGCAATTCAGAAGATGAAACGGTTAAAATTGCAGAACTGGTAAATCCTGATTATATTATTACCAATAACCAAAAATTGAATCACGACGACACAGTGAAAATTGGATTGAAAAAAGCAAAGGAAATTCAGGGTAAATATATTACAATTGCGGATATTTCAAATTTAAACAATCTTGAATTAATCGACAAAACAATTGATCCGCTTTTAAAAAATAATAATTTGGATATTTCTTTTGGAATTTACCAAAATATTTTTGATCGTTATTATAAAGACTATCATGAAAACCAACCCTTCAAATTTACCGATAAATTTAAAGAACCGATAAAAAATAGTAATAATTTGTTATTTTACGTTTTTAAAAAAGAATTGTTAAATAATTTCGGCGACGAAATTCCGTCCTTTAATGATTTTATAAATTTTGTTACAAACGAAAAAATTGAATTAATAAGATTGAATGCAGAAAAAATCATCAGAAGATCTGACATCATAATTACCAGCCTGATATTTTTTATAATGTCTTCAGTAGCATTTTTAATATTTATCGATTTTTTACTTGTGATTTTTTCTTTTTCTGCCGTTTTTCGCATTCTACCTTTAATCGTTCCTATATTTTTCGTAATTTTGAGTATTTCGACTTATATAAAATATCGAAGGGATCTTAATGCGTAATTCTATTGATACAATAAAATGGAAACTGCAAATAGGCATAATGATGCTCATAGCAATTATTACAATATGTTTTCAAATTTCTTCGACCCCATGGTCGGCAGAAATTAAACTCCTTTCAGGTATTTTTACTATTGTTGCGCTTATTTTCTTGTATATTCTTGTAATTTTTTTAATCGAAATAACAATAATAAAAGAAGATCTTATTGAATTAAAAAAGCGTCTGGATAAAAAATAGAAAAATAACGTGTTTTAAACCAACCCGTTTTATAAAGACAGGGCATGTGTTCGATTAATATTCAGAAATATAAATAGCAACATTAAACGTGTATTATCATCGTATTACCTCTTGTGAAATGAAATGTCACGAGGTAGATATTACAGGAACTTGGACGCCCAATCCGAATTTTATGAAGAGGAAAATCGCCGGAGAGACAACGAGTTCGAGAATAATTACTGGCACTCCGAAGCTGGCCAGTATCATATCCGATATAATGACGAACGGGAAGACGAGATTAACAGAAGAAATTCAGAGGTCTACAACAACCTCAAGAATTTTTACTTCTCGAGAAATGGAATACTCATAGCCCTTGGGACAACTATAGGGCTTGCCATTCTCACGGGAACTGCAGAAATAACATACATACTCGGATGGTTTGTAATAATCGCTCTGATTGTGATCGGATATTACTTCCTCACAGCCAAAACCAATGTTAGACGGGAGATAACCAGCAGACAGGAGATGATCCATCGTTCTGCAAGAGACAAGGTATATAGACGATAAATTTCTGTGTTTTGCAGAATTTTCGATAAAGCAGTAATAATTTCAATTCCAAAGGAAACGAAAATGGTAATAAATGAACAATAGAGAGCATGTCTTTATAGGAATAATAATTTTTTTCGTTTACAATTTTTTCAATAATACAATTATTAACGCTATTCTTCATCCACTCGTTGGAATCTCTATCGGCACGATGTGGTTGTATGGAGTCATTCTTTCAGTGATTGGTTCGGGCATGCCTGATGTAATAGAACCTGCATATAATTGGACCCATAGGAGTAGATTTCACAGTAAAAAAATATTAAGATTTTCCGCAGGGATTTTTTCAATAACTGCCATTATTGGTTTGTTTATACCGGGAATTTTCTATATTTCATGTTTTTTCCTTGGCTATATGTTTCATCTTTTGGCAGATAGCCTGACCAAAGTTGGACTACCCGATGATTAACTTTGAGATAAAACCCTTCAGCACACACGACGAAAACAGTTATCTTGGATTGCCATATCGATATCAGGAACCGTCGTAATAATTACTTATGGTAATAAATGTTTGTCCGGAAATGCTACCGACTGTAATAATATAAAGTTGGGGGGGGACGTGCCCCGACAATCAATGGAGACGCAATGTTTTCGTGAACCTGTCTCCCATTTCGACTTCGTTGATCAGGGTTCCCTGAAGCATCTTTCATTCCGCTCTGTAATAGTGAATTACATATCATCACTTTCAGTGCCATAGCAGATTTATACAGCGAATCGCGGCGCTTCATGGTCAATTATAATGGTTGTGTCTCAATACATTTTTCAGAACAACAATCAGGAAAAATGACGACGTAATTGACTAGAAAAAGGATCCCTACCCGTTTTTCAGCAGTTTCATAAGGGAGACAAATTCCTGCACCGAATACTGACCTTCCGCTGTCCTGGTGCCGGTGTGACAGTAGACAAGCACGGATCCAAAGAGCGGCAGGATTGCCCGGGCGTACCTGAACTGTGCACCCATGACGCCGGTGCAGACAGGTTTTTTTATCGCGTGGGTGAACTCGAGCAGCTCGAGGATGTCTCCTTTGTTGTGGGGTGTAACAATAATCTTTACGATGTCTCCATACGCTCTGAGGTCCCTCTCAAGGGCAAACAGGTGCGGCAGCGACAGCATTATACCGGTATGGTGCGAGGCGATAATCGTTGTCCCGCTTGCACGGACCTGAGATACACAGGAGGCAAACCGCTGCTCAATATCGATATAATCAACCAGCGGGATAACAGGGCACATTTTTTCCAGCCATGCTGTTGCATCCCCGAAAAACATTCCACCTTCCTGCGCCGACCGGATCGTACCGATTATGGGTAATGGACAGGCATCCCTGCATTTCTGGACACAGGTCAGCGGATCGTCCTCCATCAGATCGAAACGGAGTTCAATGAGATCTGCCCCGAGATCCTGTGCAGAGGAGGCCTGGGATGGATCAGTGAGCGCAGCGACAATCTTCATGTACTCCGTACCTTGGTGCCCATGATAAAAAAAAGATGCACCATTTCTCTGTTCGAGAAGGCAGGCATTACAGCCGCAGCCCCAAAAGAGCGTTGAGAAAATATTCTGATGATTTCCCCTGAGAATTGCACAATTTCCGGTACTTCCGGGAAGTGCTAATCCAGGTGCGATGACCTGCGCAGCCCCCTTATGGACGCCTACTCGGCGCTTCAATTTCCTGAAAACTCTGACCCTGGCCCTATCAGGAGCTTGTTGCGACTGCCAGTCGAACCTTCACAATTTTTCATGGTTGGGTGAGAACCATTCCCGTTCATCCCTTTTTCTACTGAGCCAACGATTCCGTTCCTGACTACCGGGAAAAAGAGACCAGTTTATCTCTTTTTATCTCTCATTTCTCTATCAGATATGGAGGTCGCCCGTTTCCTGCGTGATCTTTGCCCTGCGGTTACCAGGGGTTTTCTCCTGGCCATTGTTCTGCCCCTTATCCCTGTATTCCTGTTCGGCTTCCCCCTTTCATCCGGTCTTGCCCTCATTACCGGTACCTTTATTATTGAATATGGTGCTGCTGCCCTGGGCATCGGTCTCGGGTTACCCCCGATCTATGTCCTGTACGTCCTTGTCTGTGTTGCTTTCGGGGTAACCCTGACCATGTTCGATATATTTGATATACTGGGTAACCATTCCCTGAGAGTATCCCGCTTCCTGAAAAAATCAGAAGAAAGGGCACATCATTCCGCAATCCTGACAAAATACGGTATTCTTGGCCTGATTCCCTGCGTTATCACGTTAGGATTCTATGTCTGCCCGGCAGTATCCCGGATACTCGGGTGGCGACGGGATCTCTCGATTTTCCTGATCATGGTGGGGTATATATCCATCTCTATCGTAACGATGCTTGCGACGATCGGTATTTTCAGGCTGGTCTTGTAATATGAACGGTACACCGATGCAGCAGTCCTCCCAAATCCGAAGGGGGATCTCTCTTCCTGAGCTCCTGGCGCCGGCTGGTTCACCGGAGGCGTTCAGGGCTGCTGTTGCTGCAGGCGCGGACGCCGTATACTTGGGCGGGAAGCAATTTGGCGCCCGCAGCTCTGCACCGAATTTTACTGATGCGGAGATTGAAGAGGCAATCACGTATGCCCATCGCAAGGATATCCGTGTTTACGTTACCATAAACACCCTCATCCATGACCGGGAACTGGAACAGGTGGCTGAATATCTTATCTGGCTCTATTCTGTGGGTGCCGATGCGGTGCTCATCCAGGATACCGGAGTGGCCGCACTCGCCCGCACTATTGTGCCCTTACTGCATCTCCATGCTTCAACCCAGATGACACTCCATTCAACGGATGGTGTCAGGTGGGCGGCAGAACAGGGCTTTTCGCGGGTCGTCCTTTCCCGTGAGCTTACGCTTGAAGAAATATCCCGCATTGCACGGGAAACGGGTAAATACGGCATCGGTCTCGAGGTCTTCGCACACGGTGCACTCTGTTATTCCTACTCGGGCCAGTGTCTCCTCTCCTCAGTGATCGGCGGAAGGAGCGGAAACCGGGGGATGTGTGCCCAGCCCTGCCGAAAACCCTATTCGCTGGTGACCGCTGAAACGGACGAGTATGGCAGGCCGACCGGATTCCATACAGTTCCCACCCCCGGGCACTTCCTGCTCTCCCCAAAAGATCTCTGTACGTATACAAACCTGCCCGATCTCGTCAATTCCCCGGTCGTCTCACTGAAGATCGAAGGGCGTATGAAATCAGCAGAATACGTCTCGATCGTTGTGTCAACCTACCGTAAAGCTCTCGATGCGATTGCTTCAGGAAATGCAGATGTATCAGCAGGTGCAGTTCAGGACCTCCTCCTCGCATTCAACCGCGGGTTTACATCCGGGTATCTTTTCGGGCAGCGACATACCACCCTCATGGGAAGAGATGCCGGGGATAACCGGGGTATCTGCATAGGAGTTGTGAAACGGTACGACGAACCGTCAAAAACCATCACGGTCAGATCTGTTGGCGGGATGATTCCTTCTCCCGGAGACGGCCTCCTTATCGTTCATCCTGAAACCAACCGTGAATCCGGGTTTTCCCTCAATACCGTTCCCCTGCAGAAAAAAGGAGAGATGGTACTGAAAGTTCCGCATCCGGTGGAACCTGGCGCGAGGGTATACATCACTTCGTCAACAGACCTGGGGCGTCGTGCACGACAGCTCATGGCAGATCCCTCGCCAGCTCTTCTCCGTTTGGTACCTGTCGACCTTGCTGCCAGCGTCGATGCGGACGGCAGACTGGCGCTTGAGGGAGTCATGCATACGAGAAACGGGCAGGAGATCCCGGTCACCTGCCAGTCTGATTTCTGCATGGCACCTGCACAAACAAAACCTGTTACCCGGGACCAGCTCAGCCGGCAGCTGATAAAAACAGGAGGTTCGCCGTTCACCATACGGAATTTTACCCTTTCCTATAACGGGGATAGGTTTGCACCTCTCGCTTCACTGAACCGTGCCCGAAGGGAATTTCTTTTACTGGCGGAGGAGACACTGGCGGCTGCATACCGCCCCTCACCTTCTGATGTTAACCAGGCCCACCGCCGCTGGGAGGATCTGAAACCCGGAGTGCATCTCCGTACTTCCGCACCTCACAGCCCATCATCATCCCCGGGCCTTTGGGTCTATGCAGATTCACCCGAAGGCGTATCGGGAGCAATTGAGGGCGGATGTGATACCATCTGTTTTGAACCGGTCTGCTCCGATCCTTCGAGTCATTGTTGCAGCCATCCTCATCCGCAGTCAATCGAAACGCAGATCGGTGCTGTTTTTGAAATTTGCCGGCGGGCAGGTGTCCGGTTTGTCTGCAAATCACCAAAAATTCTGAAAGATACCAGTCTTAACGCATTTCTTTCGGTAGTACCCCGCCTCGTAAGAACGGGCATCCATGAATATATGGCTGAAAATTACGGGACTGCATATGCCCTCATGCATGCCGATCCGAAGGTTTGCCTCTTCGGAGCTGCCGGGCTCAATATCTTCAACCACCTGTCCGCGGAGGCACTTTCACCTGTCGGGTTGCTTACACTCTCGCCGGAACTTTCGCGTGACGAGATCCGTGTCCTGATCGCGTCTGCCCGATCCCGGGGGCTTGCGACGCAGTTTGCCCTCATCGTGCAGGGAAACAGTGAAGCGATGATATCAGAAGACTGTATTCTCCAGCCATGGATGCAGTGCAGCGGCAAAGAGTATTCCGCGACTTCAGCATTCGCCGGAATAATGGATGCTACCGGGCATATATTCCCGGTACGGATTGATGGCGAATGCCGGAGCCATATTTACAATGCCGCGGAGATATGCCTGATCGATCATCTCCCGTCCCTCAGGGAAATCGGTGTCAGTGATGTGGTCATCGATGCACGGGGCAGGACCAGGGCCTATGCAGCAGATATGACACGGATATACCACGAGGCACTAGCCCTGACAAAAGACGGCATCCGGCATGACGATCCCCGGCTTGATGCCCTGAAAGACGCTGTCAGACAACGTTCTCTGGGAGGCATCACGAGCGGTCATTTCATCCGCGGGCTTAAAGAGCCCCGCATTCTGCAATCCTGAACATCGTGTACAAATATTCATCATTATTGAACTGAAATGGATTAACTATCCGTTCAGAGAGCAGGATAAGGAGTTGTTATGCCTTCACCATTCATTCTGGTAAATGTAAAGACGTTCAGAGAGGGAATGGGTAACCGTGCCCATATGATTGCAAATGCTGCACAGCTTGTGGCTCACGAAAGCGGGGCAACCATTGGAATCGCCCCTTCCTATATCGATCTCCATCCCATCTGTCATCACTTTGCCATCCCGGTATACGCACAGCATGTGGACGGTTATGAGCCCGGTGCTCATACGGGGCACATCACTGCTGATGCGATCAAACTGGCAGGAGCTGCAGGCTCAATGGTCAATCATTCGGAGAGGCGCCTGACCCTTGCCGATATCGAGGCCTCAGTCAGGGCATTGCAGGCCCAGAAACTGACTGCGGTCGTCTGTTCGAATAATGAAGCCACCAGCGCCGCTGCTGCAGCCCTTGCACCGGAGTACGTGGCCATTGAACCCCCGGAACTGATCGGGAGCGGCGTATCGGTTTCAAAAGCCAATCCGGAAATTATCAGAAAGTCGGTGGCGGCAGTCCACGCAGTGAATGCAAAAGTCAGGGTGCTGACCGGTGCCGGTATCCAGTCCGGGGACTGCGTGAGAATCGCCGTCGATCTGGGTACCGATGGCGTGCTGCTTGCATCCAGTGTAGTGAAGGCAAAGGAGCCGGCTGATGTGCTCCGCGATCTGGTATCGAAATTATAAACAGCATGTGCGAAATGGCTGGACGTGAACGGCTGCAAAAAATATTACCACAAAATACGAGGATGTGAGAAAAAGACCCCGATTTATGATGCACGCCGCCGCACCCGAAGGGACGCCCCCGCGGCGGATCAGTTAACAAAGTTGGGGCTCTGATGAACCCTGATTTTTCAACAAGTTGTGAATACCTGTTATCGGAGCGGGCAGTGCCTGTCCCCCCGAACCGCCCCTGCGCTTTGCGATGGTGTTGTATTACCTTCACTGGAATTATCGCTCCAGAGGGGATGCCACAACGGCGGGGGCGGTGGCATTAGGTGCCGCAGACCTAAAAGAGCGTTGAGAAAAATATGTTGGGATTTCGATAGAGCCAAAGTTAGTAAATTTGACAGACTCTAAAGAACCTGTTTGCCCCGCCGTGCCTCGGAGAGGCCCTGAGGCGGGCGGCTCTCATAAATAGTATGGTATGGCAGGAATTCCCATTCTCAGGATAACATCGCCTGATTTGCACATGATTTACCCGTGGGCGATAATCACATAACCCGGCATGAATTATTCAGAAACGCAGTCTTCCCCGAACCGGAAAAAGAGACCAGGTTTTTTTATCCCTGCAGACTTTCATTTTGCCTAGACAATCAGCGAGATGAGATCATGCTTGGTTATTACACCCCTGACCATTCCGCCTTCTATCACCAGCACGGCATGGTTCTGCTGCAGGATGTTGACAACCGTTTCTACATCCATGTCCGGAGGGACGGTCGGGAACCCGGGTTCCATAAAATCGCGGACAATAAAAAGGTGGGTCTTGTGCAGCCGTTGCTGTTCGATGGCCTTGACGATGACCGTTTCAGATATGCAGCCGACCGGTACACCCCGTTCGATGACGGGTAATTGTGAGATATTATTCTTTTCAAAGATCTCAACCGCACGTGTTATCGCATCCTGGGGCTGGACGGACAGGACAGGAGTGTGCATAATCTGCATTGCCCGGATTTTTCTGGGTTCTGCACTGTTCAGGACAACAATGATTTTGGATAACGTACTTACCCTTGGGTCTACATTTCCCGCCTCGATCCGTGCCACCATTGACTGACTGATACCCGCACGTTTTGCAAGTTCTGTCTGTTTCATGCCAAGGGTTTCACGGCGTGCCCGGAGTTCTTCGGGCGTGGGAATATGCATGGTGATTACTGATGGTGATATGATAATATCAATGTTACTTTTTATGGCGCGGACCTCATTCAGGAATGCCGGATGCTTTATAAGTGTATCTTTTACCTCTCCTGTTCCTGATATGAATCACAATCATTTTTGTGAGCGGGTCCTGCAAACTACTTTAACCACCGATGCTTATAGCTATCAACGATAGTCCAATGAACTGATGTTGGACTAGTGTTGAGCATGAACGAATGCCTTGAAAACGATGACGATGATGAAGAGGCCCATAGTCGGTCCCCTTCCTGTTTTTTTACGACGCCCTGTATCTCAGATAACGATACCGGGGAACATACGATACATTCCACTGTTGTAACCTGTTCCGATACTCCATCGGCATGTGCCCGGTATCAGTGGATTTTTGTGTGGACTCCGGACTGGCTCCTGCATGACGGGCTGGTGATTCAATGAGTCCCAGAGTATCTGATACAGCTCACGCAAAAGATGCCAGTATAGTATCTGATTCCGAACTGCCCCTGGTTCCCGCCACAGGGCCTGAGCTGGAATTGTGTGACGATGTGCCGTCTCTGCGGAAAACACCCGTTAGAGCAGGTGCAAAACGTGAGCAGAATATCATAAAAGATTCGCACTATTGTATCAGGCGTAATGATACCTGCCATATTGTCAGCGAAAATTACTCGTATAAAACCGAGACCTATTATACCATTCTGAGCTGTGAACTGGAAGGAAAAAAGGTCAGGCCTTCCAGCCGTGCGATCCTCGATGCGTATGTTGTACCCATCTGTCTTGAGCGGGCAGAACAGGGCGGTATCCCGGTCTGTGAATGGGGGATATCTCAGGGGTACGTCCCCCTGCCTGCACTCTTGTATGGACTGAATTACTTTGCCACGACATCCGATTTCTTTGAGGTACATGACAACGAAAAGGCAAAAGAGGTGATAAAACACATCACCAACATCGGTAAGTATCCCTTCTGCTACCAGAAACTGGGTGACGGGGCCACGATTCATTCCTGTGTGGGAATTTTTGGAAAAACTGCCACATCCTTGTCCCCTTTTGCAGATATTGCAGAGAAGGTGTACGAATGTTTCCGGATCCCCCTTGTCACCATGGTATTGGTGAAAACCGGTGAACAGCTGCTGCTGTCATCTCTCGCTCCCACCCGTTACTCCCAGCTCACCGGCGATGAACGCTCCCTGCTCGCGGCATATCTCTCCAACCAGGAATTCCTATGAGTCATCTTGGCATCTTTGTTGATCGGAAGACCCTCTCAAATTCCGAGCAGCTCAATGCGCTGATCAGCTGCCGGGATATAGCCGAGGGAATGGGCCATGATGTGGACTTCATATTTCCCGTAGATATCCATAAAATTCCGAAAATGGATGCACTCTTCATCCGTGCCCGTACCGACCCGTTGAATGTTACCTACGTGGCAGCACGGATGGCAGAATTTCATGGCATCCCGGTCATCGATGATCCCCGCTCAATCCGGATCTGCTCTGATAAGGTAAACATGTACTCCCACCTGATCAAAAAGAATATCTCCCTGCCAAAAACCGTTTTCTTATCAAAAACCCATCTCACGGTCGAGGAAGTAACGCATCTCTTCGATGAACTCGGGTCCCCCCTTATCGTCAAGGAGCCTTCCACTTCTTTCTCGCTCCGGGTCGAAAAAGTCAATGATATCGCAGGATTTTTCCGTGTTGCCCGCAGGTTTATCAAGCTCTCGGACTGGATCGTCGTGCAGCAGTATATCGAGAGCAGGTATGACTGGCGCGTGGGCGTGCTTGGCGGGAAGCTGCTCTATGTCTGCAAGTACACGATTCCCTCCGATACCTTCAAGATCCAGGCGTCGGTGAATGGTCATCTTGTCTACTGCGGGGTGGAGAGTATCTCTCCGGACAAGGTCCCGCCCCATGTGATCGATCTCGGGATTGATGCAGCAAATGCGATAGGCAGGGGCCTGTATGGTGTGGACATAAAAAATAATAACGGGGATGCGTACGTTATTGAGGTGAATGACAATCCCTCAATCGAGAGCGGTGAGGATGACTGTTACCCCCGTGTATTCGAACAGATTGTTTCTCACCTTTTCACGACGTGATCTTTTTGACTGAAGACTGGCTGGGCCATGCTGAGGAGATTTGCATGCGGTGCGGGGGGCATTGTTGTGTTGATGCACATCCCCCGGTATCGCGATCCTGCTGTGAGAGACTGACTGCTGCCGGGGTTTCTTCGGACCTGTTTGAGGAGGTCGGATATAAACGTCTTAAAGCACGTGAGAATGGTGTCTGCATACTTTCAAAAAATGGCAAATGCGTCATTCATGCGATAAAACCAGAAACCTGCCGGGCAGGGCCGTTCACATTCGACGTGAAAGGCGAGGTTATTGAAATTTACCTGAAACTTCCGGGTATCTGTCCGCTCGTTACGCTCCTGAAAAATACACCCGAAGCATACCAGCTCCAGTATGACCTTGCGGTGAAAAGCATCGCCAACCTCGTCAGGAATCTCACGCAGGAAGAAATTGATGCTGTCTGCCGCATCGATGAACCGGAAACAGAAAAGGTATCAGAAGTCCCCCGGAGGAATTGTGCAGTCTCATGACAATCGGTACCGAACATGAATATTCCATCAATGACCGGCGCTTCAATGCCCTGCCCGTTTCCGACCGGATTATCAGGACCATCTGCGGACGGACCGAAAGCGAGATCCTCTTTGGTGATGTGAAACTCAGCAAGGAACTCCAGAAAACGGTCCTCGAAATTATCCCCCGTGTCCCCGCTGACAACCTTGCCTCGCTTGAAGACCAGCTCATGAAGGGGATACGAAAATTTTACCATATTTTCGAGGGACGCTACTGGCTGCTCGGACTGGGCATGCACCCGACCCTTACTCTTGACCGCACGGCAGTCTGGGATCATGACGAGGGAGAATACTATGATGCATATGACCGTCTTTTTAACATTCACCAGCACGGTTGGCTGAACATCCAGGCGTTGCAGATCAATCTTTCGTACGCACATGAACAGGAACTGGTGACGATGTATAACCGGATCCGCTCCCTGCTCCCCTACCTTATTGCAGTTACCGCTTCTTCTCCCATAATGGAAGGAAAACTTACGGGAATTGCTGATAACCGGCTTATCTGTTACCGGGAGAACCAGAAAGAGATCCCGCTCATCTGCAACCGGATTATTCCTGAAAAGATCCGCTCCGCCGATGATTATCGTGCGACCCAGGAAGAGGTTTTTTTAGAACTCCGCACCAGGGGAGCAGATATTCTCTGCGAAGAGTGGGTGAACTCAAGCGGGCTTATCATCCGTTTTTCCCGTACCTGTCTTGAGATCAAGGCGCTTGACGAGCAGGAATGTATCCGTTCAGATATGGCAGTCTGTGCTTTTGTACGATCCATGCTGCGTTGTCATTCGCTCCGGCTCGAAACTGACCAGACTGCCCTGCTTGAACTCACCGAATGTGCGATACACAGGGGTACTGAAGAACTCAGGCCTGAACTAAACCGTCTCTATGATGCTGCATGGAAGCATGCAACTCCTGATGAACGCGAGTACCTCCCCATCATCAGCAAGCGAATCGCACAGGGGAGTCTTGCCGAACTCATCAGCCGGCGTTTCAAAAAAGAACAGGAGATTGTTCCTGTCATGGAGGAACTGGCGATGTGCCTGAAGACCAATACTCCGTATGACCCTATGTAAATCATTTGGTGCAAAAATCCGGGATTTGGTGTCAGTTTGTAGTTCGAGAGAGATTTGGATTTTCCCGGACCGTCCTCCAGACACTCTTGGAAAATGGATTTCCCCCCCCATGCAAATAGATCGTGCCACAATCATGAAAGTCGTACAATACTGGCATGAAATGGATTTTGTATCCTGTAACATCGATGTATGATGAACGCCGCCGCACCAAAAAGGGACGCCCCCGCGGCGGATCAAATCCAAAAAATTTCAAACACCTTCCTGCCCCGCCGTGCCTCGGAGAGGCCCTGAGACGGGGAACCCTCACAAATTCGATAATCTTTTTCTCGAACGAATAACAAGTCCCAATAGGTAACGTCAGATATGATATGCCGATAAGATATGCCCTCCCTGAAAAAACAATTCCTGAAAAAGTTGCCGGAAAAGATCCTTTTGCGAGTAGATTCCATTGAGTTGGAATATCGATAAAAACTTTTGACACGATCATTATCATTTTTTGTGAGGAGACTACCAGGATACGACCTGAAAATATAGTTTTTCTGCGTTCGCAATAAAAAACCTATAATGTAAGAGCCGGCTATACCTACACGGGAATCATTGATATGACTCACAGGATGCTCTCCGAAGCGGAAGGATATGAACTATTGAAAAAAAACGGCATTCCGGTACCTGAATTTTCAGTTATCCGTACCCGCAGCGAAGTTGCAGCAGCTGCCGATACCCTGGGCTATCCGTTGGTCATGAAAGTCATCTCTCCCCAAATAATTCACAAAAGTGACGCCGGGGGGGTTGTGACCGGTATCGTGTCTGCTACCGATGCCGAACATGCATTCGATACGATCTCTTCCCGGGTGAAGGCATACAATCCTGCCGCAGATATTTCTGGTTTCATCATCGTGCGACAGGAGAAGAAAGGACTTGAGATCCTCGTCGGGGGCAGGATAGATCCGACATTCGGGAAGATTATTACGGTCGGTATGGGGGGTACCCTTGTCGAGCTCATCCGTGATGTGTCAATACGGGTTTTGCCGGTCGGGCATGCCGATATCAATGCTATGATCCAGGAATTGCAGGCATATCCCCTGATCAGGGGATTCCGCAATGAACCGGCACGCGACAAGGAGGGCCTCATTGCATTGATCGACACCGTAGCTCAATTTTTTATGGCGCGTCCAGAGGTGACAGAATTCGATCTCAACCCGGTTTTTCTCTATGAGAAGGGGACATCTGTGGTTGATGCCCGGATCTATGTGACTGATGAGACGAATATGCCCCGGCCCCCGCAGAAAAAACCCCTTCCACCCGGGATCCTGGATATCAAATCGATTGCACTGGTCGGCGCTTCGCCAGAACCCAGTAAGGTAGGGTACGCGGTCCTGAGAAACCTCCTGTCATTCCCCGGGCAGCTCTACCCGGTAAATCCAAAACACCAGAATATCCTTGGGCGGACTGTCTACCCTTCACTTTCCGCAATTCCTGATCAGGTCGATGTCGCCGTAATAGCAGTTCCGGCCCGGACCGTGCCGCTGGTCGTTGAAGAGGCCGGGAAAAAGGGGATTTCATTCGTTATCATTATTTCATCCGGATTCAGGGAAAGCGGTGAAGCTGGAAAGGATCTTGAACGAAAGGTCCTGCTGATTGCAGAAAAGTATGGCATTCGCATCATGGGTCCGAACTGCCTCGGACTTATGTTGCCGCTCCAGGGGATCAATACAACCTTTGATCCGATATCGCCAAAACCCGGTTCCCTTGCATTTATCTCCCAGAGCGGGGCGATCATCTCAACCATCGTTGACTGGAGCCTGCCCGAAGAAATAGGTTTTTCTGCCGTTATCAGCGTTGGCAACCAGGCTGATCTGAGTTTTGAGGATTTCCTGACCTATGCCGGCGATGATCCTGCTACCCGTGCAGTTATCCTCTACATCGAAGAAATTCCCGACGGCCGGCGCTTCATGGAAATTGCCCGGGGGGTTACACCCAGGAAACCGGTTGTTGCGATCAAGTCCGGTTCATCCAGGATCGGTCAGATGACAGCCGCCTCGCATACCGGTTCGCTGGCCGGGAGTTACGAAGTATACCAGGCAGCGTTCTGGCAGTCCGGCATCATTCCTGTCCGGTCCATGCGGGAGGCGTTCCAGACCGCCGAACTCCTTTCCTCGGAAGGATATCCGAACGGTATCCGTGCAATAGTCATCAGCAATGCCGGAGGTTTTGCCGTACTTTCATCTGATTATGCTGAGGAGTTCGGTATCGAACTGGTGGATCTTCCCGACTTCATAATCAGGGAACTGGACCTTATCCTTCCTCCTGACTGGAACCGTCGCAACCCGATCGATATGGTCGGGGATGCCTCGGCTGACCGGTTTGCCCGCACGTTCGATGTCATGATCAAAAACCAGGATCTCTGGGATATCGCGTTTATCATTGCAGTACCGTCGGCAATATCCGATCCGATACGGGTTGCAAATGAGCTGGTCAGATTCTCAAAAAACACCCACAGGATGATCGTCGGGTGCATGATCGGTGGCGATTCCATGAAGACTCCGCTTCGCATACTCCATGACTCCGGTATCCCGAATTTCCCGGATCTTGAGGATGCGTTCAAAGCGGTAGGAAACATATGCCGTCACCTGTGCTGGGAAGAATACCACGGGAAAAACTGTCGTTCCGGATAAAACCTGATAAAAAATGAGGAATAAATTTATATAATGTAACCACAAAGTGGTATAAAATGAACCAGATGATTCATTCGCATACTATCTATCCTGTCGACAAAGAACGACCCAGAGATGCAAAGGTTTTCTATCGTGAGCTGATGAAAAACCATGATGGAAAAATACCAGCTGTTTGCTCCAGCGATCGGGAATTCACCTGCGACCTTTTCCTGTATGATGTAAAAATCCGCGCAAAGTTGGGGGAATTTATCACCCTAACACCCGCTAAAGAAAGGTTATTGAACCTCTTTTTTTAATATCGCTCCGAAAAATGCAGGAACGGGCTCGTTGAAATCTCACGATATTTTTCTCAACGCTCCTATTGGGCTATACCATGGAATGCTTCCGCCACCGCCGTTGTGGCATCCCCTCTGATTAGCGATAATTCCAGTGAAGGTAATACAACACCATCGCAAAGTGCAGAGCGGTCCGGGAGGCCATGCACTGTCCCCACCGATTATAGGTTATGCGCAATTTGTTGAAGTCTCAGGGTTCCATGAAATTGAATTAAACAGATGTGTGTAACGGAATGTTTATTCTTCATAATTATTTGGGATGAACTCCGCCGCCCCCGACGGGGCGCCCCCGCGACGAATCAGTGTCTCTATGCATTTTTATTAATATCGCACTGCCCCGCCGTGCCCCGGAGAGGCCCTGATGCGGGGAACCCTCAAAAAATTACAGGGTTTATTGATTTTCAGGATTCCGGTGCGAATTTCCGTTCATGCCCGTTTCAGCAGAGCTCAGGAACAATGAAATTTTTACGCATGATCGCGAGTACTGGCCATAGCCCAGAAATGGCGTTATCGTGAACTGCGGTGAATTCCGGTGCATCACAGGGTAATCTTCTTGAGGATCAGTCCATTCTTAAAGATGGTAATCCCCCCACCGCTCTGGGATACGACAATACCAACTGCGCTGGTGACCTGTGTCATCGCGGCAACGGAATTGTGGCGGGTACCCATGCCCTTGGGAAGGGAAACATTACTGGTATCGACGGTGATATACCGGCTCTGTGCCCGTATATAACCGGTGCCGTCAATAACAAACGCCCCGTCCAGCTGGGCGAATTCCTTGATGTTTTCCTTGATGTCCTGGTTGGTGATCATACGCGACTCAGGTTTCTGTCCCTCGAATGCGTTGAGCGATATCTGCCGTGATTTTGCCATGACATTATCTGCGTCGCCGATGAGGAATGTGGTTCCGACAGATTTTCCTTCCCTGCCCTCGATCGAAATTTCGGTACTGATATGAAAGACCGCATCAAATACTTCCTCTTTCACATCCGTATCCGCCACAACAATGTCCTTCCATGTATCGGTACTGATGCGTACCTCACCGGTCCGCTTCCGATCGGTGATGTCGTTTCCGATGCAGAGGATCTCGATAATATGGCCCTGTTCATCGCGGATTGCCTTGTTGATCCACGCGATCCAGACCCGGTCGCCGTTCCGGCGCACGTTCTCGTTCACGTTAACCGCATATCCTTCCGCGTTGAACCCGAGATCGTTTGCCATCATGGTCAGGTCATGCCCGGAACGCCCTCTCTCTGCAACGATAGTGCCCACGACATTCTTGCCGATTACCTCATCACCGGTATAATCGAAGAAGTCGAGTGCAAAACGGTTGAAAAAGGTGATGGTACCCTGCGTGTCCATCCGGATAATGATACTCTGGGTATTCTGGAGCACTTCCCGGTATCGTGCCTCACTCTCTTTCAATGCATCGGCTATCTTCCTCTTTTCTGAGACATCCGTAACAACGAACGTACCGCCTTTGCCGATATCGCGGGGATCAACTGCCTGCACCTGGAGCTGGCAGACAAGGGAGGTATGATCTTTTTTCACCAGGCTGCATTCGGCCATGCCAAAACCCCGGGATGTCCTGGTGATCCGGAGTTCATGGCTTACACGTTCGAAGTCTTCAGGTGATTTAAAGAAACTGCACATCTCCTTACCGACAGGATATGATTCTTCATAGCCGAGCATGCCCGCAAACTGAGGATTTGCCCACGTGATGACCTCGTTTCGGACCTGGAATATACCCAGAGGAGTTGCAGACAGGATAGAGGCGAGCTGGTCATTCTGCATTCTGAGTTCCCGTTCTGCCTTCCTTCGCAGCATGGTCTGTTTGATCAGGGTAACCAGTTCGGGAAGATTCTGGCGTATATCGCCATTTTTCGGGATGCTGATCTCGGAGCCGATCATGACTTCCTGGACAGCAATCTTCTGGGAACCCCTCCGGCAGAGCAGGATCACCGGGGTTGTATTTCCCGTTGATTTGAGATATTTTAAAAATTCAATGCCATTCATATCCGAGACAAATTCGATGCCGATTACTTCCGGTATCTGCTCGTAGGAAAGGATTACATCATACGTACGGCCTTTCATTTTCTCGATTGCCTGTTTTATGGAACGGGCGTTGTCAATCCTGATATCGCCGGTCTTTTCCAGGAATGAGCGGATCTGCCCGAAAAGATCGGTATTATCGTCGACAAACAAAACAGAGATCATAGATACTGTCCCGGAGGAGAACGTGTGCTGTCCACTCATATGAGGTGGAAGGTTGTGCGATAAATAGTTGTTGAGAATCCAGCGTTACCGGCTTATTTTTTCGTACGAATCGGGGAATTGATACACGGTAGCCTTCGGAATTTCACATAAAATACGAACAAGAAGGATGAAATGAACGTTCTCACCGGATTCCTCCAGTGTTCCGGAAAACCAGTCGCATTATGCTCCAGTGCCTCCGGATTCAGACAGTTCAAGGGATACAACCCTTTTTCGTGAAATCATCTGATAAAAAATGGTGAAAGTTATTGAGGCCCGATCGCCTTTTCATCACCGGGTTTATCATCGTTTCCGGCACCGTGTTCTTCATCGTTTCCATCACCGGGTTCATCATCGGTTGCGTCATCACCGGATCCCTCCCGGTACATCCACCACCCGATGATAAGGATTCCCGGAACGCCCACGGGAATAGCAAAACCCCCGACGAACCGTTCGATTGCCGAGAGACCAAAGAAGATCCCAGCGAAAATCGTGAAAATCGATGTTTTCCTGATAAAATCCGGTCGTTTGTTGATGTAGGCAAAAAGTATACTTAAAAGACCGATAACAAGAAGAGCTCCTCCCGCCACCCAGAACACGACAGCAAGAACCGGGTGAATTCCCGAAGTCTGACCGAGCAATATATAATTGATATCCTTATAGATGGGAATCAGACTGTCTCCATAAGGCGAACTCTGGAAACGGAAGAACGCCCATTGGAGATCAACAATAATCCAGTCTCCCCACATGAAGATATTCAGAGGGATCAAAAAAACAAGGCACTGGAGTATAAGTGGAATCCTGTATCGGTTCATAATAAACAGGATAAAGATCTGCTGATTCTGGTTATGAGCGTATCGAAATGATTACATCGGTACACCTGTAATCACTTCACGAGAGAAAAAAAGAAAATTATTCCGTATGATGGACAATGGCCAGCTGGTACATCCAGTCCATGAGCGGATGACATTCCTCAACGATACATTCGAGTTCGCAGTTGATACAGGGGATTAATTCATCACCGGCGAGAAGGTCACAGGGATTCACCGGCATCTGTTTTGCACGCAGGAGGTAGGTTTTGATCCCGTCTTTTTTGAACTCAGACCTTTCGATGAGCCCGCCATCTTCGAGTTTCTTGACAATCCGCGAACATTTGCGGCTGTCAACACCCAGTTCCTTCCAGAGCTCGCTCTGGAGAATCCCTTCGGGTTTCGACTGGATCAGTTTCAGTGCATCATCAACAGGATCTTCCACGGTGACCACCTGTCCGCTCATGAGATAAGAGGCGCAATAGTCAGGATATTATTGCCCCTGATAACGACTGTGCCAAGGCTTCTTCCCCGCTGGTTGTTGATAAATTCAATGGTCTCTTCCATGTGAATATTCAGGTACTCGTCCACGGCAACGAGGCGCCCCTGCAGTTTCTTTTCCTCGTCTTTGATCTCGACAGATATTTTTGAATCCACGAGCCCAAACACTTTTTTTATCGGCAAAACAATTCCGTTAACCATCTGCCCTAATTTGGGATGTAAGATAATTAAAGTTTGCTCATGAGCACGATCCAAAGAAACAGTTCATATGAATATCAGGGGTACGCAGGGGGTCCATACCGGGAATATGAAGAGACATAACAGAACGGAAAGAAAACGAAAGAAAAGATCCGTTCTGCTGAAACAGGCTTGAACGGGGATAGTTCTCACTTTAACCAGGAAAATCATTTAACCCTGTAATTTTATGAGGGTTCCCCGCCTCAGGGCCTCTCCGAGGCACGGCGGGGCACGGACGGTTTTTTATTTGTACGTAATGATCCGCCGCGGGGGCGTCCCTTCGGGGGCGGCGGCGTTCATCGCAGGTGCGGGATTGGCACTTCCCGATAGTACTGAAATTGTGCAGCTTTCATGGGAAACCCTGAGATTCCAGCAAATTGCTAATCACCTGTTTTCGGAAAGGGCAGAGCCTGTTACGCCGAACCGTCCCTGCGCTTTGCGATGGTGTTGTATTACCGTTTCTGGAGTTATCGCTCCAGGAGGAGGTCACAGCGGCAGAGACGGAGGCATTACGTGCCGTAGACCGAAAACGCGTTAAGAAAAATATTTCGAGGATTTTTTACCAGACAAAAAAATCAGTCCTCGGGAAGCGGTTCCCAGCGCTTCGCAAGATCTTTTTCTACCGACGGCAGGGTGGTATATTCCATCTCCCCGAGGGAGAGGCGGTGGGGTTCGAACGGTCCCTGTGCCCGGATGAGATCGGCGATTTCATTGCACCGTGCCCGCACCCGGTCAAACCCGACATCATCAAACATGTCGGCCGGACCGATGAGTTTCCCGTCCGATACCTGGAAACCCATGCAGATAACCCGCGGCGGACCGTCGAACCGTGTGCAGTTGGCATCACACAATCCGACCGGCATAAACGGGCCGTGGTGAGAGCCCCGCATCCAGCCTGCGACGAGAACGGGGGTACAGAACGGTTCGATGACCTCTCCGACCGCGGGAAAACCGCTCTGGGACCGGACAATCATGACCGGATCATCCTTACCCACATACCTCCCCGCGAGCAGGGCAAGACGCTGCGTACTCGTCGATGCACCTATCGTGCCATCCTTTTTAAAGACGTGCTTGATGACGTAACGCGAGGGTGCGCCGATGTAGGCGAGCAGGTTGTATATCTCTTCCGGGCACCTGAACATGATACGCCGCTTTTTGAAGAGGTCGTGTACTTCGAAAATAAAACCACTATGCATCGACGGGTCGATAACCAGGCCTGCCGTGTTGAACGGGTCAGCAAAGATCTTGTACAGGAAAAAGTTCCATGCCCCCGGCTCGGTCTTGTCTGCCATGAAAACAAGGACAGGATCGCTGCCCCGTTCCTCAAACTCCATCTCCGCAACACCGGGGCCCATTCCTTTGACATTTCCCGCAAACGCATCGGCGAGCATGTCCTGTCCGGCACCATAGAGTTTCAGGCTCTTTGCAATCGCCGTGCACTCCATGAACACATCCCAGGCAAGTTTATGGATCTTCTCATTGTCGACACCATGGGTGTGGGTCATGACCAGTTCGAGGTCATCGCCGCAGTGGGTAACGAAAGAATCGATAAGCAGCTTACCTTCCTGGTCCTTGAGCATTCTGGATGCTTTTTCCAGAAGCTTCGGGTGCGTGCGAGAGTGGCCCGGGAAACTTCCCACATCAGCTTTTATGACAGAAATCGTGGTCTTTGGCATAAAAATTCACAGTATGAGATATATCCGTGATATTAAAATATTACGGTGTATTATTTATTTTTCAGATAGTTTCTCACCCGGGAAGCAGAACCGTATGACCCGAAGGCCCTGAAAAAGACGAGGCTTTCGGCATATGCCATCGCCTGGATAGCTTTCTCGGTATCTTCACTGACAGCATAGAGATCCTTGAAAAATTCCTTTATGGCAAACTTGCAGTTGCCATCAAATATCTGGCTGTCTTTTTTCCCGGGATTTGCCGCCCGGTAGGTTGCCAGAGTCCAGTCCTGGATTTCTTTGTACAAGGCAGGTTCATACACCTTCAGCGTGGTAAACACCACGTCCTGCCAGAAGGTGCCGACATTTCCCTTGATGATATCTCCCTTGGGAAAGTGCAGGTTGATCAGGTCCCGTGGAGTACCGGTAATGCCATGCTGGGCGATGCCAACATGCAGGTTGTTGTCCCTGAGGGCCTGTGCGATTGCCCGTGTCTGGGGAATATCGATGGAGAGTTGTTCGACAACGTTGCCGTTTTCATCATACGTGTGCCCGTGGGTACTCCCGTTGGCAATGGCAAGCACCTGGGGATATATCTCATGTTCATTGAGAGCACGGATGAACTCAACTGCCTCTTCGGGTTTTGTCAGGATCAGCCCGTGCCCGTCTTTTCTTCCGATCTCCCCCACTTCCACCTCAAGACCGAAATCTTTTCCCTTCATCCTGTTTTTGATAAACAGGGCCAGCTCCGTTGTGGCACGGATATTGGGCTCCAGCTCTTCCCTGACCGTTTTCCCCTCAAAATCAAAGAGATGAGAGGCATCGATGGCAAAGGAAGTATAACCGGCCTGTATCTGTGCGTCTATGAGCTGCTTTGTCTGATCGATCTCGGATGGAGAGCCGGTTTTTACCGTGATATGATCTGCATGAAGGGCCCAGACATCACACTGTACTTCACCTGCGGCTTTCCTCATCCTGTCTGAAAAAGCCTGCGGGGTTAATCCGGTATATCCCCCCTTCAGGTCACTCTCTGACCGGGCAAGTTCAAGAAATACCGCAGAACCGGTATCTTTTGCTGCCTTGAAAATTCCCTGTGCTACCGTGGCAATTCTCGCATTCGCTGCCATGACGATTGTTTTCTGGCCGGAGACACCGTGAAGAATCGCTGAACCGGGGATTGGACCGTACTCTTGTTCTTTCATAGACTACATCCCTCCACTTTTAACATCTGCCATATACTTTTCAATCAGCCGGATCTCCTTTTTGCCACCGACATAGATGGGAGTGACCTGGTCGATTGACTCCGGCGTAATACCGAGGATATCAGATCTCCCGTTGCTGATTGCCCCGCCTGCTTCATGTATAATCTTTCCCATGGGATTTGCCTCATATAACAGCCTCAGTTTTCCTTTTTCCCTGCCTTTGAACCCGGGGTAGGAAAATACTCCGCCTTTGTGGAGGATCTGGTGCACATCTGCAACAAAACAGCCGCTGAACCGAAGCTTATATCCTGCATGTTCGAGATTCCCGATCCATTCTGCATGAGCCGGGAGGTAATCCTTTCTGAGGGCACCGGGAGCATAAATTTTCCCCTCAGGAATCCTGATATCTTTCTCCTTAAGAACAAACTCACCAGAATCATCGAGAACGAATTCATGAACTCCTTTTCCCGCTGTTAATGTCAGGACCGTAAGGGGTCCGTACAGGATGTACAGGGCTGCAACCATCTTTGCGCCCTTTTCAAGCACGTGTCCGGGATAGATGCCGATGATGGATCCTGTGCAGAGGTTCACGTCGATGAGCGAGGACCCGTCCAGAGGATCGATGACGACCCCGAAATTATTCTTCGGGTGATCTATCTCGATAATCTGCTCCTGTTCTTCGGTAGCCACGTACCGTGCGAGGCGGGTTTTTTTCAATCCAGAAATGAAAACATGGTCGGCGTATTTGTCAAGCGCCATCTGCTCTTCGCCATAGACATTTTTTGTGCATTCATCGGAAGGTGTTTTCATGCACGTGGCTAAGAATCCTTTCTTCACCTGCTGAGCCTGAGTACTCAAAAAGAGAATTAATTCTTTCAGGTTTTCATCTGTCCCGGAACTGTCCAGAAAATCTTTCAGTATCATGTTTTATCCCTCCCATACCGCTTACGGGCAAATTCAACCGTTCTTTTTTTAATTAGTGTAGTCGTTTGATCCAGAGGTTTATCAGGATTATTATGCTGCAGCAGGATATGCAGGCACGAAAACCAGAAAGAAGATAAAGAGATCGGGCTGTTCACCCCTTATCGGGGGGCTGTCATAGGTTTCCGGGACCAGAAAATGCGTAAAAAACAGATCGCTGTTCAGGATCAGGTGTTCCTGAACATCAGCTTTCCGTCTTCCTCATCGACCACGATCTCCTTGTCTTTCTGAACTTTTCCTTCCAGGATTATTTTCGATAATTCATTCAGCACGTTTTTCTGGATCACGCGTTTGATGGGGCGTGCACCGAATTGCGGGTCAAAGCCCTGAGTTGCGATGAACCGGATGGCTTTCTGTGTTGCCGTGAGCCGGATATCATTCTTCCCGAGCATTTTCTGGATGGTCCCGAGCTGAATCCCGACAACCTCCAGGATCTCATCCCTCGTCAGCGGTTTGAACATGATGATCTCATCGATCCGGTTGAGGAATTCGGGACGGATGGTCTTTTTCAGCAGTTCGAAAACCTGTTGCCGGGTACGGGCGAATACTTCGTCACGGTTCCTGTCGGTGATATTCTCCAGGTTTTCCTGGATGATGAGTGAACCGATGTTCGAGGTCATGATGATAATGGTATTCTTGAAATCCACCGTACGGCCCTTGTTGTCGGTCAGACGGCCGTCATCAAGGACCTGCAGCAGGATGTTGAAGACATCCGGGTGAGCTTTTTCGATCTCATCCAGCAGCACCACGGAATAGGGTTTTCTCCGGACTGCTTCTGTCAGCTGCCCGCTTTCCTCATATCCCACGTATCCCGGGGGCGCCCCGATCAGCCTTGAAACGGTATGCCGTTCCTGGTATTCCGACATATCGATCCGCACCATGCTGTTCTCGTTGTTGAACAGGAATTCTGCAAGGGCTTTTGCCAGTTCGGTCTTTCCTACCCCGGTCGTCCCCAGGAAGATGAAGGATCCGATCGGACGTTTTGCGTCCTGCAACCCTGCACGGCTCCGGCGGATTGCGTCGGAGACCGCCCCGATGGCTTCATCCTGGCCCACGACACGCTTATGGAGTTCGGATTCGAGACTCAGCAGTTTTTGTTTTTCACTCTGCAGCATCCTGCTGACAGGAATGCCGGTCCAGCGCGAAACCACTTCTGCAATTTCCTCAGCATCCACCTCCTCGTTCACCATCGCGGAATCCTTTTGCAGCACGGTCAGTTTTTCCTTAAGCTGCTCGATAATCTTTTCGATCTCCGGGATACGACCGTAACGAATCTCTGCCACCCTGCCGAGGTCGCTTTTGCGGAGTGCGCCTTCAGCCTCGAATTTCAGGTTTTCGATCTCATTTTTACGCGACTGGATCTGTTCAACAAGGTCTTTTTCTGATTGCCACTTTGCATTCAACCCGTTTCGTTCCTCGGTCAGGTTCCCGATCTCTTCATTTAAAGACTTCAGTTTGCCCTGGTCCTTCTCACGTTTGATGGCTTCCCGTTCGATTTCCAGCTGGCGGATCCTGCGTTCGATAATCTCCAGTTCCTCCGGTTTTGAGTTGATCTCGAGGCGGAGTTTTGATGCAGCCTCGTCGATCAGGTCGATAGCCTTGTCCGGGAGGAAACGGTCTGAAATATATCGTTGTGAAAGTTCGACGGCAGCGATGATGGCCTCATCCTTGATCCTTACATGGTGATGGGTTTCGTATTTCTCCTTGATTCCCCGAAGGATGGAGATGGCATCCAGCGTATCCGGCTCAAGCACCATTACCGGCTGAAAACGTCGCTCGAGTGCCTTGTCCTTCTCAAAATATTTCTGGAATTCTTTGAGGGTTGTTGCACCGATGACATGCAGTTCCCCCCGTGATAGAGCGGGTTTGAGGATATTGGCAGCATCCATTGCACCTTCGCCTCCGCCGGCCCCGACCAGGGTATGGATCTCATCAATGAACAGGACGATCTCGCCTTCTGCGGATATCACCTCCTTAATCACGCTTTTCAGACGTTCCTCAAATTCTCCCTTGAATTTAGCTCCCGCAATGAGTGCTCCCATGTCGAGGGCAAAGAGCTGCTTTGTTTTCAGGTTATCCGGTACATCCCCGTCAATGATCCGGTGGGCAAGACCCTCGGCGATGGCTGTTTTTCCCACGCCGGGTTCACCGATGAGGATCGGGTTGTTTTTCGTTCTTCTCGAAAGGATCTGCAGCACCCTGCGGATCTCTTCGTCACGACCGATGACCGGATCCAGTTTTCCGTTCCGGGCAAGATCGTTCAGGTTCCGGGCATATTTTTCCAGGGAATTATAGGTCTCTTCTGCGTTCTGGCTCTTCACGGTCTCACCTTTGCGCAACTCGCGAATGGCAGTTTTCAGATCTTTTTCCGTAACCCCCTGCTCCTTCAGCAACCGGGAGGTGGTATTGTTCACCGAAAGAATTCCCAGGAGAAGATGCTCCAGGGAGACAAATTCATCCTTTGCTTCCTGGGAAAGGGCAGTTGCTTTCTGCAGGGCTTTGGAGGCATCATTCGAAAGGTACTGCTCCCCGCCGCTGACTTTGGGATAAGCATCGAGGATCCTGTCGAGTGCAGGAGTGAACGCATCGGGGTTCACATTCAGTTTCTTCAGGAGGTAAGGAATGACATTCTCGTCAACAAGGAGCATTCCTTTGAGTATATGGGAAGTCTCGATGGCCTGGTTCTGTTGTGCCGCCGCAATTTCCATTGCTTTCTGAACGGCTTCCTGTGATTTGATGGTGAAANNATTGTTGAAATTCATGATATCGGTTTTTTTTGTTATTCATCCTTCGCTACAGGTATTGCAGATGAAATTGGTGAAGGTTCTGGTGAAACGATCCGTGTCTCCGTGCTCCGGGAAAGTATCGCAC
>DADT01000066.1 GCA_002495065.1 Methanoregula sp. UBA471 | reverse complement strand
CGGTTCGAATCCGGCCGGGCCCATTCTTTCCGGTCCATTTTAAATAAAAAAGCTTTCGGTTTTAGTACTTCGCCAGTTGTGATTCGAATGCATCGAGAAGATTGTAGGAAGCCTGCCTGAGGTTACAGTACACGGTCTTGATATCATTGTGCCGGGCAGTGGTAATCGCCTCGTCCAGGTCGTTTATATCTACCACTTCAATGATTACCCCCACATTGAGTGCTTCGACTTTTGAGATGCTACCCTTCGCGACGAGGTTGTTATCCAGGACCTGGAGAGTGGGGTTGGTAAATTTGCCGGGTCCATTGCCCGCTGCATGATCCGGAATCCCATAACGATCGAGCAGGGTTTTTATAGCGTCTGTATGCCTTTATTCGGCTGAAGATATATTGTTGAAAATGGGCATTTTCCACTTTGCGTAAAGATAAAGATACGTATCTCTTGCCAGTTTCTCCTCCTCACGCATGAATGTCATCCAATTCTGCTCTTCCTCGGTCACACTAGCGGGAAGGAGGATTAAGGCAACGAGGGCAACAAAAAAACAACTTTTTTGTATCATAGATCTCTACTCCCGGACCTGCAACACCAGAATGAGCGATGAATTGGCAAATACCGTTCTCATTCAGATTCTCTTCCACATTTTACCTTGAGATATTTCAATTAATGATTCAATTTTTGAAACGAACGGATTCGTTAATTAATAAACAACAGAATATCGCTTTCATCCCACGGCAGCGAAAGGTGGGGGATATATGGCATCCTTAAAATTAAAAGAAAGGTTTGCTTCCGAGGAATTCATTCATGGGATTCGTAAAACAGCCTGATTCCGTTATGTTAATCGACGGGTGTTCAGCTTTCTGCGATGGGCGCTCTGCCATTACATGGCAAGGCGCCGGCGCATTGTAACAATTTAATACCGTTATACAGATAGTTCAAACAAATCCAGAATTTCAGATATGGACCTGAAATTATGGAAAAGAATGAAGTGAACTTGCAGTATTGAAAAAATGAAAAACTGTGAGGTTGAAAGAATGAAGAAAGAAAAATCATCAGTTCTACTGCCAAAGGATGCAATCATGATCGCATTCGTTTTCATGATGTTGTTCATCCTTTTTGTCATTCCGGTTACTGCAGCTCCTCCTGCTCCGGCACCGGTCCTTCTTAATCCCAAGGCAATTCCCAAATATGAAAACCAGATTACCGGTCCTCCACCTGTGTATGTCCCGGTTTCGCCGAATTATTACGAGGTCAATGTTACCAATTTCACCCAGCGGATCCTTCCCCCATCTATGGGCTTGATGACACCGGTCTGGGGGTATGGAGGACAAACCACTGCAGGTTATGTCCGGAATTCTCCGGGGCCTACCTTCGAGATCACGAGGGGAACACCAGTCACCGTAAAATGGATCAATGAGCTTACCGGTGAACACATGTTTGCTGTCGATCCGACCCTTCACTGGGCGAACCCGAATAACCTGAGCAATGAACAGCCAATGCCCGGGATGTTTATGTTCAATTGCTCCCTGACACCGACCGGAACGTGCACTCCATTCCCACCGGGTTATGCGGAAGCCCAAAAGAATGTCTCAATCGTAACGCATGTGCATGGTGCAGAAGTCCAGTCAACCTCTGACGGGCATCCCGACGCATGGTTTACTGCTAACAATCTCAAGGGTATGGCTTACAATTCAGAAGTTGGAGGCTTGACAAACGCAGCGGTATATATGTATAATAATACTCAGGAACCGACTACCCTCTGGTACCACGACCATGCACTCGGGATAACCCGAATCAATGTGATGTCAGGACTCGCGGGATTCTACCTGCTTAAGGATCCGGCAGATCCGGTTCAGGCGCTATTGCCGAGTGGGACATATGAAGTTCCACTTGCGATCCAGGATCGGTCGTTTAATCCTGATGGATCCTTCTTCTTCGATACAGTTGGACTGAACCCGACGATTCATCCCTACTGGACTCCAGAATTTTTCGGAAACACAATCATGGTAAACGGACTGGTCTGGCCGAACATGAATGTAACCCAGGGGACATACCGGTTCAGGCTCCTGGATGGATCGAATGCACGGTTCTATACCATGAGCTTCTCCAACAAGATGCAGTTCACCCAGATTGGTTCCGATGGAGGATATCTCAAGTCGGCGGTTAACCTTACAGAGTTGACCATGGCACCGGGCGAACGAGCAGATATCCTTGTGGACTTCTCAAAGCTTTCCATCGGCACGAAAGTCATCCTGCAAAATACGGCAAAAGCTCCATCACCGGCAGGAACAGCTGCTGATCCACAGACTACCGGACAGATTATGCAGTTCACCGTGACTGCAGCTGGTGGTCCACCATTCCCGGCTCTCCCGGTAACTCTGAACCCGACACTTGCAGGAGCTACGTACCCGACACTTCCTGCGCCAACAGTTACAAGAATATTAACCCTCCAGGAAGTCATGGGACCTGGAGGCCCGCTCGAGATCCTCCTTGACGGACAAAAATGGTCTGCTCCGATCTCTGAGTTACCCACACTGGGGACGACAGAAGAGTGGGTGATTGTTAACCCGACGGCTGATACGCATCCGATACACCTGCATCTCGTCCAATTCCAGCTGGTAAACCGGCAGGCGTTCCAGGTCAAGAAGTACCAGACTGCCTGGATGGCGGCTCAGGGAGGGATGATGCCTCCGCTTATGAATCCGACCGTTCCTGTAGATCCAACACCATACCTGCAGGGAAAAATTATTCTGCCGACCCTGAACGAACAGGCTTGGAAAGATACCATCCAGATGAGACCCGGTGAAGTCACCAGAATCCGTGTTCGGTTTGCCGCCCAGGATGGAACCGCATTCCCGTTCGATGCAACTTCCGGACCGGGGTATGTCTGGCATTGCCACATCATTGACCATGAAGACAACGAGATGATGCGGCCTTACCTGGTAACCCCATAATCTGTATTTTCCCTTTTTTTATTCAGAATGATTTTAGCAGCATTCAATGACTCAATGCAGTTGGAATATTTCAAGATAAACACCATACTGGTTCATAGTGCGACTTTGCAAGCAGACTTAAGGAACTCTGGTCGGAAACGGCCATTCTGCTGCCCAATCCCTGCGTTAGTACAGGATAAAACCTTGCAAAAAAAGACTAAAATTATCTGTTATTTCTGGTTGATCGAAACAAGCCTGAGCGTAAACGTCAGGTTCTTCCCCGCCAGTTCATGGTTTTCATCCCATGCGATCGTTGTCGGGGTTACATTGATGATCTTTACCACGCTGACAGCACCGTCGGTAGTCCTCCGGATCGAATAATACTCGCCTGCAACCGGAGTCATGTTTGCGGGAAGTGCTGAACGGTTCAGGATATGAACGAGTGAACTGTTGTATATTCCATAGGCTTTTTCCGGAGGAATATTTACTGTCTTTGAATCATTCACCGCCATACCGGCAACAGCCTCTTCAAAGCCCGGAATAACCATTCCGCCTCCCAGCGTAAATGCCAACGGTGAGGTATTCAGGTTCGTATCAAAAACGGTGCCATCATCAAGTGTCCCGGTATAATATACTGCAACCGTGTCCCCGGTCTTTGCGACGAGGGGATTGAACATCACAAACCAAAGGACTGCAATGACAATAATTCCTACTGCCACCAGGAGGCCATATCGGACCTGAAGTTTTTTACGGGCTTCTGCTGCCTCTTTTCCTTTAACTTTTTCAGATTTCTTCATAATACTCTTTATACAATAATCCTGCAAGCCATTTACAGATGACTCATCAGTAACTAGGAAGGCGCTGCGATTTTGACCCCCTGACCTTGTCTGCGATATAACGTAAATCCGATATACTTTTACGGCGTCGAAGGCGTCTTGATCATTGTGCAATCGGGAGATATCACATGAATCATTGCCGTGATGAAATGGCACTGGCATGATTGCACTTTATTTATACCTTCACAACGCACGTAGTGGTGTTGAATATGTCCGATGAAGTAAAATTTGCAGATGTCGCAGGGAAGAAAGTCCAGTGGGACCCGGCACAGATGCGTAAGATCCAGGAACACCCCTGTTTTTCTGAAAAAGCCTGCCATACCTTCGGGAGGTGCCACATTCCGGTTGCACCCAAGTGCAATATCCAGTGCAATTACTGTATTCGTGACTTTGACTGCGTAAACGAGAGCCGGCCTGGTGTCACCACAAAGGTACTGAATCCTGACGAATCCATGGATATGGTCAAAAAAGTAATCGATAAATACAGTTATATCAAAGTCGTTGGAATCGCCGGCCCCGGGGAACCGCTGGCAAACGAGGAAACATTCGAGACACTACGTCGCCTTCACGAACAGTACCCCAACGTCATAAAATGCATCAGTACAAACGGATTACTACTTCCGGAAAAGATCGACCTGCTGCAGAAGTACGATGTCGGAAACGTGACCGTAACCCTGAATGCCATTGACCCGGAAATCGGCGCAAAAATCTACCAGTTTATCGATTACAAGGGTAAGCGTTACACCGGAATTGAAGGTGCAAAAATTCTTCTCTCGCAGCAGTTAAAAGGCATCGAAGAGGCAGTCAAGCGACATATGATCGTAAAGATCAACACGGTCTATATTCCGGGCATCAATGAAGATCATATCCCGGAAATCGCAAAAAAAGTGGGGGAGATGGGGGTGTACACATTCAATGTTATCCCCCTTATTGCACAGTACAAATTTGCAGACATCACTCCTCCGACTCCTGAGATGAAGCGCAAAATGCAGGATGAATGCGCAAAATATGTCAAACAGATGCGCCATTGCCAACGATGCCGGGCAGATGCAATCGGGAAACTGGGACACGATATCCAGTCATGCCTCTACGAAAAGAAATAGTCCTTTTTCCCTGAATTTTTTTTAGATTCTTTCCAGCCCATAAACGAATCCCTATCTATTACATTTCATATGATTGCCGTACATATGAAAAATCCTGAACCGGAGGTGAGGCTGAAATGAACTATTCCCATGAAAAGAGGAGTTGGAATTCAATAAATAATATTTGTTGACCTTTGCGAGGTTCCTTCCGGGACAGCGCTCATCGTAATAATCCGGTTCAGCTCGTCAATAACCGGCTGGATTGAAGCAGGGATCGCTGTGTCCTCGGCGCTTACCGTTTTGTTCTGGTAACTTATGGTGTATCGGATTAAATCTGCACTGCCATGCCGAGCCGAATAATTTCCCTGAAGAGTCAGGAAACGTCCCTGATCGAAGAGCAGAATTATCCTGTCAATATCCGTCTCGTTCAACTCAATTTCGTGGTCCCCCGTCCTTCCCGATACTATCGCAACCCCATTATCAAAAATAACCAGCCTGTCCTGCAGACCGGTGATGCCTCCGGTCCGGTAGAAGTCCACAAGGACCGAAGGCACAGGAGGGCGCGATACGGGTGGTGTCCTTGAACCAAGACACCCGGATATCATAACCGCAGCAATGAGGAAGAGTACACAGATCGCCCAGCATTTCCCGATAACAATCCCTCCTTTTTTTCCTGAAATAGTTTTGGTATTCAGTTTATATCTGAAGAACATCCATCTTTGAAGATTTTCCTGCTGCTTTGCGTTCCGGAAGTACTTCTTCAAGTGCTACGATCAGGCTGTCGACTTTTTCATTGGTAAATGCCGCCCTGAATGCAGCAAGCTCTGCAGCATTCATGATCATGACGCCTTTTTTCTTCATGGGGAGACCATTTTCACCGATGGGGTTGATATCAATGGCAAGAGAGGCAGCCCGGTTCTTCGTCGCCGGCAATCTGATGATAGAAACACCTTTTACCGAAGTATTTTTACGCTCCCAATCCTGTCCCTCTTCGATAAATGCTTTAAGTGTTTGTGTCAGTTCCATAAAAAGAACTATTGATTTATATATTAAAATGCTATTCGTTATGATACGAAAGTAACCATCTCATCTCCGACACCCATTTCATATTCACCGGAATGATGCTGCAAGACCGGTCATGCGCTGCCGGATATTCCCTTATTGAGCTGAAATACCAATCCCAGATGCTAATGTGAAATATGCACACAATGAACCTGTCTCCTGACCAGCAATTTTCGCTCGACCAGACGCTTGGCTGTGGACAGGTCTTCCGGTGGGATAAGACAGATGCCGGATGGTGGTACGGTGTCGTCGGCAGGCATGTAATCAAAATACGGCAGGACTCCCGGAAGCTTACCTTTGAAGGTGCGTCAGTACCTTTTATAACACAGTATTTTTCTCTGGACCTGGATCTTCAGCTGATTCTTGAGACAATCGATCGCGATCCGTTTATTGACAGCGCGATACGACGATGTCAAGGGCTTCGCCTGATCAGGCAGCCGAAATGGGAATGCCTCATATCATATATTTGTTCGACAAATTCCAATATCCCAATGATACGACGAAGGATTGGCACCATTGCAGAACAGTTCGGCAGGGAGATTATATTCGAAGGGAAAAAATACTACTCATTCCCTGAACCGTCTGCCATAACGTGTTCCGGCGGGAAAGCACTTGCGGAATGCAGACTCGGTTATCGTACACCTTACGTTTTCAACACCGCCTGTGCCATCGGTAATATTAAGCAATGGGAAGAGACGATCACTTCAATGGCCTTCGAAGCAGCCCGTCGCGAACTTATGAAGCTCTCCGGAGTGGGACCAAAAGCAGCAGATTGTGTCCTCCTCTTCGCATTCCAGAAACACGAGGCATTCCCGGTAGATGTCTGGATCCGCCGGATCATGCAACAACACTATATCAGAAACCTGAGTATCACGTCCGGCCTTACCGGCAGGGAATACGATTGTATACGAAGGTTCGCACGCGAACACTTCGGGGAGTATTGCGGGTATGCTCAGGAGTACCTGTATGCGGCACGCTTGTGACAGGAAAAAAATCCTGAAGATTCAGGTTATGTTCCGATATCCCAGCTGCAAAGATATTTTTTCTGTCCTTTTGTCAGCGTATCGATGGAGAGACCCAGTGATGAGAGTTTCAGGTCGGCAACCTGTTCATCGATTTCCTGAGGGACTTCGTAGACTCCGCCTTTGAGTTTCCTGCCATTTTTTGCGATATACCGTGTGCAGAGCGCCTGGAGGGCAAAACTCAGGTCCATAACTTCAATGGGGTGTCCCATTGCTTTGGGTGTCGCGAGGTTAACCAGCCTCCCCTCTGCAAGGAGATGCACTGCTTTTCCTTTCAAAAAGAATGTCTCAATACCGTCACGCTGGATCACCTTCTCTGCGTGTTTATGGAGCCATCCGACGTCAATTTCGACATTGAAATGACCGGCATTCGAGAGGATTGCGCCGTCTTTTAAGACAAGGAAGTGCCTGGCGCTGATAACTCCTGTGTTACCCGTAGTTGTAATAAAAATATCACCAATGGCAGCCGCTTTGTCCATAGTCATGACCATATACCCGTCCATATGTGCCTCAAGCGCCTTGCGTGGATCGATTTCGGTGACAATGACCTTTGCGCCCAGGCCGTGGACTTTTTTAGCCAGTCCCCGCCCGCAATACCCGTACCCTGCAATAACAACATATTTTCCGGCAATCAGGCTGTTTGTGGTGATCATAATTGAGGTGAGAGCACTTTCCCCGGTCCCATGGACATTATCAAAGAATCTTTTCATGGGGGTATCGTTCACTGCAACGACAGGAAATTCCAGTTTACCTTCAGCAGCCATTGACCGGAGGCGGTGGATGCCAGTGGTTGTTTCCTCACAACCGCCGATCACCTTCTTCAGAAGATCACGGCGCCGGGTGTGGAGGTAGTGGATCAGATCCATGCCATCATCAATGGTGATGACCGGCTCCGCATCAAGCACATGGTTAATTGCCGCATAGTATTCCTCGACAGAACAGGCATGTTTTGCATAACAGTGGACATTCTCTACGGAATTGAGCGCCCCAGCGACATCATCCTGCGTCGAGAGCGGATTGCACCCGGTGATGTGGACCTCGGCACCGCCAGCCGCGAGTGCGGATACGAGGTTTGCAGTCTTGGCCTCAACATGGAGGGCCATTCCGATCGTCATTCCGGCAAACGGCTTTTCCTTTTCAAACTGTTTTTTTATGGCAGCAAGCACTGGCATATACTGCGCAGCCCATTCAATTTTCAGCATTCCCGTACTCATGAAAATCCTCTCAGGAAGGTGCTCTTGCCGGCACCACTCCGGATACTGATGTCACCTATGAATAGGCACGCCAAGTTACATAAAAACTCCCAAAACTCCTTCGGTTTCCATCGAACTATCAATGGGATGGGAAATGTAGATAGGGATCGCACACCCAGATTTATTCATGGTGCTCACCCGACGGATCATCCCCTGCCTTGATCTTAAGGAAGGAAGGGTGGTGAAAGGAACACATTTTCTGGGGCTCCGCGATGCCGGTGATCCGGTCGAGCTGGCTGAGCGATACAATGAGCAGGGAGCTGACGAAGTCGTATTTCTCGATATAACCGCATCAAAAGAGAAGCGGGGGATCATTATCGAGCTGATAAAAAGGGCTGCTGACGAGCTTTTTCTGCCGTTGACCGTCGGAGGCGGTATCCGTTCCCTTTCCGACATCCAGCAGATCCTCCGGGCAGGCGCTGATAAAGTCAGCATCAATACGAGCGCAGTACATGATCCGGGTCTGATCACCAAAGGGGCTGAATCATTCGGGACGCAATGTATCGTTGTGGCAATGGATGTCCGACGCAATTATACAGAGAACATGGATGCGATACCGGTGCTGCTGGAAGATGGCTCACGGTGCTGGTATGAAGTTGTCATCTACGGGGGCAGCAAGCCAACCGGCATTGATGCGGTGGCATGGGCCCGGGAAGCAGAGGAACGCGGTGCCGGCGAGATCCTGCTGACGAGCATGGAGACGGATGGGACGAGGAATGGATTTGATATTGCCATCACCTCTGCAATTTCTGATGCGGCAGAGATCCCGGTTATCGCGAGCGGGGGTGTAGGTACCCTTGAACATTTTTATGATGGGTTCACCAAAGGAAAAGCGGATGCCTGCCTTGCGGCAAGCGTCTTCCACTANNGTATCCCGGTACGGCTCTGAGATCGCACTCGAATGCGGCGACAGAGTGCTCGAGCTCAAAAGCATTCAGCACTGCAGGATGAATCTCTCCAAAGACACCCGCCAGGTTACCGGCAACGATGATGTCCCCCCGCCGCCCGTCGATGAAGGCCGGGTCGGCAGATTCCTTAATGGTATAATCAATGGA
>DADT01000048.1:341-16183 GCA_002495065.1 Methanoregula sp. UBA471 | reverse complement strand
GAGACATTGCGGTACTGTATCATGCCCCTCTCAAGCAGGGTGATGTTGACAATCTCACGGATGAGTGGTCCGGAAAGTGATTTCAGGCCCATGTTCTTGATACGGTTTTCAACCTCCAGGGCAATGTCCTGGGCAGTCGATTCGTCAGCCCCTTCATAGCCGTAGAAGGTCTCGACAAGCTTTGTTTCCTGGACAATCTGGCGGACAATGCGGTCGCGGTTCCATTCGATGATATGCCCGTCAGATGTACGGACGAAAGGGAGGACAGGTACGGTAATTCCGTCGAACGTCAGTTGTTTTGTCTCCCGCCGCGCCATTCATTCACCTGAAATAAGTCTTGATAAATGCTCTGCATCCAGCTCGCCGTGGGGAAAAATGTCCGCAGAGGTATAAAAATCTGAACTTTTTTGTAAGACCGGAGCTTCATTGACGAAGACTCCATTCATTCGCAGCTCGGTAAGGGACTCCGCAGTTGAGAGGTCCTGTTCAATGAATTTATACCCTCCTTTTTTTAAAAATCCTTTCAGAATGTCACAATTCGGACAATGCTCAAGTGTATACACAATCAACTGCAATTTTTCCGGCACAAAAACACCCTCAGGTCTGTCATCTATGAATTTGGAATTGCCCGTAAAAAAAACTTGGTTTATGCTCCTGAGCCCAAGCAATCCGGCAATCGATTACCATTAGTAGTGGTATGAAATAATAGTACCCTAATGGTCAGGGTATTTATTGCACTGGAGCTTTCAGATGAGATCAAAAATCAGCTCGCCTCAGCCCAGCAGTCGCTCCGCAGGTGCCGGGCACGTCTCACCTTTGTGGACCCGAAGAATATTCATATAACGGCAAAGTTCCTCGGTGAGGTCGATGAGAAGCACCTTCCACAAGTTGTTGAAGCCCTGAAAAAAATCACCTTCAATCCCTTTCCTGTTACAGCAGGAATGGTAACCGTAAATAATCCCCGGCGCCCGCATACGGTCTGGTGCTCCGTTGATGACGCGGGGGAGGGGGAGAAAGTATTCACGCTGATTGAGGATGCACTTGCCCCGCTTGGATTCTCACGGGAGACCCGCAGGTTTACTCCCCACGCAACCGTTGCCCGGGTGAAATCCCCTGACCCGTCACTCTTTTCCGTGCTCAAAGACCTGAGCAGGACAGGATACGGCAGTTGCACCGTCCATGGTATGGTACTTAAGAAGAGTACATTGCTGCCTCAGGGCCCGGTCTATGAAGACCTCGAGGTGATGAATTGGTAACCAGGCTGCCGCTGGAAGAGACCGTTCTTCTGGGTCTCCGACCGACCCGGCAGGAACAGGAACATGTCTGGGGTCTGGCAAAGCGCCTGCTGGCAGCAATCGCCCAAAGTGGCAGGGCAGAAGCGATGGTTGTCGGTTCCATCGCCCGGCACACCTGGGTGAAAGGTGACCGAGATCTCGATATTTTTATGCTTTTTGATCCGCTCCTCTCCCGCGAACAGCTTGAAGAGGAGGGACTTTCGCTCGCTCGCAGCATTGCAGGAGCGTTTACCGACCGGTTCCATGAAAAATATGCCGAGCATCCGTATATCAATGCAACCATCGACGACGTGGACGTAGATCTTGTTCCCTGCTATCACGTGGACAGCGCGACCTGCATACAGAGCGCAGTAGATCGCACACCGTTTCATACCCGGTATATCACCAGCCGGATCAACGGGTTAATAGATGATGTCCTCCTGCTCAAACAATTTACCAAGGCAGGCGGGATCTACGGGTCAGACCAGATGACGGAAGGCTTCTCAGGCTACCTGTGCGAGCTGCTTATACTCCACTACGGAGGATTCACCCCTCTTATCAGGGCAGCAGCAGACTGGCGCCCCGGGCTGGTTATCGATGTTGAAAAACATGCAGCAAAAAAATTTGATGAGCCCCTGGTGGTGATCGACCCGGTCGATCCAAAACGCAATGTAGCAGCAGCAGTATCCCTCGATCGCATGGCAGGGTTTGTGGAGCTTGCCCGGGGATATGATGAAAACCCGGTTTACGAATTCTTTGCTCATCCGATGGAGCGTTGCATCCTGAAAAAGGAGCTCGCTGTCATTATCTCACAGCGCAGGACATTTGTTTATGCCATCACCTTCGCGACACCCCAGTACATTCCGGAGATTGTTGTGCCTCAGCTTAAACGAAGTGCCATTGCACTCCGTGAATTTCTGGAACGGAACGGGTTTCCGGTACATCACGCTTCCTATGATATGCAGGCAGACAGGTGCATGTTCCTCATTGAATTGCTGATCGGGGAGCTCCCGGCAATACGACAGCATCATGGACCCCCGATCTGGAACCGGGAAAATGCCGACAAGTTCCGCAAAAAACACCTTGCCGAGCATCTGTCAGGGCCATTTATTGGAGACGGGCGGTACGAAATGGAGGTCCCCAGGGAATACAAGACCGCAAAGAGCCTGCTCTCTTCAGATGCTCTCCTGACGGTGAGTCTGGGCAAACACATACGGCAGTCTCTGGAAAAGGGATGGACACTGCACGAGGGTGCAGAATGCTGGCAGGAGGAGTTTGCTCCGTTCATCGCGGAATTCTTCGACCGTCGCTCACCGCTTACAAGGATACTGCGGGAGAAATAAAACGAAGATCTTTGTTTTTTTTTGAGTTTCTGTTTTAAGAAGAACGACGCCGCTCTGAAGGGACGACTTGGGAGCAGAATGGTACTGGAAATTCTCAAAACAACTCCGGACCCAAAGTGCCTCGATGAGCTTGTTGAGGGTGACTGTCGTAAAATACTATAATTTTTATGGGAAACTTGTATGTTCGATCCAAACCATGAAAATCGAAGTATTCTGAGATGAACGGGGATTGTTGTCTGTAAATCAGATTTATGATAGCCCCGCCGCCCCCGATGGGACGCCCCCGCGGCGGATCAATAACCAAAAATCCGAAACAAACCTCCTGACCCGCCGTGCCTCGGAGAGGCCCTGAGGCGGGTGACCCTCGTAAAAATCATTATTTTTTTGGGGGAACTTTTTATGAAAGAGGTATTCGGACCTGAACCTATGAAAATCGAAATATTCTGATATGACGCAGAATTGGTATTTGCGAATTAGATTTATAATGATCCGCCTTCTCCGACAGAACGCCCCGTAGCGGATCAACAAGTAAAATCTGAAAACATTCCTTGATCCACCATGCTTCGAAGGAGTCATGAGGCGGAGGATCCTTAAAAAACAGTGTCCCGATGAATTTTCCTGCTGAAAATTATTTTCTGGAATTTTTCTTTATTTTTGCTGCCGCCAGTTTCTCGATGGCTGCTGTTTCGACACCCGGGCTGACCTCAAGTTTCCGGTTTCTTACGGCACTGTCAACGAAACCTTTTCCCGTACTGGTGCGGACGATCAGCGTGGTCGAGCCGGACGGGCTGCCGATCGCACCGGCAGAGATATCTGAACATACCGCGGTCAGGTCGGTACAAATGCGGCAGCCTTTCCTTACGCATGTTTCCAGTTCTGCAAGGGGGACGATGGTTGTGCTTCCATCCTGTTTTAAGACTTCCAGTTTTCCCTTGACATCGAGTTTCCTGATCTCGTGGGGTTCGAGATGATAGTGGCTGCGGAGTTTTCCCTGGATAAGCAGGGTATAATCAAATGTTTCCGTGCAGAAAAGGCCGATGGTGAGCCGGATTGCCTTTGCGTAGGGTTTGAGCAGATCATTTTCACTTGCCCGTATACGGGAGACTGCCTGTACTGCACAGGGAACACCGACTACAGCGATGCGCTTAAACTTACGTTCTACTACGGCGTTTTTCAATGCCGCCAGGAGAGGTACCCACCAGCTGTACCTGCTGCCTGCCTGCTGCAGAAGCACGTCCGATTTCGTAATTACAACAGATGACGGCCTGAGCGTCCAGCGATCCTCGTTTACCGTGACAACAGCATCGATCAATCCCTCATCAAGCGCATTGGCGAGGATAGACGTGACTGCCCCGCCACTCTGACGGTGCGGAACATCAAACGTTGCTTTTGCGGCGAAGAGTTCCAGGTACTCCCCGAGGGTTTCTGAAGGCTGGTTACCAGTCCGGGGACAGGAATCGTAGCATGCCCCGCAGATTACACCATCTGTTGCCTGTTTGCAGTACCCGGTACTTTTTGGGGATACCACCATTTCCCCTTCGTCAAAGATAAGTGCATCTGCAGGGCAGACTGCAACACATGCACCGCACCCCGAACACCTGCCCGTATCCCAGATCTCACGTTTTAAATCGAGATAACTTTTTTCTGCCATTACCATCATTCCCACGTATACTTGTTTGCAAACGGCCTGGCGCTTGTCGCAGCGATCCGTGTGTAATCAGATGCAAGCAGGGGTGCTGCATCCATGCCGAACGATTTGGTGAAATCCTCAATAATCGGGCGGATCACTGATTTTTGCTCTTCTGTGACCGGTGCTTGTCTGGCTCCGCCTCCGAGGCAGAGATCGTCAATTGTGCCACGGACAAAGATCTCTCCCCCATGAATCCCGCTGCCCACACCCTGTTCTGAAACCGGAGGGACACCTTTGAGCCCGAGGACAATGATGATTCCGCCTGCCATCGATTCGCCGAGGAAAGCGCGGGCACTGCCGCCGACTACAAGAATGGGGTGCTTCTTAAGGTACCGCTTCATATGGATACCCCCACGGTAACCGATGTTGTCGCGTACGTACACCCTGCCACCCCGCATGCTGTGGGCGACTGCATCCCCGGCGCTTCCGTGTATGATGACCTTTCCCATGTCCATGGTGTTACCCGGTGCATGGTCAGCATTTCCATGAACAATGATCGTGGGTCCGCTCATAAACATGGCAAGGTCCCCACCGGGCACACCATTAACCGTGATGGTCACATCATTGCCACGCAATCCATCTGCAATAAACCGTTGGCCAAGGACATGGTCGATGACGATCTCCTTTGCACCATCAGCTACAGCAGCCCGGATCTGCTGGTTGAGGGGGGTATAATGAAGATCTTTGGCATCAATATGGACTGTTTTCATCCTCATGCCCCCACGGTTTTCACATCGAGCACGTTCAGAAGCCCCTCGTCAAGCATATAGCCACGCAGCCGGTCGCGGTTTCCCCTCAGGCTCTCGATGCTGTTGATGCCGGCAGCCCCCATCAGTTCGGCAAGTTCAAGTGTCCAGCCATGGATCAGATTTTCGACATGGACGGACTCCACCTCAGGATCCAGCCTCTTTGTAAGTTCCGGTTTTTGCGTGGCAATACCCCATGCACACTGCCCCCGGTAGCAGGTACCGCAGACACGGCATCCCATTGCTACGAGGGCTGAAGTACCGATATACACAGCATCGGCCCCAAGGCAGATGATCTTTGCCACATCCGCACTTTCACGGATCCCGCCACTTGCGATAATTGAGACCTGGTTTCTTATTCCCTGCTGCCGGAGTTTTGCATCAACGCTTGCCACTGCTGCTTCTACGGGTATGCCAACATGATCCCGGAATACCCTTGGAGCCGCACCTGTACCGCCACGGAACCCATCAATCACTACTGCATCTGCCGATGAGCGGGCGATACCCGCGGCAATTGCAGCAGTGTTGTGAACTGCTGCAATCTTCACAAAGACAGGTTTTTTCCATTCGGTAGCTTCCTTCAGGCTACGCACGAGCTGCTTGAGATCCTCAATACTATAGATATCATGATGGGGGGCGGGGCTTATGGCGTCACTCCCTTCCGGGATCATCCGCGTGCAGGATACATCGGCGCAGACTTTTTCACCGGGCAGGTGCCCTCCTATTCCCGGCTTTGCACCCTGCCCTATTTTGATCTCAATCGCCGCACCACGTTCGAGATAATTGATGTCAACCCCAAACCTTCCGCTGGCCACCTGAACGATCATATTACTCTGGTAAGGATAGAGCGATTCGTGAAGCCCTCCTTCCCCGGTTCCCATGAAGGTGCCGGTCCGGCTGACTGCTTTGGCAATCGCAGTCTGCGCATTCAGGCTGATGGCACCATAACTCATATGCCCGACCATGATTGGTGTCTCTATCTGGAGATTTGGCGAGAGTTTTGTTATCAGTTCAACAGTGCCATCCGCTGACTCTTTAAGGGACAGGGATGAGGGTTTTTTGCCCAGATACGTTCGCAATTCCATCGGTTCCCGGAGAGGGTCAATACTCGGGTTGGTGACCTGACAGGCATCGAGCACGAGGCGGTCGAAAATGATAGGGTAGGGGAGTGCATTTCCCATCCCGGCCAGGATGATCTTCCCGGTCTTTGCCTGATTGAAGACAGCTTCACGGATTTCACGGGTCCACACCGGATGACTCCGGTAATCCGTGGGTTTCTCGTAGATGCTTATCGCATCTCTGGGGCAGAAGGCCGAACAGCGATGACATGCAACACAGTTCCGGGAGTTCACGCGAATTGAGTCCCCCTCTTTTCGAAACACGCCATAGGAACAGTTTTCAACGCAGCGTCCGCAGAGCATGCACTGGTCAGGATCGATCTCCACTTTGAACCTGAGGGGGATACTCCCTATGGTCATGCGATGACCCTCCCGATAACCGGTTCGCCGGCTTTTGGCATGGAGATATTATCAACATCAGGTTCCATCCTGCGGATTGCTGCTTCCTCGCTGGAAATATAGAGCCGGTCGCCAAGTTCACCGGTTACGAGCGGACGCAGTTTGATCCTGTCGGTAAATCCGACAAGTGTGTTTTCATTGGCAACGCAGATGGCAAACGGTCCATTCATGAGAGCGGATCCATAGGCCAGCCGGATCGCACGATTGAGTTCCTGTTCCTTAACCGGCATCCGGTCTATATCTTTCCAGAACGGGGGGGCAAGTGCCCGGACTGCCATTTTTTCAGACAGACCGTGTTTACGGATAAGAAGGTCCACGAGATAGGCTACCACTTCGGTGTCAGTAAACATGGTGCACTTATACCCGTAACTTTCAATGTAACGACGGTTCGTACCATACGAAGTAATCTCCCCGTTGTGAACGACGCTCCAGTTCAGGAGGTTGAACGGGTGAGCTCCTCCCCACCAGCCGGGAGTATTGGTCGGGTACCGGTTATGCGCCAGCCAGAGGTATCCCTGGTAATCCTGGATCCGGTAGAAATCGGCAACATCCTCGGGCCAGCCTGCAGCCTTGAATACCCCAAGATTTTTACCGGATGAGAAGATGAGGGCCCCGTTCTTTTCTGCGTTGATCTTCATGACAAGATGCGTGACAATATCTTCATCAGGTGTGGTGCTTTTGGGCATCAGGCTCCTGTCAGGACGGAAGAAATAACGCCACGGGGTATGTACTTTCCGGATATTGGGCTGTTCGTAGGTTTTGATCTGTTCATCATGGACGATAGTACCCCATTTTTCCAGGAGCGTATCGAGTGCCGTCTTGTTTTCACGGATATTGTCAAAAAAAACATGCAGCGCAAAATAATCCTTGTATTCAGGATAGATCCCATACGCTACGTAGCCGGCTCCTTCGCCACTCCCCCGCTCGTTCATCATGGAGAGTGCCTCCTTGATTTTTGCACCATCCACGCTCCCGCGGCGCTTATCCAGGACACCTATAATACCACACATATTATCACAATACAGAATGATGTTGTACAGATGAACATATGTTCATTGCACTTACGAACATTCGTTCAATCAGATTGGTTGAATAAGTATAAATACAAATGGGTGGAACATGTCTTCCAATATGTCAGCAGATGTAACAAAACTCCTCAAAAAAATTGAGGCGGACAAGGTAAAATTTATCCGACTTCAGTTTACTGACATCCAGGGTCAGCCGAAAAACGTCTCGATTCCGGTTATTCAGGCAGAAAAAGCCCTTACTGAGGGAATCTGGTTTGATGGCTCATCCATAGAAGGATTTGCCCGCATTGAAGAATCCGACATGATGCTCAAACCAGACCCGTCCACGTATGCGGTCCTTCCCTGGAGACCCCAGGAAGGAAAGGTTGCCCGGTTTATTTGTGATGTCCAGACCTATGGAAATAAGGCATTTGACGGAGATCCGCGTTATATCCTTCGAAAAACCATCGCTGAAGCAGCAAAGATGGGATTCACGTTTAATACCGGTCCCGAACTCGAGTTTTTCCTCTTTAAAATGTATGAGGGAGTTCCGACAACAGAATTTGAAGACCACGGGGGGTATTTCGATCTCGCTCCTACCGATTCTGCAGAGGATGTCCGACGCGATGTTGTCCTTGCGCTCAGTGATATGGGATTCGAGATAGAAGCATCCCACCATGAAGTCGCTGACAGCCAGCATGAAATTGACTTTAAATATGGTGATGCACTCGTTACTGCAGACCGGGTTATTACCTTCAAATTTGCAACCAAGTCAATCGCGCTGCAGTACGGTTTGCACGCAAGCTTCATGGCAAAGCCGATTGCCGGCATCAACGGCAGCGGCATGCACACCCATGGATCGCTGGCAAGGAACGGGAAGAATGCATTCTATGATCCCAATGGAGAAAATCAGCTCTCCGATACCGCGATGTACTATATAGGCGGTATCCTGAAGCATGCCAAGGCGATCACCCGTGTTGCAAACCCGACCATCAACTCCTACAAGCGCCTTGTCCCCGGGTATGAAGCTCCCTGTTATATCTCCTGGAGTGCAGCCAACCGTTCCGCGCTGGTTCGCGTTCCGGCAGCAAGGGGTAACAGCACCCGGGCAGAGTTCCGCAGCCCGGACCCGATGTGCAACCCGTATCTTACCTTTGCCTGTATGCTTGCAGCCGGACTGGATGGTATCAGGAACAAGGTTATGCCACCTGAAAGCACGAATACCAATATCTATCATCTCGATGAGAAAGCCCGGAAACGACTCCATATCGATATGCTGCCCGGCAGCCTTATGGAATCCAATGCGATGCTCGTCAAGGATGAAGTGCTCTGTAAGACGCTCGGTGAACATGTCGTATCGAATCTTTCAAGTATTGCTCAGATGGAAACCGATTCCTTCCGGCTCGCGGTTCATCCCTGGGAGCTTGACAGGTATCTTGCAACATACTGATCAAAATTTTTTACTTTAATGTATCGGCAATGTACGGACTTGTAATCCGGTAAACATACTGTCGATCATTCCGGCACAGTTAAAAGACTGGATGACCGTAAGGTGTATCAAAATGATACCTTGGTCCGCGGACCTCAGTACCTTCCCGATCACGGGTAGCTGCCCGGTCCAGCTTCCGGAGTGACGGCAGTACATAAAAAGCTGTCAACGGTGAAAAAAATGGCTTTGGATACCGGTGTTACGACCTGGCTTATGGTCTCTGCAATCCTGGTGATGCTGATGACCCCGGGTGTCGGGTTTTTTTATGGCGGATTGGTACGGAAGAAGAATTTCATTTCGATGATTGCCCTCTCGTTTGTGGTCCTTGCGCTCGTAAGTGTTCACTGGATCCTGATCGGGTATTCCCTTGCTTTTGGTCAGGACATCGGGGGGGTTATCGGTAACCTTGATTTTGTAGGGCTTAACGGGGTCAGTGCAGATGCAGGATCGGGAGCCTATCCCCCACTCGTCTTTATGGTGTTCCAGCTCTTTTTTGCTGCAGTCACGGTAACCATCGTGACATCGGCAGTTGCCGAACGCATCAGGTTCTCCTCGTTTATTGTATTTGTTCTCGTATGGCTCACCCTTGTCTATTGTCCGCTTGCACACTGGGCATGGGGCGGCGGATGGGCGTCGAAGCTGGGACTCATCGATTTTGCCGGGGGGACCGTGGTCGAGATCTGTTCAGGTTTTGGTGCACTTGCTCTTGCCCTGGTGATAAAAAACCGGGCAGGATTCGGGGAATATGCACTGGAACCCCATAATATCCCCATGGCTCTCCTCGGGGCTGCCCTGTTATGGTTTGGCTGGTTCGGTTTTAATGCGGGGAGTGCTCTTGCAGTAAACAGTGTTGCCGTCAACGCGTTCGTCACAACAAACACGGCAGCCGCTGCCGGCGCTCTGGCATGGATGTTTGCGGGCTGGTATCATGGCAAACCCAGTTCACTGGGTATGGTGAGCGGCGCCATTGCCGGCATGGTGGCAATAACTCCGGCTGCCGGGTTTGTCACCCCTCTGGTTTCGCTTCTTATCGGCGGTGTCGCGGGTGTTCTCTGTTATGGAATGATGCTTGTACGGGTCAGGAAAAAATGTGACGAAAGTCTGGATGCCTGGGCAATTCACGGAATGGGAGGTCTCTGGGGTACCGTTGCAACAGGCATTTTTGCGGTGGCAGCGATTGGCGGAATTTCCGGCCTGGCTGAAGGCAATGCCTGGCAGTTTGCAGTAAATACCGTATGCGCAGTTGCGGCACTCATATTTTCTTTTGTGATGACCTATTGCATTGCATTTGTTATCGATCGAACCCTGGGAATGAGGGTTACTGAAGATGAGGAGTATGTGGGTCTCGATATCTGTCAGCATGGTGAGCGTGCCTGAATATTTTTTGCTTATTAATTTTTTTCGATCTAGTGGTTAAATTTATAAGTATAGGAATGCAACTTCCTTCCAACAAAATAAAATGACTACGCACCCGGACCGCGTATCAGATTGCTGATTCCCCGGACTTTTCATCCGGCATCGGGGATCTGGGAGCGGTGCACAGGTCGCCGGATTGGAAAACCGCGCATAGTGACGGTATTTCAGATCCAAAACATCAAAAGCATCACAGTTCCCAATGCAGATCTAAAAAGCAGGTGTATAATGGTAATTGATTCTGGAGCAACAGCATGGATCCTCGCCTCAACGGCGCTTGTCATGATCATGACGCCGGGCGTTGGATTCTTTTATGGCGGACTCGTTCGCAGGAAAAATTTCATTTCGATGATAACCCTGTCGTTCGTCGCCTTTGCACTGGTCAGTATCCAATGGGTCTTATTTGGGTACTCACTCGCATTCGGTTCCGATGTAGGCGGGTTCATCGGGAACCTGCAGTATCTGGGCCTGAACAACGTAGGGATGGAGCCGGGTCCGTTCAGTACTGCGATACCCGGGCTGTTGTACATGGTATTCCAGCTCGTATTTGCAACGGTGACGATGGCAATAGTAACATCAGGATTTGCTGAACGCATAAAATTCAGTGCATATCTGGTATTTGCCCTGGTCTGGACTACGATCGTCTATGACCCGCTTGCCCACTGGGTCTGGGGCGGGGGATGGGCAGCACAGTTCGGCGCACTTGATTTTGCCGGGGGAACGGTTGTTCATATCAGTTCCGGGTTCGCTGCCCTCGCCCTTGCACTGGTCATCGGAAAACGTGTCGGCTTTGGCAAGTATGCAATGGAGCCCCATAACATTCCCCTGACCATCCTTGGTGCTGCACTCCTCTGGTTTGGCTGGTTCGGTTTCAATGCGGGGAGTGCGATCGGTGCCAATGGTCTTGCAGCCAGTGCGTTCGTGACCACCAACACAGCAGCTGCAGCAGGTGCAATGGCCTGGCTTCTGGTCAGCTGGATACATGGAAAACCGAGCTCGCTGGGATTTGTCAGCGGGGCAGTAGCCGGGCTTGTTGCAATTACACCGGGAGCGGGTTATGTAACACCCATGGCAGCTCTCCTGATCGGTGCAATTGGCGGGGTGCTCTGTTATGGCATGCTGCTCTTCCGTATCAGGAAAGGACTTGATGAAAGTCTCGATGCCTGGGCCATTCATGGCATGGGGGGATTATGGGGTGCACTCGCGACAGGTATCTTTGCAGTTGCGGCGGTGAACGGTGCAACCGGTCTGCTTGAGGGCAATGTTGATCAGTTCATTGCCAACGCAATCGGGGCATTTGCAGCAGTAATCTATGCGTTTGTGGTCACCTACGTCCTTGCAGTCATCATTGACAAAACAATCGGCCTGCGGGTCACTGAGGAAGAAGAGTACGTCGGCCTTGACATCTCCCAGCACGGAGAACGGTGTTAACCGGAGGAAAAATCATGAAAATGGTAAAAGCAGTTATCAAACCTGAACGTTTCGAATTCGTAAAAAAAGCCCTTGAAGACAAAGGATTCATCGGGATGACGATATCAGAAGTTAAGGGGCGGGGAGAACAAAAAGGCATTGCCCTCCAGTACCGGGGAGGGGTGATGATTGTTGATCTCCTGCCAAAAATCCAGCTGGAAATTGTTATCAGGGACTCAGATGTCGATACTATTGTTGTAACAATAACAGAAGCTGCAAGGACCGGAAAGATCGGTGATGGCAAGATATTCATCCTGCCGGTGGAAAAATCGATCCGGATCCGGACAGGAGAAATGGAAAGCTGATTTCAGGAAAATCAACCGGATAATTTTTTCAATGCTGCTGATTTACACAGTTATCAGGAGATCCTGAGTGGAGGCTATTCACAAAAGTGATGAAATCAACAAATGCTGAAACGTACCTGCGGCCGGCAACACAATTTTCCTCACAATAACTATCTTTCTTTTTCATCAGGTCTTCGAAACGTTGTCGCAATTCTCCGGCAGGAGTGTCTGGTATACGTACGGCAATATCCTCAAAATTACCGCTCTCACATGCTTTTTGCACAAGCAGAATTATCGCTTTTTCTTCCGGCGTTTTTGTAGAAATGTTCAGATTATTCAATCCATGACTCGCAACATGGAGGCGGTTGACCGTCTCAAAATACCATTCAGCAGTACGCTCATCCTGCCGGGCAGAGCGTACGCAGCAGGTTCTTTCCAAGAGATTTTTCAGGGTATTTTCCGATTCTTCCGGGATCCAGATCAGGATACGACTGGCATTACCGGTCTCTAGAGATTCCTTTGCCGCTTTTGTCACGGGTCCGTCACCCTGGTTGCCTGTCGGCATCATTCAGTCACCCCATTATATGTTCTCATCAGTCCGGATCTGCTTTATAATCCTGAAAAATGGATTAATCGTATAAAATACGCAGCTTTTGTTCAATGTGCGGCGAGATTGGGTAATACCCCGGTAAGGAAAAAGAACCGGTATCCAGCCTGACGGACTCTTCGATGTCATCATCACTGATGCCATGCCTGCCGTGATCCACCAGCTCGTGGAAAAAGACCTTGCCCCCGCCGTGAACTATCCGGCACAGGCAACTGCGATCATCCCCGGCTTTGATATAATAATATGAGGCGCCGATCAACGACTGGCGATAGTCCTGCAGCTGTTCCAGGATAAGCTCGTATTCAGGTTCCGAAGCATCCGGCATTATATATTGTGGCAACGGAGCCATGCCGGTTATTTTCTTGACTTTTGGCATTTTCCAAGACCCCCTCGATTTCCTTCCCCCTTGTCATGTGGTTTACACATAGCTCAGGGTACGAAGGCAATATCTTTCTATGTTATATATAACTTTCTATTGAGACAAAAACAGATTGTTATTTACAATCATGGCAGAAGATCTATACTGTATCATGATTCCGTGGCTCTCTCTCAATTTTAAAAGTTTTAAACCAAATGCAGCCATCGCGCTCAATGCCACGCGTCATATGAATAAGATCGAGCGAAAAAAACTATTCTCTCCGGATATCGAACCGATGCGGACTGCTGAAGGACGGTGGTTCGAAGCAATCGTGTACGAGATGTTCCTCGATATTTCAAGAAAATCGGACCGGATAAAATATCTTGCACGGAAAGGTGCCGATGCCCCAAGAAAACGAGAGGATGTAAAACTCGGCCAGAACGGCCTTTTCTATTCAAAATACGGGGATATTACCATTCGGGGTAATGGGCAGGATCTCGCAGAATTCGATATGCTCCTGGTTGATGCAGATAACCACATAGCATTTGCTGAGGTGGTGACATCCCCCTCCGATCTCAAAGAATTTGAAGAAGAGATCGCATTCAAGAAGCGCCTGCTCGGGTATCTTTATGGTCAGAATATCACCCCATTCCTCCTCATTTCATCCTTTGACCTGTCTAACTATTCGGTGGTTAAACGACTGGCCAAAGATAAGACCAATGCGATTATCCATACTACTTCCTGCGAGGAGATCAAATCAGTCCTGAAGCATTATCGCCCAAGGATCATCTATAACAACCCGGAAAATCATCCCAAGCTGGTTTCAGCAACCACGTTCCCGATGAAGAACCCGTTTGATTACAAGCGCTATCATGACGAAGTACGCACCCGGATTTTTGCTGATGTGTCAAAGGGAGGGGGAAGAAAACATCCCGAAATCACAACCCAGACAGGCCGGATCGTCAAAAAGGTACTCTATGGCGGATTGTTTCCGCAGTCTGTCAGATTGCTGTGCGACACCTATGGATTATCGGTGAAAAGCAAGAAAATCGAATTTGAGGATTTTTCAAAATATTATTCAAAGGCAGTTATTGCAACCGATCTTCCCGGCTATGAACTGATTATCTACCTTCGTTCGCGCCAGAAGAAGGAGTACCATAAGATGATCCAGGCAAAAGACGGTCATTTCAAATTTGAACGCCCGACACCGCCGAAGGTAGGTTTTTTTCTCTGGCTCGAAGGCATCCAGCCGACTCTCGGGACGCAGATTACCCACCAGATTCTGGAGTCGTTTACCATAACCGGGCAGAAAGGAAGGTAGTGCTTACACGGTGGCATGTTCTGAAATACCACCAGTATCCATATCCATGAAAAGATATCCGTCCGTGCATTTTTTTTGTTGCCCTATACAATTTCTCTTGAAAAAACGGTTATTAATCATCGATTGAAACACAAAACAAACGGGAGACCAGCTCTCATCCATCTGCCAGCGACCGGATAAAACAGGTTCTGGTATCCTGATTTTAAAAAAAAAATGTCTGGGGATCCCCCCTGTTGCAGATATTTTTTAGTCGAGCAGAGCGCCCATGGCTTCATCGTACCTGGCACTCATGACATAATCAATACCAGATACTTCTGCAGCCTCCGGAGTGAGTGCCATCAGGTCATCCCGTGACATTGTGGAGAGACGGAAATTCCTGCTCCCTGCCATAATCTGCTGGAGACCGGTTTTGAATTTCTGTGAATAGGTATAGATACCGACTGCACCCATCGGGATCTCCTTGATACGGGGACCAAATTTCTCTTTAAGTTCCTCGTAGCAGACGAATATTTCTTCGATTGTATTGCCGTACTTGGAGACAGACTTGGGGAGGTCACCTTCCTTGATCCATTTCTCGATATTCTTGCCCACCATACCGGGGATCATCAGTCCTCTGCCCATGCAGACTGCCTTGAAATAGGGGCTTCCCATTGCGAGTGCTTTAAACGCACCCGGTTCATCGGAGATTCCGCCAGCCATTGCCAGATCCGGCACACGGTAGCCTTTTTTGTCCAGTTTGCAGGCAAATTCGTACGCAAGCGATTGCAGGTAGAACGTGGGAATACCCCACTCGTTCATCATCGGCCACGGGCTCATACCCGTCCCGCCACCTGCTCCATCAATGGTGAGGAGATCAATTTTGGCTTCAGCACTGTAGCGGATTGCCATGGCGAGTTCGACCATGGAGTATGCTCCGGTCTTCAGAGTTACCCGTTTAAACCCGATATCACGGAGACGATCCACCTCTTCCAGAAATCCCTCTTTGGTAACAAAACCAAGCCGGGAGTGCCGTTCAAACTCCTTGATGGCTCCTGCCTTGTAGGCTTCCTGATTTTCATGCAGGGTCGGGTCCGGTAGTACGATGTAACCTCTTTTCTTCAGCTCGATCGCCCGTTCCAGTGACTTGACCTTGATCTCGCCACCGATACACTTGGCCCCCTGGCCCCACTTGAGTTCGATGGTATCAAGATTGTGCTTGCTTGCCACATATTCTGCAGTTCCAAGCCGGGTATCTTCGACATTCATCTGGACAAGCATCTCACCATAGCCATCGTAGAATTTTTTATAGATGTTGATGCGGCGATCCATCTCGGGAGACTCGAT
>DADT01000048.1:0-248 GCA_002495065.1 Methanoregula sp. UBA471 | reverse complement strand
AGGCGCATCCTGACTTTCTTGTCCCATCCGTACTCAGTTTCGGTATCAACCTTCGAGAAGAGCGCTGTATCCGGATTTGCTTCGACACCTTCGGGAAGTCCCTGTGCACCGACTGCGTATCCCTGTATGCTGAGGTGAGAGTAATCAATCGGGTAGTTCTTATCGGCACCTGCTGTCAACTCACCGAAGGGGCCGGGGTACAAAACCTCCCTTCCCCGGAAGGTGGATAACCAGATCTCGCAACTGCC
>DADT01000044.1 GCA_002495065.1 Methanoregula sp. UBA471 | reverse complement strand
ATGCCTCCGCCCCCGCCGCTGTGGCGACCCCCCAATGTGATTATGGAGTATTACCTTATCCGAATCTTAAGGTCGTTGGAAAAGAAAAGTGATGCACTTTTTTTTTCATTTATGTTTAGTTCATTTTTATAATTCAATTTTTACGTCTGAATGTGAGATCAATTTTTGGGGTTGTATTAGCACTTTACCCAAAATAAAAATAGTGGTGTTGTCTGCCTACCTACCTGGTTATCCATTCCATGTCGGGGTAGGCGTTGCTGTTGCAAAAGGAAGTTCGTTCCTCGGCCTTGGTCCGAAATAGGCACAATCTGTTGTGGTGTTAAATTGTGTTGGATCATCGAAATTTCCTTCCGGTTTCACCCAGACATTTGCCTTTGCAGTTATGTTTATACCTTTAAATTCAATCTGTAAATTATCCCGGTTTGATATTTTGAGAGTACGATTCAGATACGTCGTGTATTGTCGTGTTCCAAATCCGTCCTCAAGATAAATTTCACCCGTAGATTTGCTCAGGACTTTGATGATATATCTCGAATTGGGACTATAGGTATCGATGGTCAGTACTTTTTCAACCTCACGCATAGATTGTCCTTCTCCTTCCCATTCGGTTACAACTCTCTTTTCGGTTATGTTCGATGGTTTTACTGTATAATTGATATACATCGGGGGATTCTGAAGATTAAAGGCGATTGCTGTTGTATTGTCAATATTTGTCGTTGAATAGATCCGACAGTAAAGATCCCCTGGAAGAGGGGTGGGGGGAATCGTACGGAATTCGCTTGTCGGGGTAACCGTTACAAAGGGTGTTACCTCAGTAACGTAGCTCGGAGTCTGGGTAGTCTGAGTTCCCCCGGGCTGGTTGGGATTAAAGGGGTTCCCGTTTTTAGTGGATGTAGCGTTTTCTTTTGGCGGCGCAACACATCCCGACGCCATCACAATCAGGATTATGGAAATACAACAGGCAACACGGACGATGATCTCTTTCATAAATCAATAGTATAATAATTCATAGTAAATAAGGATTTCCAGATAGAATTATTCCTTTTTTAATTAAATCTCAAAAATCTCTTCAATGTATTTATGGTGAGATTTAATTATAATGAGAGAAAAATGCGAGGGATGGGATTCGAACCCAAGAACTCCTGCGAGATCAGGCCCTGAACCTGACGCCGTTGACCTGGCTTGGCTACCCTCGCGCCTGTATAGATTATATATGAAATTACATAAAGATAGGGGGTCACATCCCCTTTCCTGCAGTATTTCCGTTTAAGGATCTCTTTACCTCTCTGTCGCGAAGCTCGTTACGCTTGATCTTTCCCGATATGGTTTTGGGGAGTGAGTCAACAAACTCGATCGCACGCGGGTATTTGTACGGAGCAGTGACCTTTTTCACGTGGTTCTGAATCTCCCGGATCAGCGCCTCCGATGGTGTGACGCCCGGTTTGAGAATCACGAACGCCTTTACGATGAGTCCACGGATGTCATCCGGTGATCCGACAACTGCCGCTTCCTGGACTGCGGGATGCTCGATCAATGCGCTCTCGACCTCGAATGGCCCGATGCGGTAGCCGGATGCCTTTATGACATCATCGTCCCTGCCGATAAACCAGAAATAGCCGTCCTCATCCCTGTATGCCTTGTCACCGGTGTAGTAAAATCCATTGACAAATGATCTTTTGTTTTCTTCAGGGCTGTTCAGGTACTCCCTGAAAATGCCAACAGGACGGGGGTCCAGTCTGATGGCAATCCGCCCTTCCTCATGCAGCCCGACAGCTTTTCCCGCATCATCATGCAGTTCAATCTGCCAGCCGGGTGACGGTTTTCCCATAGAACCGAATTTAGGTATCATGCCGGGGAATGTCCCGATACAGAGAACGGTTTCGGTCTGCCCATAACCTTCATAAATCGTCAGGCCGGTTGCATCCTTCCACGCCTTGATTACTTCCGGATTAAGGGGTTCACCAGCACTCGTGCAATGCCGGAGTTCGGTGAAATCGAACTTGTCAAGGTCGGCGAGAATCAGCATACGGTAGATTGTCGGGGGACAGCAGAAGGTAGTAATGCCATATTTTTCGATGAGGGGCAGGATCTCCGTCGGGTTGAATTTACTCCGGATATCATACACAAAGATGGCAGCTCCTTCAATCCATTGTCCATAGAGCTTGCCCCAGGCACTTTTTGCCCAGCCGGTATCGGAGAGGGTGAAGTGGACATCGCCCGGTCGCAGGTCGTGCCAGAACCTCGCCGTAACGATATGACCGAGCGGATAACTCTGGTCATGCACCACCATCTTGGGTTCACCTGTTGTTCCGGAGGTAAAAAAGATAATGAGCGGATCGGTGCTTTTTGTCTTCTTCATAACCGAGAGGTTCACCAGTTTTGCCGAAACGGGTGCAGGGTATTCCAGCTCTACCGGGTAGCTGATCCATCCCGGTCGTCTGCCATCAACCATCATCCTGCAGGAAAGTGAAGGACAGTCTTTTATGATCGCATCGAACTTATCAGCCTGCTCCTCATTCGTTATGACCATCTTGATGTCAGCGATGTTAATCCGGTATTTCAGATCTTTTGGCGTAAGCATCGTGGGTGCCGGGCAGTAGACTGCACCACGCTTGATCAGGGCAAGAGTAAAGGTCCACCATTCTGGAACTCTCGGTAACATGATCAGTACGCGATCGCCTTTGTTGAGACCGAACTTGATCATCATGTTTACGATCTGGTTGGAAAGGCGCATCAAATCCCAGAAGGTATATTTTTTCTCTACACCTTCCTGGTTTACCCAGATCATCGCAAGCTTATTGCGGTCTTTTTTTGCCCATGCATCGACAACGTCGAATCCGAAGTTAAAATACTCGGGAACATCGATCTTGAACGAATGGTACATGGCATCGTAATCGGGCATGTTATGCTTGTTCCGATCCCCCTTCGGATCTGCAGGAACAACCGGTGTTGCACCAACTGTACCTGCGCCGGTAACCGAAGTGAGGTGTGTGGTGCACGCCTCATTTATCCATTCAGATCGCGAAATCTTTCGTTTTTCACACGATTTGTCGATGGTCGCTGTCAGGTCATCATCCATCGTAACCGAATATCGCACCATTCTAGATCGGTTTGCTGGTGCACAAGATAGGTTTTTCGATTATTATGGGCCCGCAACACAGGATTATCACCCGATACTATCCTGAGACCTCATGAATGATTCACTATTTTCTCCGTGGAAGGTAATGATGACAGGAAGTGGTGCAGTGCCGATCCGGTTTGGTATTTTATGCTCTGCCAGCTTTATTTCACCGGTGATTTCCGCAGACAGACGATGAAAGGATTCCCCATATGCCTGCTGACATTGGTATAAGATGACGCTTTGCTGTCCGGTGTTTCCCGATTCTGAAGGTTCTGTGAAAAATTACACACCTCCAGTCTTGGGAAGTGCCAATCCCGCTATTGCGACGATCTGCGCCGCACCAAAAAGGGACGCCCCCGCGGCGGCGCTTCAGGTACCCTGAAAACTCCGCCCCGGCCTCTCAAGAGCCTTTTATGGATGCCGTCCGTACCTTACAATTTTTCATGGCTCGGTAAGAACCACCTCTCATGTTCATGCCCGTTTCAGCTACGTTTTCTGGTATACCAATGCACTAAATACTGTATTCCTGTATGTTTTCTGGTGATCCCATCACTGCAGCACCACAGGCTGAAGGGTGCACATCGGCGGGCTTTTCCACCAGGACTACAGGCGCCTCCTATCCCGATCGCCCCGAGAGTTATCAGATGACGACCAGGATCCCCGTCCGGACATGCCCTATTCCTGGATCTGAACCAGATAGTGACGATTCTGAACTTTTTTCCACTATTGCCGGTCTTTTCAATAAGATTCCTGTAATGTTGGGAGTAACAGCGGATTGCCAGCCCAAGTTTACCATACCAACTGCAGACCGACTATTTGTTTCCAGCCCGATGATGGTCTGGACCGAAACAGATTTTGATCTATACAGGAGTATGGAGCGCAGGTAAGTCAGTCCCTTCAGACGGTAATTTCTCAAAGAAGTGAGATCTGTTTTTCTGCACCCGGATCAGTTGGCAGATTCCAACGGCTCCGGCACCGTAAGTATAAGAAGAACCATGAAAAATGGGATTATTAAACGACTCATCCCGGCAGATGCCCAATTCCGGGAACCTTCACCGAGAGACCATAAAGATTGTCCATTAGTATTATGATTCAGGGAAAAGCATAGTATAGTGGATGGCAGATAAAAAGTACGATTCATTAAAAATTGAGAATATTGTCGCATCAGGAGTTATTGCCGATTCCATAGATCTTGCGGATGTTTCCGGGAAGATTAAAAGCTGCGAGCTCAATACGAAACGATTTCCGGGCGCAGTCTACCGAATTGAGAACCCAAAGATTGCATCCCTGATTTTTTCATCAGGAAAAGTTGTCCTGACCGGTATACGGGATAAAAAAGCGCTCACCGACGGGTTGAGGATCATCATGAGATCTCTCAAAGAGGCCGGTGTTGATACCTACACAGAACCCAAGGTAGCGATAACTAATATTGTCTGTTCCTACGATATCGGGAAATACATTAACCTGAACAAGGTGGTTATTACTCTCAACCTTGAAAACATTGAATATGAACCGGAGCAGTTCCCCGGGCTTGTATACCGGATTAAAGATCCCAAGATCGTCGCGCTCCTCTTCTCCTCAGGTAAAATTATCCTTACCGGTGGTAAGAATCTCGAAGACATCAAGAAAGGACTTGATTTCCTCGAGCAGAAACTCGAGAGTATAATGTAAATTCTGAACAGTCCATCTCTCTTATTTTTCGTAAAATCTACCAGCAACCGGCTGATTCCTTTTACCTGGCAGCAGGTTGCTGTCATACACTGTGACAAGCCTGAATTCACCCTGATGAATGCCTGTGTTTTCCTGACAGCAGACACATAAAAGTATTTTTCGTTTATGACCAGTACCTGTGGGTCT
>DADT01000009.1 GCA_002495065.1 Methanoregula sp. UBA471 | reverse complement strand
CCTCTCCGAGGCACGGCGGGGCAGTACGGTGTTTACAACTATGCTTATAGATACTGATCCGCCGCGGGGGCGTCCCTTCGGGGGCGGCGGGGCGGAGGCATTACATGCCGTAGCCCCCAAAGGGCGTTAAGAAAAATATTTCGAGGTTTTCTACGAAGCCGTTTTTTGCCGGTGTGAAGATACTCCTGTAATAGTATTGCAACTATTTCCGTTCTGCGTGAAGGATACCCATCACACCCAGTGCGGAATGAACCGGCTTTCGATCAAGGGTAAAATGGTAGTACTGATCTATATAATCAAGAAGCAGGGAGTTGGGTGGTCCGCTGATGGGGGGAGTATGGAGCTCCATCTCGATCCTGCGGATTCCGGCAAGATCAGGCGGATTTATCAGCCATTCTGCGCCTTCACAATCGCATTTCAGGAAATCACACCCTCCTGCCATGTCGATGATTTCACTGAGCGGGAACGAGGATGCATTAACCTCATAATCATCCCAGTTAATCTTTATCTCCTTCCCGTTACCGAGAGCTGCCTCGATGACCTGCACGGGAGCATTATTCAACCGGATATTCTCCCGGAGGATATCAGCCGTGACTGGTTCTACTGCGACAATGTGTGGGGAATAGCGGGAAGCACGGATACAAAAAGCCCCGACATTTGCACCGATATCGATCACCCTGTCATGGGGGGTCAGGTCATCGAACCGGTATTCCGGCACTTCAAAGATCTGGCGAAAGGATGTCTCCTGGAGGACAAATCTGATGTCATCTGGTGAGGTGTAAAATGGCAGATTATTCGTTTCATCACCATCAGGTCGCGGTCCAGTCAGATCATCACGCTTTCGTTTTGATAAATGTGCCATCTGCATATTCCCTGAACGCCACCCGCAATTCATCAGCAGTATTCATCACGATAGGACCCCGCCAGGCAACCGGTTCATGGATTGGTTTTCCCGAAAAGAAGAGGAACCTGAACCCCTTTGCAGAAGATCGAGCTGTTACCGATGACCCGTCACCAAACAGGACAAGGTCACGATTATACACCCGGTGTCCTTCCCGCGTATCAAATGTTCCCTCCCCGGCAATCACATACGCAAATGCTGTGTAGCCTTCCTTCACCGGCTGGGAGAACGCTGCGCTCCTGTCCATCGTCACATCGAGATATTCCGGATCTGCGACGATATCGCGGACCGGACCGGTAATGCCACCTGCCGAACCGGCAATAACCCGGACCGTGACTCCGGTATTCGGGGAAACGATCGGGATCTGCGTCTGGGTTATTTCCTGGTACCGGGGGTCCATCATCTTGTGAGAACGGGGAAGGTTGACCCAGAGCTGAAATCCTCCCATCTGTCCGTTTACCGGTTTTGGCATTTCCGAATGTACTATACCGGACCCTGCTGTCATCCACTGGATGTCACCAGCATTTACTATTCCGGCATTTCCCATGCTGTCTGCATGTTCCACAAATCCTTTGAGCATGTAGGTGACTGTCTCTATTCCGCGGTGCGGGTGGGTAGGGAAACCGGCAAGATAATCTTCCGGCCGCGGTGCCCGGAAATCATCCAGCATCAGGAAAGGATCGAACTGCGGAACTTCGTAGCTGCCAAATGCCCGGTGCAGGTGGACGCCGGCACCTTCAACCGTCGGATATGCTCTCAGGATACGTTCGACTGCACGAACCTGTGTCATAAAGAAGAGAACAGGAAGTGATGGTTATTTAATATATGGGTCGGAAAACTGCCACGCGGAAAAGCCATGATTATTTTTATCAGAAGGCGTATAAAACGTTGTCATGGGCCTGAAGGAGCAGCTGAAAGATACCCTTCCCGGACCGGCCCTTTGCTCCCTTTCCGATCGATTTGACGTTATCGGGAATATTGCCGTGCTCTCTGTTCCCGAAGATCTCACCAGGTACCGGGTTGTCATTGCCGATGCTGTTATCTCCCGGCGGCCGGCCATAAGGACAGTGCTGAATAAAATTTCCCGCATTGAAGGTGGCAACCGTACGGCTCACTTCGAGATCCTTGCGGGGACGGATACGGTTACTGCCCATCAGGAGTATGGTTTTACCTATCGGATGGATGTCAGAACCGTATTTTTCAACCCCCGGATGGCAAGTGAGCGGAAGCGTGTCACCGACCAGATCTGTCCCGGTGAGCGAGTGCTTGTACCATTCTGCGGCGTTGGACCCTATGTAATCCCGGCAGCTGCACGGGGTGCAACTGTCGTCACCATTGATCAGAATCCTGAAGCCTGCCGATGGCTTGAGGAAAACGTCCTGCTGAATGGTGTTGAGAACCTGGTTACGAGATTTTCCGGGGATGCATTTGATACGTCTCTCCTTCCGCAAGGCACATACGATCGTGCGATTATCCCTACACCCTACGGGATGGATACGATCTTTGATGTCATCTCTCCCCGGGTAAAACCGGGGGGGATGATCCATTTCTACACGTTCTGTAACCCGGGCCAGGCAGATGCTCTTGGGAAAGAGTTTGTATACCGGGGTTTTGAGCTGGTTCTGAAAAAAAGGTGCGGGAACACCGCACCGGGCATCAGCCGCTGGGTATACGACCTCATTACGTGAAGGAAAACTATAAAAAATTCCGGGGAAGTCACCTCGTCCGATCGTTCAATTCGATTTACCCTGACCAGTTGCCTATGCATTTCCGTTCTGGAACAGAATCCATCACGACAAGGAATCGTTTTTTGTATTAATGTATCCACCAATGCCTTATCAGAATCACACCGGTAACAACTCCTGTTATCAGGAAAATACTGACAGCAAAAGTTGTCCATGAAAATCCATACTCGGACGTGACTGGTGCAAGAGGTTCCGGCGTCGTGGCGGAGATAACCGGCAGGACAGGATATCCGGATACCTCTGCGATTACCGGAGTGGTCGAAATAACAGCCGATACATCCTCACCTGCCGGGACTTTGGTTTGGTTGAGCAGGGTAATGGCGTATAAGGAGAATTCCGGGCTATCCCCCAGAAAAAGGGCAAAACCATTTTTACTTCCCTGGTGAATTGTCGGCAGACAGACCCAGGACTGGTTCCGGAGCTGATACAACCTTACATCATCGACAGCAGACGGGTAATTTATGATATACGATGATGGGACTTCAAATTCGAGTCGCATACCTGAAATGAACGGGCATCCTGCCGAGGTGATATTGATATACTGGTAAACCTTGTTCTCCGGCGGCATGACAAGGGCAGAATGGGCAGTTACCTTACGGGCGGTGACAATACAACCTTCAGTGTCCTGCCCGGTTATCATGGCGCGGCTGATTGCCGAATCTCCACCGACCATTACGGTCTGGCAACCGAGGAATCCCGTATCCGATCGAACGGTAGTCTGGTATACAACGGGTGGAGGGTCATCCCCACCTCCTGATTGTGCATCGGGAAATGGTGATGATGCTGGTGAAGGGGTGATCTCTGGCGTAACAGGTGATGGTTCAGGAGTGAGTGAAGAGGTGGGTTCCGGTGTTGCTGAGGGGGAGGGTGTAGGGGTAAGCGAGGAGGTGACAGGAAGGGTTGGGGTCTGTTCCGGTGTAGGATCAGGCAGTGTGGGAAGCGGGGTTGGTGTTTCAAAGGGAGTCGGTGTCGTAGAAGATGTTGGTACTGTTGTTGCCGGAGGTGCAACAACGGTGATGTATTCCGGTTTGCTCAGGGTAGCGGCAATGGTAAAATTCTGAATAATCAGGGTCACGTTGTATGTTCCCGGGCTTTCATACACGTGAGCCGGGTCCCGTTCTGCAGCTGAGCTTGTGTTAAACCATGCACCGTCTCCAAATGACCAGTTCCAGCAGGAGGGCAATCCTCCCGTGGATGTATCGGAAAACTCTACGTCAAGCGGCGCTGTGCCATTCCGGGAGGATGCGGTGAAGTCCGGGATCAGCGGAGGTATCGCGGTGGCATATTTAAGGTCGCCACTCCCGCTGTCATAATAGCTGATCCGTGGATTTCCCGTTCCATCAAGTGCAAGGGAAGTATACAATCCAACATTCAGCCCGGAGTCAACGTTTTCAGTAGTCCAGACCGATCCGGTCTTCTTCGCATATTTCAGGTGCCCATTGGTCGCGTCATAGTAGCTGATATGGGGATTTCCTGAGGCATCGAGCGAAAGGGATGTGTAGAGCCCGACGTCCCCATTACTATCTACAATCTCCCGTTTCCAGATGCCTCCCGATTTTGATGCAAATTTCAAATCCCTGGTGAGCCTGTCATAGTAGCTGATACGGGGGTTTCCCGTTTCATCCAGTGCGATAGAGGTGTAATACCCTGCATTTCCCGTTGTATCAACAGCAACAGTCGACCACAGACCATCGCTCCTTGAAGCGTACTTCAGGAACCCGTGCCCTCCATCATAATAGCTTATATGCGGGTTCTCAGCACTGTCCAGCGCCAGAGATGCATAAGCACCAACGTTTCCTGAGTCTACCGTCACGTTGGTCCAGAGGAGGCTACTGTTTCTTTCGGCATATTTCAGTTTCATGTTGTACAGGTCCTGGTAGCCGATCCTTGGATTCCCTGAACTGTCCAGTGCAAGAGACGTGTGCCTCCCGACACCCCCACGGTCTATTGTTACCTTTGTCCATTCATCCCCGGTTTTGGATGCAAATGAGAGATTTCCCTGATTAAAGTCATAGTAACTGATGAAGGGTTGCGCGGATGCATCGAGTTCCAGCGAGCTGTACTCACCAGTTCCATATCTTCCATCCAGGGTCTCGACGATCCATGTCCCGTCAATACCGGTCGCATATTTCAGATGATAGTTGGTAAAGTCCATATAACTGATACGGGCATGCCCTGCATCATCAAGAGCAAGTGATGTATAGTATCCCACATTGCCTGTGCTGTCGACAGTTTCTGTTGTCCAGTCAATGGCCGCAGCAGGTGATACAAGGAACGTGAAAAAAATTCCGGGTATGAGAACAATGGAAAGGATCAATAATCTGCACAATCTGCCGGAGGATCGTGAGACCGTGCCATGACGACTGACGGCAAAATCCCGTCTCATGACAGAAAAACCATTTCCTGATCTAAACACAGTGCCATCACCCTTTGCAGGTGCAGGGGTGATGCAGGAATCAGTCAGGACAATTTTACTCAATAAACCGTACTGATGGGTCGTTCAAGCCCTGGTTATTACCCGTTCAGTGCCAGATTTTATAAGCTTTGTTAAAATCTGCCGACAATGCAATATATCAGGTATTAATGAGCCAGGACCGGTTAGAACGTGACGGAATGTAATCTGTTTGGAAGACGCAAACATGAAATGCTCAAGAGAGAACAGGTGATCTGGCGTGATGAAGAAAAAGAACCAGTCCGGAAAAGTGCCTCAGCATGGCAGATGTGCTTATTTCATGAGATAATTTCCCATGAAAACGGACATGATGCCGGGGGCCTCAAGCATACAGAATGAAAATTGAATACTCTCGCGGGGTGAAACGTTAGGTCACCTATTTTCATAGTAAATTGAACAATTCCTGTAATTTCGGGAATTGCCAATCCCGGTAGTGCGATGACCTGCGCCGCCCCCGAAGGGATCGCCCCCGCGGCGCTTCAATGAGCTGAAAACTCCACCTCCGGTCTTTCAAGAGCCTGTCGTATGGCAGTCGTACCTTCACAATTTTCATGGTTTGGGTGAGAACCATCCCTGTTCATGCCCGTTTCTACATAAGTTGTACAGACCGGCTCTCCCAGAATGGGAAACACCCGGGTACCCGATATCGCTTATGGGTTCCTTTGTTTTAATCTTCAAAAAGTGGCTGATCTTCCCCATCAGTTTCGAACAGGAACATTTTATCTATCGGGACTCTGAACAACCGGGAAATCCTGAACGCGAGTTCAAGCGAAGGATCATACTTCTCTTTCTCTATCGCAAGGATCGTCTGCCGCGTCACTCCCAGCTGGTCGGCCAGGACTTCCTGAGTGAGGTTGCGCAATGCCCGGTAGACTTTTATCCTGTTTTTCATTCCAGCTGCCCTCCTGTTGCTGCTATTCGTGATGGGAGAGGAATGACAGGGCGTTGAGAGAAAGGTACCGTCACGGTCCCCGATACCCGTTTGTCCCTGACCATTATCCCATGAGTTCCCGGGGATTCCGGAAGTTGGATATGACTGCAAAGACGGGAAGAGACAGGGATCGTAATACAGCACATGCTGCCATGCTGGATAATCGCGTCTCGGACCCTGGAAAACATTGGCTCAACCTGGTTGAAAGGGGGATTGTTTATGTTATGACAGTAATCCTGGAAATCCGACAGCGTGCAGGACAATGATGGCCATGGTTACCGTGACGATTCCAACAATCCAGAGGCCCGGGTGGCTGATGACAGAATCCGTTCGTCTCCTCGTGACAAGGGGATAGGAGGTGGCCAGACCCCCTAAAATACAGATGCTCATTACAAGATCCATAGTGAGCCGTTCCGTGGGAACATCGAGAAAATTTTTAAGGGCTATGACGAGTGCGAGCAGGCAGGCACCGGCGGTGAGGGTAACGAGCGTCTGCCCTCCCTGCCATCCGGTACTGCGTTCCGGGCGAGTGAGTTTTTTATATTCAATTCGATCCATAATGTCCGACTTCCCTTTCTAATGTAAATTATAATTAACATTTTAGAATATATATTTTCCTTTTTGTTGAATTTATTATTCTTTTTGTTTTGTATATTTTCCATTTTCACCACATGGCAGAAAAAAAATACGTAACTGCAGGCTCAGCCAGCAAGTCATGTGCAGTTGTCCGGCTTTTCTGGGTTGAGAAGTGCTGGATGCAATTATGCCGCTCACCCATGGGTAACTGAAGTTATTTTGTAAGATTGTCACCGTAATACAGGCCTGTTTTTAATTTTATCAGGAACAACTGGTACCAAATCCGGTTGGATAGCATATTATCATAGTAAAAAAAACTCGTATATCACGAGGCGTATGCAGCAAAAAAGTGTAATCGTGGGCCTTATACAGATGGCCGCAGGACCAGATTCCGAAGAGAATTTCAAGAAAGCGTTAGCCAATGTTGAGCAGGCGGCAAAAAACGGATCGCAGATTATCTGCCTCCCTGAACTCTACCGGACCCGCTATTTCGCACAGGGAATCGGTGTTGATGCATCTCAGTTCGCAGAAACGATTCCGGGAGTCTCCACCCGTGCATTTTCTGAGATTGCACGCCAGCACAAGGTAGTAATCATTGTCCCTCTCTTTGAGAAGGCAACTGATGGCAGGTTCTACAACTCGGCGGTTATTATCGACGCTGACGGCACTCTCCACACACCGTATCACAAAGTCCATATACCTCAGGATCCCGGTTTTTTTGAAAAAGGCTGCTTTTATCCCGGGGACCGGTACCAGGTTCATTCAACCCGGTACGGGCGTATTGCGGTCCTTATCTGTTATGACCAGTGGTTCCCGGAGGCAGCACGAAGTGTTGCCCTCGATGGCGCCGAGATCATTTTTTACCCGACTGCCATAGGGCACCCTTCATGTGAAGAACCGGTTGAAGGTGACTGGCATGAAGCCTGGGCTTTGATCCAGAGAGGCCATGCAGTAGCCAACAGTGTCCATGTTGCAGCTGTTAACCGGGTAGGCCAGGAAGCTGATATCCATTTCTTCGGGGGCTCATTTATCTGCGACGCATTTGGCAAGATCGTCGTCCAAAGCAATGACGCGGAAGAGACAGTCATCGCATCTCTTGATTTATCCATGAACACCTCAGTTCGTGAATCGTGGGGTTTTTTCCGGAACCGTCGTCCTGATACCTATGGATCTGTCTGCACTGCATTCTCTGGCGAAGATGTGACGTTTCCCGACATTCGTCAGGGAGATACACCGCGGAACCGTGGGTTCCATATGCCGGCGGAATGGGAACCGCACGAGTGCGTCTGGCTTTCATGGCCCCATAACAAAAATACCTTCCCGCGGCTTCCTGCCGTTGAAAATGCATTTTATGAATTTATACGGGCGATCCACACTTCTGAACGGGTGGAACTTTTCGTCCCCAGTGCAGTTGCACACCGCAAGATACGCGCGAGGCTTCGTGAAGACGGTGTCGATCTCTCACGGGTTATCCTCCATACAACTGAGTTCTCGGATGTCTGGATCAGGGATTATGGCCCGACTTTTGTAATCAACCGTGCATTGAAGAGGATTGCGATGGTACGCTGGAACTTCAATGCATGGGGCGGGAAATATGAAGACCAGCTGCGGGACGGGAAGATCCCTGACGTAATGAACCGGCGGCTTGAACTGCCCCTGTTTGTCCCGGGGATCGTGCTTGAGGGTGGATCTGTGGATGTGAACGGCCGTGGCACGGTGATAACTACCCGGGCATGTCTTCTCAACCCGAACCGGAACCCGTCCCTCTCTTCCGAAGAGATTGAAGAGTTGTTAAAAGAATATCTCGGGGTCGTGAAGATTATCTGGCTGAATGAGGGCATTGTCGGGGACGATACCGATGGCCATATCGATGATATCGCCCGTTTCGTCGCCCCGTCGACAGTCGTGTGTGCATATGAGAGCGACACAGCGGATGAAAATTACCCGGCCCTGCATGAAAATTACGAGATCCTGAAAAAATCCACCGACCAGGATGGAAGGCCGCTCACAGTCGTGAAGCTCCCGATGCCGGCACGAGTTGCCAGTGGAGATGAGCGATTGCCGGCTACCTACACGAATTTTTATATTGGCAACACTGCGATTATCGTACCGGTTTTCAATGACCCGAATGATGCAGTGGCTCTGCAGATCCTGCAGAGTCTCTATCCTGACAGGAAAGTAGTCGGGATCGATGCCCGTGCCCTGGTTGAAGGTTTCGGTACATTCCATTGTGCCTCGCAGCAGCAGCCCCGTTTATGAATGAAAGAACACTTTTTCTTTACTTCATTCTTCTGAAAATTCCTGTTTGATGCGGTGAACCCGGCTCATTTACCCATGAATGGAAGAGTACCTGTTTCTTAGTTGCCCCCTCCTTGGTACCGAGTCATCAAAGAGTCTCGTTCTGGCAGGATCACGTATGCAGGAAGCATAGCCGGCGTGAATACATGAAAGTGCGGATTTCCCTGAAGTATGATCTTATGTCTACCTGACAAACCAGGACCGGCCTCAACAAAAAGCCTGATATCAGATAAACGAGAGGATGAATAGTGTTGGTGAACGAATGCGGCCGCAGCAGATAATCCAGCCGGGAGATCCGGCAGGGAATTTCTCTTTGAAGGATCAGAATGACAAGACTTTCGATCTTTTTGAAAATATGGGTAAGCGAACGCTCCTTTCCTTCCATCCCCTTGCATGGACACCTTTCTGTGCTGCCCAGATGAAATCCCTGGAAGATAACCTGGACACCTTCACCTCACTTAATACCGTTGCTGTTGGCATCAGTGTAGATTCCATACCGTGTAAAAAGGCGTGGGCAGAAAATCTCAGCATATCCAAAACACCCCTCCTCTGTGATTTCTGGCCTCATGGGATGGTAGCTGAACAGTATGGTCTCTTCAGGTTTGCGAATGGTTTTTCCGAACGGGCGAATGTTATTGTTGACGAGAAACAGAGAGTAGTGTTTGTCAAAGTATATCCGGTGCACTCAGTGCCGGATATACAGGAAGTGATTACGTTTATTAAAAATCTCAAAATCTCCTGATTTCAAGCACTCCGACACTACAAATCTGGATTAACCGGATTGAATTCCTGCTTGAAGTTCCGGGCCATAAAATATCAAGGTCCGGTTGAAGGGCTGCATGGGGTGAACCCCAAACCGGGAAAAATTATTCCTCTCGTACTTTCAGAAAAAGAACAAATGGCAGGCAAAAAAATACATTCTTTTGAAAGAGAGGATATCAGACTGGATAACGGGTGCGGGAACTATGTACCTCAGCAGAAATCTTTTATCTTCTTCCAGACAATGGACGGGTGATCTGAGCTGAGAAGGATATGCCTGAAACAGACTCGATGAAGATAACACCTGCGCAGGAGCAGAAACTCAGGATTGCTGTTGAATATACCTGTGAGCTTTGTCACGAGTATCATCCTGAATACTGTCTGGAAATCCATCAGATCTCACGTAGTCTCTATAAAGAGATGAAGCGCGACCCGTCTACACGCATCCTTATTGTCTGCCAGCTCTGCCATGATCATATCCATAATCTGCCCGTACCGACAGGAAAACAGAGGACACTGGTGAAGAAACGCTCATTTTTCATCCGGCAGGATATGCGAAGGATCCTGGGATACCGGCCCAGACCTTACCAGGCTCCTGACGATATCAATATCCCCCTGATTTATGAGGAATACTTTGGGCGATGCACACCGGGATCGTATCGCCTGAGTGGATGAGGCAAAACCACTCCAGGAAAGTTCTGGTGATTGACCGTAATCATATCTTATCTGCTCCCCGGTAGAAAACGCAGTCCGCGGGAATATATTATGCCGGGTTACCATAACGGGAAATGTTTAGGGTGCCGTTGTTTTTCCTGAGATAATCTTGTTTTTCCACGGAGTGCTTTTATGATAATGAAAAAAGAGGAAAAAAATTTTTCAATTTTCTAGGTTACGATAATCTTCATTGAGAATGCGGACTCATTGCCGGTTGTCGGTTCCCACGAACGCTTGTAAACTGCCCGAATCTCCTGCTGGCCGGGCATCTCAGTTGAAATGTCCCAGACATGGGTCCCGCCGGATCCAACCATCTGACCTGAGGTATCTGAGGGTACGTATTGGTCCTTTATGATCCGGAGGCCTGGTGTCGTCGTCAGGTTCCACTGGAATCCGGTGGTGGGGTTTTCCGCCAGTCTGACCGTGATAATTTTACTCTGGTTCATGTACACCGTCGCAGTGTTCTGCGATTCGTTGACTACAAGGTTACCGACAAGGACAGGGGTTCCCGTTGGTGTCGGAGACAAGGTCTGGTTCCCCGGACCGGATCCGATGCACCCTGAACATGCGACAGCAACAAGGCAGCACACCACGAGACTGATAATTGAGATACCATTCATACAACCAATTCTCCTTTTATGATATTCAGATCTTTAATGCAGAGTTATATATGGTTTTATTAAACTGCGAAAATTTTCGGTGTTATTAAAAAATAATCCGCAATAAAGTACAGTTCCTCTTTGCATCGTCTGTATTGGTAGAAAGCGATGTTGCATGGACTCGCGAATAGGATCTTCTCATAAACTGCCTCCAAGCGATCATTAATGAGTCCCGCATGACAGCTCATAAGATAATGAGTACAAAGAGCGCTCTGGTCATCGTTATTATAGCTGTCAGTCTCGTAGCAGCTGTGCTGCTCCTTCTCATCGGCCAGGGGGTCTGGTTTGGTAAACCCATTGCCCTCCAGGGTACTGAAGTCAGGGCCTACGAGGGTAAAGATCTCTCCTCAATCAATGATTTCCGTGAAAACTCCATCAGGGGTCCCCAGCACGTGAATAT
>DADT01000057.1:330-32445 GCA_002495065.1 Methanoregula sp. UBA471 | reverse complement strand
CCGGGAGAACAATCTGAAGAACATCAATGCAAAATTCCCGATCGGCGTTCTTTCGGTCATCACCGGGGTCTCCGGGAGCGGGAAGTCTACTCTCGTCTACGAAACCCTCTACAAAGGTATGATGCAGATCCTCCACCAGTCGCGGGAACAGGCGGGGAGGCATGACGGCATCATTTTCGATGCAGAGATTGACAAGGTTATCGTGATCGACCAGTCCCCAATCGGCAAGACCCCGCGGAGCAACCCGGCGACCTATACCAAGGTCTTTGACGAGATACGGGCGGTCTTTGCCCAGACAAAAGAGGCAAAGATGCGGGGCTACAAGCCGGGACGGTTCTCCTTCAACATACGGGGCGGCAGGTGCGAGGCCTGCGAGGGTGACGGGCTGATCCGGATCGAGATGAACTTTCTGCCGGATGTATATATCGAATGCGAGGAGTGCAAAGGGAAACGCTATAACCGCGAGACACTCGAGGTGAGGTACAAGGGAAAATCCATTGCTGACGTGCTGGACATGAGTGTCGAGGAGGCGATGAAGCTCTTCGAGAATATCCCGTCCATCAGGAACAAGCTCGAGACCCTGTCCCGGGTCGGCCTTGATTACATCAAGCTTGGCCAGAGTTCGACCACGCTTTCGGGCGGGGAAGCCCAGCGGATCAAGCTGACGCGGGAGCTTGCCAAGCGTGCGACCGGAAAGACCCTCTACCTGCTGGACGAGCCGACCACCGGGCTCCATTTCGATGACACAAAGAAATTGATTAAAGTGCTCGATGATCTTGTAGCAAAAGGTAACACGGTCATCGTGATCGAGCATAACCTTGACGTGATCAAATCGGCAGACTACCTCATCGATATCGGTCCGGACGGCGGCGATGCCGGTGGTGAGATTGTTGCAACCGGGACACCGGAGAAGGTTGCAGGGGAAGAGAAAAGCTATACCGGGCAGTTCTTAAAACCGATACTTGAAAGGACCTGAGTCTTCAGGACTGAAACAAAGCCGGAGAGTACTAAAAACACATTATTTTCTTTTTTCGACGATCTCCTTTAACGAGGGATCGATCTGGACTGCCTGCTCATATCGTGCGGTCGCCTCAACATGCAGGCCAAGTTGTTCCAGGCAGGTACCCATGGTTAAGAGTGCTTTTGAATAACAGGGAGCGATCACCAGGGTCTGTCGGAGATATTTCAGTGCACTGTCGGGTTTTCCCTGGTTGTACATCTCCATCGCCTTCTTGTAGAGGTACTGTGCCTCTATCGGAATTCCTTTTACATAGGTATACTTCCATCCCATACCGCACCCCCGGGAGATTCCGGCCATAACAAGCGGCTAAAATATATGAATATTTTTATAAATATTAATACATTTGCACCCCCTCCTGTATCGTATACATTTCCGGAGAAACTTACCAGCAAATGAATTGTAGCGCGATTACATGCAAAACCTGAAACGGACAGCTCATTTATCCCGGATTCGTGCACAGCAAAGACCCACTCACACTGCCCCGGGTTCAGGTATTGTGTTACCTCATCCCCACCTCTTATGGTGCATGACTCTGATACGCTATCAGGAATGATCGACCCTGCCACCCTTCCGGATGACCCTGGCTGTTACCTTTTTTCAGACGAAGCAGGTGCGATCATCTATATCGGCAAGGCAAAAAATATCAGGAAGCGTGTGACGAGTTATTTCCAGAAGACCGACCATGATCCCAAGACAAGGAACCTGATCGCTCGGATCGTCTCGGTCAGCATCATGGTGACAAATACCGAAACCGAGGCACTGCTTCTTGAGAACAACCTGATTAAAAAACACCAGCCGAGATACAATATCGACCTGAAGGACGCAAAACGGTTTGCCTACATCGAGCTGACCAGAGAACCCTTTCCCCGGATCGGTTTCGCACGGCGGACAAGCACCGCTGATGCGACCTATTTCGGACCGTTCGTCTCCGCAGCCGAACGCGACGCCCTGCTCAGGGTAATAAAGCGGGTCTTCCGCCTTCGTTCGTGCAGGAAACTCCCCAAACGTGCCTGTCTCAGGTACCATATGAAGTCGTGCAGTGCTCCCTGTATCGGGGTGATCAGCGAGGAGGACTACCACACGCAGGTGGAACGTGCGGCAACCCTGCTGAAGGGAAAGGGCGGTGAACTGCTCACCTCCCTGCGATCGGAGATGGCGGAATACTCGGCCTCCCAGGACTACGAAAGGGCCATCCTCCTCCGCAACCAGATTGGTGCGATCGAGCACCTGACCGAACGCCAGCACGTCGAGCGCCCGAAGGAGACGGACCAGGACGTGATCGCCTACACGATAGCCGATGATACGGTCTTCCTGATGGTATTTTCTGTGGAGAAGGGGTTGCTCTCCGGCAAGCAGGAATACTCCTTTGACAACCGCGAGGATTTCTTCGAGGAGTTTTTAGTACAATACTACGCCGGTCGCACGCCACCCGCCGAGCTGATCCTCCCCCACGAAGTTGATGAGGCGCTGTCAGGATACCTTGCGGAACAGAAGGGAAGGAACGTGCAGGTGACCGTGCCAAAAATTGGTCAGAAGAAGAAACTGCTCGAACTGGTGGAGAAGAACATCGGGCAGGCATTCCTGAAAAACGAGCTGAAGGTAAAAGACCTCCAGGCAGCTCTTGATCTTCCCGATCCTCCGGAAGTGATCGAGTGTTTCGATATCTCGCATCTCTCCGGGACATCCATGGTCGGGTCGATGGTGCAGTTCCGCAACGGCGTGCCGGACAAGAAGAACTACCGCAGGTTTAAGATCAGGACGATAGAGGGCATCGATGACTTTGCGTCGATCGCCGAGATCGTAAAACGCCGGTATCACCGCCTCCTTGAAGAGAATACCGATCTTCCCGACCTGATCATCATCGACGGTGGGAAAGGGCAGCTCTCCGCTGCCCGGGACGTGTTACAGGCTCTTGACCTTGCGATACCCATAATTGCAATTGCAAAACGGGAAGAAGAAGTATACGTGCCCGGCGAGATGCTCCCGACAAAGCTCGATCCAAAAGGGATGGCGCTCCGTTATATCCAGGAGATCCGTGATGAGGCCCACAGGTTTGCAATCGCATACCATAAACTATTGCGGGGTAAAAAGATGACAGAGCGAAAATCACGGTCGCAGTGAAAAAAAAACCTCGGCTTCCTCAATTCACGCATGCCGGAAAGGGGTCCTGGGGAACTGGCGGCGACATTTTTAACGATTGTTGAATAGCCAAAAAAAAATTAAAATCCAATAACCCGGCGTGAGGGAGCCCGGAGCAAAATGATCCGGGAGCATTTTTTTTATGTATTAAAATATTGCCCCGATGAGCTGATGGTTAAAGTGGTATTTCCTGTTTGGGTGCTACCGTATGCATTATTACCACCGTCTTTTCAAAACCTTTCTCTCAACTCCCAATCCTGTCTTTTGTCATAAATGATAGTAAAAAATGCCATCATCACCGGGAGTGCAGTGCCGTTTCCAGCCGCATTCAGGACATATAACAAACGGATCGCTCCGGTAATCGTTCCTGCCACTATACCGGATTTTTTCTGATTCGACGAGAAAGTGCCCGCAACCGGGGCACGGTTTGTTATCATTACACCGCATTGTTCTCATCACCGGATTATTACACCGTCTCAAACCGGTTGATCACACCCTGGATTTCAGTTGACGTTTTCTTCAGCTCCATAATACGATCTGCAACGCTCTCCCCATGCTGTTTCCGCTGTGCAAGTGCCGAACGGACCGCACCGTGAGTGGCTTCAATGGTCAGGGTGAGGTTGGTGTCGAGATCCGTGCTGAACTTCCGGAATGCCGTATCGATGTTCTGCAGGGTTTCCCACCTTAGGTTCTCAAGGTTGCGTACTACCAGTGTGTCAATCTGTCTTTTTAACCGGTCCCGTGCCCGGCTCGCCCGAATGGTTCCCGGTAGGAAACGTTCTACCCCTTCAGAAGAGATCGGGCTGATTGAACTTTCCCAGGCATGTTCAACCCAGAACGGCTTCCTCTCCGAAGTATATACCCGTTCTCCTTTCGGGGCATGATACGGCATGTCAAAGAGTTCTGATGCCGCTTTCCTGATGGATTCAATCAGCTCATCAGCACGCTGCTCATGATTCTTCAGAAGTGCGGTTATCTCCCCATCCACCTTTGCTGAAAGAGTTCCGAGTTCATGTTCGAACCATGCAGGGATGGCTTCTGCCACGGCCTGTTTCGCCGCTTGTTCCGGGTTGTCGGGCGATGCAGCGATAGCAGCGTCGGCAATGGATGTGAGTTTCTCGCGTACGGGGGCACGAAGACTATTGATGTAGGTTTCCAGCTGTTCGTGCACCCGTTTCTGGTCCCCGCTCAGGATATCCTGTGCATGCACCCGCTGCTGTTTTGCCTCTGCGATTTTTTTATCAAACAGGGCAAGCTGACTCTCCAGGTGCGTGAGCGGCAGTTCGAGCGCCTTAATTTCCAGTTCAGCCTGGAGTTGCACATCGTTGAAGACATCAAGGGCTTTTCTCCCGATAGCTTCTTTCAGCACCCGGCTCTTCTCGTGTGCGAGGAATGCAATCAGGTGATCAAAAACTTCGGAAAGGCCGCTCTCAACCCACTGCTCTGTATTACCGGACTCTTTTGCCAGCAATCCCTTTCGTGCCGATATGGTAAAGATCCGGGTGTCTGGATTCATACCTGCGTCCCGTGTCAGGATGGTGCGGTAGAACCCGAGCGCTGTCTCACGCTCGGATTCAGTTAAGTAATCCACCTTGTTCAGGACAAAAAATAATCGGGTGACCCGGTTTTTAATCTCTTTGAGGAAAGCAACCTCAACTTCCGTGATAGGCGGGTCTGCCGAGACTAAAAAGAGGGCTGCATCACACTGGGGCAGGAAATTCATCGTCGCCTCAGTATTGTGCCGGTAGGTTGAACCAATACCCGGGGTGTCAATGAGAACAACATCGCGAAGGATTTCTGCAGGATGGGTGATCTCAACCTGGAGCACCCCTTTTTCATTTCGGGGATTCGCATCCTCAGTTACAAATCCCATCAGCTGTTTGTTGAGCCATTTCAATGGTTCACCTTTGATCACTGTGTCCGGGCGGTTGTCGTTGTACCGGACCCTGAGCAGACGTTTCTCTCCGTATTGAATAAATGTCGGAATTGCCGTGAGTGGGATTACAGAAGTCGGCAGCACATCTTCACCGAGAAGAGCATTTAAGAGCGTACTCTTACCCCGTTTTACCTGCCCGAGTACTGCCAGATGGAACCGTCCCTGGGAAAGACGCTTTTCCAGTTCTTCCAGTTGTTTTGCATAGATTGAATAACGGGTGTCCTTCAGTTCGAGACGGTGGCGTTCAGCGTTCAGAATATCCCCAAGGTTGTCCGGCACGGTGATTGAATTTGTACCGTGTGACGGGGATGGAGTTTTAGTACTGGTATCATCCATGGAATTACTCCTCTCGAGTATCTCCGGCCGACGCGGTGAGGCCGCGAATCGGCACTGACCATCGGACGGGTAGGAGTTATCAGCACAAAAGGCGGTTAGTGGTGAACTCCATCACCTTGATACAGAAAAATCTGCATGCGCAGCTAATTAATTCTTTGTTTATCCTGACCGGACTACGGGGAAAAAGAAAACTATTAGTGGCAGAAATCAGCATCTCTGATCTGTCAGTGGCGATGAAGTCCGCCTTAACCGCCCGGTCGGGCTGATGACTTCTGTTTTACCGGCGATGAGGTCTGCCATGCCTGCACCGTCAGGCCGATGACTTCTCCCTCAAACCGACCCGATGAGGAAGGTCCATAATTCCATGTCAGTGTTGATATTCCCGAAATCCATGATGATACCAGAAGGACTGAGAATGTATATTCAGGTCAAGGCCGGGAATTACGGCAGGGATGGAATAACAAAGAAGTGATACTCTATGAAAACGACAATCAGAACCATTCATGCACGGGAGATCCTCGATTCCCGGGGCAACCCGACGGTTGAGGTGGATATCGTTCTCCATGACGGGAACCAGGCCCGGGCAGCGGTCCCCTCCGGAGCATCGACCGGAACTCATGAAGCCGTCGAACTCCGTGACCGTGACCCGAAACGGTTTGGCGGCAAAGGAGTGCTTACGGCTGTAACCAATGTGAACACGCTCATTGCACCTGCTCTTGCAGGGCTGGATGCCGGTGACCAGGAGCTGATCGATCGACAAATGATAACCCTTGACGGTACTCCCAACAAGGCCCGGCTCGGTGCGAATGCGATTCTCGGGGTCTCAATGGCAGCAGCCCGGGCTTCGGCATTGTCCCGGCACATGCCACTCTACGAGTACCTGAGCGAAGATCACCGCTATCTGCTGCCGGTCCCGATGATGAATGTGCTGAACGGCGGGGTGCATGCCCAGTGGCAGGGTGCCGATTTCCAGGAGTACATGATCGCCCCCTTGGGTGCTCCCGATTTCCGGACAGCACTGCAATGGGGTGCGGAGACCTACCATGCATTACAGGATATCCTGAAAAAGAAGAAATACCCGACCGCAATCGGGGACGAGGGCGGGTTTGCGCCGAAGGTTGCATCCAACGAGGAGCCGCTTGAACTCATCACTCGTGCAATCGATCAGGCAGGGTACAGGCCCGGCACGGATATCGGTATTTCCCTTGATCCTGCATCGAGCGGTTTCTTTCATGAAGGCAACTACGAACTCAAACGCGAAGGGAAGACCCTGGCACCGAAAGATCTTATCAGGTATTACAAGACACTGGTGGACATTTATCCCATCACCTCGATCGAAGACGGACTCGCGGAAGATGACTGGTCCGGGTGGAAACTCCTTACCAAAGAACTCGGGGACCGGATTGAACTGATCGGTGATGACATCTTTGTCACGTCCCCGGAACTCGTGAAGCGGGGTATTGACGAAGGGGTGGCGAACTCCGTGCTGATTAAACTCAACCAGATCGGGACCGTGACCGAGACCCTTGCCACCATCGATATCGCTAAGGGTTCAGGATGGGGCATCAATGTCTCCCACCGGAGCGGTGAGACGATCGATTCATTTATCGCCGATTTCACCGTTGCAACCGCTGCGGGGAAACTCAAGACCGGTGCACCCTGCCGTGGAGAGCGTGTCGAGAAATACAACCAGCTCCTGCGGATTGAGGAAGAACTGGGCAGTAAGGCAGTCTATGCAGGAAAGGGAGCATTCATACGGGGATGATGTTTGACCGTGGCGACTGATTCCGATACCCTGAATGAGGATCAGGTACGCCGCCTTCGCATTACCTGTGAGCATATCGACAGACTCCTCAGTGATATCGAAGGTATCCTGAATGAGTCTGCATCCCTGGCCGCATTTCCTTCCTACACTGCTGACATTGCCCCGGTCCAGCAGAAAACCATTGAGGATTATATCGCCCGCATACGCGCCCGCCTCATCCGGGTCCTCGATGGTCAGGGCATTCCCCGGAAACCACCATGGGTTTCAGCGTCCCGGGCTATTAACGGCAGACTCTGTTCTATCGACATTGCAGCTGAGGAACTCAAACCGAAATACATGCGGGGATTCGGCAACGTTTCCAATACTACCGCGACAGAACTGAATGGAATTTCCGGGGAATTGCAGGCACTCGTTGTACGGCTCGAAAAGTATCTTGCCGGGGGAACCGGGCAGGATTTCCGGGAACGCCTGAAACGGCTGGAAGAAGAAGGTAATAATCTGAACCTGCTTTCCCGGATTGAACGGGTTGTCGCGGAACGAGGACTCGTTGAATTCCGGGGGACAATTGCCTCGATTCTTGATCGGGCTGAAGACCGGAGTTTCGAGATCGCGGTGTTCGGGCGGGTCAGTTCCGGGAAGTCATCGCTCCTGAATGCTGTTCTCGGTACGGATGTTCTTCCCGTAGGAGTAACTCCGGTTACTTCTGTTCCTACCCGTATCACACACAGTGAACAGCCATCTCTCACGGTTTCGTTTGCCGACGCACCCGCACAATCGTTGGAGATCGCCCGGCTCGGGGAGTTTGCAACGGAGCAGCAGAATCCCGGAAATAAAAAACACGTGGCGCGTATCACCGTTACCCTTCCGGCTCCCCGGCTCTCCCAGGGTGTCACCTTTGTAGATACACCGGGTCTGGGCTCACTTGCGACAAGTGGTGCAGCTGAGACTCTTGCATACCTCCCCCGGTGCGATCTCGGTGTGGTCCTGATTGATGCAGGATCCACTCTTACTTCCGGGGATTTGCAAACCATTCTTACGCTCCAGGAAGCAGCTATCCCGGCCCATGTCCTTCTCAGCAAAGCAGACCTCCTGAGCCGGCAGGACTGCGAGAAGACCATCGCCTATGTGAGGGAACACATCATCTCGGAGACCGGGCTGGACCTGCCCGTCCATCCGGTCAGTGTCAGACCATCCCACCGCACCCTGTTGGACCGGTGGTTCGAAGAGGATATTCTCCCACTCTACAGCCGTTCACAGGAGCTCAGGGCATCATCGCTGCAGAGGAAGATCGGTTCGCTGCGGGAGTCCGTGGTATTCATTCTGCACGCTACGATCCAACGGAGTCAAAACACATCTTTGGGAGATAGGGAGGAAAACCGTGTCGTGGAATCCCGCCTGCGCCGTGCAACAGGATTGATCGATGAGACACGCGTCTCCTGCGATCGTGAAATTAAAAAAATGGCGAACGATATGCCGGAAGTTTATTCAGCCGCTGCCGTCAGTGTCCTGGAAGCGCCGACCCTGAACACGGATCCCGGGATTGCAACCGATAGCATAATCCGGACAGCTGTTCTTCGGGTTGTGCAGGGGTGGGCAAAAAATGTCCAGGTCCCGGTAGAAACCCTGGCTCTCCGGCTGCAGGAAGAGCTGGTACTATGCGCCGGGGACCTTGGTGTTGCAGACATGCCGGGTGGTGACGAATTCCTTTCTCTTATCCGGGGTATGCCGGTCTTCGATATGGGAACAATCGATGTCACCGTACCCAAACCTGCGTTTGCTTCGCTGCTCGGAAGACAATATGCACAGAACCATATGGCAGAACACATCCGTCAGCAGCTCGGTGAACCTTTCCGACAGGCTCTCGCGAGCTACCTGCGGCTTCTGCAGGAATGGTCAAGGGTGGTGACGGGCCAGCTGGGCAAGCGGTTTGAGATATACGCCGAACGCTACCGGGCACAGGTGGATCGATCAGTTGGGGGACAGAACATATCAGTGGATGATATTCGTGTTATCGAAGATGACCTGAAACTGCTTTATGGACAAAGTTCCCTGCGTTGCGGGTGAAAACCCAGGCAATCTCAAGTGCTGCAGAGGCAGCAGTCATGATCCTCCGTATCGACGATATCATCGCATCGTCAAAGGCAGCTGAACCGGCTGGCGGTATGCCTCCCGGTGGCATGGGGGGGGGATGCCGCCCGGCATGGGCGATTATTAACCGAAATTTTTTACTTCTCGCGCTTCCTCTTCGGGATTCATTGTTTTCGCGATGCGAATTCCTGTCCGCATCCATTATCCGGACGGGAACATCCCTCATATTTCATCGTACTTTCTGATTTTCAGAAATGCTGCATTCTCTGCTTCAAATCTTTGCAAAAAATCTTCCACATACGGCAGACGCTCCATGGCTATCTTCCTCCCGGGATCTGTCTGCATGTGGTTAAGGGAAATTGCAATCTTCTTCCGGTACCAGGAAATGGCATAGGGCGGGGCAAATCCCTGCTGCCCGAACAGGGCAAATGCCCGGGCAATACCAATGGAACCGATACCGTCAATTTTGTCGGCATCGAAGAGGATTCGTGCTTCCACCGAGGACAATCCTCCCTCCCTGAGCCGTTCGGTCGAATGCTCTGCAATAATCGCCAGTACCCTTTCCATCCTTCCTGAAGGATACCCGATTTCACGCAGAATCTTCTGAGCGGTGATCAAGCTCAGCTCGACATGCTCCTTTTTCCGGTCGAACGGAGCGGTCACATCATGGAGCAGCACTGAAAGCGTGAGAAGTTCAGTATCCGCATCCGGGAAATGCGTGGCGATATTTTGTGCATTGGCAAGGACGCGTTCAATATGATCGATCCTGTGTGCGACAGACTGGATGTCTGCGGCATACAACATCGCGACTTTGTCCCGGACTCTCTCCTCATAGTGCATAGTCGTTTCCTTCATTTCCTCTCCCGAAAAATAATGTGACAGTGCATGCCCTCTTCTCCTAGAGGATTTGTGCAGGTACATCCGGCACCCGGTTCGCCCATACCAGCATCAGGATCGTTCCCACCGCAGCCACTACCGCAGCAAATGCGAACCCGGCCGTATAGCCGACAAACGCCCAGATGAACCCGATCAGGATACTGGAGAGCAGATCGCCGATCCCGTTCATGGTTGCGAGCGCTCCGAAACCCAGTCCCCGGTATTTCTCTTCGATCATCTCTCCGGCAACTGCACTTTCAAGCGTGTCTTCCGCTGCAATAAATACCCCACAGAGCGCAAAGAGGATTCCATAGAGAATCGGGTCTGGAGGGGCAAGAGCAAACCCAATGAATGTCATGACCGCGATCCCATAGCCGAGCACGAGCAACGTCTTCCTGCCGAACCGGTCACCCAGTGCACCGAACGGGTAACATGCAGCTGCATAGACGATGTTCCGTATCGTATACAGGATCACACCCGCTGCCGTTGCCTGGGCAAACCCGAGTAAGGGGGTCAGCATGACGACGGCAAACGCGATTAGCAGCGTATGCGAGAAATCCGCAATTCCGAAGACAAGGACAGCGGCAAGGTATTTCTTAAACCCGCCCGGCAGTCCTTTCAGGGAAGCGACCAGTGTCCGGTGATCGCCCGAAGGTGCCGGGTTTTTCTCTCTCACAAAGAACCAGAACGTGAGGAGTGCAAGACCACCAGGGATCAGCGTAAGCCAGAAGATCTCCCGCATGCTGAAATAAGCAAGGAACGAGAAAGCAACAAGCGGCCCGGCGATTGCACCAAGGGTATCACCGGCCCGGTGGAACCCGAACGCTTTGCCCAGGTCTGCCATGTCCACTGATTTTGCAAGGATAGCGTCACGAGGCGGACCCCGGGTACCCCTTCCCATCCACCCGATCACCCGTCCACAGAGAACAAGCAGCCATGTTGAAGCAACCGCAACGATTGCCGGGAAGATACCGGTTGCAACATATCCTGCGAGTGCGAACTCTTTGCGTTTCCCGAGTTTATCCGAGAAATACCCGGATAATAATTTCACAAAACTCGATGCACCGTCACTGATTCCTTCAATGATCCCCAGTGCATACACCGGGGCTCCCAAAGCGATCAGGAATGATGGGAGCAGTACGGTCACTGCTTCATGACCGAGATCAGAGAAGAAACTCGCGATGCCGGCGCCAAAGACAGTCCTGTTCAGCCACCCGTCTTTTTTCATGGTAATGCTTCTCCAGGTAGAAGTCATCAGCCCGTCGGGCGATTTTGGCGGACTCCATCACCATTATTCAATCGGATGAAATGCGTTAAATGCTCTTTGCCATTGTGAAAAACCGGATCTGGAAAAACCGGTTATTTTTAACACATCCAATCAAAAAAGTCTTATTTATTTGATCCAAAGCCGATAGTCGTGTAATAGTACGCTATTATTCCAAACGCACCTCCAATGCCAAGGATCGCCATACCTAAAATAAAATTATCCTTGGTAGTTTGAATTGTCTCTTCGGACCTGTTATCGAGAGAAGTATCTGATGATGATTGAATGCCATTCAATACGATAATACCTACAATTAATATCAGAAAAAAAGCAGATATCGCACCAATTATTAATCCTGTGGCAGTCCGTGTCTTTGTGGATAATTCTCGCATCAGCACAGCCCGGCTCATTCCTTCTTCTTCGGCTTTGCCCTCACACACAATGCCCTTCGGATGAAATCCTCCTGCTTATTGAAATACAGGTTGTCATGCCCGGCCCAGCGTTCGCACCCCTTCACCACCACGGCAGGAACGCCGTTGTTGCTCTCGCCCATGACAAAGTTGGCAATGCCGGCAATCTCGTCGACAACAGCCTCTTCGGTGATCTTCAGCACGTGCCCGAAAAGGTCCTTGTCGCCCCGGAAGTCCCGGATGGCCGGCATGCCACTCCAACCGATTGCATTGCCGGTCTGGCCCCGGCGGAACGCCCTCCCGCAGGTATCGGTAATGATGACACCGATATCTTTACCGGTAATTTTTTTCAGTGCTTCCCGAACCTCACCGGCCGCCTTCATCGGATCGGGCGGCAGCAGGATAACCATCTCATCTTCAATATTGCTCTGGTCGACACCGGCCCTTACACCGATATGGCCGCCGTTTACTTCAGAGAGAATGAATGGGAATTCAATCAGCACATCCTTCGACACATCGAGAATCGACTGGAGGAAACGCGGGTCTTCCCCGGTCATCTTGCTGATCCGTTGCGCCCTCGGTGTGGGGGTGATATCCCTCAGCCTGCGGGTATGACCTTTCGCCTTTGAGTATACCGAGGAGGCAATAGTTACAATGTCCCCGTCCTCGAGGACACACCGTTCAGCTATCAGCGCGGGCAGGTCATCTCCCGTATGGATAAGCGGGAGGTCTTCAACAGGCATTATGGTAAGTTTCATAGCCATCACTTTGTTCCATCAGAGAAGTCTGCATGTTTCTGCCGGGGATATGCTGAAAAGAGCAGGAGTCAGGTTTTCAATAGTACCTGGTTAATAACATTCTGCTCTCTTCCCGGATACGATCATGCGGGTTACAGCAGAAGTCATCAGCCGGAAACGGCGGTTATGAGGCGGACTTCATCACCGGATTCGTTGTGATGTGAAGTACTTTTCAGAGTGTCATCTGATATTTATTTCGCCTCGGTCCCAAAACAAGGAACCACTGAGGTTCAGATAATGATCTGAGGAAATATCTTAAAAAAATGGTTTAATAGGTGGCCAGGTACCGGTCGAGATCCCACGGGTGGACCGTGAGACGGAACGCATCGGTCTCGGCCTCGGCGATCTTGGCGAGGTTCTCCACGATGTGGCTGCCGAGTGCTTCACAGAGTACCTTGTCGTTCATGAGGTATGCCTGGGACTCCGCGAGGCTGCCGGGCAGCATCTCGATCTTCATCTTCTTCCGCTCCTTCTCACTTAGGTGATAGATATTAACATCGGTGCTGTCCGGGGGCATGATCTTGTTCTTGATACCATCGAGACCCGCTGTGAGCATGCAGGCGAATGTCAGATAGGGGTTGCACATCGGGTCCGGGCTCCGGAATTCAGCGCGGGTGCCGTTGCCACGAGCAGCGGGGACACGTATCAGGGCGGAGCGGTTGGTGGTGCTCCACGAGATGTAGCATGGCGCTTCATAGCCGGGGACGAGACGCCTGTATGAATTGATCGTCGGGTTTGCGACGCGGGTGATTGCCTTTGCGTGTTTCAGGATACCACCGATATAGTAGAGGGCAGTCTGGCTGAGTCCCTTCTCTGCATCTGCATCGGCGAATGCATTCTTCCCTCCCTTCGAGAGTGAACCATGGGTGTGCATACCGCTGCCATTTATCCCTCCGATAGGCTTTGCCATGAAGGATGCATGAAGCCCGTACTTCAGCGCGATCGCTTTCGTCGCATACTTCTGGGTGATCACCCGGTCTGCGGTCGTGACAGCATCGGTGTACTTGAAGTTGATCTCGTGCTGGCTCGCCGCTACTTCGTGGTGGGACATCTCGATCTCGAAGCCCATCTGCCTCAATGAGAGCACGATCTCTCGCCGGACGTTCTCGGACGCATCGTTCGGTGCGAGATCGAAATACGCTCCGGTGTCCGAGAACTCCGTTGAGGGTCTTCCATTGACAAGATTGAACAGGAAAAACTCGAGCTCGGGACCGGTGTTGAAGGTGTAGCCCATCTTCGCTGCTTCCGCCATGGTCTTCTTGAGGGCATACCGGGGGTCGCCTTCGAACGGTTTGTTGCCGTAAGTATACACATCACAGACGAACCGGGCAACCTTTCCATCGGCCGGCCGCCATGGCAGGACCGCGTACGAGGCCGGGTCCGCCTTGAGGAGCATATCGGACTCTTCGATCCGCGTGAACCCCTCGATTGAGGAACCGTCGAACCACGTCCCTTCGGTCAGGGACTTCTCGACCTGCTCTACCGGGATCGCCGCGTTCTTCGGCATGCCCATAACGTCGGTGAACTGGAGCCGGACGAACTGTACGTCGTCTTTCTTAATCTTTTCAAGCAGTTTCGTAACATCGGTGTTTGCCATGGTAAACCTCACTTCGAAGGGACGTGATGAACGGGTGAGAAGAGGGAGATACGAATGATGTCAGCAGACGCCTCCCGCCGTTCCCGACCGGTCATGAACATCCCGGTTCGTGGCAGAAGTCATCAGCCGGAATCGGCGGTTATAAGGCGGACTTCATCGCCTGTCTAAAAGATTTGACAAGAAGTACCTTTCCAAGTGCCAATTTATATTAATTTCGTTTCGGTTCCGGAACAGGAAATCACTGATATTAAGATGCTGACCTTAAGATATATCTAGTGACAAATCATGAGAAGCGATGAGATAAAGAAAGGTAACCAGCGGGCGCCCAACCGCTCGCTGCTCCGGTCGCTGGGTGTGACGGATCGGGAGATGGACCTGCCGTTCATCGGGATTGCAAATGCCTGGAGCGACATCGTGCCGGGCCACGTTCACCTGCGCACGCTTGCACAGAAAGTCCGCGAAGGAATCACCGCTGCCGGTGGCGTGCCATTCGAGTTCGGGGTTATCGGTATCTGTGACGGGATCGCGATGGGCCACGAAGGAATGCGGAACGCTCTTCCGTCCCGGGAAAACATTGCCGACTCCATAGAACTGATGGCGCAGGCCCACTGTTTTGACGGGCTGGTCTGTGTCGGCACCTGTGACAAGATTATTCCCGGGATGCTTATGGCGGCTGCACGGCTCAATATCCCCACAATTGTTATCACTGGCGGCCCGATGCTTTCCGGACATCTTGCCGGAAAAGAGCTATCGCTTATCGATGTCTTTGAAGGGGTGGGGAGACAGGCAGCAGGCAAAATGACCGAGTCCGAGCTCTGCGAGCTGGAATGTGCGGCAATGCCCGGCTGCGGATCCTGCCAGGGGCTCTATACGGCAAACACCATGGCGTGCATGACCGAAGCACTGGGCATGTCGCTTCCCGGCTGTGCAGCAACGCCGGCAGTCGATGCGGCAAAACTCCGTCTGGCCCGGGAAACCGGCGAACGTATCGTGCCACTGGTAAAAGAGCAGGTCCTGCCCCGGCAAATCCTTACAGAGCAGGGTTTTTCCAATGCCATTAAAGTCGATATGGCGCTGGGTGGATCAACCAACACGGTTCTCCACCTCATGGCGATTGCACAGGAAGCCGATGTTCCGGTTACGCTCGACACGTTCCGCGACATTGCCCGGATCACCCCGCATCTCTGCCATATGCAGCCCGCCGGCCCATACTCAATGGAAGCCCTGTATTATGCCGGCGGTGTTTCGGCAGTAATGAACCGGCTGGCAGGGTCGCTTGACGATGTTATGACGGTTTCAGGAAAAACAGTTCAGGTTATCGCCCGCGACCACCCGGTGAAAAATAAGCAGGTAATTGCTCCCTTAACCGCGCCGGTGCACGCTGCCGGTGGCCTGAAGATCCTGCGGGGTTCCCTTGCCCCGGACGGTGCGGTGATCAAGTGCGGTGCCGTTGACGAGGCGATGTGGAAACACCAGGGGCCCGCCCGGGTTTTTAACGGTGAGAAGGACGCGATGGATGCCATCATTGAGCGGAAGATCAAGGAAGGCGATGTTATTGTTATCCGGTACGAAGGTCCGAAAGGAGCGCCGGGAATGCCGGAGATGCTCTCCCCAACATCGGCCCTGATGGGACAGGGTTATACCCGCGTCGCGCTGGTGACGGATGGGCGGTTTTCCGGAGGCACGCGGGGGCCATGTATCGGACACGTGGCACCAGAAGCAGCGGCGGGTGGGCCGATCGGACTTGTGAATGAAGGCGACACGATCCGGATTGATCTCTTCGCTGATACGATTGATCTTCTTCTTTCACCAGAGATACTGCAGAAACGCAGGAAGGAAATGGTCCCGCATAAAAAATCCGTGACCGGCGTTCTTGCGCGGTATGCAGCTCTCGTCGGCCAGGCAAACAAGGGAGCGGTGCTGCGGAACGGGTAATTCAGACTCTCATTTTTTATAATCCAACCTGATTGCAATTTCATGGATTTATCAACCGAAAAGATCTTTCATGGAAACCATCTTCTGTACTGCAGCAATACCTTCATTGTAGAGGTATTTGAGTCGGGCAAGCGGATCCTCTATTCCTTTTGCGGGAACGTTATCAAATCACCCTGGGAGAATGCCAGCAGGGTTTCTTCCCATTCCTTCATACTCTCCAGAAGGTCGGTGCTCGTTTGTCTGATCATCGGATGACCGGCGTATCCCTCCAGATATTTCACGTAATTTTCGGTTGGCTCAGAGAACAGCATGGCTACAAGGAGCACGTCTTCTTCTTCACCCATGAACGGCACTGATGTACAGTTTACCTCTCGCGTTCCTGAAGGCGTGCGAATCTTGACAACACCAGAAACCGGGTTCAGGGTCCTACAGGCTTCTGTTATGTCGCTGCTACTACTATCATCCAGTACAAGCAGGTCCGTAAGTTGTGGGTTCCGGTATCGTCAGCAAGAATCCCGAAAAGTTGCAGAGCAGCAGGGTTTATTGAGAGCACATTTCCGCCACACGTAACGGTCACTACCGGTACCGGAAGGATGCCCGCACACGCTTCGACGAATATCTTCGCCCGGCGACGGCTCTCAATTGTACGCCGTGTTTTTTGTTTCATGTTACTTCCTTCCCTGCTGTTTCCCTCTCGCGGTTTTCACGTCGTTCAGATACTGCCTGCATAAAGATACAGTCATTGACATCAATTACCGGGACACCGGAGCGATCGTTAATGGGCAATCCCAGTCCCCGTACAATTGCGCAGGGAATCCCCTCGTCAGACTCACCCATAACTATCTCGGCGGCAGACGCGATACAGTCCGCAACTGCCAGTTGCTTTCCGGATCCATTGGCTGCGACGGAATCGCTCCTTTGATGGTCATCCAGAACAGCGGGGATCCCGGCGCAGCCAACGGCAATACCGCAACAGCCGGATCGCATTGGATGTACTCGGCTGTCCGCGATAATGACACCCACCTCCGCACAACTTCGTTCCCGGATTTCATCCCGGATTCTTTCTGCACTTGCATTGGGGTCTTTGGGGAGCGGTATGAGACAGCCCTGCGGGGCGTTTGAATTATCCACACCCGCATTAGGGAGTAGCGTACCTCCTTTCATACAAAGGAGAAAACCCGAAATTCCGCCAATGATTTCATCGCTCTCCTGCAGCACAATCTCGACCTCACGCGGATCCATCCTGTATTTTACTGCCAGTTCACAAGCCCGGGATGATGGAGTAATAGAATCCAGGGAAATAATCCGCCCTTCGGCAGTCGCGACCACGGATTCGGCAAGCACGAGGATATCACCATCCCTGAGCGGAGCCCTTCCTGCGTTCTCAAGTGCTCTGGTTAGCCGGTCAGTAATGTCGTTACCCGGATGTATCATGCCCGTTACCAGCCCGGTTACGGAATACCTCCGGTTCATGGATGACTTCCTGATCTGGCCTTTTTCTTCATAGGTGCAATGTAATCTGCGTACCGCCGTTCGAGTGTTTTCTGTGAACTGTTCAGGAGCTTTGCAAACCCCTCACCCAGTCCGCCATATTTAATATCCCGGATAACCGCGTGCAGGAATATCTGGTAATATAGGCAGAGGTCATTGAATACCGGATCGGAGATCCCGGAAAGCTGGTTGACGACAAGTGCGGGGTGGTAGGTCTCCCGGATCTTCTCCGGAGTATCATACAGGGAGATTGTTTCAAAGAACGTGTGAGAAGCACGGACCATCGCGTCAATGAGAAGGGGCATATCCTCGGGCAGACCATTGAACGGCTGGGTAAACACCGAACAAAACCACGGGGCATTTCGGATATCCGGACGGAGTGCACGGAATTCCGGGTGATTATAAATTTTCAGGACCGTTTCCTTTGTCGTAATAATCCGGCACACGTATCCTGTTGCAGATTCACTCCTGGACCGTTCAATGAACCCCGTGGTCTGGAATGACTCGATCCACTTCCGGATCGTTGCCACTTTCGTGAACCCGACACCGGTCGCAAGATCGATCTCGCTGTGCAGCTCGCCATCAAGGAGGATACGCATCAGCCGGGGCTTGACCGGGGACTTCATCACCAGGCCTCTTTCGGGTATGTGCAGGCAGCTGTATCACATGCCGTTCGCACAACCGGAGAAGGATGTTCCCGAAGCTGTACTATCAACTGACGGCTTTCGTTTGTATTCACCTGTGACAGTGCATATACAATCTCCCGCAGGGTATATACATCCTGACCGGCGGTAATCAGTTCAGCAAATACCCGAACAGCCCGCTCATATTTCCGCTGGCCGAGTAGCTGGATCGCCATCATACGATGTTCCAGGATTGGGTGGTGAAGCGTGAGCAGGAGCCGCTCTTCAAATGAGTGCTCCCGCCAGTGCCCGATCGATTTTCCGCAGGAGTGACAGACTGGGTCATCGTCAGGACTCTGTTTCCCGCAGAACGGGCAGAAGAAGGTCGTGCTCATACCCGGCACCTCAGTCGCAGCACCGCAGGGGATTGACGATATCCGACCTGCGTGGCGAATCTGTGCTCAGATCTTTGATCATGGCGAGTGCGTGCAATGCAAGGTAAGTATTTTCCAGCGTCGCGGATCCCCCGAAGATCGATCGCACATACCCGCCGTTGCCAAGATGGCAGCTCAGAATAAATTCCCTGCACTGATCCAGAACATCGGGATGGTATCCCAGCACAGAACACGCATGCACTCCTGCATGGATGTGTTCAAGATACCCGGGCTTTGAACCCGGTACCGCAAGGAAACCAGAAGCCGGGTCTTCACACTGTTTTAGAAATTCTGTTGAACCTGTTAAGGATACCGGATAGCCAAGTGATGCAAGGATGGCAAGTGCATCGGCCGTCTCGATGATTGTTGACACAGGATGGCCAAACCCGGTATCGGTGTGCTGGTAATGAAGCACAGCCGTAATAATTTCTGCTTTTTTTTCAGAGGGGATTCCGACTCCAAGATGCGTACAGAGGCTGGTCAGGAGATACAGGTGCTCAAAGAGAGATGAGGATTCAACCGGGCGGATACTCCTGGGGGGTGGTGTTAGTAAGGGAAGAATCCAGGATGCCGGATCCTCATCGGATTTCTCACCAAGCAGGAGCAGGCTCCGTGCAACCGCATATCTGACATTCACATTGGAGAAGTGTTTTTCCGAATTCTGGAAGGAATGGAGATATTCCCTTGTGGCAATGTCGTTATCCGGCAGTGCATCCAGCATCGCAAGCGAAGCAAGTGCATGAAAGGTATCACCGGCATTCGGTTCGTCGAGCCGGTAAAAACAGTAGCCACCGGAACTGCACCGCCGTTCCCGTATATATTCGATGGTTGTATCCTGTCCCTGGATCATCGGCATCATCTACCATTCACTGGTAGAAGTCATCAGCCGGAAAGGCGGTTTTTGGCGGACTTCATCGCCGGTACGATAGTGTGGTGTGCGATGATAATTGAAGGTTGCGACAAACATGGAGATACAGCCACATTGGAAAGCAGGAGAACGTCAGCCCTGCGGCCCGAGTGAGCGTCGGTTACCGATCGCAGCAGCGCCAGGTCGGTCATGAACATGTTCACTGAGTGATTAACAGCGACGAATAAGATGCGAAAGGGATTTACACACTGTCTCGTGCAAAAAAAATAATTTCGCATGAAACTATAGTATTTACGAGGGAACCCGCCTCAGGGCCTCTCCGAGGCACGGCGGACTAATGAAGTTGTGTTGAATTTTTGTTACTGAACCGCTTCGGGGGTGTCCCTTCGGGGGTGGCGGCGTTGCTCCCAATATGAGATTCTGCAATGGGATTTCCTGTGCCGGATATTAATTACCGGGAGTTCTTCACTGCACCTCATGCCCGGAAAAACTATCATGTTCTATCACAACACACGGAAGCATGATCTTGAAACCTTCTGGTTTAATCGTTGTCCTGCTCCTTTTACCGCATGTCTTGTTCTGGTGAGCGGGTGCATTTCCAGCTCTCCTTTTGGTACCGCGTCCCCCACTCCCCCTCCCTCGTTTCCGACAAGAGTGATGACAACCTCCCCTTTCGCTTGCAGGTTTGCATGACTGACGATGATTGTGTACCGGTCGAATGCTGCCACCCGATAAGCTGCATCAACAAATCGAACAAAGGGGTCTGTACCCTGCTGTGTACGAATGTCTGCGAAGGACCGATTGACTGCGGTGCCGGCAGGTGCGGGTGCATGAACGGAAAACGCAGCGTGGCTGCCGCGTCGCTTGCTCCGCAAGATTCCAGCTGCTCTGATGCATCACCATGATACCTATATAAGCGATGAGTGTAACGACTGTACTGGCAGAATCAGCAGGGGATTGCTCTTTCGGTCGTCATCATGGCCGCAGGGCTGTCCTGTTCCTGTGCCTGGAGGGTCCTGGGTTATGAAAAAAATTGTTGCAGTTTCTGTGCTGGTGATCGTCCTTGTCTTTCTCTCCGGTTGCCTGAGCACACCGGTAGTTCGCGAAAGTGCACAGGGGGCACTTCATTCCCACTTCGAATATTCTGTAGGGTGGTCGCCGGCCCAGGGGTGTTATGAACGGGTGACCGGGTATGTGTACAATGCCGGGAATACCTCATTTGATGCAGTGCAGCTGAACCTCAACCTGGTAACCAGCGACACCGGCACGATCCGTGACTCGCAGTCCATTTTTATCGGGCCGGTCGGGGCGGGAGAAACCCGGACCTATGAGACTCGTCTTGACGGAGAATGCACCCGGGAGTACAGGGTTGACTTTTCGTTTGGAAAATAATTTTTTTTACGTTCTGAATCTCATTAGAAAATTTTTATAAAATTCCCCGGAGACCAGGGTTTTTTAGGTCCCGCGAACGTTAAGAAGAAAAATTTTCCATTCCCCCGGGTGGTTCTTCAGGCCAGGCGGCTGTCCCCTGCTATCCGTCAGCCAACCAGTTTCGTGAATAAAAGTTCGTCTCTCTCAACAGATGATATGCAGAAACGGACGGATAAAAAAATGGGGAGTATAATCGGGTCACGTGGTAACTACTGTTTTGGTTGAATCAATCGGAGTTCCGTCTCCCCACCTGCAGTAATCATCTGCTCCCCCGGTCGGGTCGAGTGTGCACTCGTAGAACCGTACCTGCAGGTTTTTCAGACCATTGTTATCATAGTCCCACCAGTAGTCAAACAGCTCAGCGATATCGAACACCCAGTAGTCGTTATATGAAGTGGTTTCTGTGCATACGCCGAACTCATCGACCATTGTACACAGCGAAGCATCAACGTAGAACAGGCTGTTGATGTTCACGCTCCGGGGTTTTCCGGATTCCCGTGCCAGGTTAACGTAACCGAGATTAATTAACTGGTATCCTGTTTCGAGATCGGTGAAGTTGCCCCATGCAGAGACGTTGACTTTACCATTAGGTGTACCCAGTGCCCGGGCGTACACATTGTAATGCCCGGGCGCGACATTAAATTCGGCCTGACCGTCACATCCGTTTCGGTCGGTGACCCGGAATACACCATCGAGAGCCTGGGTCATGGTGATCCTGGACTTTCCATTCAGTTTCACGAACAGCGTGTGACCCATGCTGTCTCCTACTTCCTTTCCAAAGGTTTCATCATAGGATTTTGTTCCGATAATGTTCAGGTTGTAATGGCTTCCCTGGACCTGGAAGGGGCTGACTGCTGATGCGCCGGGAATAATAAATGCCGCGACGATCAGGAGTCCTAGTATTATCGACAGTCTCGTTTTCATCGTATCTTCTCCTTAACCATGGAATCATGCTTTGAGGGATTCTCATGGAGCATCAGATCATCTCCTGCAGGGTTCATTTAAAATTTTTTAACCTCCGGTATACGTCGGATAACCAGCAGGATACCGTGCGAATCCTTGCTGGTTGGTTCCCGTACTGTTTGGGGTGTCCAGAACCATCCGGACCCGTAAGGGGTTTCAACCAGTAGCATACTGCGCATATCCTTACCGGTTGGTTCCCGTACTGTTTGGGGTGTCCAAAACCACCCGGAAGCATAAGGTGTATCAGATCAGGATTTTTGGTAATACAACTACGATTCATGGTGAGGAAGGATCCAGCACATGTCACAAGGGGAAGCAATGCTCCCCGTACCCCTGGAATCCAGTCTTATCCCCTGATTGCGATCAGATGGTCCTGGTTATGACCCGGTTCAACGTTCCTTCACTATTTTCTCTCCTCCTGAAACAAAACAGCACAGGGGATTATTCCCCGGAAGTGGACAAGCTCAAAATTCGGATAGATCGTCGTAATTTTGCCTTCATGGTTATGTTTAAGAGGATCACCTGCTACTATCCTCATCATGGCACTCAAAGATAAGATTCTTGAAGTTGTGGGTGGCCCCCACCCGGCTGCTGTGGCTACCCTTGACGGGCGTCTGCCAGCAGTGCGGTTCATGGTGCTCAATGGGTTTCCCGATATGACCTTTGTCGGCGGGACTATGAAAAATTCGAAAAAAGTCGAGCAGCTCACCAAGAATCCCAATGCTGCCATCTCGATCTGGTCCGGCAAAGAGTTCTCCGATCCCTATGTAGAGATGCAGGCAAAGGTGAAGATCCATGAAGATGTTGCCACAAAAAAGAAATACTGGAACCCGATGTTTGAACAGTATTTCAAGTCAGCAGACAACCCGGACTTTGTTGTCCTTGTCTTTTCAGCATCCGAGATTGTTTATCACGGACCAAACATGATGAGTATGGAAGTCTGGAAACGATAACCGCCATCTTTTCCTGAGTTCAGTACGGTAAGATTATTTCTGAAGCCTTCCCTGGAAAGGACCGGAGAAATAACATCAGGGATAGCATTTTGCATCTAACTTTTTGCATATATTTGAAGAATTACCATTTGACAAAGACAGCATTCCCCTCAATTTTCACCGGGTAGGTCCTGAGTGGCCGCTGTGGTCTCTGGGTTTTTGCGGCGTCGAGAATGCTGCCGGTAAGATCGGTCCAGCGCAGGACATGCCCGTCAGAGATATCGAATTGTGAGTGGTGCAGCGGGCAGGTGAGGATCGTCCCGGTTAGTGTGCCCTCTGAAAGATTCCCCCCGAGATGAGGACAGTATGCCTCTGTGCAGTAGTACCTGTCCCTGACCCTCGCGAGCAGGAAATCCTGTCCTCCGGCCTGGATCTTCTTCATGCTGCCATTTTCCAGGTCGGTTACTGTGGCGACCTGAATAAATGCACTCGTACCTGTCTCCCCCAAAGACCGTGTTGTATCATCTGGCAGCTTTGAATCTGGCGGTTCTCGTATAAAAGAAATTTTATCCGCAGGTTTTTTTACTGAACAACCGGGCACTTAAGGAACCGAATCGGATACTGATTCTTAAACCCTGTTTGGTAGTATTCATTCAGGGAGGTCACCCGCCTCAGGGCCTCTCCGAGACACGGCGGGGCAAAGGGGTGGCAGAGAATGTTGTTACTGATCCGCCGCGGGGGCGTCCCATCGGGGGCGGCGGGGTTCATCTTTTGGGAGCGAGAGAGATATTCCTCTCGATAATGGAGAATTCCATGGTTTTTGCTCGTCCGGGTGCAAACTCTTATCGATGCCATTCGATCAAAACTGTGAAATTTCCTGCGTCGCATTTCCCGGGGCTGCTATTGCCGGTAAACCAAGTCGCCGGACAGATGATGTTTTTACCGTGAAGCGATCAATCTCTTTTCAGCTATTACCACAGTGGCCGGCACGATCATCAGGGGGTTGCCGGAGCGAAGGTGGAGGAATGAAAATACTACCGGGTTACATCCTGATCGTCGGATTCGGACTCGTCATGGTGACATGGTGTGTCATGCCGGTGACTGCCACGGTTTGCGACGGGCCACCCGACGCCCAGTCCTTTATCCTGTTCAGCGGCGGGTGCGACCGCGTCCCCCGGGTTTTGCCCTGCACCCAGGGATTCATCTTCCCTGCCCTTCCCTCGCCCGGCGGTGATTTTCCGACCCAGTATTACCTGGATTTCGGTGACGGTTCATCCCCCTATTATGGCACGGTGGATGGGATTACCCACACTTTCACTTTCCCGGGGCAGTTCACCCTGAAGTACATGGCAGGCACGCAATGCGACCTGTGGCGGCAGGGTACCTATGTTCTGGATGTCCGACCTCCGGAAAATTATACCCCGGTTATCCCGTCCTGTGAGGCTGCACACCCTTTGGCAGCTTTCACTGCCACCCCGGCCTCCGGTTTTGCCCCGCTGACGGTCCGGTTCACCAGTACATCAACCAGTTCGGATGCTTATGCATGGAGATTTGGTGATGGCGGGACATCGCCGGCCGAGAATCCGGTTCATACCTATATTGCCCCCGGAACGTACTCTGTCTCTCTTGAGGCACGTGATTCATGCACAGGGAATGTCAACCGGGCGGACCGGCTCGGTTATATTACCGTTACTGCCACTGCAGGAACACTGGCCATTTCCTCGATTCCACCGGGTGCTACGGTATATATCGATAATGTCGTGAAAGGGATAACCCCCGTGACTCTGACGGATACGGCAGCCGGCAGTCACACGCTCCTGCTGAGACGGTCGGGCTATGATGACTACACCAGGAATTTCATCACAGAACCCTTGACCCCTGCAACCATCGGAGCGACGCTCACAAAGAGCGTCACGGAACCAACGACCCGGCCCACTCCCACCTTCGGATCGGTTGCCATTACCTCGTTTCCTTCAGGTGCAGCGATATTTCTTGATGACAGTCCCAGAGGCACTGCACCGGTAGTTATTCCTGATGTGCTGCCGGGTAACCACGAGGTGATCCTCTCGCTCATGGGATACAATGACTGGAACCAGGTGGTATCTGTCGGATCGGGACAGACATCTGCGGTCAATGCCATCCTGATCGCACACGCTCCCACCACAGGTTCGCTCGCGGTAATTTCGGATCCAGCGGGCGCCGAGATCTATATTGATAATGACTTCAAAGGGGTAAGTCCCGTCACCATCTCCGGACTTTCCGCAGGCGCACATACCCTCTCCCTGAAACTCCAGGACTATGCAGATAATACGTCCAATATTACTATTATGGCGGGGCAGACAGGAAGAATTCCTGTAGTAATGGAGAAGGTTCACCGGCTGTCTGTGATGGACATTATCCTGGCAGCTGGCGTGGTCCTGATGATTGTTATTATTGCAGGTTTCGTCATGCTCCGGCAGGACACGGAGAAATAGAAGGCTGTAATATCCGTACGAGTGCCCTGATGTGAAGGGATGATCCTTGAAGATCATCATATTGTGAGGGAACCCGCCTCAGGGCCTCTCCGAGGCACGGCGGAGCAAAGAGGTTACAGAGAATTTATGTTACTGGTCCGCCGCGGGGGCGGCGGGGTTCATCATAACGGAATATATCTATTCCCCCATATCGGAATTCCCATGTCAGGACCTGTCAAGGCCAGTTCCAAGATGCACCCCTTTGTTGTATATGAACCGTTCGCACCCGTCCTTATCTCGCGTTCCGTGCATCCAGCTTCACTTTATTGTGACACCGCGGGCATTGTACCCTGACCGGTTTGCGTGACCGCTGCAGGCTGGCAACGCGGCAGCCAAAGTATACCCATTCATGGCTGCAGCGATGGCAGATAGCAAAGCAGCTGGAAAGCTCCATGCACGATTACAGGAAATCCGTGAATATGAATGCAGGTTAAGCGTAGCGTGAAAGTGAAAATGTCAGATTGTGTTCTGACCGTGTCTCATGCTTTACGGAGGTTCAGGCGGGGGTATATTTGTCCCGTCTCTGTCGCTGGAATTCCTGGTTGATTCCGCCAACCCACCCCGCAAATACAATATACAGGAATGCCCCAAAAATTGGCATGAAAACGATTATTGCTACTCCGCTCACCGCTCCAGACCATCGTGGAGCGAAGCGTCCCTTCATGGAGGCTGCGATAAGCCCGTAAAAAATCCCTCACACCAGTCCCATGACGATACCAAAGAGTGCACCAGTCTTTGCCACCGACAGGATGTTTACACTTCTTACAACCGGCATCCGGAATCCCTCACGGTTTTGTATTCTTAACGGTACTAGAGAGACATACGGAGGAACCGGTGTTTTATTCACTGGTGCGGTATTCCCGTCACCGGCCCCGGAACAAAGAAACCCGGAACGTATACTCTCCGGGTTCAATAAAATTAAATCCTGACAACAACACTCCTTTTTATACAGGGGATCCTATGGCAGAATTCCAAAAACCCTATTGCGATAATGACCATAACGGAACACAGATGATCCGTGTCTGGACTGACGGGCGTGGCAACTCGGTATACCAGTGCCCGGCGTGCGGAAGAAAAATGCAGGTAAGGGATGACGGCCGTTGAGCGAACAGACACCCGGTGACTATTCTTAATTTTCCATCTTTTCAGCGCCCCACGGGTGCGATGGGAATATAACACGCTGCCTGCCTGTCTGGCTGACTGTGCAGGTTTTATGTATTTTATTACCGCATTGAAAGGATCTGCCCTGGTGTGAGCAGCCACTGGAGGTCACCGGACGGCCGGGTAGTGAAGGAATAATTCCTGATCTTTGCCAGACCTCCTTTGGCTATGATCATCGAACTATCCGGATTCCCTGATATAATCCTGCTTATGAGCCGGGATAACCCCGGTTCATGCCCGATAACCAGCACCCTCGCATCATTCCCCTCCTGTACAGCTTTATAGCATACCGTGTCGGGATCCCCGCCGGGAGCAAGTTCATCCCAGGTTGTAAGCTTGTCATCCTGGCCGAGTACAGCAGCAATAACCGTTGCCGTTTCCAAGGCGCGTTGGAGGGGACTTGTCGCGATGATGTCGAAGCAGAATTCCTGTGCCTTCATCCACTGTGCTATGCGTTTCAACTCTTTCTCTCCTTTGCGGGTAAGTGCCCGTGCGGCATCGTCAGGTCCGCCTGACGACTTCCCAGCCTTTCCGTGCCTGAGAATGAAAAGGTCCATACACAAAAGAACCCGGTGCAAGGATATGAGGATTTCCATGTCTCTGAGAAGGCTGTTGATGCCACAACCTCCGGATCAGCCTTTCTGGATGGTGGAGGATAGACAAAATACAGGGTAGCAGAAATCCTCAAAAATATTTTTCTTAACGCTCCCTGGGGGCTACGGCATGTAATACCTTCGCCCCTGCCGCTGTGGCACCCCGCTGGAGTGACAACTTCAGAGAAGGTAATATGACACACAATCGCAAAGCGCTGGGGTGGTTCGGTGAGACAGGCACGGGCCCCTCTGTAAACCGGTGCTTTACAATTTGTTGAAAACTCAGGGTTTCTATAAAGCCAAAATAAAGGATTTTTTATATCCTCAGCCCACAGGATCGCCGCAGGGGCCGGGGTCTTTGTTTCCTGGATTGACTGCAGATTACAGGGGGGACAGAATATTTTCAGCAAGGATGGATGGGGGGGCAACCCGCCGCATAGCCAGTGATCGGCCGGCAGGAGGTTTTACATCAATCGTGATCATCTGCCGGGGGACGAGGGGTGCGGTGGGGTTTATGCGTATGACAAACCGCTCTTCATTGTCCAGCCGGTTATTGGGGCTGCCTACCTCGTTTTCCACGCGGATGATACCCCAGAAACCCTTCGGGGGGTCACCATGGTAACCTTCAACCGGGTAGAGCGACTCCGTTCGAATGGCATCTGCATACACGATAGTAAGGTTCTCCATGTTAACGGAATCATGGGTGTCGACCAGGCCGACCGCGAAGGTCATCGTGTCGATGGTACCGCCCGGTATACCGGACCCCGACACATCTCCGAAAACCTGCAGGACCTGGCCCGGCAGTACGGTGCCGCGGGGGATCGGCAGGGTACTCAGGGTTGGGACTGGCGTGGGAGGTGTGCTGTCGGTGCAGCCGGCAGTAAGGATAAGGAGGACGAGTGAAAATGCCAGAAATACGTAATGCCATGGTGCCATGGGAATACCACCCTGCCAACTTGCAGTAAAAACACTGAGTCCGGTGACTAGAAAAACTAATTGGGTCAGGAGGAATTTCCCCTTGAGCGTCATCTGGTCGGAGCGGGAAATAAGGTAAAACTTTAAAGCCAGGGGCTCTGTGCGCCGTCATGATCGGGACACGGGATGCCCGTTTCCTGCACCCATGCCTATTTATTGGTGAGAATATGATTTTTATCCGGATTGCTGCAACAAATCAGAGGTTTGAAATGAAAAATGATAAAACCGGTCCGTCAGGACAGACAAAAAAAGCATCGGTATTTGGGACCTGGACTATCGCTGCAATTATTGGTATTATTGCCCTCCTCATAATAATCCTGGCAGTTATCACCCTTGGATCGCCCCCCGGAACGACCACGGCGGCCGAACCCCGGGCCTGCAGTGAAAAGGTGATCGCGTATATAAATACCAATCTTGCCAGCTCCGGCCAGACAGCGACACTGATTAACATCACGGAAAACAATGACCTCTACACGGTCTGGAGCCGGTACCAGGGGCTCGACCTGCCGATATACGCAAGCAGGGACTGCACGCTCCTCTTCACGACTGCAATCGAAATGAACACGGCCCCGGCGGCTGGTTCCCAGGCCTGCAGTGAAAAGGTGATCACCTATATCAATACCAATCTCACCACCCCCGGCCAGACGGCAACACTGATCAACATAACAGAAAAGAATGACGTCTACACGATCTGGAGCCGGTACCAGGGACGCGATCTGTCGATATACGCAAGCAGGGACTGCACGCTCCTGTTCCCGACAGCAATCAACATGAATACCCCGGTAGCGACACCCGTCCCGACGCAGACACCGAAGAAATCCGCCAGCCCTGTTGTCGACCTCTACGTGATGTCCTTCTGTCCCTATGGAACCCAGGCAGAAACCGTGATGAGACCGGTGGTTGACCTCCTCGGGACAAAAGCGGATATCAGTGTCCGCTATATCACTTCCGTCGGTGGCCAGACGGTAGATTCCGTTGACTCGCTGCACGGTCCTGCAGAGGCACACGAAGACATCCTGCAGCTCTGTATCATGAAATCGTACCCGGAGAAATACTGGGATTATCTGAAAGACTTCAACAACCAGTGTTACCCGGTATGGCAGAATGCAACCCTCCTGGATTCATGCCGGAAGAATGTAACCGCTGCGCTGGGCATTGACCTGACAAAGATGGAGACGTGTGCAATCGGAGCCGAAGGACTTACCCTCGTGGAACTTGATGCAGCGGAATCTGAGGCAATCGGTGCGAGCGCTTCTCCGACCCTGTTCATCAACGGGGTAAAATATGCCGGTGCACGCACACCTGAAGCATACAAGCAGGCCATCTGCAACAGTTTTGACACTGCCCCGGCGGAATGCTCCACCACGCTCTCAACAACATCCACGGCAAGTACCGGCGGATGCGAATAAGGCATTCTTTTTTTTACCGTTTTTCCCGTATTCCGGTGTATGCCCCGACAACTACCAGCCGGTGAAGATTGTCGTTCCCCTCGTCGTTCTGAAAGAATGAAAGCACGGGACCCGCTTTTCCTGTTGTGATGAACACCGCCGGCCCCGAAGGGACGCCCCCGCGGCGGATCCAGTAACTAAAACGTGGCGAATCCGTAACGAAAATATAAAAAAACTCCCTGCCCCGCCGTGCCTCGGATAGGCCCTGAGGCGGGCACGCTCATAAATACTACAGTAAATGGAAATTCGCACTGAATTTAAACATCCCGGGAGACCAGATAGCTCTCTTTCCTGAGGGTTGTCAAAAAATTTCAATTGTTTTGCTAATGTTTAAGCTCACGAAAAAATTAATCCAACTACCAATATTCCTGTGAATCCTTAAGAAACCGGATCCTAATGTATCCGCTCTATCGTTTGAACATGCCCATTATCCCTTTTTTTTGTGCATCCTTTTTCTGGTGTGACGGTGAAGGTTCGCGGGCACCATTTGAGAAAAATCCTGCATGAGGAGTATCTTTTACTTTAAGTTCGTCAGCAATCAGCGGGAGATGTGCATACTTTTTTGCCGGCTGGTTTTCTGAAGGCTGGATATCGACAGTATCATCGGCCACCAGCGGGAGGCAGGCGTACTTTTTCTGTTGCTGTGCTTCTGGCAGGGCTTCTTCCATGCGATCATCAGGAAGGTCCAGGGATAAGGGAAGAACTTCGGGAACGTATCTTCCGACCTGCACAGGTGGACTGGCAGAATGTTTTTTCTTTGTAACAATTACCGATCCCGGCGACTTTTTCGCCGTTGCGGCCCCGCTCTTTTTTGCAGTTTTCAGGAGCGCCTGAATACCTGAAACGGGGGCATCGGATTCAGCGACAGGCACAGCAGGTTCCGGTCCGGATGATATATTTGTACCGCAGCGGTTACAGAAAACGGCATGTTCATCGGGGACAACAGACCCGCAGGAAGAACAGACAGGGTACCTGTCTTCCGTGTCCGCAGCATACTTCTGGCCGCAGCGGGTGCAGAAGACCGACTGGTCGTCAGGAGCGGGGATGCCGCAGGCCCTGCAGATGGTAAGCGAAGGTTCCGGTTCGTCCCGCACATATCCGCCGCAGATGTTACAAAAAGGTGACTGGGTATCGACAGCCGGAGCACCGCATCGTTCACATTTTTTTGCCATTTATTACTCAGTACAACGTATCATGAGAGGTTGTATATACTCTGCGGTTATTGTTCCCGTCCGCAAACATCGTTCCGGTTTCGTTGAAATTATCTGATACAGGTGGAAGCAACCCCTCCGGCAGCGAACCGCGCCATCCCTGTCGACATTAGCAGCAATCCCGGAGAGTATCCCCTTCGCCAGGGATTTTACCGCTCCGGCAGAAAAAAATCCTGTGCCTCGATACAATGGAGGACTGTTCCCCGGTTCACCCTTCCCTCCATTGGCTGCGGCAGTTATTTTGATAGTCTGTGTATAATCAGTACACATGACTTCCTGTGTCCACCGGATAGAAGTTCACTATACGATCGATCCCCGGTTACCAGCCAGGACTGAAAGGATACGCTCTTTGGGTTTTCCGGTTGACAAAGTACACCTGATCGATGTCTATACGCTGGCCACGAGCTCGCGGGATTTTACCCCGCAGGAGCTCTCGCAGATTGGCAGTCAGCTCATCAATCCTGTGGTCCAGGAATATACGATCGACACGGCGACACGTGCCGTCTTTGACTATGCGGTGGAAGTCGGTTTTTTGCCCGGTGTTACCGATAATGTCGGCATGACTGCCCGCCAGACGATAGAGGATTATTTTTCGATACAGTTTCAGGAAGGAGAGGCGGTCTATACGTCACAGCTGTATCTTGTCTGCGGGAAGATGACGCCATTCTCCGTGCAGAATCTTGCATCAACCCTGGCAAACCCGCTCGTGAGCCGGGTGACTGTCAGGACCCGGCAGGAGTACGGGACGAAGGGCATGGATGTGGTCGTGCCTTCTGTCTGCCTGCATGAACTGCCGACTGCAGAAACAGTGGATCTTGACCTGGATGACCGTGAACTTGCACGGCTTGGAAAAGAGGGGATCATTGACTGCCTGACCGGCCAGCGGCGGGGCCCGCTTGCGCTTGACCTTGCCCAGCTGCACACTATCCGCGAGTATTTCCATAATCTGGGCAGGAAACCCACCGATGTGGAGCTGGAATCGCTTGCCCAGACCTGGAGCGAGCACTGCAAGCACACGATCTTTGCGTCTGCCATGGATGACGACGTCCCCCTCGGGCTCTACAAGACCTGCATACAGGCAGCCACTAATGCGATCCGTAAAGAGAAGGGGGACAAGGATATCTGCGTGACGGTGTTTACCGACAACTCAGGCTCCATCATCTTCGATGACCATTACCTGGTGACCCACAAGGTCGAGACCCATAACTCGCCGTCCGCCCTTGACCCGTTTGGCGGGGCCCTGACCGGCATTGTCGGGGTGAACCGGGATACCATCGGTTTCGGGCTCGGGGCAAAACCCTGCATCAA
>DADT01000057.1:0-244 GCA_002495065.1 Methanoregula sp. UBA471 | reverse complement strand
AACCGCTACAGCGGAAAACCGCTGGTATTTGCCGGCACGGTCGGTGTGATGCCGCTCGAACACGACAGCAGAAAACTCTACGAAAAACAGGCACAGCCCGGGGACCTCGTGGTGATGGCAGGAGGACGCGTGGGTAAGGATGGGATCCACGGAGCCACCTTTTCATCTGAAGCCCTCGACCCGCAGAGCCCGGTGACGGCAGTCCAGATCGGTGACCCCATCACCCAGAAGAAGTTCTCGGACG
>DADT01000054.1:5906-23854 GCA_002495065.1 Methanoregula sp. UBA471 | reverse complement strand
CCCACCTGAACATGAAAAAAGCCCTTGTCGGGAGCAAGTATGTAATGGTGATGGAAGTTATCAAGGTCCGCGGTGCACACAAGACGACGGGAAATGTCGTCAGCTTCGAGGTCCATCCCGGGTACGGCATGAAAGTCATCCCCATGAGTTTTGCGAAGGTCTGACATGAGCACCCTGTCCGTTGCCGTCAATCTCCCGTTCAAGCAGGAAATCATTGATTCGACGGTTGATTTTTATAATGATATCGAATCCAGTCCGCTCTACAAGATGCTGCCGGCCAATGCCAAAGAGTATGTGAAATCCAGTCCCCACCTCCTTGAATACCTCCATACATTCCCGGTGAACACCTATGGGATTCCCCTTTTTCTCTCGGAACTGAAAAAAGACCTCCGTTCCATGGAAAGCCCCAATATCATTTATCCGGTCAATGAGACGACCTTTGTCCACATCCTCCCGGACCCAGACGATGTCAGGAACTACTATATCCCCATTGAACCTTCGTTTCTCCACAGTGTAAACCAGCTCCTCCCGGAAATAGAGACCAAGCTTATCAACCTGATAGACGGGCTTGAAGATGACCCCGTCACCGATAAGGAACGGGCAGAAGTAATAAAAAAGATGCTGGCTTCTGTAGCCGTTATCCTGCCGAAGGGGACTGATATCGCACAGCTGATCGGGAATGCTGCCAGCCAGCAGGATCTTAAATCAAAGATCACCACCTTCCTCAATACCGACTTCACTGCCCAGAAAAAAATGAAGGACACCAAAAAGAAGAACCAGGTCCCTCTGACTCCGGAAGGCAAGGTAATCCTCACCAATGAAGAATACCGGGCAATCGAATACCTCCTGATACGTGACAAGATTGACATGGGAGTACTCAAGCCCTTCCTTTCCGACCCCTATATCGAAGATATATCCTGTGACGGTGTCGGCCCTATCTTCATCGAACACAAGATCTTCAAGGGGCTCAAGTCGGTCATAGAGTTCAAGGTCTCCAGTGAGCTCGATGAATTTGTCGTCAAGGTGGCAGAACGGATCAAACGTCCTATCACCTACCGGAGCCCCATTGTCGATGCCACCCTGCCCGATGGATCCCGTATCAACATCGTCTACGGAACCGCCATCAGCCGGCACGGCAGCAACTTCAGTATCCGTAAGGTGAACGAGGTGCCGCTCAGCATCCTCAATATTATCGACAGCAATGGCCTCGACTACCTTGCAGCCGCCTATATCTGGATATGCGTGGAGTACGGTATGTCACTCTTTGTTTCGGGTGAAACTGCGAGCGGGAAGACTACGCTCCTGAATGCTATTACGGGATTTATCCCGCCCGAAAACAAGATCGTTACCATCGAGGACACGCCGGAACTGAATGTTCCGCACCGGAACTGGATACGGGAAGTGGCGCTTGCAAAGGGCAAAGGAGAGGGGACCGGTGGTTCGGCGGCTGGCGGGGAGGTGACCATGTTCGACCTGCTCAAGGCAGCCCTGCGCCAGCGTCCCAACCAGATCCTGGTCGGTGAAATCCGTGGGGTCGAAGGAAGCGTCGCGTTCGGTGCCATGCAGACCGGTCACCCGGTCATGAGCACGTTCCATGCTGCATCGGTGGAAAAACTCATCCAGCGTCTCTGCGGGGACCCTATCAATATCCCCAAGACGTACGTGGATAACCTCAACCTGGTGATTATCCAGAGCGCTGTCAAGCGACCTGACGGTCAGCTGGTACGGCGGATGATCAGCTGCAACGAACTGGTAGGTTTCAACCCGGAGACTCAGGGGTTCACCTTTGTCGAGATGTTCACCTGGGAACCGATCACGGACACATTCATCTGGTCGGGAAAGGGCAGCTCCTACCTGCTTGAGAATAAAATCGCGACCATGCTCGGGATGCCGGACAGCAAAAAATCGGAGATCTATCTTGAAGTGGAAAAGCGTGCGAAAATTCTTGAGCGGCTCCACAAAGCAGGATACACCAGGTTCTGGGACCTGTTTACCATGATGACGAAGATCAAGAAGCAGGGTCTCCTGAAGATAGGTTCCTGACATGGCTGATATCATGCCTGATCAGGAGAAGAAACCAGAAGGCCGCAACATCCCCTTTGCCTCTCATATAAAGGGGTTAAAAGACAAGATCCTCCAGCTCACTGAAGACCGGAAAATGGGTGCCGATCTGCTCTTTCTGAATACCTACATGGCATCGCTGGCCATTGCCAATGCCTCCCGGCCGGAGATCTTTGCTTATGCATCGAACCGGAAAGAGTACATCTCGGCAAAATATATCACCAAGGTGGACCTGTTTGTAAAAAAATGGAATTACAGTTATTCCGAAGCCCTGGGAATCGTCGCGGAGAGGACAAACAATACCATCCTGAGAAGCATGCTCAACCGCTATGCCAATGCCATAGACTCCGGTGTACCCGATGATGATTTTTTGAAAAATGAACTCTCGACGGTCAGGAGCGTATACCGCAGCCAGATCGAGCAGGGGCTCGAGATGCTCAAGAAATGGGGGGACGCCTATATAGCCATGCTCCTGTCAGGGACGGTGATAGCAGTCACCATTATGATCTCTATTGCCATCTATTCCCCGCAGGGTCTTGAGTCGACCCTGAACATGGCTTACGCGATTATCCTTGCGATCTGTGTCTTTGGCAACCTGCTCATGTATACGTCTGTTCCGGATGACCCCAAATCCCACGGGCTGACGATAAGATCCTCAAAAGAGCAGCAGACCATTCATGCAATGGAACGGATCATCGTGCCACTCACCCTGGCAGCGATCGTCGTGATGTCCCTGCTCGGGGTCAGTGCCGGGTTTATCTTCCTGCTCGTCGGAATCCTCATGGCACCTCTCGGCATCATCGGGTTTATCGACGACAGCAACATCACCCTTCGCGACAACGATTTTTCAACCTTCATACGAAGCCTCGGGGCGATTATGGGTGGTCAGGGCACCACGGCAGTACATGCGCTGGGCACTATCGATAAAAAGTCCCTCACTGCCCTTGAACCTCTCGTGAACTCGGTCTATTCCCAGATGAACCTCGGGCTTGACAACAAGCAGATTTGGGATAAATTCATTGGCGATTCGGGAAGCAACCTCATTTACAAGTATCTCAACATCTATCTTGACACGGTAATTATGGGAGGACCCCCTGAACCGATCGGCACAGTCGTGGGATCTTCAGTACTCGAACAGACTCTCCTGCGGGAAAAGAAGGATATGCATGCCCGCAGTTTTATCGTACTCCTTGCCCCCATGCACATGGCTATGGTCGGCATCTTTGTGGTCTTGTTCCACATCATGCTGACACTGACGGGTTCTGTTTCCGCAATGATGGCTAAATTCGAGGCTACCGCAGCTGCTTCCGGTGCGGCAGCCTCAGGAGGGGGAGTGTCCGCAGGAAGCGCTCTTGGGGGGATGTCAATGTTCACCAATTTCCCTGAAAAGGAGATGGGCACCTTTGTGGTAATTACCCTTGCCATCATCACCATATCCAACATCATCGCTGCACGGATAGTGGGGGGTGGGGATCGCTACATGTTTTATTTCTATACAGCGCTATTCTGTACACTGACAGGACTTATACTACTCATAGCACCCATCGGGGTAAACCTGTTCTTCAGTCCTGAAGGGCTGTCGAATATGGGAAAAAGCGGTGCCGGAGCACTGGGGATGTATCTGATATGAAGGAAAGTCTGCGCAGGGTTATCCTCTTTGCCGTGATTGTGACTGCAGGCTCGGTTATGATCCTGTTGGACGTGCCCCTGATCCTTCTGGTCCCCCTGATCCTTGCAACAGGGTTTGTCGTGCTCGTGCTCCTTGGTGCGATCACCTTTTCCGATATCAAATCAGTGTTCCGACGGCCAAAATTTGATAACCTTAAGAATATCGCTTTTCTGAAGCGTCTGGATGACATCAAATTCTTTGAGAAAAAAACAGCACAACCGGAAAAAAAACCGGCATCTCCCCAGAAAAAAAATGCTGGCACCACCGCTGTTGCAGGAAAAACCGCCACGGTTTCCCAGGTTCAATCGTTTCTCTCGTCAGTCGGTTCGCTTGGTTCGGTCATCAGAGAGCGGAGCAGGCACAAGAAGAAAGTTGAGCACATTAACGAGCTGCTCGATAAAACGGTCAGTGAAAAGGTCAGGGATTCTGCACTGGCCGGAGCCGGTAAAGAAAGGATTTCAGGTACCGGTCCCGGCAGTATCGGGGGCGAACCGACAGAGCAGATCAGGGATCAGGATCCTTTCATGTCCCTGTCCGGGGATGAATTCGATGTGAGTCTCCTTGACGGTCTTGAAGATTCAGAGCCCCTGTCGGTGTCCCCGTCTTCCGGTCCGGTACCATTACCGTCAGAAACGGATGGTCCGGGCAGGGCAATTCCTCACACGGATATCCCCCTGCCCTCGCTGGATATCAGCTCAGAGATGAATGATATTCTTAAGGATAACGAAGGGGGGCTCGAAGAATTCAGCGGTCTTGAAGGTGGTGAAACCATCGATCAGGACTTCAAGGATCTGGACAACCTTGATCTCGAAAATATTGACCTTGATACCGGATCGGAAGAAGTGGCATCAGAAGCTGGGGTACCGCCAGTCAGCGGTGGGGCATCACCTGCGGGTGCAGCTTTACCGGTAAAAACAGACTGGATACCTTCCGATGCTCCCCGTGATGCAGGCAGTGCGGGAGAGCAGAGTTCCAGCCGATCTGACATATCGTCATTTGCCAAAGGAGCATCGGGAAGTGACGACGACCTCCTGAGCTCGTTAGCCTCGGATGTCAAACATGTGAAAAAAGAGAGAAATCTCAGCCTCTTACGGGAGTTGAAAGATTTCAAAGTGCCGGCAAAGAACATTGAAGATGAATTAAAAGAGACATATGAAATGCTCAAACTCCCGAAAACCGGAAGGGATGCGGCAGGAATCCCGCCAGCAAAAGGGAAAAGGTAAATCGGCATGCAGGCAGTTATTCCGGAAGAAGAGTACAGGGAAAGAGAAGATTATCCGTGAGTGTCTATGAAGGAAGTTCCGGTAAAAATTCAGCATAATAATGAATGGATAGTCGTTAAAATGGGTATTGCGGAAGACCGGGTCGTACTTCCCGCCCCTGTCAGCAGGGAAATTCTCTTCAGGACCGTTGCTGATATTGCCGAAAAGAAAAATATCCTTATAATCACGGTAAAAACCGATTCTGAGTCGGTCTATAAGATCCTGTCGGTTGAGAAAGTCCTGCAGATCTTAAAAAAATTCATCCTCGCGTCCTGCAATGCATACCGGCTCATGGCTTACTTCATGTCACCGGCAATCCGTGGCGGTGTGATGATCAAGAATGCACAGTGGGATAAAGGAAGCGTGGTCGTCGTCCGTTCGGGAATCTGGTTCATCTCTGCTTCAAAACAAATCTGTGTCCCGCTCAATGATGTGGCAGCCATAGAACTCACCAAGCGCGATGTCCAGGGCAAACCCGCAGATGTCATAAAGATCGATCACCTTGAATCAGGCGAGGTTACCTCAAGCTTTGTGCTCTGCCCTCTGTCCACGCTCCAGGTTCTGTATAATTACCTTAAGGACACGACCAAAAGCATGGATATGAAAGGTACTGAGCTCGATGGCGTGGACCAGCAGGTTGCCATGCTTGTCTATTCCGGCATGGATTCGCATGCAATCGAAAATATGCTCAATATCCCTCATAAACAGCTTGATGCAGTGTATGATAAGATCCTGAAACTTGGTCTTGGTGAAGTGGTAACAATCCGCAGGGAGATCCAGCTCACCACCAAAGGAGTCCGTTATATTACTGACGCCACAAAATCCCAGACAAACTAAAATTCTCCAGAATTTTAATTCCAATACTTCTTTAAAGGATAATCTACCAATATTTTGAATGATCGTCAATGGGAAAAATTCTGATCGTAGATGACACACTCTTCATGAGAACCCTGCTGAAAAATATTCTGTTTTCCGGCGGACATACCATTGCAGGTGAGGCAGGGGATGGTGAGGATGGTGTTTCAAAATATAAAGAGCTGAAACCGGATCTTGTCACCATGGATATTGTAATGCCAAAGATGAATGGGATCGAGGCATTAAAAGCAATAAAAGAGTTCGATCCTGCGGCAAAGGTCATAATGTGCACCGCTGTCGGTCAGGAACAGATGGTGAAGCTCGCCATTAAGACTGGTGCCAAAGGATATATTATCAAACCCTTCCAGGCTCCAAAAGTATTAGAAGAGGTCAAGAGCGTCCTGACATCCTGACTGTTATGGTAAAAGTCCTTATTGTTGATGATTCAGTCTTCATGCGTACAATCATAAAGGATATGCTGTCCAGGGATAGTTCCATCGAAATCGTGGGAACAGCATCAGAAGGTGTTGAAGCACTTGAAAAGATTCGGGCGCTCAAACCGGATATTGTCAGCCTTGATATTGAGATGCCCGCCATGAACGGCCTTGATCTCCTCAGGGAACTGCAAAAAGTAAAGAAGCGCCCCAGAATCCTTATGCTGAGCTCCCTTACCTCAAAAGACGCAGCGTTGACCCGTGAAGCGATGATACTCGGCGCTGACGACTTCATGGTGAAACCCCGAAATCTCCCCACGATACGAGAAATCAGCATGGAGATGATTTCCAAGATAAAGCATCTTGCCGCACTTCCTCCGGAGTCAGGATCCGATAAAACCCGGATATCACCCGCCCGACCCGCTGACCGGATTGTACTCATCGGATCATCGGCTGGTGGTCCTCCCCAGGTAGATGTGCTGCTTTCCATGCTGCCACCCGATCTTCCTGCGGCGGTTATCATTACCCAGCACATGCCGGTCGGTTTCACCGCACCCCTTGCCGAGCGGTTCAACAGGATTGCTGCCATGCCCGTCAAAGAATCCCGGAACGGAGACAGGTTGCATACCGGCGAAATTCTGCTCTCAAAGGCGGGGGTTCATACCATAATCTCGGGAGTGATGGGGGAAAACGGCAGAACCACGGGGCGCATCGTTCATTCCACCTCTCCCCCGGTTCATGGCGTCAGGCCTGCAGTTGATAAGACTTTTGAATCAGCAGCCCGCGTGTATGGAAAAAATGCTGTCTCGGTCATCCTGAGTGGTATGGGAAATGATGCAGGTGCGGGTGCAGGCGCAATAAAACAGGGTGGCGGGATCAGCCTCATCTGTGCTGAGAGGGATTGCCTTGTGTACGGCATGGCACGCTCTGCAATCAGGCACAATGCTGTTGACCATGTCATTCCCTTAAAAAAACTCGCAGAATCCGTTGCACAGTACGTGCTCATGATGGAGGGGGCTCATGTCTGAATTTGAGGCGTATCGTGGGCTGTTTGTAGCAGAATCCCGGGAAAACCATGAAAACCTGGTAATGAACCTGTTACTTCTTGAAAAAGGCCCTGACCAGAGGGCAATAGATGAAATCTTCCGTTCCGTCCATACACTCAAGGGTGCATCCGCATCCATGGGTTTTTCCCAGATGGAACGGCTGTGTCATGCGATGGAAGATGTATTTTCCCTGGTCAGGAGCGGAGCTGCAGTTGTGTCGCCGGAACTTGGCAACCTGCTCCTTGCATGCTCCGATCTCATCGAGCAGATGCTGGATGATATTGAATCCGGAGGAGATTCCTCGTCCGGAAACCCTGACGATCAGGTCCATGCCCTCAGGCAATGGATAGAACAGTACGGCGGCACCCGGAAAAAAGAAAAAGAGAGCCCCGTATCAACCCCGGTGGGAGGGCTTCCGGACGAATCCTCCCTTATAACCGCTGCAGAAAGATGTCCGGAATACGAGATGTGCATCACCGTCGCGGACGAATGCATGATGAAAGATGTGCGTGCAATGCTCGCTCTGGGAAACCTCGAAGCCCTTGGCACGGTCCTCTCGGTTCATCCGCCCAGAGAGGCGCTTGATGAAGGAACGTTTGATGGTACGCTCCGGATCGTTATCGCGAGCGACGCAGGCGTAGATACATTAAAAACCGCTGCCACAGGAACCGAAATTCTTAACGTGGAAATCCGGGTTATGGAAGGGCCGGCGGATATGGCTCCCGACACAATGCAGGATGTCACCTCCCTGCTCCATTCCGCATGTGATACCGCGCAGCAGGCAGAAAAAAAGCCGTATGTGGTTATTCCGGACGGTGAGATCCGGGCTGCGGAAAAACAGGAGATCCAGGTTCCTGATGGTGCAGGCCCGGTAAAACCGGCAGGTGATGATAAAAAACAATCCTCGTCTGCTGATAAAACACGGGAAATCAAAAATCTCCGTGTCGATATCCATCAGCTGGACCATATCATGAACCTGATCGAAGATCTGGTCATTAACCGTGGAAGGCTCCGGCAGATTGCGGCGCTGCACAAAATAAAAGAGATGGACGAAGCGATCGGCATGGTCGACCGCTCGGTCTCAGAACTCCACAGCCTGATGATGAATATCCGGATGATCCCCTTAAACCACATCTTCAATCGCCTCCCGAGAGTTGTACGGGATGTTGCACAGCACGATGGCAAGGAGGTGGAGTTTGTCATTGACGGAGGAGAAACCGAGCTTGACCGGAGCGTTATGGACGGGCTCAATGACCCGCTTCTCCACCTGATAAGGAATGCCGTAAACCACGGTATTGAATCCCCCGATGTCCGCACACAGACCGGAAAGTCGCAGCAGGGGCACATAAGGCTCTCTGCGCGTCGTGAACAGGATAATGTGATTATTGAACTTACGGATGATGGAGCCGGGATCAATGTCGGGAAGGTCAGGGCAAAGGCCATTGAAAAAGGATTGATCACCCCGGAAGCAGCCGAAACATTCACCACGGACCAGGCAATTGAGATGTTATTCCAGCCGGGGTTCTCCACTGCCGACAAGATATCTGATATCAGCGGGAGAGGCGTCGGTCTCGATGTGGTAAAAAGATCCATTGAAGCGCTGAACGGGACCATCCGGGTGGATACAACACCAGGAAAAGGCAGCCGCTTCGAACTCTTACTCCCGCCAACCATGGCAATTGTGGATGTAATGATTGTCAGGATCAACAAGAAACGCTTCGGCATCCCGATAAGCAGCATTGTTGAGGTTGCAAATTTCCGGCGGGATGACACTCACCACATCGGGAAAGGTGAAGCGATCCTGCTCCGTGACGAGGTGTTGCAGATCCTCCGGCTGGATGAGATGGCAGGAGCCTCTCAGGAATGCGAGATCCTCGTCGTTGTGCAATATCAGAAACGGAAATGCTGTATCCCGGTGGATATGGTTGAAGGCAAGCAGGAAGTAGTGGTAAAACCATTGAGTAGTTTTATCGGGGTTACACGGGGCGTGAGCGGTGTCACCATTCTCGGCGACGGCGCTATTATACCGGTACTTGATGTAAACTCCATGGTGTAGGAGCAATCATGAAATTATCGGAAGTTCAGGCAGATGCAATTCAGGAACTTGGGAATATCGGGGCTGCGCATGCAGCAACCACCCTCTCCATAATGCTGGGAAGCACGATTGGGATGAGCGTTCCCTCCATCAAAGTCGTGGACCTTTCCCAACTGGGGGAGTATATGGGTGAAGAATCGGCAGCAATGGTAGCATTTGAGCTCCAGGGAGAGATCCCTCATGGGGGGTATATCCTGTTTTACATCACCCGGGAATCGGCTGTCCGCCTGACCAATACCATGCTGGGCCTGACAGAAACCAATCGACCGCTCGATGAGATGGACCAGAGCGCCCTTATCGAAGTGGGCAACATCATGGTTTCTGCCTTTCTCGATGCCACAGCTGAACTGCTCGGTCTGGTGATGCTCCCTTCGCCCCCTTCACTCACGGTCGACATGGCACACGCGGCCATGCAGTCCCTCATCGCCCAGTTGCATGAAGAGACCAACGAGGTGTTGCTCTTCTCCACAGAACTTGTCTGCGAAGAGCACAGGATTGACAGCGATATCATCATGATGCCAGAGACCAGCACGCTCGTAAGAATTGTTGAACTTCTTGAAAATATGGTAAAGGTGTAATTTCCGGAACTGTTATGCCCGAACCTGCCACGTTCCGGAACGAACAGGCTTCGATGATTGGCATTGGAGAATACCGCGTAGGTTCATTCCCGATGATCACTATTGGCCTTGGCTCCTGCATCGGGCTCACCCTGTACGATCCGAATCTCAAACTGGGTGCAATGGTGCATATCATGCTGCCGGAAAGCGGAGGGAGGGCAGATCGGCCGGGGAAATACGCAGATACCGCTGTCCCTCTCATGGTAAGGGAGCTTGTTGCCCTCGGCTGCAAAAACAGGTCCATCGTGGCAAAAATCGCGGGCGGTGCCTGTATGTTTGAGTATTTCGGCACCGGCCTCAATATCGGTGAGCGGAATGCCGAAAAAGTCAGGGTTCTTTTAAAGGAGTGCCATATCCAGCTTTGTGCTGAGGATGTCGGTGGAAAAGTCGGGCGGTCGGTCACGTTTCTGCCGGCCGACAGCGGACGGGTGATGATCCGCAGAGCAGACGGATCATTGAATAATCTCTGATACGTTTCTGGTCATTTCCCGCAATTCCGGATTTTATCCAAACATGGTTTTATGGAAACATACATGAACAGGAGTTCACACCCGAATCTGAAGATCATTAAACCCTGTAATTCTATGAGGGCTCCCCGCCTCAGGGCCTCTCCGAGGCACGGCAGGTCAGTGAAGTTTTTTTCAGATTTTTTGTTAATTCACCAATAATCATCATTGATCCGCCGCGGGGGCGTCCCTTCGGGGGCGGCGGCGTTCATCACTTGTAGGTACAGAGGCAGGCAGACTCTGTTATGATCTGATTACTGCCTTTTCATTACTTGTATACAAGATCATAGTCCATGCATTTTCCAGAAAAGGGTAAAAATTTGTGACAATCAGGCATCCCCGGGGCTCTATGCATCGGGGAAGTTATCCGAGTTGTAATAAATAATCCGCTACCAAATAACCCGTCCCATTGTGACGCGGCCCAGTCCCGGACGCCAGCATCGCCTCTTGAATCAGGAGATAAACGACAAAAACCAGGAAAAAGGTTACCGCGTTACGTTGGTGCCGGGGATTTTATTTTTTTAAGCTCCTCAAGGCAATACTGGTCAATGGAATCAAGAAGGGCTTTTTTTGCCTTTTTAACCTGCATCTCATCAGCTGAGAAGAAATCATCTGCAAGGCAGCGGAGGGCTGTTATGTAGTAGCGAAGATGCGGGGATTCCTTTTCAAACTCTTCAATATGACCGAACGCTTCTGCCTTTTCCTTGTTGAGGAGAGCAAATGCCACATCAAAAAGGTATACGGCAGGGGCAGGCATCCCTTTGGAGTTGGCAAGTTTCCTGAAACTGTGATAGGTGATCTTCTTTTTTGTGAGGAGTGAGAATTTAAGCCCGAGATAGATCGGCTCGAGATCATCGGGATACTGCCGGATCAGATGGTTCAGGACCCCCGCAGCCCCGCCAGCATCCCGACTGTCAAGGTAGTAATAAAACATCACGCGAAGGAAATGAATGTCGTTATAAAACCGCTCCGAACTGATATCCAGCAGACGCTTCCTCATGTCTGTGTCACGGGTGAGTGCGGCATTCTCCAGTCCGGCCTCGATAAACCACCGTTCACTCGGGAACCATTCGATTCCCAGGAAGATCATCTGCCAGAAGATCTTCTCGAGAAATGACGGATCGTCCAGTTCCAGTTGTTTTACCTGGTTTATTGGAGCTGGAGTGCGGGCGAGTGCGAGCATGGTTTCACGGGCTAACAGTTCCATCTCTCCGGGGCGCTGGCTTTCTACGGAATCATCGGTTTTTTTAAATTCCCGCAGGGAGAGCGCGTAGTAGCAGTACGCAAGAGCGGTACCAATCTTTGCATCCAGGAGCCGGTATTTTTTCAGGAAGTCAATTGCATGAGCATAGTCCCCCGCTTTTACCAGTTTCAGCCCGACAATAATATTGATCCCGGTTTCTGCATCTTTTCTTCTTTTGAAGCGGATGGCGTTCTGGATAACCTTATTGATATAGGTTAAATCGCTGCTGTTGCTGCTCGCGTTCAGCACCTCAAACGTAATATGGTCGATAAATTCATCATACGATTCATCAAGTATATCGGGAAAAGAGGTATCGAGCGCAGAGATTACGTGCCCATAAAAAACCGGAAGGTTTGCATCCACCTTATCAGTATTGCGTTCAATATAACCAAAAAAATCTTTTTTCAGGAGGTTCAGCTTGTCATAGACGATGGCATCAGAAAGCTTCTCCCCCCGCATACAGGAAAAATGGCATGTGTAAATATTAAAAGGTATATCAGGAAAACAGGGATTGACAATAGTCTCTTACCCGGAGTTTCCCGGTGAAAAGGGATGTCCTTTATATTCCCTGGGCGTGTTTTTAAAAAGAAACATCTGTATCAGCATAGGGTCCTGCTATGCACGGATGCTTATTTTCCCCGGTATCCATGAGCGAACGCCGCACGGCCCTGGCGCATTGCCATATTTTCTGCCGCAGATTTTGCCTCAGGATTGTCGGGATCGAAGAAGTACTTCTTTCCGTGTTCTCCCCACTGATAATACCACCCTTCTGAAGTGTGATGAATCTTAACGGGCATATGTCATTCACCTTTCTGCACGCACTCCCCTGTTATGAGTGGTACTTCAAATGAAACCAGCGGTTCGGTATCGGCATCCGGATACAAGAGGGTATCGGCATATATCAAAACAAAAATGCCAGCGGGAAGACCGGAAAATTATTTCTATTTGGTATTTCTTTAAAAAAGGGCTTACGAACCGGCAGGACGATAGGCATCGTAGTAATTCCGTGGGGTTTCAAGACGAATATAAAAACTGTCAATGTTCTCTGTACTGATGACCATGTACATGCCGGTATTCGATGTCTGGACGATCCGGTAAGAAGTTCCCCGGTTCAGGATCTCTTCTCCCTCAACGATCTCCCCACTCTCTGCAGAACAGAGGACCATGCGAAAGATACTGTACTGGGGACGGGTTTTTGCAATGACTGTGCTGTTTATCACCCAGACCGGGTACGGCACAGAAAAGACCTTGGTGAGTCCCCCCCGGGTATCTTCAACAAACGCAAAGGGCACCCACTCCAGGGTCCTTGCAGGTAGTTCGGAGGCCCCGAATGTCTCCATGTTATCGGGGAGTAAGTACAGTGGATAGGAATATGGTCTGTCAGTATAGGTAATGCGATACAGGGGACCGCGAGATCCGGGAAGAGCCGGTATCACGGGTATCTGTACCTCGGAAACGGGTGTTGGTTCCGCAGGAATCCGGATCTGTGGGCTCGTCCCTGCCTCCGGTACTTCGACAGAAAACGGGATCTGCAGAACGGCCAGGTATTCTGGATGTACCAACATTGCAACAAAGAGTACAATTAAAAAACCAGCTGCAAGGGCGATACTGTCACCGGAGTCCACGTATACTACTAGGACACAGATGCTATAAAAAAACCTGCCCGGAAATCCTTTTTTGTCAGAACTGTCAGTTTGGATTGCAAACTAGATTGTAGATCGGCTGCCGGATTTTCCTGAACTGCCCGAAATTTTTTCTAATTTTAAAAAAAAGGCGAACGACAGTTCAATGATAAGCAATGCATATAAATAGAAGTAGTTATAAATAAAAATTGAACCAGGTGGTATCATTACAATCATTACCTTTTCTCACCATAAGGGAGGGACAGGCAAGACCACGTCCTGCCTGAATATCGCCGGCTTTTGTCACCAGATGGGGCGAAAGGTGCTGGTTGTTGATTGCGATCCCCAGGCGAATGCAACCGCCGGGCTCGGTATCGACCCCAGTGCTAACGGAAAAAATATGTACGACGTTTTTATGAGCGGGATGGACGATTTTCCAAGAGTCAGATTGGAGGATGTTGTCAGAAAAACTGCTTCCGGAATTGATCTGGCCCCCTCGCACCTTGATCTGGTAGGTGCCGAACCCTATCTCTATTATGAAGCATTCCCATCGGGTGTTCTGAACGAAGCTCTTACGTTCATAAAGGCACGGTATTCGTATATCTTCATTGATACTCCCCCAAGCCTGGGCCAGTTTGTTATCAACGGGCTCTACGCGGCAGATCATGTCATTGTAACTCTCGATTCGGGATCATTTGCACTCAATGGTGTCACGACACTCTCGACGATATTTGATGATATCAAAAATGATCTGGGCAAAGAGATCAGGCCGGATATGGCCATCGTCACCCGCTGGGGTGAGGGATCCTGCAGGGTTCCGGAAAAAGAGGAACGAAACGACTTTTTTTCCCGGCTCCTGAACATGTTCCACAAACCACCTGAGCCATCCTCCGAAGACCTGAAAACAGCAGAGGAGCAGAAACACGAACAGGAGCGGCTGCACGGTATCCTTGAAGAAGTTCGGAAAAAGTTCCCCAGTGTATACACCGTTCCCTTTTCCCCGGTTGTCTATGAAGCCCAGAAACGGGGTATGCCGATTTCGCATTTCGCACCGGACAGCAGTGCGGGCGTTGTGTATAAAGCCATCGCGGATGAGGTCATGAAATGGACGTAAAAGAAATTGAAAATGTCTTAAAGAAGACCAGTACTGGCGATTTCTCTGTCCGACTGGATGAAGGCGCCATGGAAACTGCATTAAGACCTGTCGCACAGATGCTGAACCGGACACTGGAAAAAGCAGAGGCCGCAAAGGAACTGAAACACCGCGCCGACGTGATGATCCAGTTCAACCCGATGGCAATTTCCATCCTGGGAAGAGACAAAAGAAGGATACATATCAACAAAGCCTATGAAACGGTCTGGCGGGGCAACCGCGAAGAACTGTTAAAAAAGAGTCTTGAGGATTTCGATGTGACCGTTCTTTCCGGAGAACCCGTATATGCCTGCTTCGGGACAAAGAAACTGGCAATCTCCGAATGTCTTGTCAGGTTCCCGGACGGAATCAGGAAATACCTGACACTGAACGCGATCCCCATCCTTGACAAGAAGGGGAGTGTGGATGGGGCTTTCTATGTCTGGATGGATTATACGGAGCTCCACGACAAGATGGAAGCTGTGAAAAAAACGGAACAGCGTGTGGACCGTATCATCCAGGAAAACCCGTTCCCCCTTTTTACCATCGATCCTGAACTGAACGTGAAACTGTCAAACCAGGCCTTCTTAAAACTCTCGGGATATTCCCGGGAGAGGGCGTCATCACTCTCGATGAAGGACTTCAAATACCTCAAAAACAAGGGCGAGACTGTCGAGGGAACGATAAAATCCAAAAAACGGAGCCAGGGCGAATCGACGATAGAATTCCCCAGTGGCACATGTATACTTGAATGGTATTATATCCCCCTGCTCGACGCTGAAGGGAATGTTGAAAACCTGCTTGTTGTCCTCAACGATATCACCGGCAGGCGTCAGAAAGAAAAGGAGGTCAGGCAGCTGGTGGAGGAATCGCAGAAAAAGGCAGAAGCGCTTTCTGCAAGCGCAGCCGTGCTGGAAAACGGGCTCGAACGGATCTCGCAGGGAGATCTTACCTTCCATGCCCCGGTTATCGAGGGGGATCCCTTAATCAAACTGAAGAAGGATTACAACGTTTCCGTGGATTCGGTCAGAAAGGTCATCGGGGAACTGGAAAAATCAATACAACAGATCGAAGTTCATACCCAGGATACGAGCCGGGGCACAACTGAAATTTCCAGGTCAACCGAACAGGTGGCGATCGGCACTCAGAGATCTGCTGATGGTGCAAAAAGACAGCTTGATGAGATGGAAAAGGTCGGCAGAGAGGTCTCGGATCTCTCGGCATCCATTGAAAAGATTGCGAGCACTTCGAAAGATCTCATGGGTCATGCCACAAAGGCAGCTGCTGAAGGTGGGAGCGCATCCGAACTGGGGAGGATAGCGACTGGCAAGATGACCATGGTCGAGAAAATTGCCGCGGGGAGTGTGCACGAGATCACTGCACTCAATGAGCAGATGAAGGAGATATCCAGTATCGTAAAGATGATCGCGGATATCTCCAGCCAGACAAATCTCCTTGCGCTCAATGCAGCCATAGAAGCGGCCCGTGCGGGCGAACACGGGCGCGGTTTTGCCGTCGTGGCCAGCGAGGTGAGAAACCTGGCCGGGGAGTCCAAGACCGCGACTACCGATATCGAGAACCTCATCGGTTCAATCCAGAACAACAGCGAGAAAACGGCGGAAGCAATCAGGAGTTCGTATACCGAGATACAGGCAGGGATCGGGAGTGTAAACAAAACGATCGAGGCCTTAAACCGGATTATTGCTGAATCGAACGTGGTCGCTCAGGGAGTGGGCGAGATCACGAAAGATACCGGGAGTCAGGCGGAAGCAACATCGCGCCTGGTACATGGTATGGAGCGGTCAGGTGCCATCACCCGCGAAAACCAGAGAGTGATGGAGGATATGGCGGCCCTTGCCGAGGAGACCAGTGCATCAACAGAAGAGATTGCCAGTGCTTCCGCTGAACTTGCCGAACTCGCAAACCGGTTGAAAATGATGATGGGAAAATTCAGGCTGGGGTAAAGCATGGATCCAACGGTTGATATTGTAGAATTTGTACTGGGGGGTGAGCGTTACGCGCTCGATATCCAGCTCGCACGCGAAATTGTTGAAATGATCCCGATTACCCCGATCCCCCGCGCACCTTCATATATCTCGGGTGTCATCAACCTCCGTGGGGAGATTACCAATATTATGAACCTCAATACCCTCCTCGGATTGCCCAACCAGGAGATACGGCCCGGTCAGAAAATCATCGTGCTGGTCCCTGAAGCAGGAGCCGGCAGCAATGTCGGGATAATTGTGGATGATGTCCTGGGGGTCATGCAGGTTCCACGGGCTGATATTGAACATCTCGGTGAAGGACTTGCATCTGAAGTCTCCGGTTTTGTAAAAGGTATCATCAAGCAGAAAAGTGAAGCGGCTGAAAAGACGAGCACAGGCCTGATCATCTGGATAGATATGCAGAAAATGATTGAAGACGCCTCAAAAAAGTAAACCACAGGAAAAACAATGGAATCGATGAGCTATGAAGGAAAAAAAGGGGAAAGGAACATGACAGAAAGACCAGGGAGAAAAGCATTATTCACGGGGGCATCTGCCCCGCAGACATCCGCCGGTTCTCTGGCAGGAACAGCAACGGTCAGGGAATATGAAGAGACCATCGCAGAACTGAAAAAACGTCTTGACATAATGGTCAGCAACAATCCCGTTCCTATGCTCCTCACCACACCGACGTTTTCGATCATTGAGGCAAATACTTCATATGTCCGGATGAGTGGCATCAGCGGGGACGAACTCCTGAAGACGAATCTTAAAAATTTCAGGATTGTCAGCCAGAAGGGAGAAGGCGCAAAGGTTGCACTGCAGGAGAAACGGCGCTCCTTTGGAGAAGTGACTGTCGAATTACCATCAGGTACCCGCGTACTTGAACAATACTGCATTCCGATAATGGATAACGACCGGAACGTCACTACCCTCTTGTTTGTGTACAATGACATGACGGTACAAATGAAAAAGAATGAGGAGATCGAGCAGCTCCGTCACCGCTCGGAAACCATAGTCCAGCAGAACCCGATGCCGATCATTCTCGTGGACATGAATTTCCAGATACGGGTTGTGAACGAAGCGTACGCAAGCCTGTGTGGTATCGGTCGCAGCGAGCTGCTCAAGATGACCCTCCGTGATTTCAGGATCCTGGACCAGAGCGGGGAAGGATTGAAACAGGTGATCCAGGAGAAGAGACGGAGTTCAGGGGAAGTCCTTGTCGAGTTTCCCACGGGCGTGAAGCGCCTGCAGCAGTACGGCATACCCATCCAGGACAACAGCGGTAATATCACCAGCATCCTTGTCGTTTATAATGATATCACCGAAGACCGGCGGCAGATGGAAGAGATCACCGAACTCCACCGGACGGCCGACACGATTGTCCAGCAGAACCCGATCCCCATGCTGATGACCGATCC
>DADT01000054.1:0-5879 GCA_002495065.1 Methanoregula sp. UBA471 | reverse complement strand
CGGGAAGTCAAAATCCTCGAACAAAAAGGAGAAGGTGCACGGGTTGCGATCGAGAAGAAACGCCGTGCATTCGGAGAGGTCACGGTAGAACTTCCCAGCGGCACACACATTCTTGAGCAGTATGTAATGCCCATCCTGAATGCTAAAAATGAGATCACCAATCTCCTCTTTGTCTACAACGAGGTCACCGACCAGCGGACGAGCCAGCAGGAACTCCAAAAGAAAATGGACGAAGTTGCTCTCCTCAAACTGCGTTCAGATATTATAGTCAGCCAGAACCCGATGCCGATTATGCTGATGAATACCGGATTCAAGATCATCATGGTTAACGATGCCTACATTGCCCTGACCGGACTTGCCAGGGATCGGCTTATCGGCATGAGCGCGAAAGATTTCAAGATTCTGGAACAGCATGGTGAAGGGCTCAAAAAAGTCCTCCAGGAACAAAAAAGGAGTTTTGGCGAGATCAAAATTGAATTCCCGACCGGTGTCCGTATCCTTAACCAGTATGGTATCCCGATGGTTGATCCGAAAGGGAATCTCCAGACCATCGTGTGTGTGTATACTGACATTACAAAACAGAGGGAGCAGGAAGCAAAGATCAACGGGATGATGGAGGAGGCCCGGGCTAATGCGGAGCTCCTTACCGCGAGTGCCTCAGAACTCCAGACTGCACTGGCAAAGATCGCGGCCGGTGATCTGACATATCATGTAAGCGTCGATGACGCAGATCCTCTGGCCAGGCTCAAAACGGACTATAATAAGGCCGTCGATTCAATAAATGCCGTGTTATCGGAGCTGACACAGGCGATGGCTAAACTCGACGCGACGATCAATGACACGATCAGGAGCACGGAAGAAATTGCCAAGGCAACGGAGCAGGTTGCCATATCGTCCCAGAAAGCAGCGGATAATTCCAAACTGCAGCTGACAAATGTTGAGAAGATATCATCGGAAATCTCAGATATCTCGGCATCAATCGAAGAGATAGCCAGTTCTTCCCACGAAGTAATGACCCATGCTGAAAAGGCGTCATCGGAAGGTGCACAGGCGGCTGAGATCGGCAGGATCGCGACCATCAAAATGCAGAACGTGGAGAAGATTTCCCGACAGAGTATGGATGACATTACCGCACTGAATGAACAGATGCGTGCAATCTCAAAGATTGTGAACCTTATCACGGATATAGCCAACCAGACGAACCTCCTGGCACTCAATGCAGCGATCGAAGCTGCGAGAGCCGGTGAACACGGGCGCGGTTTTGCCGTGGTCGCGGGCGAAGTCAAGAATCTTGCCGGTGAATCCAAAAAAGCGAGCAGCCAGATCGAGAGCCTTATCAAAGGTATCCAGCAGAAGAGTGAACAGACTGCCGGTTCGATGAAAACCTCCTTTGCAGAGATTAAAACGGGCATCGACAGTGTCAACAGGACTGTCGAATCACTCAACCTGATCGTTGCCGAGGCAAATATTGTATCGCTTGGGGTTACTGAGATCACCAGGGCAACAGAAGACCAGGCGAAGGCTACCACTACGCTTATGACCGGTATAGAATCTGTTTCGACCCTGACCAATGATAACCAGCAGCGGATGGAGGATATGGCTGCCCTTGCCGAGGAGACCAGTGCTTCGACCGAGGAGATTGCGAGCGCATCGGCAGAACTTGCGGAGATGGCAGGGCGCAGCCGGAAGATGATTGAGAAGTTCCGCATGAATTAGCCGGCGGATCTCTTTCATACCCCTTTATCAATGATTATGGCCCTTCTTTCACGGGACCAGGGAATGGTTGTAGCAATCCGGGAACGTCATGGACGATTTTGCAGACCTGAAGCAGTTCATTGAACGGACACTGGGAATGCAGTGTTCAAATTACAAAGAGGATTACATCAGGCGCCGGCTCCTCTCACGGATGCGTTCAACAGGAAATGAAACATTCAAAGATTATCACCAGTACCTTCTGGCAAACCCCCCCGAACTGGAGAACCTGCGAAATGCGCTTACCATCAATGTCACGGAATTCTTCCGGGATAATGAGGTATATGAGTGCATGAGAAAAGACATCCTGCCCTTGTTGTTCAGACAGCGGAAACAGCTGCGTATCTGGTGTGCCGGATGTTCCAGCGGTGAAGAACCGTATTCTCTTGCCATGATACTCTCCGATCTCATACTTCAGAACCCCGGGATGACTGCACGTATCATCGCGACGGATATCGATAAAAATGTACTCGCAAAAGCAAAGGATGGCATCTATACAAAAAAGGCGATGGTTAAATTATCTGAAGCACAGGTACGGCGCCATTTCAACGGCCTCCCTGACGGGAATTTTCAGGTGAAGCCCAGCCTGAAGGAAATGATACGCTTCCAGCCCCACGACCTCATGAGCGGGGTTCCGGTCTCCCGATGGCTCGACGTCATTATCTGCCGGAACGTTACGATCTACTTTACCGAAAAGCAGAAGGATGCTCTGGCAAAAATGTTCCATGGTGCATTGGTATCCGGGGGTTTCTATATTATGGGGAAGACGGAATATCTCGGTCGGACTTCAGAAAGTATGTTTGCTCCCTACGAGTCTCTCCAGAAAATCTTCAAAAAAAAGGATTGATAAACAACAAGGGTTTAGTCACATTTCAGCGACTAATTTCTTGATTTAATGGACGCCCCCCTTGCGCCAGCCCTGCCCCCTTTGGGGCGGGGGCGCATGCGATTCATCTGTATTACCGGTATTCCTGATTCCGGGTTATACAACGCCCTCGCAACTGGGGCGCCATGGTGGCGGGGCGAAGCCCCTGGAGCGTCTGCGTTTTTGGTCCCTCCACAGTAATACTTTTTCGATCTGAATTTTGGAACAATATTCTGACTATATTTCTCTCGTTATTTCCTTTACGAGTTGGTAGTTAAAACGGCACTTAACCCAACAACAATTTTACCGTGCTTTCGGGTTATCATTTTCCTGAGGACCCCGATCGAACCCCTGCACCAGGTTCCGCAGCATCTCTTTTCGTGAGGCACGCAATTTCACCTGGTTATAGACGGTGAAGAAATTTATACCGACGATCACGATAACCAGAAACAGGCTCACCCAGAGCATTACCCCCTGTACCGAAAGGAACGCAGCCCACAAAAGTCCCACAAACGAGATCAGGTAAAACATGATCCAGGTCCGGAGTTCGGGGATCTCCATAGGTATTCATATCAATTGATTGCCTGATAAAATGTCCTGCAGAACCCGCCAGCCTGTGAATTACTGTTAAAGCTGCCCTGGATGGTTTAAAAACCAAATACTTCCACACAAGGCATGGATATCCGGGACAAAAGATCCATCGATACCTTAAAAGTGCTCCGGTGCCGGAAGCCGTTAAGATCACGGTATCTTCAGAATAATTTCCTATCCCTGTCTCTTTTTTTCTTTTTCTATATCGAGAATAATCTCGAGTTCAAGAGATTTCCCATAGGCTTCCTGCGCCTCTCTGCTCCTTCCCAGTTCATCGAGGCAAACGCCTTTGATATACCAGGCAGCGGCATCATTTCCATTCAGCGCAAGTGCCCGTGCACAGGCAGATACCGCCTCTTCATACCGTTCTAAGTTATAAAGTGCATGTCCTTTTTTAGACCACGCACCGGCAAAGTTCTGGTTGAGGGTAATTGCACGCTCGCAGTCCTCAAGTGCCTCGGTATTTCTTCCAATCTCGATAAATACCGATGCACGGAGATACCAGGCTTCGGGATTGGTGGGATCGGACGATAGTGCCTTATCATACAAGGCAAGCGCCTCCCTCCATTTTGTCCGGATGGCGTATGCATACCCTTTCTTCAATAACACTTCAGATTCCTTGGATGTCACAACTACCTACCCCGTAATTCTGGTACACATATCGTTTTTCAGGTCTCTGTACCGTCATCGAGTGCCGATTTTTCAATCAGATCGCCAAAAATCTTTTTCAATGCCCCGTATTCATATGCCGCTTTTTTTTCCCGGGCTTCCAGCAGGTGTTTACTGGATTCCCAGGCAAACCAGCCTTTCATCGACATATACGAGAGAAAATGATCTGTCATCTTCACGCCGGTCTTGTAGATCTCATGGAAATAATCAAGACCGGGTTCTGCATTCCAGTCAATGTTCTGCAGGTATTTTTCCATGATCTCAAGCATGGTGTCACCAAAGATCCTGGACTGGTACCAGGAGGTATGTGTCCAGCGCGTGGTCAGCATTTCTTTTACCTCAAGGTGGTTGAACTTCTTCATCTGGGGGATGTTGACAACCGGCATCAGTTCATCCGCCGGGAGGGTCTTTGCCAGGTACTGGTCACGGGCATAAAACATGGATTTGCTCAGCACAAAGTAACGCCGGGGAATGACAGATTCATATTCCACCATGGCGTCCATGTCCATCTTTCCTTCTTTCATAAGATAGTAGAGCTGGGTCTTTCGTAACGGGGGCATCCGGTGATAAACGCTGGCATTGGTGATCGGATTCCAGGGAAGCTCGTTGATTTCGTCGTTAACATTGGAATAGAGGATGCCAAGCATCCGGATAAGTTTTATGACCGGTAGTTTCTTCTCTTTTTTTGCTTCATCCTTGAGAGCATCGATATAGATCTGGTGAATTCCCCGGTACATTGAATCTCCCGTGAAGGAGCAGACCAGGTAGTGCGATTTTTTTGCCGCCGATCCCTTGATGAGGAGGTGCACGCAATGCCGTGCTATGAGAAAATCTTTTAAAAGGCCGATATAGTGGGATGGGAGAAGAATGATATTTCTCTCCACGTTATAGGTATAGATATCCACCAGCGTCCCGTTCGGGTCTGCTTCGGGATTTCGTATGAGAGAGATTTCCGTGTCAAGGAGATCTTCTGTCTGGCTGATGAGGAGTCGTACAGGTTTTGACAAGGGCATATCAGTCTTCATTTTGCTCATCCAAAAACTGTACCTTAACCGGACCGGTTCGTTCCGGTTCAATGTGCGGGATTCACCTTAATATACCTGATGAAAGGTGCCGGCTCTCTTTAAATCGGGTCGATGAAAACGGCCTTGCCAGTAATGGTTTTTAAGAGACACTTCATTTCTCTGGCAGCGGGGCGGGATATACATCGCAGCACTGCCGATGGTTACAAATCACCAATACTGATTTTTCCCTGATTTGAAAAAACCGGGATCTATTCAATATATTTATCTGTTTGTCATCGTAACAGGAAATGAGATGCGTTATGGCTGACATGCTCACCGATCTGCTCATTTACATTGCCATCGGGATTATGACCTTTTCAATAGGTGCTATTCTCGGGTACCAGATCCTTTTAGTGTACTATAAGAAGCGGTTCATGGTAATCGCCAAGCAGTGTTTCGATGCCGGTTCAGTAATCCCGATCATCGATGAACTCGGCAGGGAGACCTGATAAAGGGGATAAAGACAGATGGTTGACACAGGAAGTTACACCCTGATCAGTATCACCTGCTTCTGTTTCGGATTAATCGTCAGTTTTCAGCTGGCACACATCCACTATTGTCGCAAACTCACTATTCTTATGAAGAGATCCATCTCGACAAAAACAATCGCCCCTGTGCTTGTCGAATACGAAGAGGGCATTTCCAGAAAATAATTTTTTGGCCGGAAAGGATGCAATTTTTTCAGACATCTTAAAGAGATTTGTAGAAATTTTGTGAGGATAACCCGCCTCAGGGCCTCTCCGAGGCACGGCGGGTCGGGAAGTTTTTAGAGTTTGTCGAAAATGTACCAGCATTGATAACAGATCCGCCGCGGGGGTGTCCCTCCGGGGGCGGCGGCGTTCATCCTTAATCTGTGATAGGAGCTACCAATTCCTGATTATTTCGGAAAATAATAATTTTCATAAAAAGTTTATGAGGATCACCCGCCTCAGGGCCTC
>DADT01000007.1 GCA_002495065.1 Methanoregula sp. UBA471 | reverse complement strand
AGGACAAATGGGGATATAAGTGGATCAAATGGATCGAGAAGATTGAACTGTCCGCAGACACGGATTATAAGGGCTACTGGGAACAGCGGGGATTTTCCAATACCGCGGATCTGGAGAAAAATTACTTTAGTGACTGAAATCCCCTGATTTGCCACCGGGAAAAGAGGTTATGCCCTGAATTTCATTTTGTATAATTCCTGGCACTATTGAAACGGGCATGAACGGGAGTTCACACGAACCATGAAAATCATTAAACCATGTAATTCTATGAGAGCTCCTTCGCCTCTGGGCCTCTCCGAGGCACGGCGGGGCAGTGTTGTTTACAAATATGCCTACCGATACTGATCCGCCGCGGGGGCGCCCCGTCGGGGGCGGCGGGGTTCATCACAAATAATTATGAGGAATAAACAATGCATTACTCACATCTGTTGCATTTAATTTCATGGGAAACCCTCAGATTTCAACAAATTCGAATCACCAATTGTCGGATGGGACAGCGCTTGTCCCCCAGAACATCCCCTGCGCTTTGAGATTGTGTTTTATCGATCGCTCCGGTGGGAATGCCATGGGACATCCCCGATATAATATCCGTAGCAAACGGGCATGAACGGGAATGGTTCTCACCCAACTATGAAAATTGTTAAGGTACGACTGGTATCCGTAACAGGCTCTTGAGATGCCACGGCGGAGTTTTCAGGTGACTGAAGCATTACGGGGGTGTTCCCTCGGGGGAGGAGCAGGTCATCGCAGGAGCGGGACTGGCACTTCCCGAATTTACCGGAATTGTGCAATTTCCCTGGGAAAATTCTCGGAGATCTGACTATCCTGTGAGGGTCTCTCCACAACCATCTGTTTCCTCACTTACGATCCCATCTCTCCGGCAAGAATCTTTCTGGTCATCCCGCTGATCCATCGGCGGTTGACGAAGAGATGTACTGCAACAAAAAAGCCCAGCACCAGACCTGACCAGTCGTGGACATCGCTCATCAACGCGAGGGGTAGCACAAGATCCGTCAGCCCCAATACACGCATGAGGAGGGTAAACTTGAAGAACCCGGTGATGAAACTGACCAGGAACATCACGCCCATTCCGAGATCCAGACACCATCTTACAACCTGCATATTCATGAAAACCGTCACACTCTTTTCTGCTATTTTTTTGCTGTGGAGAAAAAGGTGATGGAACTTCCGGGTTCGTTCAGATGCCGCCTCATATATCTGGTTTCTGATTCCCTGCCGGAGATTCAAATATACCGGATGGTTACCTCTCCGGGGGAACCGTTTTTGGCTTCCGGCGCCCCTGTATTTTCTGATCCCGCACGATCATTAACTCCGGTTTCGGTGAACCGAAATGTACTAACATGGATGAAGGTGCATGTGTACGTATGGACAGTAAAAAGTGGGGCATTATGACCAAGGCAGTTGTCCTGATGCTCATCCTGCTTATACCAAGGACAGTAATCGACTTCTATGGTCTGGATGTGGTGCCCATCAATACCGTTGTGGGGGCCTTCATCAGTGGTGCGATCTTTACCATTGCGATTATTTTCACCGGCACATTTACCGATTTCAAGGAGAGTGAAAAAGTTGGTGGAGACCTTGCGGCCTCATTGAAAGCGCTTTATAATGACAGCCGGGTACTACCCCTGGCGGATGAAGCACCGGCACGGGTATTGAGAGCCCATGTACGGGACCTTCACCGCACCATGCAGACCTGTTTTTCGGAAAATACCTGGAACCTGCCGGATATCAACCGTGAGATGGACAAAATCAATAACGATATCCGGATCCTCTCCTACCTGAATGTTGCTCCCCCGCTGATCGCAAAACTGAGAAATGAGCTGGGGATGCTTGACAGGATGACCAACAGGATCGAAGTCATCATCAGGACAGATTTTATACCGGCAGCGTATGCCCTTGCCGAGGTTGCAACCGGAAGTGTGATCCTTCTCCTGCTCTTCCTCAACATGGATCCCTATCTTGAAGGGGTCATCATCTTCGCCGTTATCTGCAGCATGTTAATCGGGCTGTTGCTGCTCATCCGTGACATGGATAACCCGTTTGAAATTGGATCCCACACCTATGCGGACGTCGACCTCGAGACGCTCAATTACCTTACCACGTATTTCGACGAGCAGGATGCTGAGATGGAGAATGGGAGAGCCGGGTCTTCATAGGTTCACGGAATAAAACCTCTGGTAAAAATCATGATATCTTCTTACTTTCTCAGGCAGGGAACAGACGTACTGTGAAAATTCTCAAAAGTATGACTATTTATTTTTATTTCAGGAATTAATTTTTTTGCACTATAAAATCTTGTTTTTACAGAGTGATCTCATTGAAGACCACGCCGGATGTTATCGTCAAGAGGGGCGTTTTTCACCGTCAAAAAACCCTAGGGAAATTCTGGTACCCCGGAACCTGAAACGAGGCCGGTTGTACCTTATTTCCCCTGCCCCCCGAACTTTAGAGGTCATTATTCTGAAAAATGCGGAACCGGGCCGGAATTATTCAACGATGCCCGACGGGAATGGATGAGGTCGAATATAGCGATGTTACGAAGACCGAAAGCGGGAGGGGATGTGGTTTGGGACGCGACGGATACAGGCAGGAAGATGTGGTTGCATCCTCACCGGGAATATCAGGGGATAACGATTAATTCTACGGAGTAATTTTTTTTCAAAAATGTATTCACGGTTTCTTTTGGATTGTTACTTACCTGTCGATCGTTCCTCGGGTTTTTGATGAAACCCTCACTCGTCTTTTACCGGGGTTTTCTGCATTGTTCTTTCAATACGTGCCTTCACATCATGAGGATCCGACACCCCGTACAGGCAGAGAAGCGGGTCATGGGATCCTTTCTGCCAGCGCACAGTGGTCACCTGATCCGTATCCGGATGGAGCATATCGCCCTGCTCATGGTGTCCGGTCATATCTGTCTCGGAGAGCCCGAACACTTTTCCCGCAGGAACAACCGTGCCGAAATTCAGGAGGTGGCCCAGCTGGCCCTGCACGAGACCGATCCTCTCGATCTGGTGAAGCGGGATTACATTTTCGATCTGGCTCCAGATACCTCCCGTGATGATTATGACGTCCCTCGTCAGGGTGTAGCACAGGGAGCGGCGGAAGGCTTCAGTCCCTGCGATAACAATACCGGCAACGATAATACTGAACGGCTGGACGAGATATGACACCCACTGGAGGAGTATGAGAAGATACCGGGAGGAAAGTATCGGCTGGCCTGTCCCATGAACCATAACCATCGCCCCTGCAATGCTCAGGAGCAGTGTCAGGCCGGATCCGACCCAGATTTCAGGACGCCGGAGTATATCCCCCAGCCAGATGAAGAAAAGAAAAATGGCAACCGGGGCAAGGATCAGCACGCATATCTCGATTAAATCAGGCAGGTTTGGCACAACCGTATGGAGGGAATTCACCAGGGAAGGAGGAAAACTTCTTACTATATCATGCAGTACTGGCAGGGCGAGGAGCGAGAGTCCGGTAAGAAAGATGGGGGTGAGTCCCAGGAGATACTTATAGATAAAACCCCGCACCGCCGGCTGGCTCGTGAACATGACCGGGCCGTATACCCCAACCATCTCGCGTTCTGTCCGTACCATATAGCGGGTATTTGAATAAACATTTATTTATAATTATCTTTATGAGAATTCGCCCATTTTGTCGACACCCGCAAAAATAATAATCGAATTTCGTATATTTCTCAAAAAGCGGTATCCTGCTTTGCCTGTTGTACCATGGCGAGCGAACGTATCAGTTTCTGGGTTTCTGCAGGTGATCCTGTGGTGTTGACAAGATAACATTGTGTCCGGGCGAGAAGATCTGCGATGAAACGGTTCCTCAGATCGGTTTTATGTGGGGTATTGACGAGGAGGTGTGGATTGAAATATTTTTTATCCGCAAACAGTTTCAGGCCGGTCTCCGGATCAACAGAGCGGGCAACATCCGGATCAGCCGGATCCCGTTTCAGTATTATGACCGTCTTTACGGTGGTCAGGGGGAGCATCCTTCCCTTTCCAATTACCCACCGTACATCGGCAACGGCCCTCCCGTCGGGATCATACTTATGGTCCGGTACCAGGTCACTGAACTCTTTCCAGATAGTAGCGAGATCATCCTGGATGTAAAAATTCTTCTCAGAGCCGTAGGCAAGGATGTCCTCACCGTATACCCGTGAAAAGAACCAGTCGTCCGATATCACCCGGGTGCGGGGATTGGTCAGGAGCCCGTAGGTCTGGGTGGTCTTGCCGGATCCCGGTGCGCCGACAATGCAGATCCCTTTTCCCTCCACATCCACGCAGGCACCATGCACCGACCAGATCCCGTGTTCATCTTCGAGGATATCACCCGCAACACTCAGCGCGATGGATTTTATCCAGCCGTAGTACCGGATATTAATTAAAAACGCTGTTTTTGCATGAGGATCGTACAGCACGGTGTCGGGCGGGTATGCCGTATCCTTGCAGACAAAGAGCCTGCCATGCGAGCGGACATTCTGCGACATCGAGTAAAAGTTGTCTTCCCAGGTATCCTTGAGGGCATGATCATCGCAGAGGAGCTTGATGCAGCAGCCGTAGATCTCGGATTTGATCTCGTACCGGACGTTCCTGAGATACTGCTGCGAGAGGCGCCCGGTCTCTTCAACAGGAATAAGGGATATTGTGTAGGTCATGGGTATCGCACAGACTATCAGGGAAAGATATTCTCTTCCTTTTAGTATCTCATAGTATCGGCAGTTTTTCCAGATGGCGCCGCACGTAGTGGTGGTGTTTTTCCCATGAGAATTTACATTTCTGCCAGTTTTTTCAATTGCACTATGGATTTAAAAAAGATATTTCAGGGTTTTTATGGATGCTACGATGAAGAGCAGCACGAGGAGAAACCCAACGATGATACTGAGACGTACGATGACAGGTGAACCTTCTGAAATTTCAGGTATTGGACGTGGATTTTCTGACATTGGAGTTGACCCGGATTTGTTGTTCTGACCTTTCTTTCCTTCAATCAACACAGATGTTCTCTCACCTCATCCTTGCTGCATGATGCGATGATGAGGTTGATCAATACCCCGCTTCGTGAAATAATAAAATCTGGCAAGGCATTCGTGCATGGCATCATGGTTCAATTGCTGTTCCTTAGCCAAGATCCTATATTAGTGACTGATTTACACATTGTCGGATTGGTAACGTCCGAAGGAAAAAAAATAAACAAAATGGACGGTTCTCTTTCTTTTAAAATCTTTGGATATCAAATCCGGGTCATAGGATTACAATTCGGGCGAGTGGAACCGGTAATCTTCAAATCTTTTCCCCCCGCTTTTGATCACTCTGAAAAGTCAGATCCGGTTTTCATACCGCTAAACAAAAAGCAATCCGCATGCAGTATTCCAAAAATTTTTATTGGAATACATGATGTTAGATCTCATTATGGATGCGGAGACTGACTGCTTCGAGTGTCTCGTGTGCGGCTATGTCTATAACCCGGAAGAAGGAGATCCGGCGGGCGCGATCCCACCTGGCGTGACCTTCTTCAGCCTGCCCGACGACTGGTTATGCCCGGAATGCAGTTCAGGAAAGAACGAGTTTGCTCTTGTGGAACTATGAAAAGCCACTGCACGCATGGACGGCCATCCTGGTGTCAGCCAGGCGTATACTTAACCTGGCAACTCTTGAAAACGTCCACTCGATACCCATCTGTGGGGGATCTTTGCTCCGATTAACATCTTGTCTGATATCCATTTTAAGGCAAGGATAGGTATATTACCGAACCGGTGATAAAAAGAAAAACTATGAACTACACTTTTTGTTGCATCCTTTTAATGGCCATTATGGTAATGGGATGCACGAGCTCGACCTCACCAACCGGGTCACCTCAGGGTTCCGTTACTTCCACGCAGTCTCTGACTGAATCACTCCATCCTGGCACAGACCATATGGAAGGTACTGGTGACGCCAGGCAATCCTTCACAGTAACAGAGTCCGGGACCAGGGTGTTTACCATGGATTATCAGGGAGAACAACCATTTACTGTAGAGCTTCGGGACAGCCAGGGCACTATCCTTGAGATACTAGCAGACGAACCAGGTCGGTATAATGGTATCATGGCATCTGATCCCCTGCAGACTGGTACGTATTATCTGGATGTGACAGCATCAGGTCCCTGGACTATAGACATCTCATCACAGTAACTCGTTGTCTGAGAGACGAGCACTGAACTGAAAGATTAACGATGTCCTTTCGGGTGAATAATCAAGATCGGAAAAAATACCAAATTCTGTGAAAATATACCTTCTCAATCTATCTCATGATACTATGTTTTATCTCATATAGGGTTCAAGAAAAGTTCCCAGCCCCAATCCGCAATCTCATAGTCAATGCCTTCCCAGCGCTGGAATCCGGAAGAGCTTCCAGTAAAGTGATAATTGTCAAGTTTTACCGGAATCTGACTACCTGCTATCCAATATATATATTTAACGATTCATTTTTATATAAATTTCAAATATTCTTCATAAATATCTGAAATAAAGTAAAGCGTCCAATAATTCAGCCTCTGAATGCTGTTTCCGCTTTGAATCAGAGTATTTCTTGTGCAAGGCAACAATGTTAAGCATTAAATTATATATAACTTTTAATAAAAAACTTTATTTTTGCCTCAAATTCAATTTCAGGATGTATTAAAGCAATTTAATGTAAAATCCTAATTTTTTTGAATTAATAGTAAAAACAAAAAATATAAATAGAATCTAAAAAACTATGTATTTAATAAAGTTTTCGTTTATGAATATACAATTTCTCTATTGATTTTTGTCTTTTCTTCATTAAATCACATGCATGGCATCTCTTTTTATAAGCCACTAATTGACGCTTGATCACCGTCGAAATCTCTGGAGTGAAAAACCGACATAGCCTGGTCTATCTCAGTGAATTAATGTGCAAGCTTCAAATTGAGGAGACAAAACAGGAACCACATTCCGCTGTTCCCGTCCCCTCAAAATTGGGGGGGGACCGGGCACAATGTCAATTTTCTACGACGGAAGGAATGGGTAAAATTTGATTGATCGATCGATGACTTTGGGGCTGATTCTCGCTCCATGGAGAATGGCAACATCCTGTCATTCCGAAGGATCCGGAAATCCGGATTTTGATATTTTGAGGTGAATAGCGAAATGAAGAAATTACTATTACTATGTGCTTTGGTCCTGGGCCTTGTGCTTATGGCGGGACCGGCGATGGGAGTAGTTTTCGATCAGTGCCAAAATGATCTCGGATTGGTCGATGACGTACCCGGGGATGGTCAAAAGGATCTAACAAGGTTTTGTAGAGAGCCTGGTGACTTGACTTACGACTTGTATACCAAGTGGAACTGGGACGAAATTTCTATTACCAATACTGCTGATGCGTGTTCTCTTTATGACACAAACGGTGACATAAACGTGGACCTTGCAATCTGCGTCACGTGGTGGATTGATAGTAAGAATAATAACCAAATAACGTGGAACACCCGACTCTTCACTTGCGATAACAGCAAGCCCCAGAACTGCGCTGGCTATTCTCAAATCACTGCAGTCAATACCGATTGTAATGTATTCAGGAGCAATGACGATCCGTTTGGCGGAGATGGTTCTCCACAAGATATGACGGCCGAATGTAATATCGACCTCGATGACTTTGTTGGCGTTGATATAACCAGTGCAAATTTACTAGATGCCTGTACATATACCTCGGAGTCACTATTATCCGTCGCTTCTGATTGCATTATTTATAGTGAGTGTGACGATCCATCCGATTGTGCCGACACGATTGCATGCACCCTCAACGAGTGTGACAGTACAGGGCATTGCAAAATTACACCAGACAATTCCGCCTGTAGCAACCAGCTGTTTTGCGACGGTAATGAGGTGTGCCAGATAGGGAGTGGATGTGTTTCCGGAACTGCCCCTGTTGTGGATGACGAGGTAGTATGTACTGATGATTCCTGTAATGAAGCGAGTGACACAATTCTGCATACACCAAACAACGCATTCTGTCCCGACAACGGGGACTTCTGTGATGGAGCGCCGACTTGCGACCCACTAAACGGTGATCCGACAACTGGCTGTACGGCAGGGACAGCTCCTGATGTGGATGACGGTATGCCCTGCACGGATGACGCCTGTGACGAAGCGAGTAACACGATCACTCACACCCCGAACGACGGATTCTGTGGTGGTAACGGTCAGTGGTGTGATGGTGAGTCAATCTGCGACCCACTAAACGGTGATTCGACAACTGGCTGCACGGACGGGACAGCCCCGGTCACTGAT
>DADT01000046.1 GCA_002495065.1 Methanoregula sp. UBA471 | reverse complement strand
CCTTGACCCGGTAGTCTTTCGTGTATCCGTTACCGTACTCAACCGTGACCGAGTCCCCGACCCGCACTCCGCCCAGCGACGCCTGGAATTCGTCTTCCTGGCGGACGGTAGCATCACCGGCTATCGGTTTCCCGATGATGATCTCCCCGGTATCACCTTCCCCGAGATAACTTCCGGCAACCATTTTTGTATAGACCGGGGATACTTCCTTCTCATCCGCTGGCGAAATGGCACGCACGGAAATGCCGAGCACTCTCTGCCGGTACTTGAAGGTCGCCCCTTTCGAGTACTGGGGAGATGCCCGCTGGACGCCCGGCATACCATTGATCAGGTCGAGAGTCGCATCAAGGTCGGTGATGTACTGCTCGCCTGATTTGGGGCTGACAAGGACATTTGAAACCTCGTAATCGATGAGCTGCTGGGTAATGCTCTGGCCAATCCCGCTGAACATGGAAGGGAGGAAGATCATGTTGGTGAAGCACATTCCGATAATCAGGATGGTCAGGAGCGTGCTTGAGCGGCTTCCCCGCTGGAGCGAACGCAGCGCCAGCAGGAAGGCAACCTTCAGTTCTTTTTGTCCCATGGGAATTTACCGTCGCCTTTGACCCTGGGCAGGTACCAGTACCGGTAGCCGACAACCCCGACTATCACGAGGACGATCAGCAGGATAATGATGGTCCCGGAATTGTCAGCGGGTGACACACGCACATTCATCTGACGGGTGAGGGTATGGACACCCATATCATCCGTGTAGGTAATGTTCAGGGTGTACGGGTAATTACCGCCTTTCAGTCCTTCAAGGAGGAAAATGGCCGGTGCATCGTTACCTGACTTGATCTTACCGATGAAAGCCTCCTTTGTCCCTTCAGCGGGAAGGTCAACATTCGCCGAGACCTGCTTTGCCTCACCTGTGCCGGTATTCTCTATCCGGATGGTAAGATCGAAGGGTGTATTCTCGGCAAGTCGGGGAGGATTGGTGTCCACAGACACAAAACCCAGTTCTGCTTTGCCCTTCATCATGAGATCGATGCCGGACTGCTGGGTACGCCCTGATCCATCGATTTCATTGTAGCTGATGCTTACCGGAACCCTGACAAGGCCGGCCTCAGTTTTTTTATCAGAGAGTAATGCAAGATTAACCGTCTGCTGCCCGCCTGCCATGATTGCACCAAGGTGATATGAATCAGAATTCTTTGGGGCGACCGTAGCGCTGACATTTTCAATCCTGAGAGTAACATCCTCGGCAAGTGTCTGCCCGGCATTCCTGATGGTGAGCGTCACCGGGATCTCCTCACCCGGGTTTACGCTGCCGGTAAGGGAAGTATCCATGATCAGGATTGCCTGTCTCTGGATTCCAATGGGGGTGTTGACGTTCACCGGGATCGGGTACCTGGTGCTCTTGCCATTCGTGGTATCGATCCAGACTTCAGGGAAATACATCCCGCTCTTTGATGGTGCACGGATTGAAAAGGTGATGGGAATCGACTGTCCCGGCCCGATTTCTCCGACCCGGTCAAAATCCCGGGTGAGGACCTCAATGCCACTCCCCTCAAGGTGCACGTTCTCAATATTGACATTGATGTCCCTGACCAGGGTGGTCGCTGCATCGGCCGGAGTTATCCCGATACTTTCCTGGAGGGACGCACTGGTGGCTGTATTGGTTACCGTGATGGTGATCGTTCCCAGAGTGTCGGGCATGAGCACAGAAGGAGTCACACGATAATTCGATATCGTTACCGTTGGTTCACCAGCTGCTGACACGGGCACAGCGACTGATGCGATGAATATGAGAATGAATGCTGTTGCAACAAACTGCAGGTACTTCGCCCCCGGGGGGGGACGAAAAATATTCTTTTTTCCTGAATCGGGTACTACTTTTGCTGACATGGAAATACACTCTGCCGGCACCGATGCCGGTCTTGTTGTATCTCAGGTGCACTACCCAAAGTTATTAAACTTACCATGGGTAACTTAACAATACCAAGAGTAGATCGCCCCGAACAGGCTTTTTGATCATAACGCGCAATCCGGAGGTCCTCCCCATGCCACGAATAATGCAGGAATACAAGGACGATGTCAGGAAAAAGATCGTTAAGGCAGCGTATTGTCTTTTTCTCGACAAGGGATATCATGCCACAACCATGAGTTCGATTGCCGATAGCCTCGGTGTCACCAAACCCGCGCTGTACCAGTATTTTCCCGGCAAGGAGGAACTGTATGCTGCGGTTGCCGCACACGGCCGCGAAGAACTGGCATCTATACTCGATCGATCATTCAGTACAGGAAATTTCCGGAGCGGCATTGAGGTTCTTTTCGATACTCTTACCCAGTATACCTCCCAGTTCAACGGCATCTATTCAGAGATGATGCTTCTTGCCGTACATAATGAAGAGATCCGTACCCTGCTCAGGCATGACCGGATTGAGGATATTAATATTGTTGAGAGTTTTATCAGGCGCCAGCAGGAGACCGGAATCATCTCCAATAAGATTGATCCGCGTGCCCTTGCCATTGCCGGTGACGCACTTCTCAATGGCCTGCTGATTGATATCCTTGCAGGACTGGATAAAAAAGAGGCAAAGAAGATCTGGATCGGAGCCGTTATGCAACTGATCAGGACTAACGACGGTGAAAAACCAGTGCCGGAATAAAGAAATGGTTTAGTGGTCGTTCTCTTTTTCGCGACACTGAATTTCATGGATTTTCATAAAAATATAAAAAACAATTTCCTCCGATTCTTTCCTCTCTGTGAGCATTTTAATGTTCGAATCCGGTTCCCTCTGTCAATTTACCGTTATTTTTCTCCTCTGGTGACATTCTGGATCATTTTTCAGGATTAAATAATTAAAATTTCAGGCCAATACATCGAGAGCATAAACCACAGCAAAGCTGTAACGAGCAGAGGTACAACGATCGCGGCGAATAGTGCTTTTCCCTGCGGCAGACCATGAAATTCCCGTAAACCCAGATACACAAGGCCAAGTCCCCAGACAGACCAGAGGAACCCGAATACAGGGACAAATGCAAATAAGGCCAGAGGTGAGACCGCATACGCCATGACTTTCGCGGTCTGAACGATATCCTCTCCCGATCTGGAGCCTTTCAAAACCAGGTGTACCACAATCCCCGTAAAAATCCAGTATACCCCGTTAAAAATAGCGAGCAGGATACCCGGCAGGATATCAGGCAGAGTATGATTATATGCGCTTTCAGGAACTTGTTGCGTTACCAGATAAATGATAAAAAAGGTAATCAGGACAAAAAAGAAGTGGGAGAGCGCAGTGGTGAGTGGATCATCCCTTAATTGCCTGAACGTAATAGTGGGTTCTGAAAAAAATCCCATCAGCCTTTTTAAAAACGGGTATTTCGTATTTCTCTCTTTTTCCAAGACAGTATTTTTTATACAATTTTTCATTATCCAGACCTGAATTACAATAAGAATTATCACGATTCCAACGACAAGGATACCGTCATATAACCGAAATCTGATTGAAAACATTATCGCAAGGGAAAATGCGACAACTGCAAGGAGTATCCTTGCAATATTCAACAACCGGGATCCGATTTCTCCTCCCTCTATGAACGTTTTCCACGTTCGACCAGGTCTCTCTGGTAATTTTTCGGTCATTTGTTTCCTTTTATTTAAATCGTGTTTATTCAATTTATCATAACCCTTAAATTCCGATGGTCGAATCTCGATGAATATGTTGGTGAAAAGTTACCCTTCTGCTCCTGAAATTTTATTCGCTCCAATCGATGTTTTTCAAGCCCGGAAAAGGAAAAAGTGACCATGAAGAAAAGGCATCCTTTTTCCCAGACAGAGTGCTGTTAATTGGTCTAAAGTGTTGTGAAACTCATATCAGAAGTAAGGAAAAGATTAGTCATTCCCTCATGGCAATGAATCATTTCAGTTCCAACAAAGATTCAAAAAAAAGACTGAAAAAATTACTTATGCGTGAAATATGCCTTCACGCCATCATCCCCGACTGCATCAATCTTCACAAACCCCACGCGCTCGAACTGGACAACCCTGCCCAGCTCATGTTTCACCGCAGGTTCGCAGGCACCCGATATATCGCCTTCCTGCGTCAGGAGTGTGCAGTTGACGGAGTCCTGTGACGGGAGCCACTGGATGATAGGGGCCTTTGCCGCACGGGCTTCAGAGAGGGATTCACCGGCATATAAGAACGTCGGGATGTTCCCGTTCCATGCGATCTTCACATTGAAGAGATCCTTAAGGCGGACCATCGTCACATCCGGGGTGATCTCGCTTCCGGGCAGCAGCACCGTCCCTTCAAATGCCAGGGTTCGGGTACCGGCTGACTGGTCGCCGGGGTGGAGCATCGCATGCGCAGTATGGGGTTTCGCGCCGGCGATCTGTGCGGTCACCGGGCCGGGCACAAAGAAATACCGGTTTGCCACCGGGTCGACGATCTTTTTGTTTTCGGCATAGAGGTTGTCCCATGAGAACGAGATATCTGTGTCTCCTATACCGATAGCCAGCACCGCGTTCCTGACGGCGTCGGGGCTGATCCCCCGCCGTGCGAGAGCCCGCAGCGTCCCGAGCCGGATATCGTCCCACCCGGTATATGTTCCTTCGTTGATACCAAGACGCATCTGGGATGTCGAAAGCACGACTCCCTCGATCCCCATCCTGCCGTAGTGCCGGTATACTGGCACCTTCCAGCCAAAATGGTCATAGATAAAGCGCTGCCGCCGGGTATTGGCAATGTGGTCCTTACCCCGGATCACATGGGTCACCCCAAGGAGGTGATCGTCTGCAACGACCGAGAAGTTCATCAGAGGGTAGACATGCGCTTTCACCTTTGGGTGAGGGGGAGTATCAAGAATGCGGAAAGCCGGGAAGTCGCGCATCGCCGGATCGGGATTGTTGAGGTCGGTTTTAATCCGTACCGTTACCTCGCCTTCCTTAAACGTATGGTCGAGCATCCTCTCCCAGAGATTGAGATTTTTCTCTACCGTTTGATCCCTGCACGGGCATGCAGTCTTTGCCTGCTTGAGTTCCCTGAAGTGCTCGTTATCGCAGGTGCAGACATAAGCCCCACCCCGCTCGATCAGCTGCCGGCAGAGATCGTAGTACTGCGGCAGGCGTTCACTCTGCGTGACCGTCTCGGTTATGCCAAGGCCCATCCAGGCAATATCCTCTTTCACCATCTCATAGGCCTCGGGATCGACACGTTTCGGGTCGGTATCCTCGATCCGCAGGATATACCTCCCGCCGTACTGTTTCACGTATGCATCGTTGAGTACCGCGGCACGGGCGTGCCCGATATGGAGTGGCCCTGAAGGATTGGGAGCAAAACGCATGACCACGCCCTGTTCTGCAGATTCGAGGTCGGGCAGTACCTTCCGGTGCTCGTGTTTTGCATAGATGGCATCGTACATTTCTGGTGCACGTGACTGCAGCTGTGCAACCCGGTTATCTGAGGAGATGGCCGCAACTGCTGCAATCGCCTCTCTTGCCAGCAATGCGACTTCCTTTGCCCGCGGGCGAAATTCAGGATGTGCACTCATCACCATGCCGACTACGGCACCTGCCTGTGGCACACCCCCGTGCTTCACGGCGTTCTGGAGTGCACAAAGAAAAAGGATGTCCTTCAGGTCTTCCCCTGCCATGCTAATAGCTCCGGGTCACAAAAAATTCGCCGATATCCATCAGGAGCTGGCGTTCTTTTGACGAGGGAAGGAGGGATAAATGTTTATTGCTTTCCGCAACGAGGTCTGCTGCCATTTTTTTAACCTCATCGATAACACCGGCATCTGTCAGCTCCTGTATGGCCGCGTCAATATCGGCATCCGAAAGGTCGCGCCGGTATTTCAGCAGGTCAATACCCTTTTCCCGCGCCTTGATCATGATCAGGGTCTGTTTGCCTTCCCGCAGGTCTGATGCCCGGTCCTTGCCACTCTTTACAGAAGGGGTTAAAAGATCGATGAGATCGTCCTGGATCTGGAAGGCTATCCCGGTCTTCAATCCGAAGAGATAAAGGGCTTTGGCCTGGTGTGCTGTGCTCCCTGCGAGAATCGCACCAATGCCGGCAGCTGCAGCATAGAGGACCCCGGTCTTTTTCTTCACCATTTCGAGATATTCGTACTCGTCCACGTCATTCCTGTGCGAAAAGGACATATCCATATGCTGGCCTTCACAGATATCGGCACAGGTACGGGCGAGCATGGATATTGCACGAACTTTCGCATTGTCATTCGCCAGCGACATGCAGATGAACTCGAAAGCACGGGCGTACAGGACATCCCCGGCCAGAATACCGGTCGGCATGTCCCATTTCGTATGCACGGTCTGGACGCCCCGCCGGAGGGTATCGTCATCCATGATGTCATCATGGATGAGGGTAAATGTGTGCGTCAGCTCGAGGGCCAGAGCCGCGGGCATGATGTCCTGGGAACTTCCCGGTTTCACCGTATCGGCGGCAAGCATGACAACGGCAGGACGGAGCCGTTTGCCTCCTGCCGCAAGGAGGTGTGCACTGGCGTTGTTCAGTTCACCGACCCTGCTCACAAAATACCGGTCGATCATGAGATCGATATCTTTTGCAACAGAATCCAGGTACGGTTGAAGGTCCGACATCGTAACAACTCCGTTTTCAGGTGATCATGAGCCGATGTCCATTCTTCAGCATATGAACGGTTGAATGGGCGGTGTAGCCGAGTTCTGTTGCGAAATCCGTATAACCGGCAGTCATCTTCAGGTGTCCGTGAGCGGGGATGATGTGCTGGGGATTCAGCAGGTGAATGAACTCGTAATGGTCTTCGCGATAGGCGTGGCCGCTTACGTGGAGATCCTCAAAGATGCGGGCTCCGGCCATTTTCAGATGCTGCTCGATCTTGTATCGCTGCCCGTAATTCATCGGGTTGGGGATTATATTTGCCGAAAAGAGAATCTTGTCACCTTTGGTCAGCTGGTAGGGTGTATCTCCCAGTGCAAGACGGGTGAGGATTGAACCGGGTTCGCCCTGGTGTCCCGTGACAATCGGCACAAACTTGTCTTTTCCTGCCTTCATCATCCGGCGCATCGTCCTGTCGACAGTGCGCCGGTTCCCGAACACACTGGTCGTCTCAGGGAACGATACCAGCTTCATCTGCTCGGCAGTTACCGAGTATTTCTCCATGGACCGGCCAAGCAGCACCGGCTTTCTCCCGATCTCATGGGCACACTCTGCAATCGTCTTCACACGGGCGATATGCGAGGAGAACGTGGATACGAGAATTGCGTTCTTGTCATCCTCGAAGCTGGTGATGGTGTCCCGCACCAGATCCTTGGCAATCCGCTCGCTGGGACACCTTCCCGGGCGATCAATATAGGTACACTCTACAATAAGGGCAAGTACACCTTCCTTTCCGATCTGCTGCATCCGGGCAAAATCCGGCGGTTCACCTATTACGGGAGTCCGGTCCAGCTTGAAATCACAGGCATAGACGATCGCGCCACGAGGGGTATGAAGCACTGGCGTTACTGTGTCGATAATTGAATGCTGCGTGCGGACAAACTCCAGGACCAGGTTCTGGGAGAGAGTATACCTCTGCCCGGACCTGAGCGCGAAGAGCTTGTTGTTCACGCCAAACTTCTGCTCACCGGATATCTGCTGCCGGATCAGCTCTGTTGCATACGGGGTGGCGATGATGGGAGCATTATACCGGTGAGCAAGTTTCGGGATGGCCCCGATATGGTCAAGGTGCCCGTGCGAGCAGACGATCGCCTTTACGGTCCCCTCGACCGAATTCATCATCGTGTCATCCGGTATCGCCTTGATCTTGATCAGATCAAGGGAATGCATATTTTCAATCTCCGCGTCCTCGTGGATCATTACCTGATCCAGCCGGAGCCCCATATCAAATATGACAATTTCCTTTCCACAGCGGACGGCGGTCATATTTCGCCCGACCTCATCATATCCGCCCACTGCAATAATTTCAATATCCATGTTTTATCTCCTTATGTTCGTCTTTTTTGGTATTTCTCCGGAATAGATCCCGGTTTGTCTGTTATCGCTTTATACGCGCCGGATTGTCCTTACCTGTCATCTGCCGCGTTCTGCCCGTGATAAACACCGGGGCTTTTCTGAGATCCGCCAGGTGTGCTGATCCCGTCAGGAACATTGCAGCAACAAGTTCCTGGTGCATTACCTCAATTGTGCGATCCAGTGCCTCATCGCTTTCCATTGCCGGTTTTAAAAGTGGCAGTGCCATTCCGCAAAGACCAGCACCCAGTGCAAGACCTTTGGCGATGTCAAGTCCCGTCCTGACTCCACCGGATGCAATAACCGGGCTGCCGGTTGCAAGCACTTCAGCAAGACTTACAATGGTAGGAATTCCCCACTCGGAAAAATCCTCCCCGATTGTTTTCAGCCGCTGGTCTTTTGCGTTCCTGCTTTCATCTGCCCTGACACTCTCAACTGCAGCCCAGGAGGTCCCGCCCCAGCCACCAACATCAATTGCGCTGACACCTGCTCCCCAGCACTGCCGTGCTGTAGCAGCAGAAATACCACACCCGGTCTCTTTAATGATGACCGGAGTCCGGAACTCTCTACAGAGTTCTCCGATGGCGGCAAGACATCCACGGGCATCATGATCGCCCTCAGGCTGGATTGCCTCCTGGAGGAAGTTGAGGTGAATCGCAATCGCATCTGCGCCGATCATCCCGACAGCCCGCTCCGCCCACTCGATCCCGTGGTCCCGCAGCTGGACGGCACCAAGATTTGCTGCAAGAAATGCATGGGGAGCCTCATCCCGGACAACCGAAAAGGTATCTTCAAGCGCCGGGTTCTCGAGTGCAGCTCTCTGCGAGCCGACACCCATGCCAATCCCAAAGCGTTCGGCGGCACGGGCAAGGCGCACATTCACTTCTTTTGTCCCGGGGTGACCCCCGGTCATTGCTGAAATGAAAAGGGGTGATGAGAACGTATGGTTCAGGAACCGGGCGGTAAGATCGATAGTGCCCATATCACATTCCGGAAGGGCATTATGGACAAACCTGATATCGCTAAACCCGGCATCTCCACTCTCGACTGCCTTCTCCCGGCAGATCCGCAGGTGATCGAGCTTGCGCACCGAGGTGAACCTTTTTTTATCTCCCATGTTATTCCCCCTTTACCACTGTCCCGCCGGTGCTGGTTCCTGCAAGAAAGTCGCTGATCCGCGAGACATGGAATATCTCTGACCCGATCCCTGCCTGTGCAAGACCGAGCAGTTCATTCATTTTCCCTCTCATTCCACCGGTGACATCGGTATGCATCGAGCTGCCGATCTGGAGCGCGGGCGCCATGGCCGGTGTAACCACCGGCACCACCCGTCCTCCATCCAGCACTCCCGGTACATCGGTGGCGAGCCCTACGCGGTTTATGCCGAGGGCAACCGCGAGATATCGCACGAGCTGGTCGCCCGATACGATACAGGCCCCGTCTGAAAGGTCCATCACCACGTCACCGTGGATCACAGGGACCATCTCAAGCATGAGCATCTTTTCCAGGTGACGGCATTCGAAGGAGAGAAGCCGTCCCCTTTCCGCCACAGCGGTATGGAAGGGGTGAATACCTGCCGCTGCAATGCCTGCCTGGCGGAGGGTCTCAACCACTGCCTCATTCAGCCTGCTCACCGCCCGATGGGTAACATAGATCCCCTCGGTACGGCCAGCTACAGCACCCCGATCAAGCCGGTAGCGTTTTGCCTCGGGATGCCCGCACGAACCGGCGCCATGTACGATAACGATATCCCGGGTTCCTGCACGGGATATAGCCGATGCGACGGAGGAAATCTGGTCATGGTTTATGACACAGTCTGCATTCTTGTCGGTAATGACGCTCCCGCCAAGCTTTAACAGGATGCGTTCAGACATTTTTTTCCTTCCTTGCACCTTCGGTATCGATACCGGTTATGATCGCCCGGGCCTCGCATACCTCAATTGCATTGGCAACCCGTTGCTTCAGTTGCCGTGGGCAGAGCGCAATCATGCTCCCGCCTCCCCCGGCACCGGTGATCTTCGCCCCGAATGCCCCTGCAGCCCGTGAAGCAAGCACGATCTTCGAGAGCTGCGGATGACCTGCTCCCAGTGCTTCGAGGAGTGCGTGGTTCATGTTCATATACCGCCCGAGTTCTTTCGGGTTATCCAGATAGTGGATCGCGCTCAGAGTCACTCCTTCAATGGCATCGAGGATCGGATCGATGATACCCGGGTGCTTCTTTTTTTCCTCTCCCACCAGCTCCACCATCTTGGCGGTACTGTGAGATATCAGTGAATCCCCGACAACAATATGCATGTTCTGCGGGGGCAGCCTCCTTCTGGAGCCTCCCGTGATCAGTACTATCCCGCCATACATGGAGACCGTTGTATCCGTAGGGCTCGCACGACCCTTCTGCACCTTCTTTTCTATTTCAAATGCCATATTTGCAACTTCTTCGCGGCTTTTATGAAGGGAAAACTCATCGTTGATTGCAGAAAGAGTTGCAACGGTCACCGCAGCGGACGATCCCAGACCTGAAGAACTCGGGATCTGGGAATTTATATACACGCTCCCCATGACACCCATCGCTTCGAAGCATCCATCGATATACGGTGACTTTGCGTGCTGGGGACGTTTTGTATTTCTGACCGTAACAAAGACCCGGGGTTTGATTGCCATTGCTATGCCGGGCTTTCCATATACCACTGCATGCTCGCCGAACAAAAATACCTTGCCCGGCGCACTCCACGTTGCCAACCTATATCACCGAAATGGCTGCGTAGCCAACAACCTCGTGACGGTCGCCCGTTACATCGCCACTTGTCGCGTAACGGACGAGCTGAGCTTTCTTCGCGCCGAGATGTCCGCAAACCGTCACCATTGCAGCAATCGGCCCATACCCGCAGGCTGATACACCCCTCTCCCCTATCCGCCGGTAAAACTCCGGGACATTTAACGTTTTTAACGGTTCAATTGCGTAAAGATCGTTACTTTTTGCGGTATCTTCCGGAACATAATGAGAGAAGTCGCTGGACGCAACAATCCGGACATCCCGGTGAGTCTGTTGTATGGCAGCACCGATCTTCTCGGCAAGCCGAATCGCACTCGGGTAATCCTGCTGTCCCATCATTACAGGTGCGATCTGTGCCCGTGGAAACCGGTACTTGATAAACGGCATCTGCACTTCGAGCGAGTGCTCATCCCGGTGGGAAAACTCGTCCGTCTCGATATCGAGCGATTCAACGAATGCGGTATCGTTGTCGACCACCCCAAGGGGGGTTTCCCACGGTACCTTCGAAACACAGTTGATATAACCGCGGTGCGATGGTCCGATTACCACGAATGTGCCTGAAAAATCAGGTGAGATCGTAGAGAATGCACGTGCTGCAACCTCGCCGGAATAAATATACCCTGCATGGGGAGACACGATACCCAAGGAATTTGCCGCACCCGGGCTTACCGAGAAGAACTTCTCCAGGAGTTGTTCGAGGTGGGATGGATCCCTTGGATAAAACATGCCAGCCACTGCGCATGTACGCATCGTCATCGGATCAACCCTCTTGTCGTTATATTATATCTAACGATCGATCACCCGGGAAAGGGATCGACCGGATCAGATCTCGATTTCGAAGTCTTCCGGGGTGAGTGCGGTTGAGATCCCCCTGAGGCGGAGCATCTCGCGGGTGAGCAGGAAGTAGATCATCGAGAGTGCTTTACGGCCTTTGTTGTTGGTAGGGATAACTAGGTCAACAAACTTGGTCATGTTGTTGGTATCGCAGAGTGCTACGACCGGAATACCGCACTGGACGGCTTCATTTATGACCTGCGCATCACCTATCGGGTCGGTAACAACGATCACCTGGGGCTCAATATACCCGTTGAGGACAGGGTTTGTCAGCAGCCCCGGGATAAACCGGCCTGTTGCCGACATTGCACCGATCGTGTCTGCGAATTTCTTGGCAGGGTACTGTCCGTACTGACGGGAGGTGACCACAAGGATATTCGGAGTCTCGTACTGGTTTAAAAATTTCGCTGCGGTTTTGATCCGTGCGTCGGTCTCGCGGATGTCAAGGATATAGAGTCCATCACCGCGGACACGGTAGATGAATTTTTTCATGTCTTCGCTCTTCTGCTGGGTACCGATGTGAATACCGGCGGCGAGATACTCCTCGACGGGGATGAGCGGTTCTTTCAATTCAATTTCCATCTCGTTTACAGTGGTCATAGCTGTTCCTCAATTCGTATCAGTTCATTCAGTTTTGCAATGCGTTCTCCACCAACAATACCGCATTTTAGGAAAACACAGGAGAATGCGGTTGCAAGGTGTGCGATTGTTGTATCGGTCGTTTCACCTGAACGGTGGCTCATGACGGTATCCAGACCATTGGTATGGGCAAGACGGACCGCTTCGAAGGTGTCAGTCAGCGTCCCGACCTGGTTGGGTTTAATGAGGACGCAGTTTGCGGCCCGGGTCTCGATACCACGCATGATACGTTCGACCTGAGTCACAAAGATGTCATCCCCGCAGACAAGGCAGCGATCGCCGACCTGGCTGTTGAGTTCACTAAAAGCATCGAAGTCCTCTTCATGGAGAGGGTCCTCGACATAGACAAGGTTGTACTTATCGACAAGTTCCGCGATATAGGCAATCTGGTCCTCAGTGGACCGTACTGTCTTGCGGTACTTGTAGGCGTTTCCGTTCCACATCTGGCTTGCAGCGATGTCAAGCCCCATGTCAACCTTAACCTTCATTTCGTCGGCAACAAGTCCGGTCGCCTCGGCAATGAGCTCAAATGCGAGGGCATCGTCAATCTGCGGTGCCCATGCACCCTCATCACCCTTGCCGCATGATTTGCCTTTCTTCTTTAACAGCTCCTTTACATGCCGGTGAACTGCTGCGTTTGCCAGGACCGCTTCCTCAGTATCAGCCGCACCGCCCGGCACCACGAGGAACTCCTGGATCTCGGTGGCATTTTCTGCATGCGCCCCGCCACCAATGACGTTTCCCAGCGGGAGTGGCATTTCATTTACAAACGCTCCGCCAAGGTAGCGGTAGAGGGGAAGTCCCATCGAGGACGATGCCGCTTTTGCATTCGCAAGCGAAAGCGCTACGGCAATGTTGGCACCGATCCCGGCAAAGTTCGCTGTCCCGTCGATATCGCGGAGCTGTTCATCAAAGCCCTGCTGATCTGTGCTGTCCAGACCGATGAGTGCCGGGATCACATTCTGGATTGCATATTCTACAGCCTCTTTTGGGGGCATGACTTTTGCTTCCAGGGATCCGGTACTGGCCCCGCTCGGGGCAGCAGACCTGCCAAAACCGCCCTGCGTGTGAATATCGGCCTCGACAGTCGGATTACCCCGGCTATCAAGGATTGTCCGCAGCTCGATTACCTCAATTGTAGTCATAGAGTCTTACTTCCTTTTTACCGTAATGGGGATGGTGTTGTTGTTGTACTCTTCAATGGCGATCTCCAGGGGATCGATGCGTGTCGTGGTGATAAGTAAGGGAGCACCCATTGATATCTGCAGAGCCCTTGCTCCTATAATTCTTGCCCGTTCATACCGGGTGTACGTCTGCGTCTGCATTCTT
>DADT01000060.1 GCA_002495065.1 Methanoregula sp. UBA471 | reverse complement strand
TCAACACCCACCGATCTCTTGATTCGCTCTCTCATCGACAATCCGCCTTCCTCGCCACCGATTGCGATCACGGTGGGTTTTACGGAGTTTTCAAGGGTAGTCCGAAGCCTTCGGGGAACGCGCTCCATATCGCTGCTGTTGAGTACGAGAATGCCGATATTGCCATCATGGAGAGCATTGTTGATGTATTCGTTGAGTTTCTCGTCATTTTCTGCAGCGTATGTCTTTTTTATTCCTGCCAGACGGAAACCAAGAATGAACTCGCCGTTACCAATAACTGCAATCTCCATTTAAATCACCAGGTATTCCGCTATCCTCTCGGACGGGAGTTTTGATTCTTTTCCTCTGGCAAGCGCCCTGAGATTAAGGACCTCATACCTTTTTTTCTCAAGATAGACGAGGATCGGATGAATTGAGAAAGGATTCCGTTTGGATATCCGCTCCATCTGGTCGAGCTGGACCCGGGTCAGCCGGGTCTCAACATCATGTATCACTTTCTCACTTTTCAGCTCGTCAAGCAGTGAGAGGAGGAGACTGTTACTGATCTTTTCTTTGAGCTGATCGATAAACTCACCCCGGTCCCGAAGGGTATTCAGGTTAGTGAAATCTGTCGGGGAAAGAACTCCCCCGGCGATATACATTTCACGTGCATCTTCTTCGAAGGTATCCGCCCGCAGACGGAAGAGGGTCTTGATATTCCGGATATCTATATCAAACCTGATGAAATCCAGGAACTGGTTTCCTCCCTTGATTCCGCTTTCCCCCTCCGCAATAATCTCAGAGAAGAACTGTTTGTAGAGCTCGTTTTCCAGGCGGGAGAACGAACCGCTTTCTTTTGTCGCCGGATACTCGCGGGAGAGTACCGGATATATCCGGTTCCCTTTGAGGGCTTCAACAATCCTGTCCGGATTATCTTCTGCCAGAAGCCGGTCCAGGGCAGCACGGTCAAGACTGCCTGCAGGAACCAGGATCTCCTTGATCTTTCCAAGCTTTTCACCCTGCATCCTGCCACGCAGTATGGTGAGAACATTCTGGATATCCCAGCGGCGGAGATATGACCTGGTGAACTGTTTCAGGTTTCCCGGAGTAATCTCCAGGATTTTCTGGTATTCCTTCGCAAGGTTCCAGCTCAGGGCTACTTCAATCAGGTCGATCCCTTTAAAGGCCCAACTGAGCTCATCAATCTCCTGTTTGTATTCGGTTTCCTGAATAACACGGATGATTTCCGGGAGGCTCATATTGAGCATCCGCATGTATTCTTCACGAGGTATGAGCTTGGATTTTCTCACCCGCATCCTGGTGCAGACATAGATGTATGGTGCAAAGACACTTTTCACTGCAACCATCGGCATTCCTCCCTATCCAAACAGGATGTCAGATGCATCTTTCAACCCGGATTCCCAGACCTTCGCAAGGAACGTGCGGTAACTGTAATCAATCTGCAATTCGCCTCCATCACCTTCGACAAGGATCCCCCCGTCGATGTTAACGTGACTGCCGACCTTGAAACCGGCAAATTCCGGATTCTCGGAAATGGCAGCCTTGACCGCTGCCACATCCCGGGAATTGCAATATACTTTTCCTTTTGAAATCTCCTTTTTTGCCTCGGAGAGGAGTTTTTTGATGGCTTCGCGATGGAAGCTTTCAGGGAGGGCGGCAATCTCCAGAAGGATTGATTCATAGACCTTATCCAGAAGTGCCTTTTGCGTGTTCAGGAGTTCCCGTTTGACAAGCAGATTAGCTGCAGACACTTCCTGATCGATGATATGGGCTGTCTGCTTTGCCGATTCTGCCTCTGCGACGAGCTTTATTTCTCCGGCACGCTTGCCGGCTGCTGCAAGGATCCTGTCCGTTTCCTGCTTTGACTCTGCATGTATTTTTTCAGCTTCTTTTTTGCCCTTTTCCCTGATTTCTTCAACAACGGCTTCCAGTCCCATTGTCTGCTCCGGTTTAGAACAACAGCAGGAGACCGACAACCAGTCCGAAAATAACGATGGTTTCCGGAATGACCGTAAGGAGCAGGACGAGCCCGAAAACATCCTTGTTCTCTGCAGTCGCACCGACTGCGGCAGAACCAATCGCCATTTCGGCGATACCCGAAGCAAGTCCGGTCAATCCCACGGCTAAGCCTGCGCCGATAGCCTTCATTCCAATCTGCGATGCCTTCATTAATTCGATATCTGTAATCGCTGCTGCTACAACTTCTGCTGCCATTTTAATCCTCCGTAAATCTTCTGTTAAGTCCAAAAGGACTATACTTCCTGCCTCCACCCTTATAAAATTTGGTGAAGAATTCGACGTAGTGCAACCTGATTGAGTGCAGACCGCCCCCGAGAATGCCAAGCGCTGTGTTCAGCGCATGTCCTATCAGGAAGACTGCAACACCCATTACGATAAAGAGGACACCCACAATGGTGATGTTCTCAAGCTGGGGTTCGATGAGCATACCGATTGCAATGTAGTTCACCACCATGGCGATTGCCACTGAAGAAAGCCCCACAGCTACGATACGTGCGTATGAAAGCACGTGGCTGATAATTGTCGGAAGCTCGACAAGCTCGAGACCGGAATCCCGAGCTATGAATACAATTCCGGCAATAAGCATCACAGCACCAACAACTGCTGCGATATTTACTCCGCTCACAATTTCTGGCAATGTAGTAAAGTCAGGCATGTACGGCATCTGGACTATCGACCAGATAACCATAAGGATGCCCCACATGACACAAATCCAGCCAAAGTTCGCCATAACTGCCTTGATCCGGTGATCCCCGTGATCCTGGCGTGCATGGTTGACCATCCCGAGAACACGCCCAAGCGTGATGTGAAGAAGTCCGATCCAGATCGCAAGGATCATCAGTTCGGGAATCTGGGGACCGTGTCCGGTGGCATGGGCACCGATATTCAGGTGCCGGCTGAACATTATGGGGCTCCAGGGGAGTGCGAATCCCAGAAATTCACTATAGAGCAGGCCAAAGATGATACTCGAGAAACTCGCGTTCCGGAGTACGGTAAGCAGTTGCGTACCCTCTTCGCCTTTCAGGAACTTCCGCAGCCCCAGACACATTGCAAGGAGAATCAACCCGTATCCCACGTCCCCCAGAATCAGCCCGAAAAAGAGGGGGAATACAATGGAAAGCATGAGTGTCGGATCGAGTTCAGAATATTTCGGGCGGGAGTATACGTCCATGAGCATCTGCGTGGGTTTTGCAAATGGTGGATTGTCATACTCTACCGGAACGACATCATGCTCAATGTTGGTGGGGAGTACGGTGACGAAAATTTTGCCACCGGTGGCCTTGACAAGCGCCTGTTTCAGGTCTTCAACGCTCGCTGAGGGAACCCACCCTTCTGCAACAAACGTCTCGTCTGTCGTTGCGAACCGGAGGGGTGCCTCCGTCTGATCTACCTGAACTTTTAAAATTTCCTCACATGCAACCAGAAACTCGGCATGTGTCTCTTTTATCACATCCAGTTTCCGGCTGATATCCTCGATCTCCTTTTTAAAGGATGCGATTTGAGATGAATAAAAGGAAATGCGTTCCTGGGGAACCCCGGACTCATCAGGGATCGTGACAGCCTGATATCCTGCCTCCTGTAATGCTTTTTCAACATCATTACGATGAACGACAGGGGCGATAACAACAATGAAATGCCTGCCCTTTCCTTTTGAAACGAACGTTTCGTGAGGCACGGAAAACGATACCTCTTTTTCAACATATCCTGCAAAAACAACAAGATTCGAATATCCCCGGTACAGATCGAGGTCGCCGGGAATGCCTGTAAAGGGAGTGAGCTCGCTAATCTTTTGCTCGTACTCTTTTACTTTTGTTTCAAGTTTTGAGCGTTCTACGGTTAGTCCCTCAACTTCCTTCTCGATTGCAGGGAGATCACGTTCAATCAGGGCCTGAAGTCCGGACTGTCTGAGTCGCTGCTTTACTTCAAAATCCTCGCTGCGGATGGAAAACGTATTCTGAATCGCACGTATCTTGACAAGATCCCCGGACGCTTCACTTGCTCCCATAAGGGGCGTGCCGATCTTAAAGCCTTCATAACCTTCTGCAGAAGCTTCGACATAATCCTCGATATGGAACAGATTATGACGATACAGCTCTGCAATAACAGGGCCCATCTGGTCCCTGGTGGCCGCGATGAGCAGTTTGCTCATCTGCTCAGGCTTTAACATGCAGCTGCTCCTTGAACCGCATAACCAGGAGCTGCACTGCCTTGTTCAGGTTTTTTGAACCTTTCTCCCTGATTGCCGCTGCCCGCTGATTGCCACTTTTTATGATTTCGGCGTGCTTGGATGCCGCCTGGTGCCGTGCTTCTTCCAGTTTCAGCTTTTTATATTGTTCAGCATTGCTTTGCGCTTTTGTAACCAGATTATCAGCTTCCAGCTCAGCTTGAGAATGCCTGTGCTTCTTTTCTTCCTGGGCCGCACTGATCGTTTTTTGGTACTCTTCTTCAGTTTTTTTAATGTCTCGTAGGACCTCAGTCTTCATCCAACCCTCCTCTCACGGCAGTACAATAATTGGTAAAAAAAACAATATATGTATTGTTATTTACGCTCAAAAGATAGTTAAAAAAAAGATGAATTCCCAAAAAATGGACAATTTCAGGAAAATTCGGTTTTTATTTCGTATTTCATGTGACTGACGGAAATTCCTTCGGGCAGACAGGATATGTCAACGTTCTGCCCACCGCCTTTCAAAACGATACCTGCAAGCTCATCGCTTGAACAGATCAGGTTCTGTTCCGGATGCGTCCCCCTTCGTATCGAACAGCTGGTTAAAATTTCTGGTCCTACCGATACAACATAAGAAATACGTTTTGATCCGGGATGATTTTTAGGTAATACCAGCAACGGAAGATGAAATGTCCGCACAAGATCGATGAGCATAAAGGCAGGTTCAATCGCACCGCCTTCCGGTGCGGAGACCACGACAAGGTCACCGGGTTCAACACCCTGACAATATTCATCATCGGCGGTCTCGATGCATAATCCGAACCTGTTCCCGACTTTTGCAACGAGTAAAAAAGATTGTTTTCCCCTTATGAGCAAGAACTCATCGTCAAGGGAGTAGTTCATGCCGGAGCCACATCATCAGACTGGCAGCTGGGACAAATAGGTTTTTTACCGATACCTTTGAACCGCTCACCACATTCCTTGCAGCGGTAATCCTTCCCCTGTACCCGGTCCGGGGGAAGATCGATGTCCACGGGTCCACCAACAGTACACATATTCAGGTCACCTCACTACGACATCTGTGCGACATTATTTAATTCTATCTCATACTTTGTTCTGTCGTAAGGTGCGCTGGGACTTTGCCGGTAGGTTTCAGCTGTTCAGGATCGATAAACAACGAGATGACCATCCACTTTGCTTCAGCACCGGTAATAAAAAAAACCACTTCATATCTCCTGTTAAATGCAGACCCGACATATCCGGGAAAAACATCGGTTTTATTCAGGAAATGTGCCTTACAGAATATTTTGTTTACATTGTTATTCCAAGGATATTGAGCAAAATAAGGATGCAGACACCAGCTAGTCCACCGACTGCACTGATAATAACTGTTGCAATACTGTATCCAAGATCCGGTTTACCTATCCATTGCATAATATGGAGAAAATTCACCAGGAATAATGCTATCAGTCCGAGTATAGCATTTATCACAAGAACCGAGAATTTTTTCACAAGAAAATATACAACTGCGATCACTACAACGACAAGAAGCAGGGTAACCAGTATATCTGTCATTTTTTTCCTATTTACCAATAATACGTTGCTTATTTATTCTTATTGACGGCAGGACCAGGGATCCAATCGCCCGTGATTCCTTACTTAATCCTGATATACTTTTGTGCATATCAAAGACATTTCCGGAAAGCATTGCACTCCGGAGGGGTATCTCAAACTGACCGTCCTCCATCCAGAATGCATTCGAAAGTTCGACCGAGAATTCACCGCTCGTGGGATTTGCCGTGTGTGCACCCACCACATTATGAATATACACAACACGGTCATCAGCAACCCTGCTCCGTTTTCCGTCGACAACGAAATTGTGGTGTCCTATAGCGGGCAAGCCACCAAACCCGCCACGGATTGCATTCCCGGTACTCTTTTTGTCAAAACGGTACGCGGTTTTAAGATCATATGCAAACGTTTCAAGAATTCCTTCCCTGATAAAATCGACACGACGTGTTGGTGTCCCCTCAGCATCCCACCGCACACTTCCGTTCGCTTTTGCCAGCAGGGGGTCGTCATACATCGTAAGCTGCGAATCTGTAACAGGTCCACCGAGTGATTGCCCAAGCCGGGATCGTCCTGCGTGAACATTCCTCCCGCTCAGCGCAGGAACAAAGACATTTCCCAGCAGTTCCGCATAAGCAAGGGGCGATAGAAGGATATCATGTTCACCCGTGGCAATTTCTTTCCCGTTATCAGATTCCGTGGCAAAGAATGTCGCTCTTTCTCCTACAGATTCCGGATCTACCTTTTCCATAAATGAGGAATGATCGAATTCATAACCTGTGGACTGATTATGAATTGCTTCAAGCGAGAGTGAAACCCCTGTATGCTGATCGGTATACCGGACTCCCTGACTGTTTGCCAGCGTCACCGTGGCAGTAGAGAGTGAGGCTGCCCCGGATGTAACCTCAGCCGGGTGCTCTGCCGCACCGGTCAGCATTTTTTCGATGAGATCGATGACACCTGCCGGTTCAACTTCCAGAGATTTGTCGAAAGACAGCGGGGTCCGGGACAGGGACTGAGGCGCCGGCAGACCTCTCCATTCCTGCGGTGTTGCAAGTTTCCCGCTGGCAATAGCAGCATCCAGGCATATCCGCCACTGTTCAGGATCGTTCGTGGCTGAAGATCCGATTTTCCCCTGGTGAATGGTGCGGATTCCCAGGCCACAGTCCTTCGAGGTTGTTGCCAGGTTCACTTTCTTTTGTTTCAGTTCAGCAGAGACAGATATCCCATTAACATAAAAGACCTCAACTTCGTCAACAGTTTTTTCGGCTTCATGTATGAGTTGATCAATCCACGCCACTGCCACCCACCACCGCATCGTCCAGGAGTATATGAGGTGCCCCGTCACTTACCGGAACACTCTGTCCTCCCTTCCCGCAATATCCCGGACTCATGATGCGCTTATCACCGCACAGCACAATTCCATGAAGGGTCGTCAGGATTTCTCCTGATAATGACACGTCCTTCACCATGTCCGTACACTCCCCGTCTTCAATGAGATACCCATACTCTGCATTGAACTGGAAAATACCCCGCCCGGGATCGACCTGGCCACCACGGGATCCCTTAAGAAAGATTCCGTACCGGCATTCCTCAAAGATCTCGTGTTCTGTCGCATCCCCTTCTTCAATGAAGGTATTACTCATCCTGACAAGGGGGGGTTCACCGGGCATAGCCCGTGCATGACCTGCGATTCCATGTCCCACGGAGGAGAGTGTTTCACGATTATGAAGATAGGAATTAATTATGCCCTTTTTAATTATTTCCGTCCTGCGTACGGCAACACCTTCGGCATCAATGGGATCAAAACCGAATTCATGGATCCCAGGGTCATCGATAATTGTCAGGTTTTCATTCCCGATCTTCAGCCCGGTTTTTCCCTTCAGGACTGAACTGCCTTCCTGGACCAGATCGCCTTCACTCGCATGACCGACAGCCTCATGCGCAAATACCCCGGCTAATTCCGGATCAAGGACCGCCCGCATTTTTCCACCTTTTGCAGCCTTCGCCTCGAGCAAGGCAACGGCAATTCCGGCAGCTTTTTTTCCGAGCGCCTGCTGGTGCCGGAGGTTGAATCCGTGAATAGAATGTTCACGCTCGTATCCCATCTGGATATTTCCGTTCCCTGAAGCAACCGCCAGCACGTTGAACCCGGAACGGCACATCTCATAGGCATATTCATTGCCGGAACTGTCAGTAAACTGGACATTCTCAATTTTTTCGATGTAATTTGCCCTCGTGTTCACTACTGACGGGTGAACCGCAGCCTGTTCGATGCCGGACAGCAGCGCTGATTTCTCTTCAATATCAACGCTACGGGGATCTTCTGTCAAGGGAGGTACACCAAGAATACCGCGCGGGGCATCCCCGAGAATAACCTTTCCCTGGGTAATTCCAGCCAGCCTGCATGCTGACCGTATGAGAGCATCAAATTTCCTGCCGTGACAGGGAGTATAATTATCGATCTGGAGAACCCCCCACCCGGTTTTATGAAGAACCCTGATTACGGCTTTATTGAAAAAAGATGACCCGGCAGATTCCACCACGCTGTTATCGATATCGATATGGGTGACCTGCCCGGTCACATGCCGCAGATCATAATAACGTACACCCTGCATTCTTCTCAGGCCGGAGTTTTATTGATCACAGGGGTGTCTGCGATCATGGCAGTTGATCTCAACGCCATATTTTTCAGCTTGGTAAGGAATCCTTCAGCGTTCTCCGGTACCAGTGCAAGCTTGAGTACGTCATTAATGGTATCAACGGGAATGACGGTAACCAGAGGTTTGAACCTCTCCTCAATCAGGACATCGTTGATATTTGACCTCGGAATGAGGACGGTCCTGATACCTGCCTTCACGGCGGCTTCAATCTTGAAAGTCACACCGCCGACGGGGAGGACATCCCCGCGGACAGAGAGCGACCCGGTCATTGCGACATCCTGCCTGACCGGGATACCTTCAATGGCGCTGATGACTGCAGTGGCAACACTGATCGATGCTGAATCTCCTTCAACACCCCCATAGGTACCGATAAACTGGATATGGATATCGATATTTTTCACATCTTTTCCGGTGAATTTTTTTAAGTATTGCACTGACGTTCTTAATCGATTCCTGTGCGATCTCCTTGAGCATTCCTGTCGCAATCACGGTCCCGCTTGCTCCCTGCGAGGGAGTGACTTCAGCCATAATGGGGAGTACGGAACCTGAATCACTTCCCATCACAGCAAGACCATTCACCCGTCCGACGCGGGTTCCTTCGATGACCGTGAGCTCGTATTCCCGGCTTCTCCGGATATACTCATCAGAAACCTGGTCTTCAATCGATCGTGCTGTGAGCTTTGCTGTGATCACATGCGCAGCTGTGGCGAGACCTGCCCCTTCCTGTCGTGCGATATCCCCGGCAACACGGATAAGACCGCCCATGTCCCTTAATTTCAGGGTGAGGTGCCCTTTCCGGTTCGATCGGCGGCGGGCTTCACGGATGATTTCCTCAATGGCGCTCTGGTCAAAATGAGGGATCTTCCCGTCATTTTTCACCTCCTGAGCAATAAACCGGATGTATTTTTGCCGGTTTTCAGGGGTATCCTCCATGGTTTCCGACATATACACTTCATATCCGTAACCACGGATACGCGAGCGGAGTGCCGGGTGCATCCCCTGGA
>DADT01000055.1 GCA_002495065.1 Methanoregula sp. UBA471 | reverse complement strand
TGAAGAAGAACCGCTCAAGTTGTTTTATATTTTTTACAACCAGGAACGCTGGGACAACTGGTTAAAAACCCTCAGTGAATCCAGTTTTGAGGCAGATCCAAAGAGTGATGAGCTTCCTGAAGGTTTCCGGGTGCTTGACAATTTCTCGGTCGACATCACCGTCTCGGTGCTGAAGATCATCAGGCTTTACCAGAATAAACGCTACACGTTTGAAGAAGCGGTCGATAAGCTTTCGCAGGTTGAAACGATAGTGATGTCTGCAGCACCGGAAGGTGATCTCGGAGAAATTATTGAGATCCTCCAGCTCCCCAAACTTGCGCTCTTTGCATCATGCCGGTTATACCTTGCCGGAGGTTTTGACAAAGACATCAAATCGCTTGTCAAAAAGGGGAGGGCTGCGATTGAAAAGGACATGGAGATAGCACTTGAGACGGCTTCAAATATCGGTGCGAGCGTTATCGACGGTGCATCCTGTTGCGGAAAATTCTTAAAAGACGATGTTGAACAGACGACGCTTTTCGATGAATGGCTGATCGAATGCGAGCGGATGGGTGAGGCGATGGCCTCTCTTAAAAACTTTGATGAAGGAACCGGGGACGAGGATTGATCGCAGACCGGGCACGGTTCCGCCATGCAAAAAAGTTAGAGCGGCTGGCAGGTTTTCGCCTTCCCGAACAGGCTTTTTCGGGAACCATGCTCGAGACCCTCTCTTCGCGCCTTGATTATGATGCACTTGATTTTGCCGTCAGGGAACAAATCCTTGCTTTTTTCAATGATTTCCTTCGCTGCGAATGCAAGGATTCGCCCCTGTGCGGCTGTCCGGAGAAAAAATTTGCAAAAAAAGTGATCGAACTCCGTGAGAACGGTCTTGATCACCGGCAGATAGCTGCATTCATGCTCGATGAGTACGGGATTGAAATGTTTCCCGCAGATGTGCTTTCCTTCCTTGAAGAATCGGTGCACGTGCTCGAGGCGATATCAGATGTCTCCCGCCTGCAGGGTCGTTGCGACCTGGCAAAAAAAACCGATGAGCATATCCGCCTGATTGAGCGGTAATACCATTTTTTGTGTACTTATTGAATAACCGCTTATTCATGAAAATTTTTGACAGGAAATTGAGCTGGCAAATTCTCACCGTAATTTTTTTTAGTAATGCATAATAATTACGAGAAAACCCCGCTTCAGGGCCCCTCCGAGGCACAGCGGGACAGGGAGGTTGTCAGAGAATTGTCAGTTACTGAACCGCCGCGGGGGCGTCCCATCGCGGGCAGCGACGTTCATCATTTTTCAGGCCGATAGAGAACAACCAGTTCGATGTAATAACGAGGAGTGATTTCGATTGATTCAGGATACAATCTCACGTTTATGTCCTTGTCTGCAAAATCTTGTATATTATGAGTATCCCCCGCCTCAGGGCCTCTCCGAGGCACGGCGGGACAGGGAGGTTGTCAGAGAATTGTCAGTTACTGAACCGCCGCGGGGGCGTCCCATCGGGGGCGGCGGCGTTCATCATAATGGGAATATCGACAGTGACAGTCGTTTCCATTTCATGAACGATATCTCAATTTTTAGTTGGATTCATTGAGATTCACCATCATTTTTTTTATTATCGATACAGTCGCGGTCTTTAACTCCCTTTGCAGATTGCGAAGATATCCGGTGGCAGCACACCATTCGAACAGAGCAGGCCAATGATGGCATCAGATCCGAGTGCGATACCGAAACACCCGATGATTGCCCCCGTCACGATAGCAAGGAAGACAAGATACGCGTTGATGCCAAGGAGTTTTCCGGCAATTGAACCCCGTATACCTCCGCTTCCGAGGAACGGCACCATTACCATCAGCATGATACCGAACACTGAAAGTCCCTCAATCCAGAGATGATCTTTCAAAAAAAGTGACGTTTTATCCGTGAATCGGGCGAGGAGCCCGCCAAGCCAGGGAATGCGGTACGCCAGATCGAAGTTCAGGGCCATGAAAAGGCCGGTCTCTGAATCAACGACTGCGATAGCAAGGGCAATGTACCACCAGGGGATCCCCAGCGCGATACCAAGAGGAATCACGGTTTCTTTTCCTGCCGGAGGAAGCAGGTAGGCAACGATAAGCCCGGTGACGATCAGGAACTGGTCGTACCGGAGGGTAAAATACATGACTGTGAGGTGAACAAGTACCAGGAGTGCAGGCAGGAGGAGTGCGATTACTCGGTAGGAAATCCCCCCTCCACATGGGTGAAAGACCCTTGGAATGCTGTCACGGATACTGTCTCTTGTGGTCATTTTATATCTGTCCTATGTCGGCGGATGGATGGATCAGATCGCGTTCACATCCATGAGGAATCCGTATTTCATCCGTTCTGTTGTGTTGCCGTGTGCATCATGCCTGCGAATTTCCTGGTGCATGCAATTACGGTAAGGTCCTGGTCCCTGCATCCATCCCATTCCATTGAGATTATTGTAGCATGGCGTATAAAAGAGGTGGCGGTCTGATCCAAATGCTATATAGACAAGTAATGGGTATCCCTCCTTTCGGTCTGACTGAGAGAACCGCGTTGAAAACCAATAACTATCATGGAGGTCATTCTATGGTTAACAGATACTATCATGCCCTCAGATCAGGAATGCCTGCAATGCGGGCGCTGTTGCGAGAAATGGGGGTGGGGCCAGAAAGGTGTTATTGAAGACCTCATCCCGTGGCTGAAGGAAAGGCGCCTTGATATCCTGCAGCACGTTTCGGTAACATTTTTGGGTGGAAAACGATGCCGGGGGAGCGATATTGCCGTTGAGGATCTGTCCGTACCTGTCCGCATCGACTATTGGGTGGACACTGATGGCAGAAAGTTGACCTGTTGCCCTTTTTTCTATCGGGCGGAGGATGGAAAGGTATACTGTAAGATACATACCGCAAAACCGAAAATCTGCACCGGGTTCACGCCGTGGAATGAAGGAATCCGTGATTATGCCCTGAACTGTCCTGCCTGCAGGAACTCGGCACCCTGAGAAAAAACAAAAAATTATTGGTTGATATGTACTACTTTTGCCGGCGGGAACCCGTTGAAGAACGTAGACGAGGCAATCGTGTAGGCTCCCATATTTTCAGAATAGACAAGATCATTGATCTCAAGTTCCGGCAGTTCTGCCGAGAGCGTGATGGTATCAAAAGCATCACAGGTCGGCCCGAATACGGCGGAGATCTGTGTTGCGCCTTCTTTGAAAGCCAGAACCGGATAATTCACATGATCAAAAATCTGGCCTGAATAGGTGTGATATACGCCATCGTTAATGTAATACGAAGGTTTACCGTCACGGTATGCTTTCCCGATCACCTTTGAAACAAGTGAACAGGTATTTGCCACGAGAAATCTGCCGGGCTCTGCGAGTATCTGCATATCTTCGGGGAAGAGGCGCTTAATCTCGACCGTCAGTTTTTTTGCAAGAGGTGTCAGGGTCTTGATCCCGGGATGGTACTTTACCGGGAAACCTCCTCCGATGTCAAGAATCCTGATCTTCCGTCCCGTCCGTTCCTCAATTTCCTTGATGATATTTGCGGACAGCTGCAGGGCCTGTATGTAATTTTCAAAATTGGTACACTGGCTGCCCACGTGGAAACTTAAGCCCTCCACAACGAGATCCATGGCAAAGGCGCTGGCAATCAAATCAACGGCTTCACCCGGGTCCACCCCGAACTTGGAAGAGAGTTCGACCATGGAACCGGTATTGGGAACCCTCAGCCGCAGGACCAGGCCGGCGTGAGGTGCATGCTGCTTGATCTTTTTCAGTTCCTCACTGTTGTCAAAGGTTACCAGAGGTTTATAGCGATCGAGGGCTTCAAGAGTTTCTATCGGTTTTATAGTATTGGCATAGATGATGTTATCCCATATCCAGTCCTGTCGCTGCTTCGCCGGCATATTCTTGATATTTTCATAGACAATCATGAATTCAGGCATCGATGCGACATCGAAGCTGCACCCCATCTCGTAGAGCGTTCTGACAATTTCGGGGTTGGAGTTTGCTTTTACTGCATAATAAACCTGGACAAATGGCATATGCGCCTTGAATTCCCGGTAATTCTTCCGGATCTTTTCATGGTCAATGACAAAGACCGGGGTTCCTTCTTTCTGTGCCAGTTTTTGCAGCAGTTGTTTTCTTGCCTTGCTGATATGGGGGACCCCGTCATCATGCTTTTCCGTTTCACAGCCCTTTTTCACGTTCCATTCCACCTCTGGATATACATGATTGATTCATTGCACGAATAAGAAGTTTTTGAATTGCCAGACATCTTCACGGTCATAATTATTTGCCGGGTTCTCTTTGAAATATACCGTCCTGTTTTTCAACGGTGTCCAGTCAGAAGGTCCGGACCAGAACGTGCCCAGATATGGCTTTGCAATATCAAGGACGAATTCATGGGGCAGATCATCAGGGAGACAGAACCCCTTTTTTGGATTCTCTATCATCCACATCACTGCGGTAACAATTCCCAGTGCGACCTGGACCGTTGTCGCATTCTGCCCGGGAGCAAGGGTTTTTGCCTCCTCGATGGAGAGGATGCTCCCGGTCCACCAGGAATTATACGGGTGTCCCATCAGGAGCGCTCCCAGAATATCCGAACCGGATACAATCTCCCGGTCATTCATAATCCGGAGTTTGGGCTGCAGTTCGTAGTTCCTGCCCCTTAACTCATGAAGAGAAGCAATGGTCGCATCGCATGGCATGTATGCGTAGTGCACGGTCGGGCGGTAGATTGCCTTTCCTTCATTCCAGACAGTCCAGCGGTCAGAAATCCCATATGCCTCCCCATGCCTGATGATCATGCCGACAATCTCCTGGTTCGGGACCCATGACCGGACCCAGGTATTGATCCCCATCTGGGTAAGGAAAATTTCGTTCTTCGGTCCATCCGGAGGTACCAGCGCGAGGTTGGGAAGCTCTTTCTCATGCGTACCCCAGCCGATCTCTGCCGGGGCGGTCCCCTCTTCCTTGAGACCTTCAATACACCAGGTGCCTACGAACTCGTCGACCTTCTTTGGTGACCGGGTAGTCTGGGTATCCCGTTCAGAGCAGTGGATGACTTTGACCCCGGTTGCCATCGCCAGCTCGGCAAACTTATAGTCCCGTATAAGTATCTCCATTCCCTTCGGGTCAGGTACGATATCATCGGCGATCATCCGGTGTGCTATATCAAAAAGCCCCTGGCGGGCGAAGTGCGAGATAAGCCCCGGGTTTGCACCGTGGTCCACCACTGCCGTGGCAGCGTCATCAAGGTCTTTTGTCAGATCGTGGAGCTTCATCTGCCGGTAGTACAGGGTCTTTTCGTACGGACTTGCCGTGAATATTTCTGCATCAGGGTCCCAGGCTTCCACCGATGCGTTCACGTACATAACGTCGTTATCATGACACCATTTCACAATATCGCAGCAGTCGATGTTCCACGCAAGGTCGATCAATAAACCTCCCGGTGACAGGTATTCAGCGAGGGTCTGGGAGAGGTTTTCAATGGTGATCTTTTTCCTGAAAAACCGGAGACCCATGGCTATCCACGCCTTCAAGTCCTGTGATTTATCCTTAAAATCAAGGATAGTGATATTTTCAAGCGGGATTGTTACATGCGTGAGCAGGATGGGGAGCGTGCACTTGGACACCGCGCCATACCCGATGATCAGAACCTTATTCCTGAATTCCATTGCCGGCCTCCAGGGTAACCATGCCAGTATACATTCGAACGTTCAACGTTGTTCACAGTATATTATTCCTAATGAGAAATATCTGTTCGCCCTGTTGGGGACTTTACGTCCGTGCGACGTTTCAGAAAATGAATTGTTGCAGAGAAAAGTCATCCTGTTATTAAAAGGACCTGGATTTATTTACTACAGACAAATTAAATGCGTCTAGAGGGTTTGTATCGCCAGATATGCAATCAACACGGGTATAAAAATCACCAGCCACACAAGGGGATTCCAGCGGAAGATGAGCCTGCCGTCCATCGGTTTAACGGGTAGCAGGGCAGTCACCCCAACAAGAAGATTAATAGAGACCCCCACGCCTCCCGCGAGTGCGAAGATCCCTCCCTGAAGCAGGAGGACAAGAGACAGTGCGGCAAACAGGAGGTTGGCAGTTGGCCCTGCTACCATGATCAGTGCCTGTTGCCGGGGAGTGAGATCCGGTGTTTCCTGAAGAACAGTTCGCGAAGGTTTTGCAAAGATGTTCCCAAAGAGCCAGGCGGTCAGGAGCATCGTCAGTGTCCCGAGCCCCCAGAACTGGAGCTCCGTTCCGCATTGACAGCGCCCGGCGGTAATCCGGTGGCCAAGCTCGTGTGCAACAATAGCTATCCCCCCCATCAGTACAAACACCCCCAGGGTTACCATGATAACCTGAAGCCGATCCTTAACGATAAATGCCAGCGCGAACACGAGAGCACTTATGACGATAACAACCAATTCCCGTGCAGAAAGCCCGAAGATGAATGGAGATATCGGGTTTGGCTGGATACGTCGCTTTTTCATCTCCACATCACTCATTTTTCCAATCGCGAGAAAACTAAAATATTTTGAGAGAATTTCCCGAATCGTTGTCAGCCAGACAGACCCACGGGATTGAACCAATGCCCCGATCCCGATAAGAGAAAAGCTGAGCGCACATGCACTCAGGGGAGAGTATACATCAGGGATTAATCCAGAGAGAGGGAGAGGGACGTGCCGTGTGCCTGCCGCCTCGCGGATCCGGGTAAACAGGTTTTCCGGAGGTTCAGCATCCGGTTCTGATTGCATTTCTGCAAGGGCAATAATACTGAAATGGTTCAGACTGCCATGGAGAGTGCCAGTCGTGGAATCGACGGTAGTCGGGAGTATTTCCCATCCTTTGATTCCACCGCTGTATGCCCATAATGTCAGGTTTGCAGGATCATGTCTATTCCCTGTATCTTTTGGTACAGTAAAATGGACGAAGATAGCCGGATTGAAGGTAGCTCCCTCTGGGGAACAACGATAGGCAATGCCAAGAAACCTGACCTTGTGCTCCACGGGCAGCGGGGGAACCTCAGATGCCTCCATGGGTGAGATTGCAATGACAGGAACCTGTGCCCCCCGGCTATCGAGTGCCCGGGTTCCCGCCGGGAGCTCCAGCGTGGTCTCGCCAGACGTGACCCGCACCCGGGCGGTGCAGGTAAGGGTACCATCAGTCCCGCTGCGGATGCGCCCTTCACCCGTATACTCCTCGATGCACGCAGGTTCTTCAGGTATTGTTTCCTGTATTGTCGTGACAGGGGGCTGAACCACGATATAATCCGTCCGGATGCCTGTAGTATTTCCGGCAGCAGAACCCACGGTCAATTGAACTGAATAGGTTCCGGGGCGGGTATAGGTGTAGAGGGGGTCCTTGTCATCAGAATGACCCCCGTCCCCGAATTCCCAGTCCCACATCAGAACTTCTCCACTGGAGGAATCCTGGAACTGGACCGAAAGAGGTGCTGTTCCCTGGAGGGTGGCAGCGGTAAAGGCCGCACGGACAGGTACGTCAAGGACAGTGATATAGCCGTTTCTGGTCGTGGTATCATCGCCCCCTGCATTCGTTACACTCAGGCTGACGGTATAGGTTCCTATCCGGGTATAGGTATGCGCTGGATTTTTTTCCCGCGATCCAGTTCCATCACCAAAATCCCATTCCCAGGTGGTGGGCAGTCCATCGGAGAGATCCATGAACTCCACCGTGAAAGGCACAGTTCCATTCCGTACCGGAGCAGTGAACGCGGCTGTTGGTGCGGTAATCTCTGCCAGTGGACGGGGTAGAACCGGAATTGGGGTTGTTGTAGTAACGAGCGCCAGTTTTTCGAAGCATGACAGGGGATTTCCGAAAGAATCCTTCCCGCATATTGTCTGCTTCCCGCCGCAGTACGTATAACCGGCCTCCAGATACTTCTTTGTCTCCAGGCAGGAGCAGGTGGGAGGGCAGATCGAAGGGAGCGGGATCGGAGTTGTTGTGCTGACATAAGGCTTTACAGCCGGGATCACCTCTAGTTGGGTTGTTGTCGTCACCGGTTTTGCATAGCAGTACTTCTCATTATTCTGAGAGTCGGTTGCGCAGACCTGCTGCCTGCCTTCGCAGTAGCTGGTATATCCCATCTTATTCGCTTCGATCGGCAGGAGGCAGGAGCAGGACAAGGGACAGATGACTGTTGCGGCAAGAGCAGGAACGGCAATAAGCGATACTATGAGAAGAACACAGAAAACACACGGGAACCTGCGGATTTTCACAAACAATACCCCCAGCTGGATGGGATATGCATCAATGAAAACAGAAGGGTATATCAGGGTTTCTGTTCGCACGCAGAACAAACACTTCCCCCTTTATAGTTCAGCAGGGACAAAACATTCCGGCACATGGCACACCAGGAGAAGTTCTCATCTGTACCGTCCCTCCCTCCATTATATCTCTGAAGTTCAGCATTCACATTCGGGTGTTTGATATCCGGTATAAAGATGCATACAACTCACTGCTGGTAAACCAATATTCTGGCTCTGATTCCCTGTACTGGCCGAGTAATGATTAAATACGGACATAGTAATGCCTTAACCGGAATATGTCAACAGTTTAATCATCCCGGTTCAATACTAGTAAGGTGATTCGTTGTCAAAAAGGGCTGTTGATATCGTATTCCAGGCAATGTATTCGCTCACGGATCTAAGGGTAATCCTTCGGGAAACTGCCCCGTCCCATGAACTTGACACGGAAAAAAGAGCACAGGCACAACGCCTCCTGGAAAATCTCGAGCGTCAGGTAGCATCATTACAGCAGGAGATGCTCAGATGAGGTGCGCAAACGGTATCGAGGCACGCCAGGTCAATGAGCTCTTCATCAACATTGACCCCATCCAGGCCGGAGGGCGGCTTACTGCAGATGCGATGAAGGCCGTCATTGCGTACGGGGACGGGTATTCTGTCTGCGATAACTGCCGCAAACCCAATCGCCTTGACTATATCAGCAAGCCCCCTATCGCAGAATTCCACAGGGATCTGGCATCCTGGCTCAATATGGATACGGTAAGGACAGTACCGGGAGCACGGCGGGGGTTCCAGGCAGTCTCCCACACGTACGTGCATAAAGGGGACCCGGTGCTGCTGACCTCGCTCTCCCACTATACAGAATTTCTTGCAGTAGAAGAGGCCGGAGGTATCCCAAGGGAAATTGTGGCAGATGCAGATCACCGGGTAACTGCAGATGCAACGGCAATGAAGATCGAAGAGGTAAAACGGGAATTCGGCAGAGTGCCGGTCCTTGCCTTCATCGATCACGTCGATTACCAGTATGGGAATATGCATGACGTAAAGGCGATTGCCGGAGTCACCCGCCAGTATGACATCCCGATACTGTATAACGGTGCCTATACGGTAGGCATCCTTCCGGTGGATGGTAAAGATCTCGGTGTTGATTTTGTTGTCGGGTCCGGGCATAAGAGCATGGCCGCTCCCGCACCATCAGGAGTCCTTGCCACTACGAAAGAACGGGCAACAGAAGTCTTTCGCACAACATCAATTGTCGGAGATGTCACCCAAAGGAAATTCGGTATCAAGGAACCGGAGATGATGGGCTGCACGCTGATGGGTGCCACCCTTGTCGGCCTGATGGCTTCATTCCCCCATGTGAAGGAGAGGGTGAAAAGGTTTGATCGGGAACTGGAAAATAACAGGATCGTGATGGAGGCCTTACGATCGATAGAAGGAACAAAAGTCCTTTCTGAATACCCCCGCAGGCATACCCTGACACGGGTAGACACGATTGCATCTTTTGACAGGGTAGCAGAATCCCACAAAAAACGGGGGTACTATCTCGCAAGTGCGCTTGAGGATAAAGGAATTACCGGAGTAATCCCCGGTGCAACAAAGATCTGGAAATTCAATACCTACGGGATGAACGCAAAACAGGCAAGGCATCTCGCTGACGCTTTTGTGGCTATAGCCCGGGAAAATGGACTGCCCGTTGTGTAAATTTTTTTTTGATTTCTCTATCTGGAGTTACGCACGCGATATCCAGAAATCGATTCTCCTATGTTTTTTGATTAAAATCTCATAAATCCCGCCCGAATAAATAACTCGTGTTGAAAGAGGAACACCCGCCTCAGGGCCTCTCCGAGGCACGGCGGGGCAAGAGATTTTTGAAGGCTTTTTGTTTCTGATCCGCCGCGGGAGCGTTTCTTCGGGGGCGGTGGTGTTTATCATAACGGTAATCTCGGAAGTATGAATACACCATCATATTTCCCCCCCCATTAAATATTCACTATTCAGGATGTAATTGGTCGTCCAACCTCCCTTGAAATCATCTTGATGAGTGTCCCCTGCCTCAGGGACTATTTGAGACACTGCAGGGCAGGAAGATATTCAGAAGATTTTCCAGTCATTGACCCGCCGCGGGGGCGTCCCTTCGGGGCGGCGGCACTCATTTTATATCGTCATGAAAAGATCCCCCCGTAGTTTCTCCCAAGGCACGGCAGGGCAAAGATTTTTTTAAAATTTTTCAACCAATCTGCCACCGGGTGTTCTATTTCGATCGACCGTCTTCATCGCAAAGAAAAGAACCAGACAGATATCGATTCCTTCACCGCATCAACCTACTATAAATTTCATACCGGAAACCGGATACCGGGACCGCGTATAATTTATTATCCTGCAATGCCCTACGTTCGATCGGTTGAAACAGGGTCCCTTTTATTCCCTGGTTGTGGGTAAAAAGATGTTTGAAAAATTAGATCTGACAAAGACCATTGACGATAAGGCATATGATGCATCCCTGCCTTTGTTAAAGGAAAGGCTGGGCATTCTCCAGCGCACGTTGCGCGACCAGAACATCCCGACCATCATTATCATAGAAGGATGGAATGCAGCCGGCATTACCATGTCGACCCATGAAATAATCCAGTCACTTGATCCACGGGGATTTACCCTTCATGCAACGGATAAACCAACTGACGAAGAGCGTGCGCATTCATTCATGTGGAGATTCTGGGTTAAAACTCCGGCGCTGGGTCGCATTGGCATCTTTGCCCGAAGCTGGTATAGCAGGGCGCTTGCCGAAAAACTCTCCCGCGTCAGCTGGAAAAAATTGCTGAAAGATGAAATAATTTCAATCAATAATTTTGAACGCCAGCTGTCAGACAGCGGTGCGATTATCATCAAGTTCTTTTTGCATATCAGCAAGGAAGAACAAAAGATACGGCTCCTGGAGCGCGAGAGAAACCCTCTGACTGCATGGCTGGTAACCCCACGGATCTGGGATTTCCATCATCATTACGAGACCTATCTCCCGATCATCGATGAGTTCATTGAGCACACCGATACCGATTATGCCCCCTGGCATGTTATTGAAGCAACGGACCAGAAGTATACCATTTTCAAGGTGTATTCCTATCTGGTGAAAACCCTCGAAAAAATGCTGGAAAAAAGGGCTGCTGCACCATCGGGAGAACGATCAGGAAAAGGAAAATCCAGGACCATTACCGGTTTCCCGAAAACTACCGTGCAGAGAAAATCTTCGGCTGGGTCGTCCCATTCAAAAGAAGAATGCCAGAGGATCCTTGACAGTCTCCAGATCGAGATGCTCGAGCTCCACTATCTCCTTTTTAAGCGGAAGATCCCGTTCATCATCGTCTTTGAAGGGTGGGACGCGGCCGGAAAAGGCGGAAACATCACGCGTCTGGCACGCCACATGAACCCTCTGGGATATCACGTTTTACCTGTTTCGGCGCCGAACGATTATGAAAAAAATCACCATTATCTCTGGAGGTTCATCCGGCATTTCCCGAAAGCCGGGCATGTTGCTATTTTCGATCGCTCCTGGTACGGGCGGGTCCTTGTCGAGCGGGTCGAAGGACTCTGTGCAGAACCGGAATGGCAGCGGGCATACCAGGAGATAAATGAGATGGAGCAGGACTATGTTGCCAGCAGCGGCGGGGGCATCATCAAGTTCTGGCTTGAGATTGATAAGGATGAACAGCTGAAACGGTTCAGACAGCGAGAAGAAGATCCTCTCAAGCAGTACAAGATTACTGAAGATGACTGGAAAAACCGGGAAAAATGGAATGTCTACGAACCGGCGGTCAACGACATGCTTGCACGGACCAGCACCCGTCATGCTCCCTGGGTTGTCATAGAATCCGATGAAAAATGGTATGCACGGGTCAAGACATTGAAAAATGTAATCCGGCATGCCGGTGACCTTCTCTAAAGTATTCCGGCTCATGAAAGAAAGGAAGCCGGGAGACGATGCGAGCGTCAGGAAATATATTTTTTGTCAGGATTCCGGAATCCAGGGCACGTTCCGGAAAGTTATATGTTTCAGGAGTTCAGTGCCTGGGTGAGACTTTTCCCCGAAAAGCATTCGTTAGCGTTAAAAGCACTGCATTGCATCGGTGCTTTGCACCAATTTATAAACAAACGACAGCAATACTGCATCAGTCACTATCGATAGACCTGCAGGCAGGGGAAGACTCATGTATAAAGTACTGTATGTTGATGACGAACCTGTTCTTCTTGAAATCGCTAAGATTTTCCTGGAGAAATCAAAAGAATTCAGCATCGACATAACTACTTCTGCAAATGAAGTCCTGAAATCAGACAAAATAAAAGCGTATGATGCGATTATCTCCGATTACCAGATGCCGGGGATGGACGGCATTACGTTTCTCAAGAATGTCCATACGGAATTCGGCGATATCCCCTTTATCCTGTTTACCGGCAAGGGAAGGGAAGATGTCGTCATTGCGGCTCTGAACAATGGTGCCGACTATTATCTCAATAAAGGTACAGATCCACGGGCCCAGTTTGATGAACTCGCCCAGAACATAAAAAGGGTGGTCAAGCGAAGGCAGGCACGTGAAGCGATAAAAAACTCCGAAAGGCGGCTATCAGACCTCATAAATTTTCTTCCTGATCCGACATTTGCCATTGACGTTGATGGCAAGGTGACCGCATGGAACAAAGCGATGGAAACACTGACCGGAGTGCAAAAATCCACCATAATCGGAGAATCAGATTATATTTATGCTCTCCCGTTTTTTGGTAAAAAACAACCCATGCTTATCGATCTGATACTGCATGAAAACAGGGAGATCGAAAAACAATATCCGTTCATCCAGCATAAAGACGATAAACTCATTTCTGAAATGTATTTCCCGACTCTCCACGAGCGTAAAGGTGCCTGGCTCTGGTTCATCGCATCCCCGTTGTACGATGCGAGTGGAAAAAGGACCGGTGCGATTCAGGTCCTCCGTGATATCAGCGAGAACAAGAGGGCTGAACAGGAACTTAAGGAGAGTGAAGAACACTATCGCTCCCTGTTTGAACATGCTCCCGATGCAATCCTGCTCCTTGAAGATTCGATGTTCATCAGCTGCAACTCGAGGGCAGTTGAACTGTTCGGGTGTTTGTCGAAAGAAGAGATCCTTGAACGGTCATTTATCGACATTTCCCCACTCATGCAGCCCGGCCGGGTCAGCTCAGAAGAGAAGGGTCTGGAAAAGATTTCTGCGGCACAGCGGGGCATTCCCCAGTCATTCGAGTGGCTGTTTACGCGTCAGGACGGTACACCCTTTTATACGGATGTCACCCTCAGCCAGCTGACAATTGAAGGAAAGAGGCTGCTTCAGGCAATCGTACGGGATATCAGTAAACGCAAAGAAGCCGAAGAAAAGCTCAGGAACAGCGAACAAACATACCGGGATGTTGTTGAGAATGAGACAGAGCTGATCTCACGCTTCCTGCCTGACGGGACGCATATATTTGCCAATCAGGCATATTGCCGGTACTTCAACAAATCCTGTGACGATATCATCGGTAAGAAGTTTTTTCCGAGAATCCCCCAGGAAGAGCACCGCCTGATCCGTGACCATTTTGCATCAATGACCAGAGATCATCCGTCTGCATCCCACACGCACCGCATCATTATGCCCGATGGATCCATGAGATGGCAGCGCTGGTCTGATCGGGCAATATTTGATAATAACGGTAAAATTGTTGAATATCAGTCCGTCGGTTGGGATATTACAGAAACCAGACAGATGGAAGAAGCACTTGCTCTTGCCTGCCAGAAAATGAATCTCCTCTCAAGCATCACCCGGCATGACATTCTCAACCAGCTCACGGTTCTTTCCGGTTATCTTGCACTATCAGAAGAATTCACTACTGACGAAAAACTTCTCAGTTTTATAAAAAAAGAGGAGATAGCAACAGAAAGGATCAACCAGCAGATTGCATTCACCAAAGAGTATCAGGATATCGGCGTCCACACCCCCCAGTGGCAGAATGTACATGATGTGATTGTTAACGCAGCAAATCTCCTTGACCTGAGTCCGGTTACCGTCAACATAGCCTTCACCAATATTGAAGTCTATGCTGATCCTCTCCTCGGAAAGGTATTTTATAATCTTCTGGAAAATGCTGTGAGACACGGGGAAAAGACCACAACGATCCAGTTTTCTTCCTGTCTGTCCGGCCCACGGCTGACTATAATCTGCGAGGATAATGGTGTCGGTATCGACAGCGAGATAAAAAAACATCTGTTTGAACGGGGATATGGGAAAAACCATGGATACGGGTTGTTCCTGATCCGGGAGATCCTTGCTATTACTAAAATCACCATCGATGAATGCGGGGAATCTGGCAGGGGAGCACGGTTTGAGATTACCATCCCCAAAGATATGTACCGGTTTACCGGAACCAGGAAACCGGATCAGGGAACAGGGGCGCCCTGAAACACAGATCAACTCACCATCCATCCCTGCTCTGACTGTCTTCCACCTCAATTATTAAATGAAGACAGTTACCCGACAGGGCATTCAAAAAAAGGTTTTTCTCGTCATAACCGGAACAGGGAACGAAGTCCTGATCGGAGGAGCGGGGGTGCGCAGCGCAGTATGCCGGGTTTCACCATGAGTTTTTTGATAAGCGTGCCCGGACGATCCATATCGCCGTATTCTGTTATCATCCTGATGATTTCGGGATCATTGAGTGCCCGGATGAGGGCATCCATCTCTTCGGCTGATATTTTCCGGCGTAACTGAAACAACCTGAACCCAAGGTCAAGTTCCCGGCCAATGTCTTCCTGCCATCTTTGCTCATATGCCGCCAGCGCTGCATCGGTGAACTGGTCAGCTTCGCAACAGGTTATCGCGACGCCTGCCGCATGACGGGCTGAACGGATCCCGGTATACACCCCCCCTCCGGAAGTGGGTTTCGCAAACCCTGCGGCATCTCCGGTGAACAGGGTGCGGTGACCATAGGTTCTGGGCATCACCCCAAGGGGAAGTGTTCCGGTTACCAGATGGGTTGAAGATTCTCCGAATTTTTTTCGGAAGGCTGCGAACAGATCCGGGACCCCGGTCTGACTGCACAGGCCGATGCGCACTCGCCCTGAGCTGATTGGGATCATCCAACCGAAAAAGTCTGGGGATGCACCGGGATAGATCTCCACAAACCGCGAATCGCATTCATGGACCAGGTCTGCCTGGATGCCGGCAAGATATGTTCTGGCACGGGGCATGCCGAAGATGCGGGCAATGCTGCTCCTCGGCCCGTCTGCCGCGATAAGGAGCCTGAAGGGGATCTCCTGATGCCCGGAAACTCCCCGGGTCAGGAGCGATGTTCCCCGCACATCATACGCCGCGGTCTTAATGCAAAACTCTGCCCCGGCGTTCGCTGCATGTTCTGCCATCTCGCGATCAAGCGCTCCGCGGTCGGTAACAACAGCCTTCCGGGTCTTGGCATCGATGAGTATTTCATTTCCGGAAGGAGATACGACCCGGGCACCGGATACGCTGTTGAGGACCGGGCGTTTCGATACACGACATTCGGTAAAGGCGGCACATGACAGGAGTCCCGCACATTGTACGGGGTAACCAATGGTCCCATGTTCTTCGATACAAAGGGTTTTGAGACCGCTACGGGCACATGCAGCTGCTGCAGTGGTTCCGGCCGGGCCCGCACCAATCACAATGACGTCATACATAGAACACAAACGGGGGATATTCCCCGGTAAAGCGGGATAGTTACTTCTTTCTTTCTGGTTCAGGAATCTGGCATGTTTTATCTCTTGAAGTCCATTTTCCGTTATGGAGATCTGGTTTTGGAGTATCTTTCTGGTAAAGTCCCATCAGGATGGAAACCAGACCAAATACAAATGCGAAATTGCCAAGGATAACGATGATGAGGTTGTCGTACAGGACAGGGTAATACCAGAGGAGGGCGGCTAAAAGGATTACACCTGCAATGAACATCCCCGGGATAAGGATATACTTGGTTTTTGGATGGGTAAGTGCAAGCGTGATATCAGTAAAACCATTATAAAACGCGATCCCAGCTATTATCAACAGAAAAATAATTTCAACGATAAGCTGCACAAGGAAGGAAAGGACTATTATCACGAGTAATACCGCGGAAAGACCAAACCAGAACATCGAATCCTCGCTCCGGGAAGTAATGGCAAGGAAAAGAAATATGGCCATTGTCAGCCCGGCTAAAAGCAGGAACATTCCATAAAAAGTTACAAGCAGCGGTTCCGGGAACAGCAGTGCCACAAGTCCGAAAACCACACCGATAGTTCCCCAGATGAGGCATGATAGTCTTGTGTCCATGATGGGATCACCGGATACAATTAATGAAATACTTCTGCATCCATCTCTCCTTTTAGCGTCACAACTACAAAATCCATCCTATCAGTTTATTCATATCCCCGCAATACTGTTCAGGTAGTAGAACATATACCTATGAAAATTTATCGTGAACTCCACCTTCCCTGCCGGGTTAAAAAATATTGATAAAAGATACGGTATTTTTTATGACCACTTCCAAGACTTTCGAAACATCCGGCAATGGTTCTGTCGATACTGTTTTAAATGATGAATTGTTGGCCGTGCGAAAAAAACGAAATAGGCTGGGTTCTTCGGAAAAACCAGGGTTTCTTCATTTTTTCATCCTTTTTCTCTGTATACTTACCAACTGCATCTTTTTTGTAACCATGCCTGATTATTTTGCCTTGTTTATTGCAGCCAGTTTCTATCTCAATATGTTCTACTTCATCTCCCTGTTGATTCCGACAAATTTTGAAAAAACAAAACTTTCGAAAATCGAGATCATCCGCTTTCATGCATGGCTCAGGGATATTGGTGTCACCTCAGGAACATCCGGATTCACCCGGCTGTTTATCGACTCTTTTCTCATAAACAGCAGGGCATTATCCCTGGGTATCGGCCTGCTTTTTTCAGTCGACATAGTCTTTGCGCTCCTTTCCTTTACTACCACGAGTCTACCCCTGGCCACGACAATTATTGTCATTTCCCAGTGTAGTGTCATTATCCTGTTTTATCTCCTGGTCTGGAAGACAGAGCCATACTCAACAGAATTCAAAAGAAATGTCGAGCAGGTCAGGAAAAGACTCTCACGGGAGAATATTCCCCCGTGGATGGTATCTGCGATCTTCATGGCCGGTATCCTGATCGCGGTATTTTTATTCCTGACCGCGATCATTCTCCTGCCAGGTCTGACCGTAACTGCATTTATGAGCCAGTCCGGGCTTAATGAACTGGGATACCTTGTCCTGTTCATCACGATTCTTGCTGTCAGCCAGTATTTCCTCATCAGGCATATCCATGGTATTACCAGCCGTGCAATGGCCGCCCGTATCCTCGATTTTCAGGAGGAGTCCCTCAAAGAACTGGCCGGAGTATACGGTGCCGGGAATGCAGGGACATCACCCAAAGGGGAAGACTGGTTTGAAATACCTGCCCTTCTTCTAGAGTCAAGGCTCTACTCGGTTCACGAGCATACACTATTGGGTTTATTTCCCGTGTATACCATTGACATCGATTTCTCCGCACTCATGGACAACACAACCCGTGCAGCAATCCAGAGATACATTGACCGGAAAAAAGATGTTCCCGGGGAACAATAATCAGAAAACAAGGTTGTCCCAGGTGACATCAGGGAATGAAATATTCCGTGAAGACAGGGTTTTTGTCGCTATAATATTCACCGTTCCTGGCACCACGCATGGGATTTTGAATATTCCATCTGATGAGAAGGATGTGGGGTTATTTTTTGGGTTATTCCCGCCAGAACCCGAAAAATTCGATGTGAAAAATTCTTTCTATTGCATACAGGATAGCAAAGAAAAAAACTGCATACAGGACAAAATTTATCAGAAAACTCATCCAGCCGGTGATCCCTGCTGCTGATACGATCACATTTGAGAGTGCATCGGCGATCACGATGGCACAGAGAATGCCAATAAAAAAGGTAACCCATTTTTTGACGGTTGCAGAATCCATGCATATACTGGGCTACAGAGCTATAAAAATCTCAGATATGGCCGTCCGCCCTCCAAAATGATTACCGGGAAGTATTCCACGGTATACCATTGATTCATTCTTCACGTTCACCCACCATAATCCTTAATGGTATCCCTGCCTGATTACTGGCAATGAATGATGTTTCTCCGGAGGCTTCACATGACAAAGAACCTGCAGAAGCAAAAGGTACTACTGCCCTGCCTCCTCAGCCCATGGGCCTGAAATTCTATCTCGCGCTTGCCCTCGTCGGACTGCTGGTGCTCCTGATCCTCTTTATTAATATCCCGGGTATCAGGGCATCTGCAGGTGTCAGCATGACCCGGGCAAACTGGACGCTGCAGTCATACGCGGATTCAACCGGGACTCTCGTGACAGCACAACCCGGAACGAAAATAACGGCCGTATTTGACAGTGACGGCAGAGTAACCGGTTCTGCCTTGTGCAACCAGTACGGTGCGGCGTATACGGTCCGGGATTACGCGATCTCCATCTCACCACCGGTATCGACAAAGATCTTCTGCAGCAGTCAGTTTGTCATGCAGCAGGAGTCCGATTATCTCAATGATCTTTCAGGAGTAGCAGAACTGCGTATCAGCGAATCGGGCCTGAGACTTTTTGACAGGTCAGGAAAACCGGTGCTTGTTTTTGTGAAAGGGTAAAAAGGATAAAAAAGCACAGGTCAGGAAAAGCGGGGAACATTTTATCAACCAAAAATCGATCTCCTTAAGAGAGAATGCCATTTCTGTGGTAGAGAGATGTTTCTCGATCTGATAAAGATGAACGCCGCCGCACCAAAAAGGGACGCCCCCGCGGCGGTTCAATAACCAAAAATCCGAAACAAACCTCCTGACCCGCCGTGCCTCGGAGAGGCCCTGAGGCGGGAAATCATCATAAAATTTTCGAAAAATCGAATCTGAACAAAATCAGTATTCGGCAGCAGTCTTTTTATTAATACGTCGAAATTGAATTAACATAAGTTTCCTTTAAATCATATCATAATCAGGTATTATCAGGAACTTTTTTCAGAAGGAAAAAATAACGGCTTATGTTTCCGCCCTCTTAAAAAGCACCGCACCCTTTGCAATATCGTCCGGTATCGCATATACAATGGCAATATCCCCGCCCTCGAGCCGAGACTCGCCACTTAACCCGGTTATAACCGAATCGCCCCGTCGTATTGCAAGTACGAGGATGTTATGCCGTTTCCTGAGGTTGAACTCCCCGAGAGTTTTTCCCTCCAACGGAGAGTTGTGTTCAACGGTGAATGCTGTTATTGTGGTATTGGGAATATTCCTCAAAAGATCCGAAAGCGTTCCCTGCACCGGAGTCCGGCTCCGCAATATCCGGTAACCATTCGCCCGGACATCGATGATGAAGCTCTCTATCCTGTCCCGGGGGACGAAATATTTATTGAGCACAACCGTGAAGATCTCGACGGAAGTCTCAAATTCTTCGGCAATAACCTCATCTGCCCCTCCTTCCTTCAGGGCTTCGACCTCGCTGATGTACCGCGTCCGCACAATAATCGAAATCCCGTGAGCGAGACTGCGGCTGATGCTGACAATCTTACGGGTCGCAACCGGATCATTTATCGCCACAACCGCGATCCGTGCGGTCGGAATTCCTGCATGTTCCAGTACCCCTTCGGTGGTCGCATCCCCGAATACTACCGGTTCCCCCTGCTTCCGTGCTTCAGTTACGAGATCCGGATTGAGCTCGATAATGGTATACTCGATCCCGGCCTTTCTTGCGGTAAGCGCAAGGTTTCTCCCTGTCACCCCGTACCCGATAATAACCAGATGATCTTTTTTTACCCGTCGGATTGAAGTATCATCGGTACTGCAGCTGCCCCGTGCAACCTTAGACAAAGCAGGAATTTCACAAAGTATTGTGGTAATAGGCTGACTCAGCCCGATTACAAACGGAGTGGCGGCCATGGTGATCAGGGCAACAACAAGAAACGTCTGGTAGATACCGAATGGGAGGATACCGGTAATAAACCCGCTCTGGGCAATAATAAATGAAAATTCCCCTATCTGAGCAAGCGCAAGCCCGGTCATCACTGCTGTCCGGAGCGGGTACCCGAGGGCGAGAGGTGCAGCTGTTGCCAGCAGTGCTTTGACGATAATTACTATAACAATTAAAAATGCGACAAACCAGAAATTGTCGAACAGGAACTGAATATTAACCAGCATCCCCACTGAAATGAAGAAGAAACTGGTGAAGATGTCCCGGAAGGGAAGGACAATGCTGGCAGCCTGGTGACTGTATTCCGATCCGGAAATTATAAGACCGGCAAGCAGGGCACCGATAGCAATCGAAATTCCGGTAAAAGAGACCATCCACGCAACACCGAAGCAGGTCAGGATGACAAAGAGTAAGAACAACTCCTGGTTCCTGCTTCTCGAAATCTCATACATGACGCGGGGGATAATCCATTTTGCCGCCGCAACAAGGACAAGGACGATTGCCAGGTCCCGCACAACGAGAGAAACGAGCGCCTCACCCGAAAGCAGGGGCATCGGATTGAACTGGGGGATGCTTGCAAGGAACGGGATTGCCATGATCATGGGAATTGCCGCGAGATCCTGGAAGATCAGGATGCCGAGCGCAATACTCCCATGCGGGGAATCCATTTCTCCTGTCTGGTGCAGGATCTTGAGCACTATTGCGGTACTGGACAGGGAGAAGAGAAAACCCAATAGTACTGCCTCATTTACGGGCAGGCCGTTCAGGAGTGCCAGCCCGAAGAAAAAGGCAAATGACAGTCCGACCTGGAGAGCTCCTCCGATAATGGCAATAAGCCGTATTTTCCAGAGATCCTTGAATGAAAACTCCAGACCAATGGTGAAAAGCAAAAGGATGATCCCGATCTCTGCGAGGCTCCTGACCTGATCCTGATCGTGGATGATACTGAATCCGAAAGGACCGACAATGATACCGGTGAGAATAAAGGCCACGAGCGGCGGTACCTTAATCCGGTTGAAAATTATCCCGACGATGAGTGCGATGGCAAAAATGATCAGGATATCGGTGAGTAATTCAAGAGCCACGCAAATTCCTTCTTATCCTATATGCAGAAATCACAAAAATATCATTCGCTGTAGGGAGAACTCGTTCACTCTTCTATGAGGGAGAAAAAGTGACCGAAGTCTTAATGCACTACCACTGAGGCCCTGGAATCAAACGGGTTTGTGCGCATCGCAAGGCTGAACAGGTAGGGGTAATGGGTCTTGAGGTATTCCATGTATTTCAGCCATTCAGGAACCAGACGCTCATATACACGCCGCATATCGCCTTCCAGGTGATTCAGGTCTCTTAAGGGAAGTGCATTAAAATCACCTCGTGCTTTCATCTCTTTTGTGAGGTGATCGAGCGCAAGAATGAGATCCGTGAACGATTCATGCTCAAAGATCATCGGGTTTTCCATAATCCTGATCAGGAAATCCTCGTGCCCGGAAAGAAAATTCCGCAGGGCTTCCTTATCAACACGGTCAATCCCGACCGTGCACGTGTATGAGTTAAGGCAGGCAAGGACCTCATTGAACTGGTTGTTTTTCCAGTCTTGTCCAATCACAAGTCGCTCTTCAATGGAACTTATGCCGGGATCAGCACGGGAAAGCTGGGAAAGAAGTGATGTCCCGATGGTCGCGAAGAATGTACCAATGACCATATTCAGCTTCTCAATTCTCTGCTGTCTTTCCCGGGACTCGAGCATCTGGTCGATGATGAGGGTGACGATGAGGACTTCAACAGGGACAAAGGCAAGGTCCCCGATAAAAAAAATAAAGAGGTGATGCTCGTCATGAAAGACCAGGTAATGGGCGGCGTACAGGACGATGGACAAGGTGACCAGTCCCATTCCCACGATCAGTTTCCAGCGGGTATCTGCTTTCATCTGTGTTTCATCTGTGCCGGACAGGAAAATAATGCATTCGATTTCGCGTCACTATCCCGGGGGTGGAAAAATGGAACAATAAAAATGCATCCCGGCACCTTTAAGGGAACGGGTAATAGGGATAATGGGGACACACGCCGAATCCTGAGGATTTTTGCCTCGTACAAAAATCCCATATAGTCGGATAGAAAATATACTCCCTGAGAACGACAAGGGTGATGATCCAACGAAAACTTCCCGCCTGGTAACGGCACTCCTCATCGCTTCGGTCTGTATTAACATCTATTTCCTGGCGTTTTATGTACCTTCAGACCAGAACAGGATATCTGAGCTGCTCAGCCAGGTAAATAGCCTTACCCTGGAAAATACCCGGTTGAATATAGAGGCAGGTCAGACACCTTCGGTGGGATCCCTGTCCCCGGGATCTACCGGGTATGCCTCACTCCAGGCACCTGCGGTGAGCCAGAGTATCCAGATTGTGAACCGGGGGAGGTATGTTGCCCAGGTTGTTGTTCAGAAAGGGTCAATAATGAATATCTCCGCGGAGATTACGCCGGGCAGGGGAAGGGTGCTGGTCCAGACAAAACCGCTGATGGGTGTGGTGTTCCAGGGTGCGGCGAACACGGCAGTGGCCGTAGCGAGGAACAGGACCGGCTTTGACCTGTCAGGAAGCGATGTGATATTCTCAATCGAATCCGGTGATATGATCTCTGAAGTGGATGGCCCGAGCGCCGGTGCACTGATGACGCTGCTTATGATCTCTGCCATCGAAAAACAACCCATCGATGAATCCCTTACCCTGACCGGCACAATCGACAGTGACGGGCATATCGGTGCAATCGGTGGCGTCGTGGCAAAGGCGACTGCCGCAAAAGAAATCGGGAAAACCCTGTTCCTGATTCCCGAAGAAAACCAGATGATCAGTCCTCCGGTCCAGACAACGGGTGGGATCTTCGATGTATCCCGACAGTCACCGGTGGATGCCCGTGACTATATCGAGGAAAATATCGGTATTTCTGTCACGTATGTAGATACGATAGATGAAGTCATTGCCATTGCTTTGAAATCTTCACAATGAGTATTCCCGGAAATGGAGCATCACCTTTTTTTATTACTGACCAGTCTTACCAGCGCCATTGGAAAATCCGTTTTACGGTTGTGCGAGTAAAACAATACCGACAACGAGACCAATCACCACAACCGTCCACCGCAACAAAATCGGGTTTATACGTCCGGCAACACTTCCACCCAGTGCTCCACCCGCCAGGGCCCCGGCTGCCATGATAACGGCAAACGGCCATACCACGAGGCCGGAAAAGATGAAAAACACTGCTGCTGCTCCATTAACACTGAGTGAGATACACTGCTTAAGTGCACTGAGGCGGGTCAGGGTGTCATCAATAAAGAGCCCGAGGACGGCAAGAACAATCACGCTCAGTCCCGCCCCGAAATAACCTCCGTAAACTGCTGCAAGGCTGACAGGAAGAAACGTGCCGGTTAGTCCCCGTTTTTTCGAGCCAGCGCTGCCGGAATGTTTTTCTACCCATGTCCTGACCCGGTCTTGGACTGCCAGCACTACAGATGCCAGCAGGATCAGGAAGGGCACGAGTATACGGAATATATCCGGGCTGAGATAAATGAGCAGGATACCCCCGCCGATGCCTCCGATAATCCCGGCCGGGACGAGCACCCACAGGCGCTTTTCCTGTCCCCTGAGATCCTTTTTCTGGGCTATTGCTCCACCAAGGTATCCCGGGCATAATGCCACCGTGCTGGTGATATTTGCAGAAATTCCGGGTATTCCCAGTGCAACAAGTGCAGGGAATGATATGAGGGTCCCCCCGCCGGCAAGTGCATTGATAAACCCTGCAGCAACGGCTGCAAGACCAGCGATGATGAGTTCAGATGCCGGAAGCATGAATTGCCGGTTCCTTTCCGGGGCCTCTCACGGGGGATTTGAGAGAAATTCCCGGGTTTTCATGATCCTGACACCGATATTTGCCATATCCTGGACATTGGCATGGTGAATGGTGTCGTTCTTCGCCCCGACTGCATCCTCTATGAGGGTGACATGGTAATTGTAGGCAATGGCATCAAAAACCGAGGTCCGTATGCAGTTCGGGGTCTGGATCCCTGTTACGATAAGGTCCGTTATGCCGAGATTCCGGAGCATGAGGTCCAGCTCGGTGCCGATGAAGGCGCTCATTCTTGTCTTAGGAATTACGTACTCTCCCGGGGCAGGTGACAGCTCGTCGACAACCTGGGCACCGCGAGTGCCTTCAATGGCAAACGGTTGTTTTTCAAAGAGCTCCTGTCGTATGATCTCGACATCGGAACCATCCCTGCGGTGGACACGGAGCACATGGAAAACAGGCCGGTTTTCTGCACGGAAATGCCCGAGTATCTCAAGAATTTTCGGGATTACGGCCCTTCCCTGTGCAACCCTGAGCGGTGCGCCTTCCAGGACAAAGTCATTCTGCATATCGATGATGAGTAATGCGGCTCGTTTCATACAGTCGTTCCCCTTAGACTAGAAGTGAGTTCAGGAATAAAATAGTCTCCGAAGCGATCCTTTCCCGATATTTTACCCAAGGGATGTTTGTTCCTTCCTGATTACCGGTCATGAGTGAGAGGGCGGCGTCAACTCCACGGAAAGGTTAGGTGATTAACGATATCAGCAGATGTACAGGTATCGTTCCTCTACCGGGCAGAACCCCTTCAGAGAGTATTCGGTATCCATGAGTGCAGATATCCGCAGGTCGAAGAGAGAGGATTGTGCCAGAAATCCGGTTCCTGGCTGGAACACAATCTTTATTGCCGGAAACTCCTATTCGCGATCATGAAGTATGAGATCAAGTATAAGCCATCTTTCTCGCTGCTTGTTGTGCGCCTGAATCCCGGTGAATCCATTGCAGCTGAATCAGGATCGATGACGTACATGCAGCCAACGCTCGGGGTCCGGACCCGCAAACGGGAGAAAGGATTCTGGGGCTCCCTTGGGATAGCTCTCATTGGCGGACAGTCCTTCTTTGTCAACGATTTTACCGCTGAAGGTAGTGCCGGTGAGGCAGCATTCAGCTCTGCACCGCTCGGGGATATCGAAACCCTTGAGGTCACTCCCGCCCGCGGCTACATCATCCAGAAAGCTGCGTACGTGGCCTCAGAAAATGAGGTTAACCTCGATATCCAGTGGCAGGGGTTCACCAAAGGGCTCTTTGGCCAGGGGCTTTTCATGATCAAGGTCAGCGGAAGCGGCCTCCTGTTTATCAACACCTTCGGGGCAATTGACAGGCACACCCTTGCTGCAGGTGAGAGCCTGATCGTTGATAACCACCACCTTGTTGCATTCAGCGACACCTGCCAGTATACGGTGACAAAATTCGGCGGGCTCAAGGAGACACTTCTTGGAGGGGAAGGACTTGTCACGGAAATTTCCGGACCCGGTGAAATCTACATCCAGACCAAAAATATCCGCGAACTTGCCGACTGGATCTGGACCATCATTGAACCGAGAATCCAGTCAAAAGCACGGTAAGTGTCGGGACAACAGCTGATGATGGACTATCCCGGTTCAAGTGGGTTAATTATTGCCAGATCCATTACTATCTTGCAGGTCAGTTGAGAAATGTAATATCACGAAATTTAACTTTTCTTTGAAGTCTTTTCCGGAGGGGAAAAGCCAATGGCGAGTCCCGAGGAGCGTCATGAGTGCGTGCGTATCGCCAAAGCAGATGAGATTTTCCCTCCCTTGAGCGTGATGCCCCTGCTCATCGTAACGGTTTAATCGGATTTATTCCAGATTGTTCTACCCGGGTGAATCTGTCAGCTCATTTTCAATGAAATAGTTCGTCGAATATGTGTTCCATAAAGAAGGAATTATCGTGAAGGTACTCTGCCAGCATGAGATCTATCCGGCATTCTCAACCGGTGCTGCAGGAAAAGTATCTATGAAAAGAAGACCAGAGGAAAGTACCATGGCAGAAAAAATGAAATGCGAGTACTGCGAAAAGGACGCGATAGGATATCAGGGATATGGCTGCTGTTCGGCCTATGTATGCCTTGACCATGCCGACAATTTCGTCCTTGCTCTCAAGCCGGGAGAGTCACTTACCTCCGGGGAATGCTATTTTGAGCGGTTTCCTGTCACGGATTAAAAATGCCTTACCCTTTCGTTTCATCACAGCATGCCTGGCCGGGTTTTGCCCGTGATCGAAAATATTCTGCTGTGTGATCAACTGAAATACATTCCGTTCCCCGTTTTCCTGAAAAAGAGGGTGAGAGGTGGTGAGGAATCCACGGTTACCTTTTCAACGGTGAGGAGTATGTCGTTATGGATTAGTCCCTGCATGGGCCAGGCCGTTTCCTGCATATGACGGGACTGGTCCGGGCAGGTTGATTGCCAGCGCCTCTTTTAAGACCTCATCGATGGGTCTCTACCTTCACGAAGGTCAGCTCACTCCTGACGTCTTCTGGCACCTCTTCCAGGTCCCGTGCATTCTCCTTTGGCAGGATTACCTTTTTAATCCCCGCCCGGTGTGCCGCGAGGACNNCGGTCATGGCAAGTTTCGGGTCAACGGTTTTACCGGTGATCAGGGACGCAAGCGCAGTAAAGAGCGTGACACCCGCTGACGGACCGTCTTTTGGCGTTGCCCCTGACGGTACGTGGATATGGATATCGCTCTTGATAA
>DADT01000027.1:316-10459 GCA_002495065.1 Methanoregula sp. UBA471 | reverse complement strand
AAACAACTTGAGCGGTTCTTCTTCAGTTTTTTTAATCGCCTTTTTTACCATTTCAGTACACTATTCATTTGCGAAATTAAAGGGTTTCGTTGTCGATGCAGATAATGGGCAATCTCCGTGTGACGAATATGCAGTTTCATCTGTCCATGTGCAGATTGTCTCCACCAACCGTTATCTCTCTTGACGGTCAATATTCCCGGCAAAGGTGATGTGGTGGACAGAGCGGAAAGACTCGTAATGGCCAGATACGGGGAGTTATTTTTAAAAAGCGAGCCGGTAAAACGCCATTTTATCGGTATGCTCCTGCGCAACATGGGAAAAGCGCTTTCTGCTTCAGGTCTTTCCTGCCATTTTGAAACACCCCGCGGGCGCATCCTGATCCATGGTGACCATCCTGAGGCAATCGCTGACGTGGTCTCGCGGATTTTTGGTATCGTTGATGTCAGTATCTGTTCGCGGACAAGCTCCCGTCTTGAAGATATCTGTGAGGAAGCAGTCTTTCTGGCATCAGCCAGCCTTCACGCGGGAATGAGTTTTGCCGTACGTGCAAAACGGCAACAGAAAACAGGCCCCGACAGCCAGGAACTTGGTAATCTGATAGGTTCGGCAGTCTATGACCATATACCTGGTCTTGAAGTTGATCTGGAAACTCCTGACCTTGAACTCTTTGTCGAGGTGCGGGACTTTGGCGGACTTGTATATAATACCCGCATCGCCGGACCAGGAGGATTGCCCTGGGGCACCCAGGGAAGGGTGCTTGCATTGCTCTCGTCAGGCATTGATTCACCGGTGGCATCCTGGCTGATGATGAAACGCGGGTGCGAGATCACCCATCTACATCTCGATGCCGGAAGGTGGGCGGGAAAGGATGTCCCCATGGCGGCAATCGAAAATCACCGAAGGTTGTCCCTGTGGTGCCCGGGTAATCCCCTGTCTCTGGTAATTGCCAGCAGCGAACCCCTGTATGACAGCATGGATAAACTCCGTATTCCCCCCCGGTACCGCTGTGTCATCTGCAAACGATTCATGCAGCACGTGGCAGGACGCCTGATGGAAAAGGAGGGTGCGCTGGCGGTAATTACCGGAGAGAATCTCGGCCAGGTAGCTTCCCAGACACTGGCAAACCTGTCAGTTATTTCAGAAGCTGTCACGGTACCGGTTCTGCGCCCGCTCATAACCTACGACAAGGAAGAGACCATCATCCTCGCCCGCCGTATCGGGACCTTTGATGCGCACCCGGGGGACCTGTCATGCCGGGCAGTACCTTCCATGCCGGCAACAGCAGCAGCCCTTGAGACGGTAAAGAAATGCGAGGTGGAGATGAATATTGATGAAATCATACAGGGAACGCTTTCTTCAGTTCGGTTCGTCACTTCCCTAAACGGTGAAATTATAAAGGAGTCTAAGATCTGAAGGAGTAATGAGCGGAAAAAACATCGTGGGATTTGAAGAACGGACCGGGTTGATGTGATGCAGGGAGATGATTATCCATCCTATATCAGAAGCGCTGAATCCGGCGAACTGGCGGACCGGATCGAGCGGGCGTATGCACTCCTTGAATCCTGCACGGTATGCCCCAGAAAATGCAGGGTTAACCGCCTTCATGACGAAAGAGGATACTGCCGGACGGGTCTCCTTCCGGTGATTTCCTCGTACGGGCCCCATTTTGGCGAAGAACCACCGCTGGTAGGACGCAATGGATCCGGGACAATCTTCATAACCCACTGCAACCTTTCCTGCGAGTTCTGCCAGAACTTTGACATCAGCCAGTGCGCACATGGAGAAGAAGTTTCCTGTGAAGAACTGGCAGACATGATGATGTCCCTCCAGAGACAGGGATGTCATAACATCAACCTGGTCACCCCCACCCACATCGTACCCCAGATTCTTTCAGGTCTTGAGATTGCGGTACGGCGGGGATTACGAATCCCTCTTGTCTATAACTGCGGGGGATACGAGTCTGTGGACACTCTCCGCCTTCTGGATGGCATCGTTGATATCTATATGCCGGATGCGAAATACGGCAATGATGCGATTGCCAGTGACCTTTCTCATGCACAGGACTATGTTGCCATCATGAAAGCCGGCATCATGGAGATGCACCGCCAGGTCGGCGACCTGGTGATCGACAAGGGGATTGCCGTTCGCGGCATGATTATCCGTCATCTTGTCCTGCCGGAAAATCTTGCAGGCAGTGACCTCGTTTTACCGTGGATTGCCCGGGAAATTTCACCGGACTCCTATGAAAATATCATGGACCAGTATCACCCGTCGTGGCATGCCGACAATAAAGGCACCGGTTCTCTTCCCCGTTCGCTCCAACGCAGACTGTTGCCCTGGGAATACCAGTTTGCGGTACGGTGTGCCCGAAAGAGTGGCCTGCACCGCGGCTTTTAGACAGATTTCCGGTTTGGATGGCTCATAGTGACAGCGTGTGAGTTCCCCTGCCATCCTTTCTGAATTGCCGTTATTCTTTTTCCGATTGGGTTTAAGTTATCACGTTGCATATTGCTCAAACCTGATATCAGGCACTGTTGGGTAATTATTCAGAATATAGAACTACCATGAGGAGACTCCCTAAAAGAATTGCAACCAATTCTGTATTATGCGTCTGGATGAAAATTGCCTGCAGGCAGATCAAAAAGACAAATCAGCCATATGTCGTTTTTTTAATCCTGGGTACACAATCACGATGAAAAAGGTCATTCAGCGATTCCTGTAAGGAAAGATGCCGGATCTCCGGACCGTTCCCCGGGAACCGGAATTGTTTCAGATTTTGTTATAAAATCTGATTCACAGAAAACGTTTTATAAAATTCCTGAATAATGGAATCGGTACCCGGTGCTACTACCATACATAATACCGGAGGGAAAAATGAAGAAAACTGAACTGGCAGGAATATTTGCGCTTCTGGTAATAACGGCAGCGATAGCAGCATGCGTACAGACGCAGGAACCGGACTACAGCGGAGCCGTGATAAAGTACAAATTCTACGGTGGATTTGTCATTCAGACGCACGCGATACAGGAATTAGTCGTAACGCAGGACAATGCAACACTGACAATCACTTCTTCGGACGGAAATATTACGGAAAGATTCGAAAAAGCGTTGACAAAGGAACAGTTCAACGCCATAGTAATGGTGTTCATCGACAACAACTTCGAATCATTCGGGGACAGGTATGACGAAGGACAGAAGTATGTGACGGATGTCGGATTCACCGATATAACCTTCACCGCGAACGGGAAGACAAAGACCGTGACGACCTATAACGTCAATGACTACATGCCATCGGGATTGATCCGGATACGGGAAAAGCTCCAGGAAACCGTCGAATTCACCCGGATGCTTGATGAGAGCCAGATGAAGGAGCTTGCAGAGGACTGGATAAGGGAAGCACCCACATACCGGTATGATGGCTCAGGCCTCGAATTCGTCAGCTACGTCCAGCAGGAATCAAACCCTGTCCGGCACGTGTTCACCTACAACTTCACGAGCAGTCACGCAGGCTATGGCAACAGGTCGGACCAGGTGACAGCACAGGTAATTACGGAGCACTCAATAAAGATTGCTATAATCGACGGTAACGTGGTATCAGCTGTTATCGATGAGAAATGGGATGAAATGGATCAGTTCATCATAGGCTCTGAAATATCACTCTCCTACCGGCCAAAGAAGTGCGAGAAGACCACCTGGCAGATCTGGGAAGAGAACTCCGGGAGGATATACATCCGGATGCCGACCGATGAGGAGATCATCAAGAACTACTACGCATCCGTCTATTCCATTGATGTCAGGGAAGTAAAGAAGATCCAGCTGGACCAGATAACCTGCGATGCATGTGACGTCTGCCTGGAGACATACAGGTTCGAGCTCACCGCGAACGCAAGCGACATGCACGTACTGGTCGATGAGGGATGGGCACGGGTGGAATGATCACTTTTTTTCCTATCTCTCTAACGGGACACAAATCTGATCTCCTGCAAAGAAGTAAGAGTCAGGAATCTTTGGGTTTTAGTAATTTCTATAACCTGTCCTCGAATGTGAATACATCCCCTTTTCTCAGCAGAGCATATTTGAACCTTGAAGGATATCTGCATCTTCAGAGAGAATTTTATTCATTGGGGGTCTTCGGGAACTGGAAAAAAAACTGAATTGGAGTCTGATGTTGTTCCAACATCAAGGAATCATGTCCGTTTCAGTGCATCCTCTTGCTTACTGGAAGCAATCCGGTTTGATATCTCCCTATTCATTCTCTCGCATTGGCCGGTATCTTTGATCCCCATTCCCTACAGGATACAGTTGTTCACCAATATGACGTAATTTCTATGCCATGGAAAAATGATTAATACTTCTGATGACTCAGAAAAAATGCTTTACTGAATATTAAATAACAATATTTTTTAACCAAAGAGTGCTACAAATATTAAGAAACGTAATAACAAGGTGATGACTCGTGCATATTCCTGACGCTTTTATACCCATTCCTCAGGGCATTGTATACTGGATTATAGCTCTGGTATTTGTGGCGCTGGCCCTCCGCTGGGCAAAAAATGAAATGAGCGAAGAGAAGATCCCCATTGTTGCAGTCCTTGCTGCCGGTATCTTTGCCCTTCAGTCATTCAACCTCCCGGTTTCAATGGGCACGAGCGGGCACCTTGTCGGAGGGGCGCTTGCAGCCATTGTGCTCGGGTCACCTTTCGCTGCGGTCTTTATTCTGGCACTTGTCCTGATTGTGCAGGGTGTCCTCTTTGGTGACGGGGGTATCACAACCATGGGTGCCAACATCATCAACATGGGCGTCATCGGGGGCTTTGTCGGGTTCTACTCCTTCAAAGGTCTCATGGGGATAACCAGGAGCATGCCCGTCTCTGCGTTCCTTGCAGCATGGCTTGCCTGCCTTATCCCGGCACTTGCGGCAGCCGGTGAGATGTTCATTGCTGGCACATTCCCGCTTGAAGCAGGACTGGTGGCAATGGGAATCTACCACGCTATTATCGGAATTGTCGAAGGCATGGTTACCGTCGGGGTCATTTATCTGATCATGAATGTCAGGCCCGATCTTGTTGACATGGGTGTGAAAAGACCCGCGGGGGCATGATCATCATGATAGATAATAAAACATTCATTATCGGGGGGATCGTCATCGCTCTCATGATTGGAGTGGTTGCAGTCTTCATGGCATCCTCAGATCCGGATGGTCTCGAGAGCACTGCTCTTGTAGTGCAGGGTCAGAAGGAACTTACCGGGGCAACACCGGAAAATGCCGAGATACAGGAAGACCTCAACGGAAAATTCTCATACGAATCTCCGATGCCGGATTATTCGCTGGGTGAACGGTTCGGACCCTTGGGCGGGATAGTGGCAATTGTGGCCGGTACTATCCTCGCGCTCCTCATCGTGGTTGGGGCAATCTACAGTATAAAAATTGCGGGAAAAGCAACAAAATAAAACCAGCAGAACTTTAATTTTTTCCACATATTGTACAGGACACATGCACCTCATTGAAACAAGAGACCTCTGCTATTCGTATTCCGGCAGCTCGCGTGCACTTGACGGAATCAATTTTATTGCCCCCCGGAATGCACGGATAGCGGTGCTCGGTTCGAATGGTGCCGGTAAAAGCACCCTGTTCAAGCACTTCAATGGTATTTTCAAACCCACATCCGGGTCCATCCTTATCCGTGGAGAACCCATAACCAAGCAAAACGTCAGGGAGGTGCGCAAGTTTGTCGGTATTGTTTTCCAGAATGCAGATGACCAGATCTTTGCCCCTACCGTGGAACTGGACGTGGCATTCGGGCCGACCAATCTCGGTCTCGATGAGGAAACGATCCACCACCGGGTGCGGGAAGCCCTCCATATCATGGGGATAGAAGATCTGGCCGGGCGTGTTCCCCACCATCTGAGCGGCGGTGAGAAGAAACGGGTGGCCATTGCAGGGGCTATCGCAATGGAACCTGAAGTGCTGGTGCTCGATGAGCCGACTGCCGGGCTTGACCCGAAGGGTATCCACGACCTTCTCGGGTTCATCAGTGACCTGAAAAAGAGTTCCGGTATGACCGTCATTTTCTCTACTCATGACGTCAGCCTCGTACCGGAAATTGCTGATTATATCTATGTAATGAGTAAGGGCAGGATTGTTGCCCAGGGAACGGTTGCCGAAGTCTTTTCCCAGACAGAACTCTTGAAATCCGTGCGCCTGGATGTCCCGCACTATCCGAAACTGATCAAATCTCTCCAGGAGAAGGGAATTCCAGTATCCATGGCATTCACCTTTGAGGAGGCAGAAAAAGCGTTCCTGGAAGCATTCAAAGGACGATCATGATCGAAGAGATCTTCCAGATTGAGAAACATGCCTACAAAGACAGCTATATTCACCGGCTGGATGCCCGGGTGAAGATCGTCCTCGCTTTTGCCGTTATTATCGCAATTGTATCGGTGCCGTACTCGATAATGGTCTATACGGTAGGGGCAATTTTCTTCGGTTTTTTCCTTTTCCTTTGGGCTCTGACACAATTATCGCCCCGTGTCTATCTGCAAAGGCTCATTGAGATTGTCCCTCTCTGGGGTATTGTTATCTTCTTTCAGATATTTTTGAAAAACAAGTATTACACCGACTATCATGCGGTTTTGACATTTCCTTTTGGGATTGCTGTATACAGTGAATCTGTTGAGTTCGCCCTCATCCTGCTCGTAAAATTTATTGTATCAATTTCTTTCATCATCCTGCTCTCGTCCACGACAAAAGTCCAGGATATGCTGGAAGGCGGGACGAGGATGGGGCTTCCGCCAGATTTTGCCCTCATCCTCGGGATGATGCTCCGGTACCTGTTTGTATTCGGTTACATCTACCGGAAAGTAACGGATGCACTGGTGACCCGGTGTTTTGATGCCTTCGATCGGAAACTTCCCTACCGGTACCGGCTCCGGCAGATGGGGTATATCCTCGGGACACTTTTTATCCGGGCGTATGAGCAGGGAGAAAGAGTGTATATCAGCATGCTCTGCCGGGGTTATGGCAGACATAGTTTCCTCTACGTGAAGAAAAAATCCCTCGGTCGGGGAGACCTTGCTTTCCTTTCCCTGTCGATGGCAATCGTCATCGCAGTACCTGTTGTTGTCTGGCTCGCACCGGTTCGTTTGATATAACAATACTTTTTTGTAATCCTGCCGCTATCAGTTCACCATGGAATATCCTTTCGGTCATGGGTTCATCACCAGTATCACCCTGATAGCACAGCATTTTGCATTGCCTCCTGAACAGGCCTGGTTCGGGGCCGGCGATCATGTTGAGGGACTGGTGCTGCCGGAAAAATTCAAAGGTACGGATGTCGAGGAGATCACAACCCTGCTGCGGAAGAAGGTGATCTGGCACCAGCCGGGAACCCTGGATAAAGAAGATGCCCGCGACGTAATCGCCACCCTGCAGCGGCTGGTGGTGGCGATCGATCGCGAACTGGGTATTCCGGATGCGACCATCGGGCAATTCCGGTGAAGCAATACCCTTTAATTACTCTTTAAAGAATTCCTTCAGTTCGGTTTAAGTCAGTTAAAGACCAATAATTATTGTGATTACCGTACAGTATTTTTTTCTGCTTTTTAAGGGAGGTTTTGCATGACTGAAACCTACGATGCGTCCCATATAACGGTTCTCGAAGGGCTTACTCCCGTCCGTGAGCGCCCGGCAATGTATATCGGCAGTACAGACACCCGCGGGCTGCACCATCTTGTCTATGAAGTGGTTGACAACTCTATTGACGAAGCACTCGCCGGCTATTGTAACCTTATAACCGTAATGATTAACAAAGACGGTTCGGTAGCCGTTGTCGATAACGGGCGTGGTATCCCTGTTGATACGATGGAAAAGAACCACAAGAGTGCTCTTGAAGTCGTTCTCACCGTCCTGCATGCCGGGGGAAAATTCGATAAGGCAAGCTACCAGGTATCCGGGGGCCTCCACGGCGTTGGCGTATCGGTGGTCAACGCCCTCTCCAACTGGCTTTCAGCCCGCGTCTATCGCGACGGGAATGTGTACGAGATGAGGTTCAGCCAGGGCAAGCCCACCAGTCCTCTCTCGGTACAAAAAGAGACCCTCGCTGAACTGCTTGAACGTTACCAGCTTTGGTACTGCGAGCCGGCTCCTTTCATCCCCTCCGCAGGGCCGTCGCAGATTGGCGGCCAGCAGGTTCCTGATACTCCGGCGTCGGATCCCGCAACCATTGAAAACGATCGGAGAATGGATTTTTTAGCAAAGTTCGGATCGAAAATGACCGGTACCCGGATCCATTTCGTGCCCGATGCTACCATATTCGAGACAACAACCTTTGATTACGATGTGCTCGCTCACCGCCTTCGGGAACTTGCTTTTCTCAACGCCGGTGTCCGGATCAAAATTTTCGACGACCGGACCGGTGACTTGGCAGACTACTGTTATGCCGGAGGACTTGTCGAGTTTGTTAAATACCTGAACGAAGGGGCGGAAAGCCTTCATCCGCTTCCCATCGATATCTCGCGGAAGGATGCCGAAAACAAGCTCGAGCTCGAAGTCGCCATGCAGTATACTACCGCATATGACGAGAAACTCTTCGCCTACGTAAACTCGGTCAATACCCGCGAGGGCGGGACACACCTGGAAGGATTCCGGAGTGCGATTACCCGTGCCATCAACTCCATGGCAAAACGCAACGGGTTGATCAAGGAGAATTCCCCGTTGACCCTCCGCGGTGAAGATGTCCGCGAAGGGCTTACCTCAGTTATCTCCGTAAAAATGGCAAATCCCCAGTTCGAGGGTCAGACCAAGATGCGGCTTGGCAACAGCAGCGTCAAGGGTATCGTTGACTCCCTTGTCTATGCAGCGCTCTCCGAGTATTTTGATGAAAATCCCAAGGTACTTCAGATTATTATAGAGAAAGCTCTCTCCGCAGCTAAAGCCCGTGAGGCGGCAAGGAACGCCCGTGACCTTGCCCGGCGCAAGAGTTCGCTGGAAAGCAGCGGTCTTCCGGGAAAACTGGCGGACTGTTCGGAACGGGATCCGGCAAAAAGCGAAATCTATATTGTGGAAGGAGACTCTGCAGGTGGTTCTGCAAAAGGAGGACGGGACCGGAAATTCCAGGCCATCCTCCCGCTGCGTGGCAAGATCCTTAACGTGGAGAAGGCCGGCGAACATCAGATCTTAAAGAACGCCGAAATTCAGACACTCATCTCGGCCATCGGCACGGGCATCGGTGAGAAGTTCGATCCCGAGCGGGCCCGCTATCACCGCATCGTGATCATGACCGATGCTGATGTAGACGGAGCCCATATCCGGACTCTCCTCCTCACGTTCTTCTACCGGTACATGCTAAAACTTATCGAGGCGGGATACGTCTATATTGCCCAACCTCCCCTCTTCCGGGTGTCAAAAGGAAAAGAGGAGATATACGTCTATAACGAGGATGAGATGCAGAAAGTCTCGGCTGCCATGGGCGAGAAAGGAGTCTCCGTCCAGCGGTACAAGGGTCTTGGTGAGATGAACGCACACCAGCTCTGGGACACCACCATGAACCCGGAGAACCGGATCTTCAAGCAGGTCAATATCGAGGATGCCATGGAAGCCAACGAGATCTTCAAGACACTGATGGGAAAGGATGTGGAAATACGGAAGAATTTCATTATCCGTCATGCCCGTGAGGTGACCAACCTTGACATCTGATGATGCCCCGCCCGCAACGGATTCCCTGACCCACCGGATAGAGCCCATCAGCATCGAGCACGAGATGAAAACCTCGTACATCAATTATGCCATGAGCGTTATCATCGGCCGGGCTATCCCCGACGTCCGCGACGGGCTCAAGCCGGTTCACCGCCGCTCCCTCTATGCCATGTGGGAGATGGGCAACACCAGCGACAAGNNACGATTGTCAAGATGGCCCAGCCCTTTTCCTACCGGTACATGCTGGTGCAGGGGCAGGGTAATTTCGGCTCGGTTGACGGCGATGCTGCTGCTGCGAGCCGTTACACCGAGGTCAGGCTCGAAAAATACGCAGAAGCGCTGCTGGAAGATCTGGAAAAGGAGACGGTAACGTTCATTCCCAACTACGATGAATCCCTCAAGGAACCAACCGTCCTCCCGGCAAAGATCCCCAACCTGCTGGTAAACGG
>DADT01000027.1:0-231 GCA_002495065.1 Methanoregula sp. UBA471 | reverse complement strand
TGGGCGTTGAGGGTGTCCGGAATGTCTATACAACCGGGCAGGGACGCCTGATCGTCCGCGGTGTTGCCACTATCGAAGAGGCTGATGGCGGCAACCGCGGCGACCGCATCATCGTCACCGAACTACCCTACCAGGTTAACAAGGCCCAGTGGATCACTGCCATTGCGGAGATGGTCAAGGATAAACGCATTGACGGGCTCTCAGATATCCGCGACGAATCCGACAAGGACG
>DADT01000014.1:27913-32370 GCA_002495065.1 Methanoregula sp. UBA471 | reverse complement strand
GATGATGGCCCACCATGCCTTCAATACTCCCACCGAAGAGATCTACTGGAAAGACCGTACTGTCGAACTCTGCGACCAGTTCATCGCGTCCATCGGGGGAAATGTCAACGATGTCACGTATAAGGAGCATCCCTGGATTGGCGGCGGCAATGCAGGACCCAGTGTTGAGGTGCTCATAGGCGGGCTTGAGATCGCGACCCTTGTCTTTATGAGCCTCGGGAGACAGAAGACCCGGGAACCGGGATACGAGCTGAACGGTGAGATGTACTATCCCATGAACCTCCGCATCGTCGACACCGGCTACGGGCTTGAACGGCTTGTCTGGGCTTCCAAAGGTTCCCCCACGATCTATGATGCAGTATTCCCGGAGATGGTCAGCAGGGTCATGCGTTCTGCCGGCCTCCTGCACATCCTCGACAACAAGGAATATACAAAGATCCTTGCACTGAACGCAAAATTCGCCGGGCTCATGGATATCTCCGGCACGAACCTTTACCAGCTGCGTAAGAAGGTGGCTGCGGCGATCGATATATCACCGGAAAAACTCGACAAGATGATCACGCCTATCGAGAAGGTCTATGCTGTCGTCGATCATACACGCTGCCTTGCCTATATGCTCGGTGACTGTATCGTTCCCTCCAATGTCCGGGAAGGCTACCTCGCACGTCTTGTCATCCGAAGAACCCTGCGGATGATGAACGAGCTGAACATACAGGAGCCCCTTGCCGATCTGGTCGAGGAGCAGACGAAGATCATCGGCATGACCTCATTTGAACAGGATATTTCCGTTGTCCGGGAGATCGTTGACCGCGAAACCGTGAAATTCGCGTCGACCCTTGAACGCGGGACGAGGATTGTCCAGAAGATTGCAAAGTCATACAAGGCAAAGAGCCAGCGTGTCCCGCTCTCTGAGATCATGACACTCTACGACTCCCACGGCATCCAGCCGGAGATGGTCCGGGATATCGCGTCAAAGGAAGGTGCAGTCATAGACCTGCCCGACAATTTCTATTCGATGGTTGCGGATATGCATTCCGAATCAAAAAAAGAGATTGCAGAAGACAAGACCTCGGGTTATTCCGGGCGGATTGCAGGACTTCCGCCGACCAGGAAACTCTACTACGAGCAGTCATCCGATATTGAATTTGAAGCGGTCGTGCTGGACTTCTTTGACGGGTATGCAGTTATCGACCAGACACTGTTTTACCCGGACGGTGGCGGTCAGCCGGCTGATACAGGAACCCTGGTAAGTTCCGACAGCATGGTCAGGGTGGACGGCGTGATAAAGATCGGTGAAGTGATCCTCCACCATATTACCGGGGGTATTCTCCGCCGGGGTGAACGGGTAAAGGGAATGGTTGATGAAGAGCGGCGATGGTCCCTGATGCGCCACCACACCGCAACCCATATCCTCCTCCATGCCGCAAAAGATGTCCTTGGAGCACACATTCACCAGGCAGGAGCACAGAAAGGAAGTGAAAGTTCACGGATAGATATCCGCCATTTCAAGCATATTACTCCGGAGGAACTCCGGAACATCGAAACGAAGGCAAACCGGATGATCATGGAGAGCCTTCCGGTCGAGATCTCGGTTGAGGACCGGACGAAAGCCGAGCAGAAATATGGTTTTTCCCTGTACCAGGGAGGAGTACCCCCGGGCAGGGATATCCGGGTGGTGAAGGTTGCCGGCGACATCGAGGCCTGTGCAGGCACTCACTGCCGCAACACCGGTGAAGTGGGTGTCATTAAGATCATACGGGTCGAGCATATCCAGGACGGNNCGGATCGAATTTGCCGCCGGAGTCGCTGCGATCTTTTATATGCAGCACCTTGAACAGATTGTCGCATCTTCAGCAGAAATCCTGTCAGTCCAGCCCGAGAATCTCCCGTCAACGGTCCAGAGGTTCTTTTTGGAATGGAAAGAACAGAGAAAGGACATCGATCGGATGAGTGCCCGGCTGACAGAGCTTGAAATAAAGACACTCACCGCAGAATCTATCGGGGGTGTCGGTGTGGTCATCAAACGTATCGACCTCCCGGCAAAAGAGCTCGCTGCACTTGCAACCTCCATATCAGGCGAAGGAGGGGTTGCCCTGATTGCCGGGACCGGCGATACCGTGCGGGTAGTGCTCGCATCCGGCGACCCCCGGGTAAATGCCGGTGAGATCATCAGTCAGGTCTGCAGCCTTCTCGGGGGCAAGGGAGGAGGCAAACCCTCAATGGCCCAGGGCGGCGGACCCGATACCGCCCAGCTTGACCTTGCCCTGAAGGTAGGACGCGAACGGATAATCGCCGCACTGCATGGCTGACGATGTTGTAATTCTTGAACCTGGCGATGAGCGGGCGCAGAAGATCTCCAAGGCGATGGGGAGCCAGACTGCAAGCGATATCCTGCAGCTCCTCGCAGAAAACAAGAAGAGTTTAACTGAGATCACAGAACGGCTCGCTATCCCGCTCACCACGGCAAAATACCATATAGAAAACCTCCTTGATGCCGGCCTGATATCGGTTGCCGAGACAAAGTACAGCGTCAAGGGTCGGGAAATCAAGATCTACTCCCTGACAAACCAGCTCCTGATCGTTGCTCCCCGAACGTCCAATGTGCGTTCGCTGCTGCTGAAATATGCATCATTGTTCTGTATCGTCATTCTCGGCACGCTGGCACTATCCCTCGCATCGCCCCTCATTGCCGGTACGGGAACCGGCATGAATGCCCCCTCCCCTTCATCCATTCAGCTGGACCGGGGGGCAGGAGTAATTACAACACAGGCAGTATCTGAGGGTTACCAGATAAATGCAACCCTGACTCCCGGGGTAACTGTTGCTGTATCGAAAGGGATCCCTGATGCAGCTGCCGCAAACCTCACTCCGGTACCATCCCCCCTCACAACCCTCGTGCAATCCCCGCCTGCTACACTGGCCCCGGTCCCCATGGGTTACGGTGCACCTCAGGGCTCATCAATACCGGATCCCGCCCTGGCATTTTTCCTTGGCGGAGTCTTGGTGATCCTCGTCCTCGCTGCCTATGAAATATACCTGTGGAAGAAGATGAAAAATTAATGTAGTATCCTTTTCCTTTTTTTTGATTTCTCACAGATCCGAAGAAACGCAGATAAATCAGTGTCACCAGAGCTGAGAGGATAGTAAATTCGGAAAATGTATGACATGCATATCTCCCTATCTCGTTTTATGAAGAATGCCGCCGCCCCCGATAGGACGCCCTGGAAACACCTCCCTGACCCGCCGTGCCTCGGAGAGGCCCTGAGGCGGGTAATCCTCATTAAATAGTGAAAATTTTCCGAAAAAAGACATGCACAAACGATCGATTCTTGATGACGGAGATTATATTCAGATATATTCAGATATATTCAGAAATTCGCAGATTATCATGCGAATGAAGGATGAACACCCCCCGATAGGACGCCCCCGCGGCGGTCTAGATTCTCACTGAACTTCCGTACCCGCCGTGCCCCGGAGATGCCCTGAGGCGGGTGATTCTCATAAATCGTGCGAATTGGAAATGAGATTTTTTGGTATGGTTCAGCAGAGCTGAATCAAGCCGGATATTTCTCCGGATTACCTGAAAAATAGTTAATAACCCTTTTTAAAAAATGAGCGAGGCAGGTTCCCGGCGGCTCACTTGAGCTTTTTCTCGAGCTTCTTGAGCTTCTTCCTGGCGTCCTGGCTACCCGCAGCCGCCTGCTTCGAGAGCTCTTCTNNCCAATTGTTTCTTACTTGTTGGCATTCAGTCACCTCGCTACGCTTCTGGTGGGTTCTATTTAGCTTTTTTCCTTCTTAAAATATCTGTGTCGTATTACCTTCTCTGAAATTTATCGCTCCAGGGATGCCATCAGCGGCGGGGCGGAGGCATTTGAGGATTTCCTATGAAGTATATTAAACAAATGTGAGTAATGCATTGTTAATTTCTCATAATTATTGGTGATGCCCCCCGCGGCGGATTAGTGTCTGTAAGCATATTTGAAAACACAGCACTGCCCCGTCTGCCTCGGAGAGGCCCTGAGGCGGGGAGCCCCCATAAAATTTCAGGGTTTGATGATTTTTACGGTTTCAGGTCTGAATTCCATTCATGCCCGTTTCCAAGGCAGTTGTGTGTAATTAAAAAATACTCATCTATCTTTATCGCAGGCTTCCTTCAGTCTCTTAAAAAAAGGAATTGATTAGCGCTTTCTAGCCATGAAAGCCGTCAGCAACCCTACAACAGTAAGTGCCGCTGCAACAGGGATGGGGGAAAGAGGGGACTGGGTAGTTGTCGGTACCGTAGTTGGCACCGTTGTCGGTGGTCGCGTGGTGATAGTCGCTGTTGTGGGAACAGTTGTAGGGGCGGAAGTGATCGGAGCGGATACAGTGAATGATTTAAGCCCGATATACCCTGCAGAATCACTGAAATACACATCATAATCGCCGGGCTTGGTCACGGTCACCTTCTGGGTAAATAC
>DADT01000014.1:0-27873 GCA_002495065.1 Methanoregula sp. UBA471 | reverse complement strand
CCCTCGATCCTGAGCGCCTCTTCGAGAGTCTGGGTCATGGGGGAGTTAATCGTGATGTCCCCTGAACGGTCCAGAACCTTAGGCAGCTGCCAGGTCACTGAATCGTCTGAAAGGCTCCCTCCCTGAGTGCCGGTAAACTGGATTTCGACTTTATACTGTCCGCCCGGCAGTCCTTTCGTATCAAACAACTGGTACATGGTAGGGGCTGCCATGTTGAGTGCATGTTCCTGTACAGTAACGGACGATCGGCTGATGGGAGTTGCCGTGTAACCGGACTGGTAAAACGCAACCTCGAATGTAGTCCCGGCTGGCAGGTTGCTGTCAATGGTACATTTTAAGGGTATGCCAACCTGCACAGTTTCCGGACACTTAAGATACAGCTGGTATGCCGAAGCCGTCCCGATAATACACGTCAGGCACAATGCGAGGAGTATGATCCGTTTCATGTCTACAGCATCTAAATGGCCAAAATTAAAAGGTTTCTCTAACCGCACAGGTGATAGCAAATGAGGGCGAAACAGGGATCGGGAGCGGTCACACCATGCCGATGAAATTGTTCAGGAGTAAAAGACCTGTCGCGCCGCTTTTCTCCGGGTGAAACTGGACACCATACGCATTGCATCTCCCCACAGAAGATGCAAAGGGACAGATATATTCGGTTGTCGTAAGGGTGAATTCAGTTGTTGTCTGTGCGTAATAGGAATGGACAAAGTAGACATATTCCTGCCTGCCGAATCCTGCAAAGAGCGGGTTATCCACCTGTTCGAGACACAGGGAGTTCCAGCCCATATGGGGGACCTTTTGTCCCGAACCACGGGGAAATCGCCGTACATGCCCGGGAACAAGCCCCAGCCCCTGATGGATCCCGTGCTCCTCGCTGGTATCCATCAGCATCTGCATTCCAAGGCAGATTCCCAGGAGAGGCACATCGCGGGTAGCCTCCAGGACCGTAGTTTTCAGGGGACCAAGCTGGTCCATTCCCTCGTGAAACGCACCGACACCCGGGAGCACCAGGCCGTCTGCTGCTGCAATCTCATCTTTTTCTGACGTGATAACGGCATTCGCCCCGGCCTTTTCGAGCCCCCGGATCACGCTCCGCAGGTTCCCCAGCCCGTAATCAATAATGGCTATCTTCTTCATCAGTACAGCCCTCCCTGAGCCGCCACCTGCCTTCACGTAACCATTCCGGGGAAAGCCCCGCTTTTTGCTGCCATTCTTCGAGCTGTACCCGCCACCCTTCCCAGAGTTCCGGATACTCCGCCTCGATCATGTGGATCAATGCCATATCGCTTGACGGGCACATGAAACATCCGATCCGGTCAAGGTGATGCTCGTACAGGATGTTATGGGGTGCACGTTCCCGCATCAGGTAAAGCCACACATGGAGTGCTGTCCAGTTGTGGATCGGTGCAGCTGAGAGCTGGCAGCGCACGTTTGAATTCCGCCAGACACGGTCGCTTCGGGCGCGTGTGGCCGATTCATACCTTCTCTGGCCAATAAAGGAAAGACACTCCCCCCATCGTTCGCGTATAAGATGTGCTACGGGGGTCAGTTTGCAGACCCGGCAGCACCAGCGGGCATTCACTGCCGGCGGGCCCTGTCGTTCAAATGATTCAAGGAATTTTGTTTTCCCGTCAGTGCGTATCAATTCCAGCCCGTACCGCCGCGATGTGTCCTCGACATTGGCATACGTTTCGGGAAACTCCATACCGGTATCGGCAAAAAGCATCGGGACCCTGCCAATCGCTTTTACCACCACCAGCAGAGTGGCTAAGCTGTCCTTACCCCCGGAATATGAAACGTTTGCCGGCAGATCCGGGTTCCGTGACGCGACTTCCTGCACAAACCGGATTGAGGAAGATTCTGCGTCTGCCAGCACCCCGGTATTTGCGGTTACCGCCATGTCCCAGCTGGAGACTCCCGGGACAATTTCGGACGCGATGTTCCTGCGGGTCCTGACAATCGGACCTTTACTCATTCCGCGTGCATCAGCTGCATCTGCTTTTGCCCGCCCGACACCGATGCATGAACCGTCCTTCCCGAGAATGAAGACTTCATCCCCTGCCTGGACCGCATCGTCAATAAAAACGAGTCCGGGCGCAAGGACGCTCATGTGCTGATCCCGTATGAACGGGATCGCATCGTCGTCAACAATAACATACCGTTTCAGGGGAGTGAACAGAGCACAGGCTTCGGGGCGGGGGACAGGTTCCCAGCGACGCTGCCCGGGGAAATATCGTATGATTCCGGCAATTCCCCCACCAACAACAATCTCTTCCATCCGGTCCTGATCCGGCACCTTATTCAGGAGGACGAGGTGCCCGTCCGGTATCAGGGGTGCGCCGAAATGCTCCTCATAGATACGGTTGATCAGCTCGACATCTGCCGGAAATGCAGGGCGTGCATCTCCCGGCGGGGTCACCGGAACCTCCCGGGTCTGTGCTCCGCAGGCACAGCGTCCGGCAAGGACCGGCGCATGGCAATGATCGCACCAGCGCAACATGATTTTTCCAAGATATGACGGACGCATCTTCTTATCCATTCGTTCTTTGGGAATAAAAATGGAAAGGAAGAGGACCGGAGGTTCAGGGAATACCAGAACTATCTGCCCTCGATAACCATGGGGATTTCAGCCAGGGTATTTTCCCGACATTCCGATTACACAAAAACGGGGATTAATAAATATCAATCCTGCATACAGTATTGTTCAGATGATCAATGCCTGGTTTTTTGCAGCACTCTGCCTTGTCTTCCTTACGTTGTGTGCTCTCGTGCGGGTAATTCCCGGGCCGACGCGCGACGACCAGCTGGTCGCAGTGAATGCTGCAGTAACCATCGCAGCTGCCGCGGCAATTGCGCTGAGTATTTACTGGCAAAGCCTGTTCGTACTGGATACCTCAATTGCACTACTCACGATCTGCTATGCCGGAACCATCGCATATGCACATTACGGGAAGGGTGAAGGGGTATGAGCGATCCTTTCATCGATGCAGTAATTTATGTCCTTTTCACTGTCAGCGTCGGTTTTAGTGGAATAGGGGTAATCGGTCTTTTGCTCTTCCCCGATATCCGCAGCAGGCTGTATACAGCAGTCAGGGCGACACTGATCGGTACCGCTGCCATGGTTGTATCGGTGATTGTCTACGCATTTTTCGTCTCCCTGTCCGGAGGGGGAGACCTGTACATTACGCTGGTAATCCACAGTCTTGTCCTGATGTGCATCGTTATCGGTGCAAATCTGGTACTGTACCGGCTGATACGTAACAGAGCTACAACCCCCGATACCTGCAAGTCCTCTCAGCAAAACACCCGCACGGATATGAAATAATTCTCTTAATAATTTTGTAATGAACCGTAAGAATTTCTCATTCCCAGCGCACACGTCATCCTTCGGTAAAATGTCAGGAGAGGGAATTTCTTAATCCAGCGGATTATGTCTTTTTTTTGTGAATCGGATGGGAATTTAAAGGATTGCGCATTTCGAGATTTATTCCTGAAAGAATCAGCCCATGTTCTGATACTGGCATTTTGCAGGGAAATAAGTGGTGGTTTATGGGGATTCTATGCTCTAAAATGGCGTTGTGACCAAAATATTTATTAATTTATAGATTGATGACTTTAATAACCCTTTCCGGTAGGAGGTGGAATACACATGGCAGCAGCAAAGAAGGCAGCGGCAAAGAAGCCGGAAGCGAAAAAGCCAGCCAAAAAGGCGGCAGCGAAGAAGAAATAATCTTCTTATTCCACAAAGAATTTTTTTGCAGTTTTTTTTTATTCTTTTCAAGTTGGTTTTCAGTACGACATTGTAATAAAAGATTATGTTCCAGGCGAATTTTTTGCCTCTGATCATTGGTCATCCTGAATGCCCTGAATGATACTAGTAATATAATCTGATTTCCAAAAGTAATAAGTAGACCTTATCGTGGGATCGGTGTTTCGCAGAAGGATTAAAATATGATGACATTTATTTCTTCATACTAAGAGTGTTTTTGTAAAAGAAATTTACCTGAGCAATCCTGCTGCAATGCGCCAGTGCCTTGCATTATTATTTAATTATATAAATCAGATGCAGATACAATTCGAACGGTGATTTGCCTTGAGCTATCGTTTAAACCTTGAACTGATTGTTACCCAGCCAGTGCTGCATGCCGTAAAGAATTATGACATCAACATCCCGGAGACCTGCATTACAGCGATTCTTAACGAGATTGAGAGACTCGACAGCATCACCGGTGCGGTTGCCCATACCACGGCATCGAGAGATATGGAAATCCGTGAGCTTAAAGAGACCCTCCTCGCCTTGCAGGATAAACTGGAGAAGGCAGAGGCAGCACTCGCGGCGCAAAAGCACTGGGTGTGGCACCGGTAATATAGTTCTTTTTTAAAAATTCAATCCCCGGAGTCAGGGATAGTCACCGCCATCTGGCAATGCATTCCTCCTCACATCATTCGATAATTCGTAAATCAGTTTTTGTCTGAAAATGCAAACGTAGTATTTTCTATTGACGTCAACCTGGACAATGAAAAGTAAAGACTAGTACTATTGATGATTATTACCGGATTGTATGCGTTAATTGGTGATAGGTTAAAAACTAAATCGGTGCTGATTCCCCAGCGATTGTTTTTATTTAAATAAGATTGTTTTGATAATTTTTTTGTAAAATATCATTAAAATGAACTCTGAATAAAATAGATAATTTTATTAATTTAAAGATGATTATATCATTTATGTTAAACGAGGATGTGACCCGCTATATCGCATCTGTCTGCAATGGATGCACGTCATATAACGGATGTGAAATTGCAAGGAGTCTTGCTGTTCTGGACAGATGTGAGAATTTCAAAAGAGGAGAAATGCCATTGATTCGCAGTTCCCGGCAGTCCTCAGTTTTTGTATTCCCGTCAACGTCGCTTTATCGTTCTATTTCCCGGGAAATTCCTGAAGAGAAATTGCATTTTATAAAACCGATGGAAGCCGGAGGGAAAATTTCGTAAACAGCAATTGAAATATCCCGGTTTTCTTCGGTAGCATTTTTTTTAGAAATTTTTTCAGAAATAATGGATTTTTTCCCCGATTGTGGTGATTTTATTGAATGATTATTACCTGATTCTGATAATGTCGGGAGGACGCGGTTTAGACGTAAAATGAGTTCGGCCCAGACACGGATCCCCAACTGATGAGATAACGGGAATTTGATCATTAGCGGAAAAGTGCTGCGATGAGATTTGAACTCTCTCAAAAGAATAGTGTCTCGAAACGTATCGCAAAATGCGCCGACCGGGACTCGAACCCGNNTACACTATCGGCGCAAATGTGCTTTGAAATGTGAGCATTCAAACAATTTAAGTATATCGAACAGGATGAACGCTGAGGACGGATTTTTCCGGATGTTTTTTTCTACCAGAAAAAGACTGAATTTGAATATTTTTCTGCCATTTCATTATCCAGGCAGATCCTGCATCTGAATTGAGATGCCAGAAAGAATCACAACAATTCCAACATCTTAATGAACGCAATCGCTCTAAATTAATACCAGATGATCCCGCTCTTTGTGGATTGTTCGGGCAAACGTATTGTTATTTTCGGAGGAGGAGAAGTCGCGTCCCGGAAAGCTGCGTATTTCTCCCGTGAGGCTGAAGTCCTGGTTGTCAGCCGTTCATTCTCACCAAAAATTACAGTCCTTCCTGTAGAGAGGAAAGTACTTGATGTGAGTACAGCTACTGATGAAGATATTGCCGGAATAACCTGCCAGGCCTTTCTTGTCATAGCGACGCTGCCCGATCCTTACGCGAATAACCGGATCGGAGAGATCTGCAAAGGGCAGAAGATCCTGTTCAATAATGCAGAAGGACGGGCTGGAGATGTGATCATACCCTCAGTAACCGGGGGGGACAACTACATACTGGCAATCAGTACAAAGGGGAGCAGCCCGGCACTGTCCCGGTTCATCAGGGAGCAGATTGAGATGCACTATCCTGCACTGGACGAGATGGTCGCATTGCAGCAGGAGCTGCGGGAGCTGCTGAAACGCAGTGAACCTTCCCAGTCACGGAGAAACGCGATTCTCCGTGAAGTTTTGCATGACAGGGCTGTATGGGAGATTCTGGAAAAAGATCCTGAGAAGGCACGGGTTGAGCTGAAACGGAGGTACCTGCATGTCTGAACCCGAAACAGCTCCCATCGCGATTGCCGGCGTGAGCCATCACACCGCTAATGTCAGCGCCATTGAAGCCTTCAGGTTTCCTGATGAACCTGCGTGTCTGAGGGAAGCCGGAAAGCGTTTCAAAGGTGTTCTTTTACTCCAGACCTGCAACCGTGTCGAACTGATCGTTGAAGGAAGTGCTGCAGAGCTCCGGGAGTTCCTTTCCAGGCAGGGAAGGCGGGATTTCTTTATCCATGACGGGAAAGGAGCGCTCAGTCACCTTTTCAGCCTCGCCTCCGGCATTGATTCCATGATTGTTGGCGAGGACCAGATTATCGGGCAGTTGAAAAAAACTCTTGCTAATGCACAGGAATGCGGGACTGCCAGCACATTTCTTGAATTTTGTGTCAACAAGGCGGTGCATGTCGGGATCGAAGTGCGCAAACGCACCATGATAAACCGCGGATCTGTATCGGTAGGATCAGCGGCGGTCCTCCTTGCGGAATCCCAGATCGGGAGTCTCGATGGTAAACACATCCTCGTCGTGGGCAGCGGTGAGATGGGACTGCTCGTTGCCCAGGCGCTCGCAGCAAGGAACCTGACCGCAATGTACGTCGCAAACCGGACGTACGGCCGGGCCGTAATCCTTGCAAACAAGATCGGAGGAAAGGCAGTCCGCCTGTCAGAGCTCTATCGTTACATTACCCTTTCCGATGTCGTTATCTCCTGCACGTCTGCTCCCCATCCGATCATCCATAAAAATGATCTGGCACAGGCAATGAAAGCCCGTTGCTGGCCGGTCGAAGGTCACCCCCGTCCCCTGATTCTCATCGATATAGCCCAGCCCCGGGATGTTGAAGAGGGAGCAGAAACCATTGACGGCGTCCACCTCTTTTCCCTTGACAACCTTCGGACTATCAACGAGCAGACCATGAGTACCCGCAAAGCAGAAGCAGAGCGGGCACGTGATTTTGTTGAAGAGGAACTCGGGATATTCATGCGCCACCTGAACCGGAGATCTGCGGATGATATCCTTGCCGCCCTGCACACCTGGGTCGATTCTGTGCGTGTGCGTGAGCGGGACCGGGCTATTGCAAGAATGGGCAGCCTTGATCCAAAAACCGCAGAGATAATTGACGACCTGACCCGTGTCCTCGCAAAAAAACTTCTTACCGATGCAACCTTTTCCATCCGGGAAAGTGCTGAGGTGGGAGATCTTGCTGCCGCACGGGCCCTGTTGAATGCGATCACCCAGGGAAACAGGGTCGGGAGCGCTCCGTGGGAGAAGAAATAATCTGCTTCATGAACTCTTCCTGTGGCTGTGCGCTGCCAGTCCGAAGGCAAACCCCGACGCATTGCCGATGACCATGAGCATTACTATCCGCCCCTACAGAGATGAGGATTTTATTGCAGTCGCTGTTCTCGAGGAGTCCGGGCTTCACGAGCCCTGCCGTTCGGCTGTTTTTGTCCGCCAGATGGGAGAGGTATGCAAAGAGACCTTTTTTGTCGCTGTCACTGATGGCGATGGGCCAGTCGGTTATACGGTAGGCGCCACTGTACAGCACAATAGTACCGAGGCCTGGATCCTGCGCATGGGGGTGCGTGATGACCAGCGCCGGAAAGGGATAGGGTCGGCACTCCTGGAATCAGTTACCGGTGCACTCCAGGCACGGCATGCCCGCACGATCCGGCTTTCGGTGTCTCCAGAAAATCTGCCTGCGATCAGGCTTTACGAGGGGCAGGGATTCGTTCAGGATACGATTATCCCCGCATATTTTGGAGAAGGTGAGGACCGGGTTCTCATGAAAAAAACCCGGACATAATAATTACCATAATTTTGTTCCAGTTCCTGAAAATGAGGTTATTTCTGTTCCTGTTCAGATCCCCTGATACAGTAATAGGATTTCTTCAGCTGAAGTGCCCTCGCGACCGGACACGTAGGGCAGAGACATCCTTTTTTGTCAAATGTGCAGGTCGGTGATCGTCCCTGCACACAGAAGAGACGTTGATCATCTGCCCTCATGCATTCGTTATACGTCGGGCATGTAGGACAGATACACGTTACCCGGTACTGTGCAATGATCGCTGATGTATCTTCAGGCATGGCATCCATTCCCCCCCATTTTTCAACACCGTTACCGGCAATCTGAACTTTGCACGCGTGTGAATATCTACACTATCGAGGCTTCGTGCTAATGAATTCATGGGTCATGTGGATTGGACATAAAGATGGCGTCCCCTTTCACCACATAAATGCAGAGCAGTAATCCCGAGAGAGAAACGGAGGCAAAGGAATGCTCTGATGAAAACACCTGTTTTCTGCTCCTCATTCCTTCTGTTAACCGGTTAGTATATGTTTCCTTATTCCCACTTTTTACAAACGGAAGACAATTCATTATTTTGAGTTGATTGTAAAATTAAGGCATTTTTACTATTATTTTAACTAAAAAAACCATTTAATCTGTTATTTTAAAATAAAAAGATATTTAAGTAATATCTATCAAGTATAAACCAGGATGCTATTATACCGGGAGAATACATTGTGAAATTATCGTCTGTAATCCTTGTCAGATCGCAAGCTTGTTTTCTGCTGCTGATTGCGCTCTGTTTCATATCATGTGCTGTTCCCTGTGTCACAGCCGTCGGTCTTCAGAAAATTGGTACGCTTTCCAACGGCCCGTCGTTTGATCTTGTGGAATATAACGGCTACCTGTATGCTGGTCAGGGCAGCGAAGTAGTGACCTACGATGTGTCAGACAGTGCAAAAATGTCAGCACTCACGTGGAAGAGTGCCCTGTCCCAGCTTCCGGTGGGATCATCAGTTAAAAGTGTCAGCATTGACAATGGATATCTCTACATCGCCGCATCTTCTAAGTTTATCATCGCCGATATCTCAAACCCCGCCAGCCCGGAAATAGTATCAACCCTGAACAGCGGAGGTTCAGATGTGCTTATCAAAGGTACCTGGGCGTATCTCCTGTCAGCTGGATCCGGTGTAAAGGTGATAGATATCTCCAGCAGAGAAGCACCCCGGATCGTCACAACGGTCAGACTTGCCGGGAGAAACCTGCCCTGGCGCGGGACCATCGACGGTAATTATCTCTACGTCGGGCTGGAAACCGATAACCGGCTGGATATTCTCGACATCAGCACCCCCTCAAATCCTTTCGTAGCGGGGAGCTATTCCCCGGCTACGACCAGTATAAACTATGTATCCGGTGTTGCCGTCAAAAACGGGTATGCCTATATCACCGAATACCACAACGGAGTGCGGGTAATCGATGTCTCCAACCCTGCACAGCCCTCTGAAGTGATGAACAAAATGGGCATCAATGCCAATGATATCAAAATCCTGGGAGACCATGCGTACGTTTCGGTGAGATACCAGGGATTTGATATCTTCGACATCTCAAATCCACGGAATATTACCCTTGTCGGGAAAGCAACAGATGCAGCATATTACAATGAAGGAATATTTCCAACCCTGAATTATACCTTCATCTCTCTGGAGTCGCTGGGATTCGGCATATATGATACTTCATCAGTAACCCGGCCGGAAACCCTGACCCGTGTCCAGGTGGTGGGTGGTACTGATTCTGTGATAATCCGGGGCAGTACCATGTATATCGGTGCACATAACGATGGAATATGGACTGTCGATATCAGCAACCCGTCAAAACCAGAGGAGATCTCATTTATCAGTAATCTGGGAAGAAATGTGGGGATGGACCTTGCCGGCAACAACCTCTATGTTGCAGGTGCCTGGTCGTCCCTGAGTGTAATCAACGTGTCAAATGCGACTGATCCCCGGATGGTTCTCTATCATTTTGGTACGAGTGCCACCTCAGTCCTTGCGGATGGCAACTATGTCTATACCGATCAGGGAATTGTTGACATGACAAATATCAAGTCCCCGTTCTATGTCTCAAAATCCCAGGATTTCGCAGGCAGTGGCGTAACAAAATTCGGGAATAATTATCTTGTCGTGGCATCATCTGACGGACTCCATATCATTGATGTGAGCAACAAACAGAGCCCCGTAACGGTTACAACCTTCGAGCCCGGCGTTTCCTATGCTGATGTCAAAATCCATGGAAATGTCGCGGTGGCAGCGGTTGGTAACTCGATCGTAGCAATAGACCTCAGTGATACGAGGGCACCAAAACGGCTCAGCCAGCTCACCTACTCCGGAATATGGTACGCACGGGCTCTCGCAATCCATGATACCATCGTGTATGCAGCAGGATACGGGATCAATGATGTCAGGGCATTTGACATCTCGGATCCTGCAAAGATTAAACTCGTTGGCTCAATCGACCTTGGAGGTAATTTCGGCACGATCTCCTATGACAACGGTTACCTTGCCGTCGGTGGGAAGATGGCAACGTATATTCTCTCCACCTCATTGGACAGCCCTGTTCCCACTCCGACTACTCCTGTTCCCACACCTACTCCTACCCCTACTCCTACTCCCACTCCTGACAAGGTAAATGCAGCCTCAATCAAAGTCACTACACCCGGGGGCGGCGATAAGCTGGAGAGAGGTTCCATGAGGACAATAACCTGGGACTATAAAGGCAGTCCCGGGACAGAAGTAAAGATTGTGCTGGTGAAGGCGGGCGTGGAAGTTGATACTATCAGCTCGGGCGCATCAACAGGAAGTGGCGGAAAAGGTTCCTATGCCTGGCCGATTCCATCGGATGGGACGACCGGCGATGATTACATGGTCAGCATTCAGAGCATCAGTCAACCGACCATTCAGGACATGAGCAATAGATTCACCATAACTACCGAACAACCGGCTCACTTTACCAGAAATCCGCCGACAGCCCAGTTCATGGCAAATGTTACGGAGGGAAAGGCTCCCCTGGCAGTTCAGTTCACCGACAAATCAGTAACAACGGGCACAGTAATGTATAAATGGAAATTTATAGACGAGGATGGCATAATCACGAACACCAGCTCGGAAAAGAACCCGTCGGTTACCTTCACAACACCCGGAAATAAAACCGTGAAACTTACGGTTAATGATGCTAACGGGAGTGACAGTGAAATAAAAACAATTTATATTACCGTCAGGAATCCCTTTTTCTTAAAACTTGAATAATCCCTTTTTTGGCTTTGTAGAAACCCTGAGTTTTCAACAAATGGTAAAGCATCTGATTACGGAGGGGACAATGCCTGTCCCCCGAACCGCCCCTTCGCTTTGCGATGGTGTCGTATTACCTTCTCTGGGGTCATCGCTCATGGAGGGTGTCACAGCAGCGGGACGGAGGCATTACCTGCCGTAGTCTCCAAACAGCGTTTAAAAAAAATATTTTGAGGACTAAGCCCAAAAAACAACTATTTTAACTCCTTAACATGATAGTTGATATCAGAGATTCTCATCGTATTTGTGGTAAAATCACGATTAAAACGTTAAATTTGTAGTCGGATCAGAGTTAATAACCATAAATATGTCGGAATTAAGAAGGTTTAATAATAACCCGGAGATGGTACCAGAGCATGTTTCCCCAGCGACGGATGAGGAGGTCGCGGTCACGCAGTATCCAGCCGCTCCTGTGCGAGATCACCTTATCGAAAAATGATCTTGTCGCCCCGCTTTTTGTAGATGAGAACATTACCGACCCCCTCCCGATTGAATCCATGCCCGGCCAGTTCCGCTACCCGGTCAGCGGTATTGCCGCTGTAGCAGCAGAACTGTGGGAACGCGGAGTGCGGGCAGTCCTGATCTTTGGCATCCCGAAGGATAAAGATCCTGAAGCCGGCAGTGCCTGGCAGGCAGAAGGGGTCGTGCAGCAGGCTGTCCGCCGGATCAAGTCAACAGTGAGCGGGATGGTAGTCATCACCGATGTGTGCGCCTGCGAGTATACCGATCACGGTCACTGCGGGATTGTCGGAGATACCCGCTGTGGTCCTGACCTGCTCAATGATCCTTCCCTTGAGCTGATGAACACGATCGCGGTCAGCCACGCTGATAGTGGTGCTGATATCGTTGCTCCGTCATGCATGCTGGACGGTATGGTCGGTTCGATCCGTGCCGCGCTGGACACGGCCGGGTTTGAGGACGTGCTGATCATGTCGTACTCGACGAAGTTTGCGTCTGCCCTCTACGGTCCGTTCCGCGAAGCGGCAGGTTCGGGATACGCGTTTGGTGACCGGACTACCTACCAGATCAATTGCGGCAACCGCCGGGAAGCGATCCTTGAATCGCAGATGGACGCGGATGAAGGAGCCGATATCCTCATGGTAAAACCGGCAGGGTTCTATCTCGATATCCTCGCCGAGGTCGCGACACTCGGGCTCCCGGTTGCTGCGTTCCAGGTAAGTGGTGAATATTCCATGATCAAAAGTGCTGCGGAGCGTGGATGGATCAAAGAAAAAGAGACGGTGCTCGAAAGCCTCATCTCTATAAAACGGGCAGGGGCAGAACTGATAATCACGTACTTTGCAGGCGATGTCGCCGGGTGGCTGGATGAAAAGCAGTGACCTGTTCGAGGAAGCAAAAACCCTGATGCCCGGGGGTGTCAGCAGCCCGGTGCGTGCGATCAGGCCATACCCGTTTTACACAGCACATGCGGGCGGTTCACGGATTACAACGGTGGACGGCCTGTCATTTATTGACTGCTGCATGGCATACGGTCCTCTTATCCTCGGACATGCCCCACCGCAGATCCGGAAAGTGATTGAAACACAGCTGGAGAGCGGCTGGCTCTATGGTACCCCATCACCCCTTGAACCCGCATTTGCACGGGCGATCACGGGTGACCATAAGGGCATGGATATGGTCCGGTTCGTATCGAGCGGTTCAGAAGCCACGATGGCAGCGATCAGGGTTGCCCGGGGCTTCACCGGCATGCAGGATATTGTAAAGATTGAAGGTGGTTTCCACGGGGCCCATGACGGGGTACTGGTCAAGGCCGGTTCGGGAGCGACAACGATGGGTGTTCCGGATTCGGCCGGCATACCTGCTGATGTCACAGCTCACACCCGGCAGGTGCCATACAATGATCCCGATGCCCTGGAATCAGTACTTGCAGGAAATGGCGACATAGCTGCGCTCATCATCGAGCCGGTGCTGGGAAATATCGGACCGGTCCTGCCGAAGGACCGCTACCTGCATGAGATCCGCGAGATCACACGGGCACACGATGTTCTGCTGATTTTTGATGAAGTTATCAGCGGTTACCGGATCGGTATCGGGGGGGCGCAGGCACTGTATGGTGTCAAGCCGGATCTCACCACACTGGGAAAAATCATTGGCGGCGGGTTGCCCATCGGCGCATTCGGCGGGCGGCGGGATATCATGGAGCTGGTGGCACCGCAGGGTCCGGTCTACCAGGCGGGCACATTTTCAGGAAACCCCCTTTCCCTCGCGGCAGGAATTGCCACGATCGGGTGGCTGCATGACCATCGCACGATATACCGTGACCTTGCTGAAAAGACGCGGGCTCTTGAAGAATCACTAGAGTCCGTATCCAAAGGCTCATTTGTCAGGCTCGGGTCCATGTTCAAATGGTTCTTCCGCAGCGAACCGCCGGGAAATTATCGCGAGGTGAAGGAATGTGACACCGTAGCGTTCGGACGGTTCTGGAAGCGTATACTGGATGCAGGCATTTTCCTCCCCCCTTCACAGTTCGAAACAAATTTCCTCTCAGCAGCGCACAGCGATCAGGATCTCACCACCATCTCACGGGCGTACTCACGATGTCTATCAGAATAGGAACACGGGGAAGCAAGCTGGCACTTGCACAAACGTCAATAGTCTGTAAAAAGTTGACCGCCCACGGCATCGATACCGAGCAGGTCATCATCACCACGCAGGGGGACACAACAACCGGTGTCCCGCTCCACGAGATAGGGGGACAGGGTGTTTTTGTACGGGCACTGGATGATGCCATACTTGCCGGGACGATTGACTGTGCCGTGCACAGCATGAAGGATATCCCGGCATACCGGCCGAGTGGTATCGTTACCGCAGCCGTGCTCAGGCGCGATTCACCGGCCGACTACCTGGCCTACAAGGGCTCCCTGCATACGGTTAAGGTGATCGGGACATCCAGTACACGCCGGCGTGCACAGATGCTCCGCCACGATCCGGAAATCATCACCAAGGACCTCAGGGGAAACGTCGATACCCGGATCCGGAAGATGTCAGCAGGGCAGTATGACGCCATCTTAGTGGCAGAAGCGGGACTGACCCGGCTGGGCATTCGTATCCCGGGTGAGCGGTTATCACCGGAGAGATTTGTCCCTGCCCCCAACCAGGGTACCATTGCCGTTGTCAGCAGGGCAGATCCCTCTCTCATGGAGGAACTTTCCGTGCTTGATCATCCCCGGACGCGCACGGATGTGGCAATTGAGAGAGCCGTCATGGAAAAACTCGGCGGTGGGTGTTTTACCCCCCTTGGTATCTACTGCAATAGCGGGCACCTGATCGCCGAAGTACTCTCGCTTGAGGGGACCCGTACCGAGCGGCTGGAGACGGATGTGCGGAGTATTGAGCAGGCACGCGAACAGGGACTTTTGCTTCATGCACGGGCACAGGACCTGATCGACGAAGCATACCGGAAACTGGGGATCACCCCATGAGCGGGAAAGTATACCTTGTCGGATCGGGTCCCGGCGGAGAAGGACTCCTGACAATGAGGGCAAGAACCGTGATCGATGCCGCAGATGTCATCCTGTTCGACCAGTTGCCCGGCGAGGAGGTCCTCGCTTCGCTTCCAGACCGGGCTGAAAAAATCGACTGCGGGAAGTATGGTGGAAAGCATACTCTTGAGCAGGATCAGATTGAGGCCCTGATTATTGACCGGGCGCACAGAGGAATGAATGTTGTCAGGCTTAAAGGGGGAGATCCGTTCCTGTTCGGTCGGGGTGGCGAGGAACTTGAAACGGTCCGTGGTGCCGGGATAGCCGTTGAAATGGTACCGGGAGTGAGCAGTGCTCTTGCTGTCCCGGCATCGGTCGGGATCCCGCTCACGCACCGGAAATACGCGTCACAGGTCACTATCCTGACCGGCAACGAGGACCCGACCAAACCCGGGCCGGCGCTTGACTGGGAGCTGCTGGCAAAGAGCCGGGGGACGATTGTTATCCTCATGGGTGTTGCAAACCTTGGGAAGATCGCGGATGCCCTGATCAGGAACGGGAAGGCAGCAGACACACCGGTCGCCATTATTGAGCGGGGCCTGCGTACCGATCGCAGGGTTACTGTCGGGTCGCTTGGATCAATTACTGAAGCTGCAGGTAAAAAAGGTGTAAAACCTCCTGCAGTGATCGTGATCGGTGATGTGGTGAAGTTATATAACCCGGCTGCGCCTGACCTCATACCGGTTGAAGGATGATGGGTATGATTGAGATAGTGAATAAATTCGAAAAGACGGTCTATGTGCTCCTGATGGGCCTGCTTATGTTCGTGCTTGCCGCCTCCTTTGTAGAGCTTATCTGGTATATCTACAATTCTCTGATCAATACTCCCTCCTTTCTGCTGGAATCCCACGAACTTATCGCGGTGCTCGGGGCATTCCTCCTGGTGTTGATCGGTGTCGAGCTGCTCGATACCATCAAGGCGTACTTCAGCGAGAATACCATCCATGTAGAGATTGTTTTGCTCCTCGCCATTATAGCAATCGCACGAAAGGTCATCCTCCTCGATCCCACCAGCGTATCGGGAATTGACTTTGGGCTTGAACTGACCGGAATCGGGGCTGTTGTCCTCGGTCTTGCCGGCGGCTACTACCTGATCAAGAAAGCTGGATCCCCGATATGCATTGGTAATGAAGAAAAGGAAAAATAAAGAAAAACCAGAACCTCTCTTTTCGGGTCGTATACATTTCCCATGAAATTAAATTAAACAGAAGTGAGTAATGGAATGGTTATTCCTCATAATTATTTGCGATGAACCCCGCCGCACCAAAAAGGGACGCCCCCGCGGCGGATCAGTGCCTGTACGCATAAACACCGTACTGCCCTGCCGTGCCTCGGAGAGGACCTGAAGCGGGGAGCCCTCATAAAATTACATGGTTCAATGATTTTCATGGTTCGGGTGCGAACCCTGGGTTCATGCACGTTTCTCTAGAAGACATTTAAACACTCAATGGTAACCTCACGAAATGTGATATGAAAATGTTGATCTTCTGGAATGACCGTTTCTCCGTTTCCTCTGTTCCATTCACGAATATCATGATAGCCCGAAGGATTGGGGAGGTTGATCTTTGAACCGGTGCAGAATAATCGGTCCGGACCGGATGTCCCATCTTTTTAATACGTGAGAGCTAAACTGCGTTCAATGCAGAATCCGGCCTCACCACCGAAGTTCAGGCGTACATGCCCCACCTGCAACAGGCCTGTCGGGCCCGGCTATAAATTCTGTGAAACCTGCGGGACCCGGATACCGGAGTTGTCAACCTGCAGTAAATGCGGGACTCAGTTCATAGCTACGGTCAGGTATTGCGATTTGTGTGGGGCTCCGGTTATCCCGGGGACAGCAACGGAACCGGATGATTCACCAAAACACCCTGAGGAAGAGGACACCGGGCTGATTGAAGATCAGACATCGGAACGGGTTGAGGAAGAGATTCCGGAACCAGGTACGGATGAATTACCGGAAGATACTGATGAAGAAACCATAGTACCAGCTGAGGAGGAGACTCAGCACCGTCAAAAACAGGAAATTCAGGAACCGGATACGGATGAATTACTGGAACAATTCGGAAAGGAGTATGATGAGGATGAAACACTGGAATCCTACCATACGCCAAAACCCGGGTCTTCAACAAAACGTGAGGAGAAAAAACCGGTTACGGTTCCCGGACCACCAGAGCGGGGATCAGCAGAGAGTGTCGATGACGTGCTGTTTTTAGCTCCGCAGAAGCCAGGGGCACCCGCAAAACCTCGGGTAAACAGGACAAAGATCATCGCAGGATGCATTGTGTTGATTATGATAAGTGCGGCTGTATATTTTATCGGATTGCCGATGCTCACCGGTAAAAATCCGCAGGCGGCAGAGATCACCCCCACACCGGTACCAACCAATGTCGGGACAATCACACCAACCCCGACGAAGACATCCACCCCGGCCTCCCGTGCTCTCATTCCCCTGCCAACCCAGATTATCCCGTCAAACCCAAATTTCAACTTTTATATCCAGAAAAACCCGGTTACTTCAAAGATTACTGTCATTTTCACAGGAAGCGGCATAAGTAGTGCGGATATCAAGGTCACCCATCCGGAAGGCTCATATGCATCGGGTATCATCCTGCCCCTTAAGGGCACAAACGAGATCATCCTCGATGGGTCGCAAGGAACCGATCGTGTGGAAATAATAGCAAAGGCGTCTGATGGAAAGTCATACCGGGTCCGCGATGAGCTGATCTCCCGCATAGGCACCTAGATTTCAGACTAAAACAAAACCCGTTGACCGGATTTCAGGATACGAAAGAGTGAACCTGAACCAGACATTCCTGTCATTTCATATTTCACAAGGGGGATGGCAATCTCCTGATCCTGATGCCGCCGCCCTCGACGGGACGACACCGCGGCGGAACAATGATAGAAAATCCCAATACTTCTCTGCCCCGCTGTGCCCCGGAGGGGCCCTGAGGCGGGTAATCCTCATTAAAGTCAATGAGTTGCTGAAAAAAGACATTGAACAGCGAGCTCTGTACTTGATCCTCGAGAATACAGAATCCGAATATAATCAGGAATTGGCGGTTCTCGTTCTGATAATGATGAACCCCGCCGCCCCCGATGGGACGCCCCCGCGGCGGATCAATGACAGAAAATCCCACCATTTCTCTGCCCCGCCGTGCCCCGGAGGGGCCCTGAGGCGGGTAATCCTCGTAACATGGTTTTCACGTTTTTCCTGGGAATTTTACTATGCTGTGATTGATAGGTTAGTAATGTGGCAGTGCCTGAAAAACAACCCGCAAATTATTTCATAAAAAAATCGGGAAAAGTATATGTCTCCTGCTCACCGGCACTCCCATCGTTTCCTGATGCTGGCAGCAGCAAGGAAACCCGTCGAAAACGCTGCCTGGATATTATATCCCCCGGTATCCCCGTCAATATCGAGTACTTCACCGGCAAAGTACAGGTCTGGTACGATCTTTGATTCCATGGTTTTCTGGTTCACGTGCTCAAGGGCAATTCCTCCACGGGTCACCATGGCCACCGAAAAATCCCCGGGCGCTGTAACAATGAGGGGAAATTCCGTAACGTTTGCGATCAGTTTTGATCGCTGTGCCGCGGAGAAGTGTGAACATCTGATATCGGCGGGTATGGCGGACAGGGCAAGCAGTTTCCGGTTGAGGCGTTCGGGAATCGGGTACGCGGCAAGGAGCGTGGAAAGCTGCCATGCCCTGTTTTCTTCGATACGTTTCGCCAGGTCAGCCGCAAACTCCCCACGCCCGAGGTTTCCCGCAAACGAGAGCCTGACCTCGTCACCGGCCCGTATGTCCCGGGAAGCATCAAGAATACCCGGACCCGATAAACCCAGGTGGGTAAACAGGACATCCCCGGTACGATCAGCGATCTTTTTTCCCGCCCTCCAGACAGAGAAATGCAGGTGCTCAAACGACATGCCGGACAATGCCGCAAACGGGAAGGACCCGATCCTGAGCGGAGTAAGTGCCGGGGCGATATCGGTTACCGGCTGTCCAAGAGCTGCAGAAAACCGGTACCCGTCCCCGGTCGATCCGGTCCCCGGGTAGGAAGCTCCGCCGGTCGTTATCACGAGTACCGGGCACGGGTATGTTGCTTTTGGCGTTGTTATCTCAAACTCACCTGTTGCGTGGGAAACACCGGTTACCGGCTCTGCACAGTGAAGGTCGATGCCCCGCTGCCCGCACTCCTTTACGAGAGCAGCGAGCACATCTGCAGATTTCCTCGTTTCCGGAAATATCTTGCCATTCGCATCAGTTTCCGTCCCGAGTCCACGTGTGGCAAAGAACGCGGTGAGGGCTTGGTTCGGGAACGAAAAGAGCGCGGGTTTCAGAAATTTCCCGTGATCTCCATAGTGAGCAGGGAAATCATGGATATCGCCAGCGTGAGTGAAATTGCACTGGCCTGAACCGGCAAGCAGGAGCTTGTTGCCGGGGGCGGAGTTCTTTTCGAGCAGGAGGATCCGGCGTCCCGGTACTGCAGCATGGATCGCACAGGACAATCCGGCAGGGCCTGCACCAATTACCGCGACATCATACTGCTTCATAGGATTTCTCCATGTACTCACTCTCTCTTTGTTTCAATATGGTTTTTAGTACAGGACAGAATAACCTGAAGACGTCCTGGTCAGCTGTCACTTCCGAAAAATACAAAGGTGAGAGTAAGAAACAGTAGGGTATAGAACAGAATAACTCAGCCGAATATCGATGGGGTTGCTCTCATGACAGGAATGGAAAAAAACACATGCGAGGGGATAAAAATGCATGACATGACCATCAGACGGAGAGTGATCCACTGGATCCGCCACAATTTCTACTTCTTTATCGCAGGTCTGGCCTGTATCATCTGGTTCCTGTTCAGGACCGGTACAAAACCCTCACGCATAGAATACCCCTGCCAGCAGGCATCACTGGCAGGAGCTAATCTCTGGCTTGCCGTCTATCTGTTCCCCCTCGTGTCGATTATCAAATCCAGTCGAAGCGGACAAAGTCAGAACAACAGACTCCTGGGCGCGGGAATATTTCTGGTCATTTTGATTACAGGTGCCTGGTATTTTTTTGGAGCACGAAATCCTGAACCTCTGACTGAAGATATGCCACTATCCGATGTAACATCAGATATCTTTGTGGTGAACGGGACATCGGGTAATGATGGGGGAGTCCATAAGCTCCTCAATCTCATGGAAAATAAAGGAACTCCATTCTACGCGGTAAGAAATGGAACGTCTGCTACGGGATTAATTGCACAGGACGATGTCGTGATCATCAAAATAAACAGCCAGTGGGATGAACGTGGCGGGACAAATACCGATCTTGTCAGGGCGCTGATTCAGGCAATTGTTGACCATCCGGATGGATTCACCGGGGAGATCATTGTGGCAGATAACGGCCAGGCACAGAATGGCCCCACAAATACCGGTGGAAGCATGAGCTATGTAAAAAATAATGCCGAAGACAGGTCCCAGTCAATGACCCATGTAGTCTCATCTTTTTCGACACACTATCGGGTATCAACCTGTCTCTGGGATACCATCACAACACAGCGGGTGAACGAGTATACTGATGGGGATATGAATGACGGGTTTATTCTGAATGCCACCAAAAACCCGGCAACGGGCATTATCGTCTCGTATCCCAAATTCCAGTCCCGGTATGGAACCTATGTCAGCTTCAAAAACGGTATCTGGAATACAGAAAAGCGCACATATGACGGAAACAAGCTGAAGATCATCAATGTACCTGTCCTGAAAGCGCACAACCAGATGGGTGTTTCCGGAGCCGTGAAGAATTATATGGGGGTCCCGTCGAATAAGCTCACTTCACCGTTGAGGGGCTCTGCCCATAATTCAGTTGACAAGGGAGGAATGGGGACGGAGATGGCAGAGACCCGGTTTCCCGCCATAACGATTCTTGATGCCATATGGGTCAATGCAGTACCTGGAAAAGGCCCGGCAACTTCCTATGATATCGCAACACGGACCAATGTTATTGCAGCCAGCACCGATCCGGTAGCACTCGATTTCTGGGCAGCACAGAATATCCTCATGCCCGCTGCAAAATCTCAAGGTTATACCGATCTGTCCTCCATGGATCCTGAAAACAATTCCCGGGGAAAATTCGGGAACTGGCTCCGTCTCTCCATGCTGGAACTCCGAAGATCGGGATATAATGCCACGATGGACAAGAATGCGATGAATGTGTACTTTTCTGAGAACAACCCATAACGTATCTGAACGACTCAATTACGTGTACCGGTCAGATTCATTCTTTTAAAGGCCGGACCACTAACACAGATATTTTTCGTGACATTCCAGAAAAAAATACCGACGGAAGAAACGGATTGAGATCCCCGGATAGCTCCCGGTTCATGTTTTTTCTTAAGGAAAACAGGGATACTCATACGTTCCGGACATATGATGGACCCTGGGTTGCTCTTTTCTGTAATCCCTATGGTTCGGGGAGCGTTACGGACTCAGAGCATACAGGATATCGCAGAAATCTCATGTTATCGAGCTGACGGGAATTAATGAGGAAGTTCATTGCTGATACCGCTTATTTCTGACGGATGGTACCACTATACCCCCAGATCATCAGGGGCCCGTGGGAATACATTCCGGGGATCAATCCTTCTCTGTCATACAATCTCCCCTCAAAAATGTAGGCCCGAAATGATTTTTTCATATTGAATGCAGAGATAAATATAAGATATATTTATATAATATTACCACAGAGTGGTAATCAGACGACAGGTGCGATGGCTGTTCTGCCCGTGAAACAGAACGACAGAAGTCGGACTGAAATGAAGGAGATGATTGCCTGTGGGGCTAAAGATATGCAAAAATCCTGGAACGGATTGCACATTTCAGGCTGCAGGAACGACTGACACCGGAATCATGAAAAAATTTATTGATCATACGGCATCTGCATATAAAATGGAGGTTTTGTCAGCAGAGATTATTTTTAAGGTGCAGAACGCGATGAAAAAATAACTTTTTTTCTGACACATTTTTCCATGGATTATTACTCTGACATCCCCCGGGTAGGATGCTGCCGGGGAATTTCCTTGGGAGAGACCGTAGATCTCCACAAAAATTACGCGTGATGCCCCTTGAGCTTTTTTTTGAGGGCTTCGGTATAATGGTGCCGCAGCTCGACGGTTTCTTCCTGGGTAAAATCGGTTTTCTTTGCGGTCTGAAGGTGTTTTTCCATCTGTTTTACGATATGTTCCGCTTCTGTATAGTCCTCAACTTCAAGGTATGCCGGTGCCTTGCTGACCTCATGGGCATGCCCGCAGACCGGACAGAGCTTCCAGCGCTGGAACCGGTCAACATAGGTAAATGCCCTGCATCCCGGGCACCGGATGATGAGGTACATGGTAATCGTGTGATGTGTTTTATCCTGATAAAAATATATCGACTGACTGGTAACGGAACAGGGTTCATGTGACAACCGTGACGTAACGAAGAGATGAGCAGAGATTCCCCGGTGAGAAAGTTCGATTCCATTACTGCATGAGGAAGTTGATGTATCCGGAGAATGATCTCTTTGACCCGGCATACTTATTTTAAAAATAATCCAAAGATCCAAAAATTATGAAAATTCCTCTGGTTAATCAGAAAAATTAATTATTTTCTGGTTTTCTGGATGAAGAGCACCGCACCAAGGAACCCGATTATCAGGGTTACGGGTAAGGCAAGGGTTGGGAACTCAGGGACGGGAGTCCCGCCACCACAATTGCCATTCCCGTCACACTCACCGATTGAGCATTCGGTGCCGGGCGGAGAATTGGTGTTTATGCAGCCATTCGTCGGGTCGCAGGTATCATCCGTGCACTCGTTCCCGTCGTCACAGTAGATCGCGGAGTGCTGGCACCCCTGGGTGTCGCAGGTATCGACAGTGCAGGCATCCTGGTCGTCACAACCGATGGCAGTATTGACGCAACCGGATGTTGGGTCACAACTGTCGTCAGTACAGGCGTTGCTGTCATCACAGCTGATCACGGTGTTGACACATCCTGTTACTGAGTCACATCTGTCATCAGTGCAGGCATCCTGGTCGTCACAGCTGATGGCGGTGTTGATGCAGCCGCTTGTCGGGTCACAGCTGTCGTCATTGCATGCATCCCCATCATCGCAGTTTAATATTGTACCGGGATCACAGCTTCCATCAGTCGGATCACAGGTCTCAAGACCGTTACAGACATTATCATCATCACAGTCTACCCCATCGCAGGGATCCAACGGCTCCGTCACGACACAATCGGATGGGTCTGAGTTGGGCTCTTGTGACGGGTACGAGCATACGTTAAGAAGTCTGGCAGTTATAGATCCCCCTACATCGTCTAAATCAATCGTGCAACTGGCCACAGTGTCGGAAGTGAAACAAACGGGAGATGTTGAGCAGTCACTGTTGTCATCATGCAGGGGATCCGCTGCGAATGGATCAGAGTTTGCAACGACACTTGCAGTGCATGTCGACGAGATAGTAGTAATCTCAGTCGGCCCGCCACAGCGATCCTGCCGGCTGTCAGCATCGCAGGAATATAGTTTGACTTCAGATCCCCCGGTTGCATTCACAATCACGCAGAGTGAATAGTTCGCGTTTAAATCATTGTCTGTATCAAACAATGTACAGGCGTCACGTGTGTTCGCCCCGCTTGATGAGGTATCATCCCAATTCCAGCCGGAGAATGTAAGGAGGCCGAGAGTATATTCTACGGTCAGCTGGCTGAGATCTTTCTGACCGGGTTCATCATCTGGTCCCTGGTCATCGACAACAACCACCGGAGCTGCCATAACTGGTACGATACATAAGGCTATAATCAGCCCAAAAACCAAAAGTTGCTTCATCTTTTTCACCACTATCTAAAACGTCCTGAAGAACGTATAGCGTGTATGAAATACTTATATTAAAATATAGATTTGCAAGGCGCTGGTGCATTGCATCAAGAGGATTAATATATGTCAGCGGTTAATGTCCGTGACCGCCGGAATGGATCCGTTTTCCAGCCGTTTCACTGAGAATCAACAGATATCAGCGGATCGGGCTTGCAAATAGATTGTACCATAAAAAAAGATAACTCCCGTTTAAAACGGGAATTATTTTTTATCCATATACCAGGTTCAGTACCAGAATAATAACCCCAATTGCTGCCGAAACGGCCATCACCGTGATCGGACTGATATGAATTGCCCGTCTGTCCTCGCTCTCGTAGTAATTGACGAGACCGGCTGATGAGAGTAACCTGCCACCCTGTTTCTTTGCCATGCAAATATATTTCGTTTTTCAATATATAAAGAAGAGTTACGGCGTATGAAAAAAACCTCATTAACCCTGTCCGGACATGCACTCGCTGGAGAAGAGCTTACCCTCAGGCCGGTTGATATTATAATCGAGAGCGGAACCATCGCCGCAATTGAAGAGAACCCGCGGGCACCCGGGATATGGATCTGCCCCGCCTTTTTTAATGCCCACACCCATCTTGGCGACACGATCGCAATGGACTGCGGGGCAACCGGGGACATCGCCTCTCTTGTCACCCCGCCGGATGGCCTGAAGCACCGTCTGCTGGCTGAAGCTTCCCGCGAGGACCTGATACGGGGGATGCACGCGAGTATCGAGGGAATGATCGCCGGCGGTGTGGCAGGGTGTGCGGATTTCCGCGAAGGAGGAACTGGCGGAGTCTCTGCGCTCAAGGAGGCAGCAGACGGGTTGTCCCTCCGCACAGTCATCTTTGGGCGTGACGGGGGCGAGGAGATCGCTGACGGGCTTGGGATCAGCAGTACCCGTGACATCGCCGATGCCGGCCTGCAGGTTGCCGACGCACGGAAGGCAGGAAAAAAAATCGCCCTGCACGCGGGTGAACGGGACAGCAAAGATGTGGATGCGGCGATCGCTCTTGAGCCGGACCTGCTTGTTCACTGCACCCATGCGACAAAAAAACAGCTCCGCGAATGTGCAGACCGCCAGATCCCTGTCGTCATCTGTCCCAGGTCCAACTGGCTTCTCGGTGTAACCTCCTCAGCACGCCATCCTCCTGTGCAGGAGATGGTAGCCCTGGGGTGCACGGTACTTCTCGGTACTGATAACGTGATGTTCGTGCCTCCGGATATGTTCTCCGAGATGGCGTTCACCTCGACGGTATATGGGATTGATCCAACGGTCCTGCTGCAGGCAGCTGTCCGGGGATCGGAAATGGCCGGGTCCTCATTTTTCATCCGCGAAGGAGCGCGGGCAAACCTGTTCACGATCGATCCAGCCCGATCTGCTCTCCATTTCAGCCGCGATCCTGTCACATCCATCATAAAAAGGGCTTCTGGCAGCCAAATCGGCAATAGGGTTTTTAATTTGTAAATTAAATAAAAGAGGCATGTTTGTTTTGGGTGATGCCAGTGTTTACTAACATTCTTATCGCATTAGACGGATCCGAGGCCAGCCAGCGCGCACTATCCAGAGCTGTTGATGAAGCAAAGGTGTGGAACGCCAGGCTCCAGGCGATATATATCGTTGAAACCGGGCTGTTCTCTTCACTTCCCCTGGACAATACCGTGGAGATTATGTACCGGGTTCTCGAAAAGGAAGGAAAAGCAGTCCTGGAAAAGGCCAGGAAATTCGCTGCTTCGGAAGGTGTCACCCTCAATACTCACATGAAACAGGGACATGCAGGAAGCGAGATCGTTGCACTCGCGGAAAAGGAGAAATCCGACCTTATTATGGTTGGGTCTCACGGCAAAAGCAACACAGATCGCCTGCTCATCGGCAGTGTCAGCACATTTGTGGTTACCCACAGCAAGGTAACGACCATGGTGGTGAGATCATAACAGACATGATCGTCAGAGACTATATGACTACCGACGTCGTGCACGTCGAAATCCCGGGAAACCGTGATGATGTCTTAAAAATACTCAAGCGTACAGGAATCTCCGGTGTCCCGGTCCTGAAAAACAAAAAGATTGTCGGCATCATCACCCGAAAAGACCTGCTGAGAAAGCCCGAAGAGATCCAGCTCGGGCTCCTCATGACTCCCAAACCCCTCATCATCGAGCCGGACATGGATGTGCGTGAGGCAGCCCGGCTCCTGGTCACCCGCCATATCCGCAGGCTCCCGGTCGTAGAGGATGGCCAGCTGGTCGGTCTGCTCTCCGTAGCGGACCTTATGCATGCTCTCGCCAAAATCAAGAATAAGGAGGAGATCAAGGATCACTACACCAGCCTGACCTTTGCCCTCTGGGAAGAGACACCGCTCCCTGTTGTGGGGAGAGTTATGGAAATCTCCGGGGTCGATGCAATTCCTATCCTTGACGCGGAGAACCGCCTGCAGGGAATCATTTCCGAACGTGACCTTATCCGGAGCTCCAGCATCGAGGACAGTGTCGGCGTGAGCGATTTCTCCAATGGCACGGATGATGATGAGTGGACCTGGGAAAGCATCCGGGACAACCACACGATCAGCTTCGGGATTTCCAAAGTACAACTCCCGAACCGCCCGGTCAGGCTTGCCATGGTAAAGAATGTAATATCCGTTCCTGCAAACGCAGAAGTGAGCGAGTGCGCACTCAAGATGCGACGGGCACGGGTGGACCAGATACCGGTCGTAAACGGGGACAAGCGTCTCGTCGCAATGCTCTATGACCGCGACCTGATCAAGGCCTTCTGCCGTGAACCGGCGGAATAAAAACCTTTAAATTTCCCTGTATCATTTAATACCATAAAGCGCTTTTAAAAATGGAATTTTAGCGTTTATTTGTTTTTGGAGTGCCAATATGCCTGAACAGTACCAGGAGTCCATGAAGGGGACAACCACCATTGGTCTCGTTTTTTCGAGCGGTGTTGTTCTCGCAACGGAGAAAAGGGCGACCATGGGGTACATGATCGCAAGCAAGAAAGCCAAGAAAGTCTACCAGGTTGCAGATCGTATCGGCATGACAACGGCAGGCGGTGTCGGTGATGCCCAGCAGCTCGCCCGCATCCTGACGGTGGAATGCAACCTCTACCAGATCCGCAGGTCACGCCCGATCACGGTCGGTGCCACGGCAACCCTGCTCTCGAATTACCTGAACCAGAACCGGTACTTCCCGTATTATGTCCAGCTCCTTGTCGGGGGAGTTGACGAGCATGGTCCGAGCGTCTACTCGGTTGATGCGATGGGTGGTGCAACCAAGGAAGAGGAGATCGTGGCAACCGGCTCCGGCTCCCCCATGGCATACGGTGTTCTTGAGGACCGGTTTGTCCCGAAGATGAGCAGGGATGAAGCGATCGACCTCGCGATACGTGGGCTGAAGTCCGCGATGAAACGGGATGCCGGATCCGGCGAAGGCATCCACATCGTGGTGATTACACAAGAGAAGTATGAGGAGTTGAGCGAAGAACAGCTCAAACACTATCTTGGCAAAACTCCCCCATGATCTTTTTTTAGGACGACTTTTTTATGCAGATTGAAGAACGGCTCAAGGAGCTCAAGGATAAAATTAATGAGAAGGTGCCACGGGGCATCACGGTTACGCAGGTTGAATTTGAAGGCCCCGAGCTCGTGATCTATACCGATGATCCGAAACGGTTTGCCGATGAGGCGGACCTTATCAAGATTCTGGCCCGTGACCTGCGGAAGCGGATCGTGGTCAGGCCCACCATTCTTGAAGACCCGGAAAAAGCACACGCCGATATCAAATCCGTTGTACCGGACACTGCCGGTATTACCGATATCTTTTTTGACGCAGATACCGGCGAGGTACTGATAGAGGCTGAAAAGCCCGGTGTTGTTATCGGCAAGAACGGGGCGACCCTCCGTGAGATCACCAAGCATATCGGGTGGACTCCCAAGGTTGTCCGCACTCCTCCGATCGAAAGCTCGACCGTCAAGCAGGTCCGCCAGTACCTCCGCTCGGTGAACGAGGANNGAGCGCAAATCATTCCTGCGGACCATCGGCAGGCGCATCCACCGGGATATCCCGGGAAGAGACGATGCCAGCAAGGAAACCACAAAAAAGGACCAGTGGGCGAGGGTCACCATGCTCGGGTGCTGCCGGGAAGTCGGGCGTGCTGCCTTCCTGCTGACGACCCCGAACAGC
>DADT01000041.1 GCA_002495065.1 Methanoregula sp. UBA471 | reverse complement strand
TGCGCCAGCCCTGCCCCCTTTGGGGCGGGGGCGCATGCGATTCATCTGTATTACCATTATTCCTGATTCCTGGTTATACAACTCCCTCGCAACTGGGGCGCCATAAGTGGCGGGGCGGAAGCCCCTGGAGCGCCTGCATTTTTGGTCCCTGTACACTAACACTTTTTCGATCTGAATTTTGGAACAATATTCTGACTATATTTTCTCTCGTTATTTCCTTTACGAGTTGGTAGTTAAAATGGCACTATACCCTCAACAAATTGCAAATCTCCTGGTATCGGGGGACAGTGCCCGTCCCCCCCGAACCGCCCCTGCACTTTGCGATGAAGTGGAATTACCGTCTCTTGAGTCATCGCTCCAGCGGGGAGGCCGCAGCGGCGGGGGCCGAGGCATTACGTGCCGTAGCTTTCAAGGAACGTTGAAAAAAATATTGTGCGGATTTCAAAACCAAAAATCCGGATGTACCGTGTCAGTCGAGAGGGATTGTCTCCAGCTGTGACACGAGCTCCCAGATCCGTGTCCGGGCATGAATCGGCATATTGGGATCATTAGAGATTTCATCAATCTTTGAAATGGCTTCTGCGGCGCGCAGTCCCATCGCTTTTGAATTGTTGGTGAGCAGCGTCCGGGTTTCGTCGGCAACGCGACGGATGTTTCGGGGTATAGAGCTGTCTTCCTGAATGCGCTGCAGCATCAGAATACAGTTTTCCATTGTTTTTTCAGGGTTGGGCATGGTATCACCTACCTGTGTACCTGTAGTTAATACGTAGAACCGACATATATAGGTTAAATATAGAGTCGACGGTGATTTTATGCCGGTACGTAAGGAAGACGAGATTATGGCAGAATACCTCCTTAAGGGAGGAAAAATGCTCGAAAAGTGCTGTAAAACCTGCGGATGCCCTCTTTTCGAAGTCAAGGGCAGAACGCTCTGTGTCGTCTGCGAAGAAAATGCTCCTGCGTCAAAGAATCTGGCACCGGATGCACAAAAAGATTCTCCCGCCCCGGCGGTTCACGAATGCGGATGTCAGTCGCACGAGCCTGAAGGTGAAGGACTGATGCTGGCAGATGAACTTGCGGGCACGCTCATGTCGCTGTGCGAACGCATCAGGAATGAAAAGGATCCGAACCATGTCCTGACGCTGATGGGCGCAGTGAAGACAGGAGTTGAATCGCTCCATATCCTGTGTCAGTTATAGGGACGCCGGCAAAGATCGTAGATCTTTTGTCCGGTCTTTTCACCTATTCCTTTTATTGCCAGCAATTCTGCCAGCGTGGCATTGGTGATCGCCTGCACCGATCCGAAATGTGCGAGCAGGAGTCGCGCGTTCTTTAACCCTATTTCGGGGAATGCAGAGATGATATATTCCTGTTCGTCGCGAAGAGACCGATGGGATTTGTGCGGATGGACTTTGTGCTCACCCCGCGCACTCTCCTCACGTTTTGCCAGGACATAGAGCATCTGTGCGGTGTCCTGTTCATCCCTGGTAAACAGGAGCGAGACTCCCATATCCAGGGTAAGAGCGGCCAGCACTCCCCTGATCGCATTCGGGTGAATGTCACGCTGAGTGTACAGGTCCCCGCCTTCGATGATTATCACCGGGCGCGGGACTGCCTCTGCCATTGCCTTGATCTGACCAAGCAAATCCCGGTTGATCAGGGTGTCTACAAAGTCCCGGACGGTCTTACGCTCGATGAGAATACGCTCACCGATGGCATAATCACCGTGGGCAAGTCGTTCAAGCCGGATACCGGCTCCCATACCCGAGAGCAATTCAACCACCTTTGAAGAGGTTTCGCGGTCATCTATGATGATTTTCGGTCCCTGCACCGTGAATGCATCGATGCTCGCCTGTTCAACGGGGACAGGTTTCTGGATGGAAGGATTCGTGGTGCCCATCGCCTTCATGTGCTTGTGCATCATCTGCTCTTTGGCCTGGCTGACATGACGGAATACCTCATCGGATGTCCCTTTAGTCGTGAGAACGACAACTCTGCCAGCCCCGGATCTTCCCGTCCTTCCCTTGCGCTGGATGGAGCGTATTTCAGACGGAACTGCTTCGTAAAAGATTACGAGGTCGGTGGAGGGAACATCAAGACCTTCTTCGCCAACAGAGGTTGCAATCAGGACTTTGAACTCCCCGTTCCGGAAGCGGGTCAGTGCCTGGATCTGGTTTTTTTGTGAGAGGCCCTTTTCGGCATCCTTTGATGCCTGACCTACGAACCGTTCGCATGCAACTCCGTTTTTCATCAGATAATCGACCAGAAGCTGCACCGTATCCCGGTACGTGGCAAAAATAATAATGCGACTGTCGGGGTGGGCTTCCAGCTGTTCCCGCACCAGGTCCAGGGTGATCTGAGGTTTTGGGTGGAGCTCTCCTGTCCATCCACGGGACAGTTCGGAAAGCCCGCGGAAGGCTGGATCTTTTACCAGGGCCTGACTCGCCTTGCTGCCACCGGGACCTGTCCCTTCTGCTACCATTTTTGCCAGGTACCCTTTCAGTACATCGCTTCCCTGGGATTCCGCAAGGGTGATTGCGTGCCGGAGTTTCATGCAGGCGGCATATACCGAGGCGGCTGAATACGCAGCAGGGTCACGGTTCGCGATACGCTGCTGGATCTGGGCATTGATTTCATTCAGCGTCTTCATCGTCAGTTTTTCACGTTTCGGCACCGTGAAATGGAGCGAGGCGAGGATCGCGAGACGCTCATCGATAAGGGAATCGATGATGGAGACAGCTCGTTTGAGATCAGGCGGCAGGTCAATACTGAGGAATTCAATATCCCGCTCGAATACATACGGGCGGACATCGGGATCATTTTCCGTCCGGCTTTCGATGCGGGAAATCCCCAGGTTCATACAAACCTCCTCCACTTTCTCCTGCATGCCGCCGGGGGAGGCCGTCATTGCAAGAAGCAGTGGCTTGTCAGCGGTTGCCAGGTAGCGCTGTGCAAGAAATACATACGCATAATTCCCGGTAGCACGGTGGCATTCGTCAACGATAAGGAGAGTTACATCCTTAAGCGAGTAGCGTCCGGCAATAAGGTCGTTTTTTATTACCTGGGGTGTTGCAAGGACCACCGTTGCACGGTTCCAGTCCCCGGTGCGCTCGTCCGGGGGAGCTTCACCGGTAAACATGGCAAACGGGGAAACTTCCTCCCCTGACGGGCTCTTTGCGAGAAGGTAGCGTTCGAAAAATCGGAGGTGTTGTTCGACGAGAGGTTTTGTGGGTGCAAGCATCAGCACCCGACCCCCTTCATTATAAAGACGGGATGCAGCAACCAGAAGCGCCACGGCAGTTTTGCCAAGACCTGTAGGCAGGATCACCATCGTATTCGCATCCAGTGCCTGCATGGCAATCGAAAGCTGGTACTCCCGTGATTCGATGGCGTCAGGTTTGATGAGGGGATGGCTGATGAATTTCATATTTTTGGCTTGAGGGACGCGAACGTGATCTGTCCCTCAACAAGTGCCCTGACTGTACCGGTCAGCTCAGCAATGGGGACACGTACCTGTTCCATGGTATCCCTGTCCCGGAGTGTGACAGTATGATTCTCCTTCGTATCATAATCGACCGTGATCGCAAAGGGTGTGCCGATCTCATCCTGCCTGCGGTATCGTCGTCCTATGGCACCACTGTCATCGTACTCGGCAAGAATGCCGTTTTTATGGAACGCACGGGTAATGTCGTCAGCAATGGTGTCAAGACCATCACGTGTCATGAGCGGGAAAACGGCGACCTGGACCGGTGCGACCCGGGGTGACAACCGCATTACCGTGCGTTTTTCACCATCTGCTGTGTCTTCATCATATGCCTGCTCCAGAACAGCATAGCACATCCGATCAATCCCATAGGATGGTTCGATCACATGGGGGACAATATCTTCTCCCCGTGTATCAATCACCTCGTCGCGGATTTCAAATAAATGGGCGGGGATATGAATTTTTTCATCCCCTATCTCGATATCGGCTCCTTCCGGCGTAGGTGATGCCGCTTCCAGCGCGGCAAAGATCGCTTTTGCTTTCGTGCGGTACTGTTTACCGAGCACACTCATATTGGGGATAATCCGGCGCCGGAGCGTTTTCTTTGGCTCATTATACTGAATGAAAACCGTCATCGGAGTACCACTCTGTGCTGCATGAGCACGCAGGTCATAATCGGTCCTGTCGGCGATACCAACCGTTTCGACCCAGCCAAAGCGAGGTGAAAAAACCTCTGCATCCCAGCAGTCAGTCGCGTAGTGTGCCCGTTCATCGGGGAGATGCTGACGGAACCGGAGCCGTTCGGGCCTGATACCGAGGGTAACCAGAAGCTGGTGAGTCAGGGCGACGTAATAGGCAACATACTCGTTTGCTATTATTCCTTTGTCAACAGCTTCCTGCATCGACAACTCAAGCGGTTCCTCGCATTTCTGCTGCTGGATATAGGTGAGCAAAGGCATCCGGTACTCTTTATAGCGCTTGAACGAGGGGTGATGGTTCTTCTCAAGCGGGTGAACAAAAATCTCGGCCTCCGCCTGCGTGAATTCACGGAGGCGGATCATGCCCTGCCGAGGTGAAATTTCATTCCGGTAGGATTTGCCGATCTGCACTGCTCCGAAAGGAAGTTTGTCGCGATAAAACCGCAGCAGGCGGGAAAAATCGACAAACATCCCCTGGGCAGTTTCCGGACGCAGGTAACCAACCCTCTGGGAGCCCGGGCCAATGGTAGTGGAAAACATAAGGTTGAAATTGAATACTTCAACATTGCCGAGAGTTTCTTCACAGGCAGGGCATGTGCAGGATGTGATGGCTGCTGCGAGTTCCTCGTTTTTCATAACCGAGGCGTTTTTAATGTTCCCTCCCTCGGCGACATGATCCGCACGCAGGTATTCCCTGCAGTGAGGGCACTGGCACATCTTGTCAGAAAAACCCCTGACATGCCCGGAGGCAATAAAAACAGCCTCCTGGGCAATTGTCGGGCATTCAATTTCATAGTACCCTTCCTGGACGATGTAAAAATCCCGCCAGATATTTTCTACACGGCGCTTCATCATCGCCCCCAGCGGGCCATAATCGATGAACCCGGCTACCGCTCCGTAGCATTCGGATGTCGGCCAGATAAATCCACGACGTCTGGCCAGTTCCATCACATTTTCAAAAACATCATCAGAGCACTGAATCAATTGGTATCACTTCTTTTCGTTCCGGATTGTATCATTCAATTGTCCCGCTGATATTATAATTCTCGTCACAGGGATTCCAAAAAAAGGGCAGCATCAGTATACCGTGATGATGTATTCTTATACACAGGAATTATTCAAAAAAAGTAATGGTATGATTAAATAGAAGATAGCCGGACTCAAATATCAGGTACGCCCAATCCTGAATGGTGCAAAAGATGTATGCATCCCTTGTCCCGGACAGATTGCAATACTCTCAAATAATCCGGATCATGATTACCTGGTGAAATATGCATGAGTCATCTGGTGCTTCGACTGAAAAATGATACAGCCCTGAAATTCCGCCTGTTACACTCAGTGCTGAACGGGAACCCGTCATATTCAGTTAAAGAATACCGGGAGGAACCGGATCCCACGGATAATAATTACCAGATTATCAGTTTCACGGCGTATGAAAAAGGCCCCTATTCCCCCATCCGTAAAATACTGAACGAATTTATAAAAAATAATGAGATAGAGTACCTCAATGAGTCATCAGCAGATCGGTCGATGTAAGTTCTTCAATGATCCGGTGAAGAAAACTGCAGGTGCTTTTCCGTGACCGGATGATCGCTATCCTCTGAAAGGACGGGATCATTCGCTGTCCGCCATCTGAGTTAAAAAAACATGGAATTCTGGCTTTGGAGAAACCTGAGTTTTAAACAAATTGAAAAGCACCTGTTTACGGATGGGACAGTACCTGCCCCCCCCGACCAGCACCTCCGCTTTGCGATTGTGTCGTATACCTTCTCCGGAGTTATCGCTCCAGGGGGGCCGCAGCGGCGGGGGCGGATGCATTACATGCCGTAGCCCCCAGAGAGCGTTAAGAAAAATATTGTGAGGATTTCCCATGAAAATACATTAACCAGATGTGAGTAATGGAATGTGTATTCCTCATAAATATTTGCGATGAACCCCGCCGCCCCCGACGGGGCGCCCCCGCGGCGGATCAGTGTCTGTATGCATATTTGTAAGCACCGCACTGCCCCGCCGTGCCTCGGAGAGGCCCTGAGGCGGGGAGCCCTCATAAAAATTACATGGTTTAATGATTTTTATGGTTCGGTGCGAACTCCGTTCATACCCTTTTCTACTCAGCTGGAATTTTGTAGATTGACAGTACTGATGCAATAAAAAATCCTCAATCGATTTATAGGTCTTTTGGTCAAATAGAGTGTAAAGATAACATTAAATAGGAGGCGAAGTATTGTATATCCTAATCCCATAACGGGGTATGCAATGACCGAAGACAAACGCAAGGTACAGCTTCTAAAACTCTTCAGTGCCATGTCCGGCAAGACAAAGATTGTCGAGCCGATGAAGAACATTCATGGTACTTTAAGAGACAGCGACGCGATTGAACGTGAAGTTGCTCTCGTAATGCGGGAGATCACGGAACAGGGGATCTTTAAAACCTCCTTAAAACCGATCCAGCTTGCAAAACTTGTCACCTTGTTTTACGCGGGTAAGAATGATACTGAAATTGCCCGCCAGCTCGGGGATGAAAAACTCAGCAAGACTGTAGCACGTGCACGTGTCCGGCTTAAGCTCTTCCGGGAACTTGATTTCAAAATGCCCTTTGACAAGGCAAAAATGGAAAATCTGATCGAGTCCGGCAAGACCATGAAAGAGGTTTCTGAAGAACTCGGCGTGAGTCCTTCGACACTCCGTGAATACCGGCATGTGATTGAGGAACAGGAAGACCCGACGATTGACCCCTACATTGACAGGGTCCGGGATGTCATGGAAGACAGGGATTTATCCGAGCAGATGACCCGCAGTGCTACTGCGGATTCTCTCGGGGATTCCATCGATATTACAGAAGCTGAACTGATAGACGTGATGTGAGGATAATCCCCCTCATCCGCTGCCTTTTTTTACGTGACACTGGTGTTCATGTACACAGCGTTATCCCGATGATAAATTTCATGCATAGATAACCAGATGTGTATATATGCAACTCACCTGGCTCGGGCATGCATGCGTATTAATCGCCGGATCAAAAAAAGTTCTGATCGATCCTTTTATCGAAGGGGGTAGTGTTCTCTGGACAAAACCCGATCTTGTCGCCGTCACCCACGGCCACGATGATCATCTGGGTGAAACGGTTGCGCTTGGGAAAAAGACCATCGCAATTACCGAAATTGCCGGATACCTGCGGACAAAAGGTCTGCCCGCAGAGAGCATGAATATTGGTGGCACCCTCGTGGCTGATGGCGTCTCATTTACCATGACTCAGGCCATCCATTCCAGCTGGATTGACAGTCCGGGAATGAGTTCCCCGGGAGGGATTGCCGCAGGTTTTGTTATCGGCATGGATGGGGTCAAGGTATATCATGCAGGTGATACGGCCCTTTTTTCAGACATGAAACTGATAGGCGAACTGTATCACCCGGATGTCGCTTTGCTCCCTATTGGCGGGCGATTCACCATGGGAGTGGCTGAAGCGATGATGGCAGCAAATTTTGTTGGTGCAAGAACGGTGATACCCATTCACTACAATACCTGGGATAAGATCGGCGCAGATCCACTGATGTTCAAAAAGACGATTGAACGAACGACTGATATCCATGTTTCGGTGCTGCGACCGGGAGAATGTCTGGAAATTGAAGAATAACTGCACATAACCGGATCTGATTTACCGGGAATATTCAATTTGAGAGCACTCAAAAAGCAGAGAACGGGTTTTTTGAAACATACATGAACAGGTGTTCACACCCGAACNNATGAAAATCATTAAACCCTGTAATGTTATGAGGGTCCCCCGCGTCAGGGCCTCTCCGAGCACGACAGGGCAGTGCGATGTTTACACATATGCATAGAGACACTGATCCGCCGCGGTGGCGCC
>DADT01000033.1 GCA_002495065.1 Methanoregula sp. UBA471 | reverse complement strand
TATATCTGTTCCTGATAGTGACTTCAGTAACTCCTGCTACTTCAGCCACTTCCCGCTGGGTGCGGCGTTCGCCGCCAAGAATTGATGAGATATAAATCGCGGCCGCAGCGACTCCGGTTGGGCCCCTGCCGCTTGTTAATTCGCGTTCTCCTGCCTGGCGCAGGATCTCCACGGCNNTTGAGTCCGAGTTCCCGGGAAATGAACCGGTATGTCCTGCCGATCTCTTTCCTGGACACACGGGAAACCTCTGCAATCTCGTCAAGGGTGCGGGGTACATTACACTGGCGGCAGGCTGCGTAGAGCGCAGCTGCAGCAACCCCCTCAATACTCCGCCCGCGGATCAGGTTTTTGTCAACCGCATCACGGTAGACAACCGCTGCGGTCTCCCGGACATTTCTCGGGAGACCAAGAGCAGATGCCATCCGATCAAGTTCCGAGAGAGCAAATGCAAGATTGCGCTCAGTTGCATTGCTGACCCGGATACGGCGCTGCCATTTGCGAAGCCGGTAGAGCTGTGCACGGTTTTTGGATGAGATTGCCCTGCCATACGAGTCACGGTTGCGCCAGTCGATCATTGTTGAAAGACCCTTGTCGTGGATCGTGAATGTCATGGGAGCCCCGACCCGTGAGCGTTTCATACGCTGGTCATGGTCGAATGCACGCCATTCTGGACCGCGGTCGATAAAGTCACCATCAATAACAAGACCACAGCTCTGACAGACAAGTTCTGCCCGCTCGTAGTCATGAACAAGCTGTCTGCCCCCGCATTCCGGGCAGACTGTCTCAGTATGATTCTCGGCCTTCTTCTCGACCTCTTTACCCTTCGTGCGTAATTTGAGTGCTTCCCTCTCACTCTGAAGGACTTTTAATTTTTCAACTTCCTGCATAAAGATTCACCATTTTATACATTTCATGTTCGGAACCGGCGTATCCCGGGTGTTGTGCTATCACTTTGTGAAGAGTTTTTCATTGGGCTGGACCGTGCATTTTTCGCGGCAGAGGACTGCTGCATAGGGTGCTTTGATATTCCCGAAGAGATCAAGAATTTTTCCCACTGGTTTCAGATGACGGTCAGTCACTTCGCAATATAATGGGGGGAGCTGGGCGGCATCGCATTGAATAATGAGCATCCGGCTGCCAACGGTGCTCATCGCTCGACCAACAACCTTCACACAACAACCTCAAAGATACAATGGCACTGGATTAATTTAGTAATTTATATATATGGGTCATTTCGGTATTTAAAAGTTGCGTGAAAGTATAAATAGAAATTTCAGGAAATGAGAAAGTGGTCGATATTTAAAGATATAACCTGTTTACACTCCGCATCGGTCAGTCCGGCCCCTTTTGCAACAACAAATTTCGCGCGCTCATCCAGCAGGTCTCCAGGAGCATGCGCATCCGAGTCAACCACGATCTGGCAGGCTGTTTCGCGGGCAACCCGGACTACGTGGCCATTTGCCCGGTTATGGCCGCTCCGTGATGTTATCTCAAGCGCAATGCCGTTCTTTGCCGCAAGAAGTGCATCTTCGCTGCTGATAAGCCCGGGATGTGCAAGTACGTTCACATATCTGCACCCGCAGGCTGCATGGTTCGTTCCGGCTGCCACAGGCTCCACAGGGGTCTCTCCATGGACGACGACGATATCTGCCCCGGCAGTTTTTGCTTTTTGTGCAAGATCCGCTATCTGTGACGGGGGGACATGAGTGATCTCAACACCGCAAAGCAGCCTGACACCGAAAAGATCTGCAGATATACGGACCTGGTCAAGTGATTCGATGACGGACAGGATATTGGATGGATCGACATGATCGGTAATTGCGACTGTCGTATAACCGAGCACTGCCATCCTTCGTATCAGTTCGATGGGAAGCATCTCTCCATCAGACAGGATGGAATGGGTATGCAGATCATACATCCCACTCAACGTTTCACCTCGATTTTTTGCGCGACTTTCTTTATGAGCGCCACCTTACCCTCCTGCCACGTGACAACAACACGACCTTCACGCCGCATCCAGTGTGCGGGATGATGGTGGTCCTCGACCCTGAATGTGACACCGATGCGCTTGAGTGCGCGTTCGAGATCGTTCACCACCGGGGCTTTTACCCCGCGGCTCAGTGATACCCTTCTTCCCTGACGACGGGTATAAGCCGCATTGAAATAGCAGGGATACAGTATGCACTCACCTTGTACCATTACCTGAGATTTGTGGGTCAAGGTATAAACAGTGTACGCTCCCACTTTGTAGTATGCATCACATCGACGTCAGGGTTGAGAAGGATATCTACGACGTCAACAACGCGCTTGCCGACAATAATGCGAAAAACCTTAAGGCCCATGGAGTCCGGGCATTTGACCTGCTTGGAGCCATTGGATCAGGAAAAACGGCACTTATCGAGCGCCTTGTCCCCCTGCTTTCCAGAAAGGGGCTTTCAACGGGCGCCATTGCCGGCGATGTGTACGGGGATGATGATTTCAGGCGGCTTGTCGCGCTGGGTATCCCGGCGTTCAATGCAAATACCGGTAAGGAATGCCACCTTGATGCCCACCTCGTCGAACACGCGATTGAACACCTGCCACTAGACGATATAGATATCCTGTTTATAGAGAATGTTGGAAATATGGTCTGTCCTACCGATTTTCGTCTCGGAGCAGAGAAAAGAATCGTTATTGTGAGCTCCACGGAAGGCGATGATGTGGTAAACAAGCACCCGATGATGTTCCGTGACTGCACTATCGGTGTGATAAACAAAATTGATCTTGCCCCGCTTGTTGGAGCCAATCTCGACAGGATGGAGTCGGATATCCGCCGGTATAATCCCAAAATGCCCGTATTCAGAACAAATCTGAAGACCGGTGACGGTATTGCGACACTCCTTGATGCTATTCTTGCATGAATAGTCACCGCTGCTAACGGTGCTCCAGGAAGGAAAATCTCTTTTCTTTTTGCGCAGAAGACCGGATCTTTTTCTGTATGCTGCCGGTTCAGCTGGTCTGATGGGAAAATGGGGAAAAAATCGGGAAATAGTATAAATAATTCTGAAGGGAATATATAGAGCACCATCTTCGGGACAGGTTCCGGAGAACTTTATACAAGAGAGTGACACCATGCAGTGGCAGGGAGAATCAGTTCGAAAGGTAACCGGTGGCAGGCGCCGCCCGGCACAAATGAAGCGGAGGACGGAGATCGGGCTCGCACCCGCAGACACTCATATCGGCGAAGACCGGAGAAAAAATATCCGGACTACCGGTGCAAACCAGAAAGTCCGGGCGCTCCGGGCAGATTTTGCAAATGTGACAGACCTCAAAAATGGTCAGAGTAAAAAGGTCAGGATTGCAAGTGTAATCGAAAACGGGGCAAACCCGAACTACGTGCGGAGAAATCTTCTGACCAAAGGCGCAATTATCAAGACCGAGATTGGGAATGCCCGTATTATGAGCCGCCCGGGGCAGGACGGCGTTATCAACGCAGTGTTACTCGAATAAATTCCCCCTTATTCAACAAACGGATTTTTTTTAGATCAATCTTACAAGGCGCGGGCTTCTTCTTTCATGGGATTACCCTGTTCTGAAAAATTCCGGCATTTGCGGTAGTCTGTCTGAATCGGTTTTCCAGCAATCTTTTTTCTTTATAACCCTCCATAGTGTAGCTATGCGAAGGATCTATTATCGTTTCCCCCAGCGGATTGATCTCTCATTTGCCATGGGAATGCCGTTTAACGAGACCCTGAAATACGTTGCCGGACTTGACAATGCCGAGTCAACCAAAAAGACCGAAAAAGAACTCGTGAAGGTAAAGACAAAGGTGAAAATTGCGATTGATCGTGCGACATTCGGGGACATAACCCCGGATGTACTTCGTCCGGGGGCAATAACAGAGGCTGTCGATCTGCAGATATCCATACTCCTGCTCGCCCTGCGGGGAGGGGGCAAGGTGCCAATTGGCAACGAGGTCTTCTTTCTCCGCCTGACCGACAAGGTATCAAGAACCGATATTGATATCGCAAAAGAGGGCCGGGGCGAAGGTCTCGATGCGCTGGATATGAAAAATATCCTTCTGGGTGCCTCGAAGTGACCCTTAAGATCACGATTTCAGCCCCCTTCAAGCATACCCGGAAGACAGGGATGCGGAAGAACGAGCTGGTCTATTATTACGCTCTTGACCGGAAGTGGATGAGTACCGAACAGGCAAATATGCTACTCATCAGGGCTGAAGAAGACGGGCTTCTCAGCCAGCAGAACGGGTTTTTCTCCCCCCGCTTTGATATACATGAGATCATCGTTCCTGTCGGGTTCAAACCCACGTCATCCATCTTTGAACGTAATGATCCATCGCAGGAACTGATCGGCAGGATTGCAAAATCTCAGGGTATCCAGGAAACCACAGTCGTTTCTGAAATGAACCGGATCATCAAAGAGCAGTTTGACGGGAATCTTCTGCCGGCAGCTGCACTTGTCCTGCTTGCGAAAAAATACAATGTTCCTTTTAAAGACCAGAGAGATGCGCTTGCAGGGACCATAAAAAAAGGCTGACTGCAGCAATCCTGTCCTTTTATAACGGAGCTGATGGCAGGGTTCTGACAAAGGGAACGACAAAGTATTTCGACTATTTGTTGTTATATATCATCAAACAGATTTGGTGAGGTGCATTTAATGATAAAAGGCAGACAGGATTCTGGGGAAAATAAATGGGTATTGCTCTTTGCAGTTTTGTTCCTGGCGGGAATTGTTGTAACGAGCGGGTGTGTAGGTCAACAGCCGACGCCGCCGACTACAACGACGCCCTCTGGTACACAGACACAGGTCACGGGGGGTACGACGTTTCCCACGGTAAAGCCAACAACACCTGTCATTATACCGGCCACCGGTGTATTTGTCAAAGTCAGTTATATCGGCGGGTTTAATGGGACATATGGCGTCAATGCCGTGACCCAGAACGTGAGAAACTCCGGTGACAGGTTATACACCATTGAAAATGCGACGGGAACTGTCACAGCGACTTTCTATAAAGAGGATAAGTCTTCCCATGCTCTCACGGCTGAGATATGGAAAGATGGCAGACTGCTCACATCAGCGGCGAATTCTACCGCATTCGGTAAAGTAAGTGTTACCTATCCGGTATAACATTTTTTTTAAATTTTCAAATCACTGATCACGATTGAACTGCTGATTAAAACCAAAAAAGAATGGATATTTATCTTCTGCCGGCTTTTACCGGTTTTTCAGTTTTCTCTCCGGCAACCTTGGGGAAAAGCTCATCCAGGGTTTTATCCCCGTAGGTGGTTACCCGGGCATTTATCTGAACGAAGTCAGCGGTGATCTCATTTGACCGGATAGTCTTTCTCCGGCGTTCACCTTCCATCGTCGGGTGGAATCCTACACCTTCTGTCATAAGCAGTTTCTTGCGGCCTGCTCCCGGCAGGCTCTTTTTTGCGGGTATCCCGGTCCGGTCTGACGCTCCGGTAATCAGGATTTTATACCCTGCAAGCCCCAGTGAACCTGCATCAATCTCCTCTCCGATACGTTTACCAACGATTGCTCCTGCTGCCCCGCCACTTGCGTCCACATTAAAGGCACGGCCGGTCTTTGGGTCTGATACTACGATCTTTAACTCCGCCATACTGCATGCTCCTTATTGGGTTTTTTAAAAACCCGGTATTGGATCTTTCACGTCTCTTGACTGCCGGCAATTATGCCTACACATGAGAAGTACCCATTTTATTATACCGGTATATTATTAAACCCTCGCGTGTTTCGCAGGTCCGTTCGCATCATTTTCCCCAGAATGGATCCTCTTTTCTTCTCATCGTCGTGAACTCATTGAGAATTTCCTGCGTGTTCACGTTCAGTGTTTTGAGCATTTCACGTTCAAGCACCTTTACATGCCGCTCGGGAATGTCTACGAACAGATCATCCCCCACAAACAACTGCCGCCCGACCGTCACACCCTCAATCGATATTGCGACTTCGAGTCCGGCATCGGCCTCGCGAATAGATTCCTGGCGGAGCTGCATGGATTTAAGATGCCCGACTTTCTTTCCATCGGTTTTAACCAGGTTCACATCGCTGCGGAGTTTTCCGCCAAGTACCCGCACTCCCACCACAGCCGGATTGCTCTGCCGGAATACACAATCCGGAAGGAGCCGGATCTTTGCCGGCATCACGATATGTTCAAATCTCTGCTTTTCCTGCAGCCGTTTCTGCTCATCCCGCCATGCCAGATACTGGTCGATCAGCTGATAAATTACCCGGCCTTCAAATACCTTGACCTGCGTGTAGAGCGGGTTTTTGATCATCTCGGCAGCATCGGGAAGGATCTGGGTGTTAAAAGAGAGAAGGACACGAAACACCGGGTTTTTGATAGTTTCGGTGTCGATAAGGTCGTGGCGGCTCACAGGACCGACCTCTGCCCGCATCACCCCGATGCCCTTTCCCTCCAGTTCCTTGCAGAGCGCCTCAAGTGCACCAATGGTATCTGCCTTGATCACGATTCCCTCGTCTGCCAGTTTGACGTGGATCTCTGTCATCTCTTTTTTTATCCGGGCCTCGACTTCTTCACGGTTGCCCCGGATTACGAAAAAAGGCGACCCTGCTATCACGCTCTCGAGGTTCGGGGCCGTGACCTTGATCCCAGCTGCTGCCGCCACGGTCTTCACCCGCTCGAAACGGTCTTCAACAAGAATCTCCTTCATCGGGCGGGGTTTTAACAGCGACCGTACTTTTGTCACAATGACGTCGTCCTGCGTGGCAACTGCAATTTCATCACCGATAGCGAGTGTGCCGTCATAGAGGATTACGTCAAGGGTCGTTCCCAGTCCCCGCTCTTCCTTCACTTCAAGGACAGTTCCGGCGCCCGGACCCTCGACAAGAAGGGCAAGTTCCTCACCCATATACCGCTGTGCAAGCCCGATCATGACGAGCAGCAGATCGGAAATACCCTCCCCGGTATGAGCGCTGACGGGCACAATTGCCAGGTTGCGCTTGAAATCGGAGATCCGGTCAAACCTGTCAGCTGAGAAGTCAAGTTCAGCGAGCTTACCCACGATCTCATATGTCTTGTTCTCAACCTCCCCTTTCACCCGTTCGTTCTGTTTTGCAAACGATGTCAGGACAGATTCATTTTCAAAAACCCGCCAGCCGTGGATCCGGTCGATCTTGGTCGCGGCGACAACAAAGGGTGTCCGGCAGTTCCTCAGGATCTGGAGGGCTTCAATGGTCTGGGGCTGGAACCCCTGCGTGATATCGACCACGAGGATTGCCATATCGGCCAATGCCCCGCCGCGTGCCCGGAGTGTGGTGAATGCATGATGGCCGGGCGTATCAATAAAAAGCAGCCCGGGGATGTTGATGGATTTTCCCATTGTCCCGCTCATAGATCGGATCGCATCGATGGGGACAATGGTCGCACCGATGTGCTGGGTAATCGCTCCAACTTCTGAACTGACAACAGAGGATCCACGGATGCGATCCAAAAGAGACGTCTTCCCGTGATCAACATGTCCCATCACGCAGACGATCGGCGTCCTGATCTTCGGGCTTTCCGCCATACCCTGTCACCTCGTTGCCGCCCTGATCCCGGATAAAAAACGCTCCCAATTCCCGGCACACAGTCAAATGATTGCCATGCTGCCGAACTGTTAAGGAATTGAGATCAGAGCCACCTGATATGTAATGGACACCTGACTCTATTAATAATCACCTTATGATCTTATGCGGTTGATGACTTTCTTCTCTCACGCTTTGTCTCCTGATAAGGTGATGGATGAACAAGGATACATTAATCAGAGTCCGGTGCAAATGTAAAAAGGACATCTGCCAGGGTGGGGTAGTT
>DADT01000022.1 GCA_002495065.1 Methanoregula sp. UBA471 | reverse complement strand
ACGGGTGATACTGCCTCATCATTCTTTCTTGTAACCATAGTTTCAAACACCTTTTGCATGCCCATTGAGGGCAGGACAATGTTACGAACAAAAGATTCATCATTGTTTCTATATAAATATTACTATTTGATAAAATTCATTTTTTTAGGGATTTAAATAAATTTCAAACTCAATTCAGAGAACAAAGACTGAATTAATTTTTTGGGAGGGTTGTTCTGCGAACTTTTCTTACCTGCTTCCGTCAGGCATATATAAGACCAAGTATTGATTTTGCTCAATATAATTCACCATTGAACCGGCAGGAGTCATGGGGTTTTGTTTGCGTTGAATTCGGAAATCTTACGTAATGAAGAAACAAATTGTGATATATCTTCACGATGTGATTCCAGGTTCTGGTGCCAGGACCCGAGGGTAAGGAGTAAGTTCAAGAATGGTATCTGAAAAGACCCGGAAAAAAATAAGCGATGCGAATACGGGGCAGAAACGGACGGAAGAAACCCGCAAAAAGATGAGTGAGGCTCAAAAGAAGAGGTATGAGGATCCGGAGGAACGCAGGAAAATCAGCGCAGGGCATAAGGGCAAGACCATTTCAGAGGAACAGCGCAGGAAAATCAGCGAGGCAATGAAGGGAAAATCAAGGCCGCAAACTGAGGAGACCCGGAGGAAAATCAGCGAGGCGCATTTACATAAACCCCTGTCGAAAGAGCACCGGAAGAGCATGAGTGAAGCGGCAAAAAAGAGACATGGAACGGATCCTGAAGCACCAACAGGGAGAGAACGTGTCTGTGATATTATTAAAAACCATCACGAAACGCTGGTAAAGGATCCTGAGCACCTGACCACGCAGTTTTTACAAAATATTATCGGAATAGGGTGCAAAAAAGACAAGAGATTTCTCAGGTAAGATTAAAAAAGCTCAAATAATTTCAGAATATGGAAGAGTATTGATGTTGATCGCGTCTGTTGCGCTCTGTCACAATACAAGATTTTGGGGCTTTAAAATAAAGACTTTTACCTGAATAGTAGAAAGCCCGGCCGGGGCGTACAACTTTTCAAGCCCAAATCACTTCACCATCAAAATTACAATACTCTATAGCAGTAATTTAACACCGATAGTTCGATGCTCTGATTATGTTTGAGTTTTCTCATCGCTTCCTTTTAGATCGTTTAGTATCGGTTTTTTCATGCTCTATGGCGTGTAGTTGATCGCCACTTAAACTCGCATTCGTTTCTGTTGGATTATCTTTTTTTATCTCATCAGTATCTTCGGAATTTTTGTTTTGACATTTCTCATCCGGAATTAAAATTTTGCGGATTTCTGAAAGTACTGGGATAGCCATGATAATTGTAAAAAGGAACAAGACAATACTCAGCCAAAAATTAATGTCTGACGATCTCTCCTCTCTCTCGATATGAGATCCTAAAACGTGGATCTTAGAATCAGAAAATTTTACAGTAAGAGGTTCAGACATATTTGAAAAAGGAAATCTTACATATGGCCCCCATTCCCCTTCAGTATTCCAAGTGATGGTTCGTCTTGTAGTAAAATTTGTTCCTGGTATAAATACCGAATATGCGGGACCGGGGCAATCTTTGAGGGAGATAATAAATTCTCCTCCTGGATTGTTAACAGTAATATCTTCTTCCGATTTATTGTAAACTAGTCCATATATATTATAAATTGATGCTCCTTCAATACCCAAACTTACTGATTTGTTGACCACTCTTTTTTCCTTACCGGAATATAACTCCCCAATTATCTCTTGACCCTTTGGATAAACACATCCTTGTGCATCTATGTCGACTGGCGCACCTGCTACCAAATTTTTCCCTTTAAATTTTAAAAAAATATCAACTGAAAATAAAAGACTTGTAGTCTTTTTATATCCTGCATCAACATCGACGTTAATTAATGGTATACTACTCGATGATGAGGACGGATAATATAAATTGTAAGTTAGTATAGTTTCTTCTTCTGGATTTATTATTGGAATTTTAAAATCGATAATATGCACAAATGTTACAAATAACACTGATAAAATAATAATAAAAAGACAATACCACATATAGCGTTTTAAGGATGAAATTTGTATCTTGTCCACATGAGATAATTCACGTATAATAATTCTTAAAACTTTTTCTTTTTACCTTTGCTCGAAAAATCACGCGATAAAATTATATCAAGAATAATTGTCAGGAAGTGATTATTTCTTTCTGGTCAATTCATCATTCTTTCTGAAGAACCTGTGGAAAAATGTTTGGTTATTGGTATGAACATCTGTCATTCCAATTTCATCTGCAAGTTCCCAGAATTCTTCTCTCTCATATCTCTCACGCGGGCTCATCATGGAATCCACACTCCCATTATAAATGTATATTCCCATATAATAATCTTTTAATTTATATAATTTTTTATTCAAATTGAAGTTCAATCTGCTAATTTTTTATAAAAATAACCTAAACTATGGTCTTGAAAACAAAATTGAAAAGGAAAATATTGAATGCAATCAAGCAGCAATAAGGTCTGCTTCGGGCCTGGAAAATCCCTGTGGAAATTCCGGGACCAAAGCCCTCGGAAAAGGACTGTTTGTACCTCTTTTACCTCAACCTCAGGATTTCGGAGGTTATAATTCGGAAAAATGCGGAATCAGGCCGTAATAATTGCAGATTCTCCGGCGGGAACGGATGCGGTCGTAATTAGCAACGTTACAGGACTTTACAGGGCTGAAGGATAGAGTATGGACCTGATTCCGGACAGGGTAATCCGAGGAGGAGGTTTTTCCGGATCCGGTCATTACCGCAAAACCAAATCACGTCCAGCAGAAAAGAGGCCCGTCTTTATACAAATACAAAAATTTTGACAGAAATAAGGTTTGTAAACTAAACAACGATTGAAGATCACCTTCTACCCATAGATACCCTGGTTTCTCTGTATAACAGACGAGGTTCAGGTAATCCTTATTTTTTTACCGGTTCGCAACCCTCTTCTCTTTTATTCATCACCGCAAGAGCAATTTTCTGGACGTATTCATTCTCATCACAGGTCGCTGCCTTGAGGAGATCCAGGCTCTTTTCGGTTCCTATAGCCGATAGGGCAAGCGCAGCTCCCATGCGGACCCGCCAGTCGGCATCCTTCAATAGATCACCGAGACGGTCAGCAGAGGCGGGATCGGCAATTCTCGTAAGTGCGGCAATCACGTGCCTTCTGACATCGGTTTTTTCATCTCTTAATGCGAGAATAAGCGCATCCGTTGCCTTATGAGCCCGGAGATTCCCAAGCGCTTCGGCTGCCCGCATTCTTACCGCCCAGTCCCCGTCGCGAAGCAGTGCGATTAACGGGTCAGTCGGGCGGGGATCACCGATCCGTCCAAGTGCCCAGGCTGCCCTCAGCCTTACGACGCTGTCACGGTCGCCAAGAGCGCGGGTTAGGGAATCCACCGCAGGTGTGCCAATATGTGCAAGGGCGTAGGCAGCAGCCCACCGTACATCTTCATTCCTGTCTGCCAGATCTTTGACGAGCGCGGGAATTTTGTCTTGAGTACTATCCATGAACGACATCTCCACTCTGTTTTTTATCTCACTTTTGAAAATTTTTATTAAATGAAAGATTTGCCCTGGTTTATCGCCGTCAACCTGACCTTTTTTTCACCGCAGTGTCGTAAACCACCCAGTTTCTCTCCCATTCCGGATTTTTGGATTTCAGCATGGTGAGGACCTTTGACTTGATCTCCTGGGTTGTGGCACCATCTTTTGTGCTTCTTTCGATATCCTGTGCAATGGTCCTTGCATACTCAGGAGGTGAACCGGATTTTATTGCGCTCACGATAATTTTTTCAGGCACGAATGGCTCTTTTCTGCCATCCCGTTTTTTTACCATGATCATTCCTGTCACAATCTCCTTATACCATCTTGGTTCCCCATAACGCATGTTCATAACGCTGGGCTTTCTCGGCCCCTTTAAGGCAGAAAGATTTATACTTAAGTCCGAATTCAGCTGCAACCGGGCAACTCGGGCAGATGCAGCCTTTATCTTCAGAAATGCACATAAAACTCTTGCCTGTTATACAGAAGAGCAGTTCTTTTGCATTCTTCGCACATTTATTATGCGTCGGACAACCGGGGCAATTGCACATACCCTTGAATTTCTCCTCTGCCGCAACCAGCTCTTCAGGGGACATCCCCTTTACGTTCTTCATCATCTGTTCAAATTTGTCCACGTTCTTTACCCCCGTATCTGAAAATGATTGCCTGACTCTGACGCCGTTGTGTTAATCAGTTTTCCTGCCTGTTTTCCTCATCGGTCCATTCCTGTCCTGGAGAACAGGTGCGAAAACGACAAAAAAATTACTCAATCAGAATTTTTCCCTTCCCGTCTATTGTGGATTTCCTGAGATGGACTTCGAGTACACCATTCCTGAACGATGCAGTCGACCCGTCTTCAGTAACTGCTTTTGGAAGCGGGACGAAACGTGTCATGGACCCAAAACTTCGCTCATGGAGATAATATCCCGTTCTCTCCTCTTTTTTTTCTTCCTTGCGTTCACAGGAGATTTCGAGTGCCTTTGGGTTGACAAGGGAAAGTGTGATATCTTCTTTAGAGATACCGTCAATGAGATCCACTATAACGATTATCTCATCGCTTTGATCGGTAACAACAACACGAAAATCATCCAGCTGTGCTGGTAACAATTTCGTGCTGGTGCTATGTGCTGCCGGTAGCAGTGCAGTCGGATTGGTCTCATAGATCTCGTGAAACAAAGAGTCCATGTAATGTTTCATTTCCTCAAGTTCATCAAAAACCGACCGGTAGTACCATCTTACCACGTGTGTATCCCCCTTCCGTAATTTCCCGGTGGATGGAACTTTCCCGCACCTGATGTGGTTACCATTAAACGGGGAAATTCTTTAACGATATTCCGGGAAGTTTACGCGGTAAGGGACAATGGTCCGAAATGATTTTTTTTACTAATTCCGCCGCTCTCTTGTATCGACGAACTTTACCGGGATTTTTCCCGAATCCCACTATCCCTTTTCCATTACGCGTATTACAAAGAGAATTTTATCAACTATTCCCCGAAAAACATTTTTTGAAACAAATTCTGAAATGATGAAATCGGTTTATTCCTGTTGTTTCACATCTCCTGGCGTCATAAGTCCAAGAAGGGTTTCGATACTGATAATCTCACGCCTCATGACCTCTTCATGAAAATACTGTCTTAACCGGGATTCAAATTTTAACTTGTATTCTGCATTGAGCTGGCGCTTTTCATCGAACTGGTTCTTCAGATAAAACTGGAGTTCCCTGAGATCCTGTTGGGTAAGTTTATCGACAAACATATCTTTGTATTTGTTCATCAGCGTCGTTTTCAGGTCATCAGACGGATTTTTTTTAAACCTGTGCTTTTTTTCATTTTTTCCCGGCATATCTTCGATCTCCTTTGAACCGTTCTGAACGGTTAGTGCGAATCGTATCAAAAAAAATTTCTGATGCTGTCCTGATCTCCGGGATTTCCGGGGCGAAATGTATCCGGATAATTCTGATTCTTGTACTTTGCCTGGAACTCCCGCCAATAAACCATACCAGGATAGATCTCCTGTTGTTTATGGTTTATACAGATGACTCGATCCTGTGCTTTTTTGCATCAATCATGTAGATGGCAGGATTATTCAACAAGTCAAGTGCATTGATTTTCATGTCTATCAGTTCCTCATAGGGGAAAAAATCGGTAAGTTCTTTTCCCTCTTCTGTCCAGAAAATCTGGATCCCGTTCTGATACTTCTTGCTGCTTTCAATCTTCTGCATGTTATTTTCTCCTTGTTTCATCATCACAATTTTCTGACAGGAAGGAGACACCACCTTCCCGACACTACACTCTAACCGATAAAAGCCTCTTTCATGAGGTCCTCCTGTTTTTTTGTCAGTTTTTCTGGAATTTTTACCATCACTCTTATGAGGAGATCTCCCCGGTTGTCGGAATTAAGGTATGGCATACCCTGTTCCCGGAGACGGAAGAGCGTATGGCTCTGGGTCCCGCGGGGAATTTTCAAAACTGCGGTCCCCGTAATCGTCGGCACGTTGATCTCACTTCCCAGAAGGGCTGTTACCAGGCTGATTACAGCAGTACTATAGAGATCGGCACCCTGTCGATCAAAGATGTCATGCTTTTTAACATGCACAACGGCATACAGATCTCCGGGAGGGCCCTGATTCTCACCCGGTTCTCCCTCGCCGGCAATTCTCAGGAACTGCCCGTCCTCTACACCCCGTGGGATAGTCACTTCGATCCTTCGTGTTTTCTGTATCGTACCTCTGCCATGACAGACTTCGCAGGGTTTTTCAATGATAGTCCCGCTGCCGCCACAATCCGGGCACTGGGCAATGTTCATCGTTGAACGGTTTCCGGTTTTCTGAACCCTTCTGATCTCTCCTGATCCTTTGCAGGTGGGACATGTCCTCACATAACCGGGCTGTGCACCGCTGCCATGACAGTTTCCGCACTCAATATCATGGGGGACTGCAACGGTGTTTTTCGTGCCGTAAAATGCGTCGGTAAGAGAGATTTCCAGATCGTACCGGAGATCTGCCCCGGCCCTGCGCCGTGTCCTTTTGGAACCTGTGGAAAAGGCGTCGAAGATATCACCAAGACCAAAATCTCTGAAAAGATCATCATAGCTGGGAGTTTTTGCCCCGGTAAAATCACCGGGTTTGAATGCGGCATGTCCTACCTGATCGTATTGCGATTTTTTCTGGGGATCGGAGAGTACCTGGTAGGCTTCGTTGACCTCTTTGAATTTTTCCTCGGCCTCTTTACTCCCTTTGTTAAGGTCCGGATGGTATTTTCGTGCAAGATGCCTGAACGCCTTTTTCAGATCGTCCTGCGTCGCGTCCTTTTTCACGCCCAGGACTTCATAGTAATCCCCTTTTGCCATACGTGCCTGGAAAAATGATTATTTTTCATCCTTGACTTTAAAATCAGCGTCGACGACCTTCTCTCCACCAGGACCGGTCGCTTCCTGGCGATTTTGTTCACTCCCGGCAGCACCCCCCTGCGAACCGGCCTGCTCCTGTGCCTGGCGCTGGGCAGCCTGCTGGTATGCGGCAGTCCCGGCCTCCCCAAGGACTTTCTGGAGCTTTTCTGTCTCTGACTTGATCTTTGCAGTATCCTTTCCTTCCAGAGCGGACTTGACAGCCACGATTGCCGCGTTCAGCTTATCGACCAGATCTGAGCTAAGTTTATCGGCAAGATCGGATTTTGTCTTTTCCGCGGTATACATCAAAGAATCTGCAGCGTTGCGAACCTCGACTTCTTCTTTCTTCTGCTTATCCTGTTCTTCATACTGTTTCGCTTCGTTCACCATCTTCTTGACATCACTCTCTCCAAGTTTCGTCGAAGCCGTGATCGTCATTTTCTGTTCTTTTCCTGTACCGAGATCCTTTGCGGATACGTTCAGAATCCCCGATGCATCGATATCGAAGGAGACCTCTACCTGAGGGACTCCCCGGGGTGCGGGAGGAATACCGACGAGATTGAACTGCCCGAGGCTCACATTATCACCTGCCATAGGGCGTTCACCCTGCAGCACGTGGATGGTGACTGATGTCTGGTAATCCGCTGCGGTTGAGAATGTCTGACTTTTCTTGGTAGGAATCGTTGTATTTCTTTCAATTAACGGGGTCCTGACACCCCCGAGTGTCTCGATGCCAAGGGTCAGGGGTGTCACATCAAGGAGTACCATGTCGGTGATCTCACCACCGAGGATAGCGCCCTGGATTGCTGCACCGATCGCCACGCATTCCATCGGATCGATCCCCCGCTCTACCTTCTTTCCGATATGGTCTTCGATAAATTTCTGAACAATGGGCATCCGGGTAGGACCACCGACAAGGATTACTTTCTGAATGTCATCCTTTGTCAGTTTTGCATCCTTCAAAGCCTGTTCAAACGGATGGATGCATCGTTTGATAATTGGTTCTACCAGCTGTTCTAATTTCGAACGGCTCAGTTTCATCGAGAGATGTTTTGGACCGGTCTGGGTAGCGGTGGCATAGGGGAGGTTAATCTCAGTTTCCAGTACTGTTGAAAGTTCAATCTTTGCTTTTTCTGCCGCTTCCTTCAGGCGGTTGATTGCCATTTTATCATTTCTTAAATCGACACCTTCGAGTTTTTTGAATTCGTCGGCAATCCATTCGAATACTGCATTGTCCATATCGGTGCCTCCCAGCTGGGTGTCACCCGACGTAGCAAGCACAGAAAACGTTCCGCCACCGAACTCCATTATGGTCACATCGAGAGTGCCTCCACCGAGATCAAACACAAGGATCTTGTATTCTCCACCGCGGTCCAGGCCGTACGCCATTGACGCTGCAGTGGGTTCGTTCACGAGCCTTACCACATCAAGCCCCGCAATTTTGCCTGCATCCTTGGTTGCTGTTCTCTGGTTATCGTTGAAATAAGCCGGGACAGTAATCACCGCTTTTGTCACCGGTTCTCCCAGAAAAGCTTCGGCATCACGTTTTATCTTCTGCAGCAGGAACGCTGAGATCTGCTGGGGAGTGTATTCCTTGCCATAGATCCGATAAACATGACCGGTTCCCATCTTTCGCTTTGCAGCCGTGACGGTTCCTTCAGGATTGCTCACAGACTGTCTTCGGGCTGGTTCACCTACCAGAAGCTGACCATCCGCGGTAAACGCCACATATGACGGAAACATCTTTCCTGCCACCGTTGCACCTTCGGCTGAAGGTATGATGGTTGGTTTCCCGCCAAGCATTACCGCAGCCTCACTGTTGGAAGTACCAAGGTCAATTCCGATAATTTTCTCTTTAGCCATTGTTTTCACCTTCATTTTCAGTAGCATGTTCTGCAATCTTTACTTTCGACGGCCTGATGACCTTCGTTTTTAACTGGTAACCTTTTCCAAGGTCCTCGAGAATAGTGTTCTCTTCTTCATTGCATCTCTCCGTACAGATCACTTCATGGAAATGCGGATCAAATTTTTTTCCCTCGCACTCGATGGGTTGCAAACCATACTCCTTTAAAATTTTCAACATTTTTTTTCGAACCATCATCATACCTTCCTTATTCTTTTCCTGTTCCAGGGAAGGCAGAGCCTGGTCGAAATCATCCAGAATAACGAGAAGGTCTTTAATAAGGTTCTCATTTGCCAGTGCAATGATCGCCGCTTTGTCTTTTTCAGACCACTTGCGATAATTGTCGAATTCCGCCTGCAGGTATTTCAACCGGTCGAGTCGCTCTTCTGCAAGACGCATGTGTTCACCAAGATCTTTTTTTAATTGTGCTATCTCTTCCGATATTTTTTCCCTGTCCTCCATCACATCATCCCCATGATAAAGCCAGTCTATCAAATCCCGGGTTCCGGATTTCTTCCTTCGAAATAACTGTCAGTCGTTCCATGCAATTGCCGGGCCTCCGGAACTTTACCATGTATGATAATGCACCGGGCTCTATCCGATACTCTTCAAATCCGCTGCATACTTCGGTCATAGCCTGATTTTTTTCAGTATTACCAAGTCAAACCGTTTGATGCGGTTATGTGGATTTTGCTCAGATTTCCTCGTTTGTCCGGTGATAACCACTCTGACTGGTTTTTACCAATCCATCCGGCTTTTCTGTATTAATATCAATCGCCTTTTGCACAGCCCAGATAACTGTGTATGAAATCTGCGTAAAAACAATCTGATGCTTCACACCGTGTACACCCGCTCACCGGACATCCTGTCCCATTCCGTTGAAAAATCACTGCGTTCTGACAATGGAAATTGCCCTGCGATGTACGATAATTTTCCCAGATACGACCAATCCCTCTGTCGGAACTAACTATAAACTCAGAATTTCCATATACCGGAATAATCCTCACCGTTTCGATATAGAATAGAGTCTTTTAAAGGTTCTTTCTTAAATAACAGATTTTGATACATATTTTGAAAGGATATGTTCGATGATTACACTGGTTTATCGGGTTTTTTTCCAGAGTTAGATCCAGCAATTCCGTTCCGAACTTCTTATTCTCAAATCTTACCTCGAAAGGAAGTCCGAACATATTTTTATATTTTGGGTATAGTGCCATTTTAACTACCATCTCGTAAAGGAAATAACGAGAGAAAATATAGTCAGAATATTGTTCCAAAATTCAGATCGAAAAGTGTTACTGTATAGGGCCCCATTGCGAGGGCGTTGTATAACCAGGAATCAAGAATACCGGTAATATAGATGAATCGCATGCGCCCCCGTCCCCAAAGGGGGCAGGGCTGGCGCAAGGGGGGCGTCCATTAAAACAAGAAATTAGTCGCTGAAATGTGACTATCCCCATATTTTTTCCCTGTTCTTGGTTCAGCGGCAAGATTCGCAGGGTAGTTTTTTTCCTCCCTGATGCGTTCACCAAGGAAGGCCGATTGTCCTGGCAGAAAGATCCTTATATCCGGATTTTTCAGTACTATTTTTAAAATCGGAAACACTCTGTCCCTATTGAGGTCCCTTTTTTTAAAGGAGTCAGGCAAATCCATGGTCACGGTTTATTTCATAAAAACAGAATACCGATCGGATTATTGTTTTCCGGATATTCAGATTTCTTCGGGTAAACTTCAAAGATTTTTACGAATTGGTAAAAGCCATGATGACAGTATTAAAAAAATGGTCCTGAATTCTGAAATTTTTAATTTTTTGTGCGATCAGCTTTGATCTCATTGAGTCCCTCACCCAATATGTGCCTGAAAACCAGTTTAATGTCATTCAATTTTTGCGAGATGTATTTTTTTCCCTTATCGGTTGGGCAATACAGCTTGGATTTTCCGGACATCCTGATTTCCATGTACCCGTTCTGCTCAAGATCGTAGAGAAGCATGTAAACCCGTGCCTGGGGGATCAGTACATTATACCTGTTATGGATTTCATGGACAATGTCATTGCCGGATATCGGTTTATCGAGCAGTGAGAGGACAACCAGTTCCAGTGACTTTTTTACTACATCTTCGATAATTGCCTGCGGGACGATGGAAACCGATTCGACAGGGAATGTCTGATGAGAGAAAGAAAGGTTTGTTTCTTTCCCCGTTGATACAATAATTTTTGATATACCCTCGGCAAATAACCGGATGCGGGTATGATCGATCATCCCGATATTTATTGCAATGATCCCTGATACGGGAACACCTTGTTCTTTTTTTGAAAGGATCAATTTCTTAACTGCGATTATATCTTCTGATTCTTCGGTTTCTGAAAAATCTATCAGGAGATGCAAAGATTTCTCCCCTTTTATTTCATGCATCGATTCAGTGCACTTTTCCAGGATGGGCAGAAGGGTATGTACTTCATTTCTTTTTATCCGGTAAGTGAAGAGTTCTCTTTTCTGGATTTCTTTTAGAAAATATTTCTGTACCGTGGAGCGGGAGTACGAGAAAAGATTACGCCCTCCTTTTTTTATGCCTTCTTCTATCGCGAATTTGAATATGGGCTCTTTTACATCATTATCGGTATACAGGAACAGGACAATATCAGAAAAGATATCTTTCAGGAGTACGGTTTTGGTTTCCGGGAGGGCGAGGTATTCAGATTCACTGTCGGGCGTCCTGCTCCCGCCCTTTTTCATATCCCGTTCCTTTTGTTCCGATGTTTTACGGAACAAGGCAACCTCGACAGTAGCTTTGATCACCAGTTCATTAAACGGTTTTACAATATATCCATAAGGCCTGACACTTTTTGCTTTTTCAATAATGGTATCATCGGCATAGGATGTTACAAAAACAACCGGTATGTCCAGTTCTTCGGTTATTATTTTTGCGGCTTCGATGCCATTCATCCGGCCGGGCATTACGATATCCATCAGTACAAGATCGGGTTTCAGTCGACGTGCTTTTTCAACAGCGTCTTCTCCCGATGCAGCAAGTCCTGCCACGTTGTACCCTGTAGCATGCAGGATCTCTTCCAGCTGCAGCAGGATGATGGCTTCATCTTCTACCACAAGTATTTTTGACATTTCAGATACCAGCTGTCTGGATAGGGAATTTTGCAATTATTTCTGTCCCATTATCATTGTTTATGGTGAATGATCCTTTTAACTGGAACTGTATTAACGCTCTGATAAGCTTGAATCCCAGACTGGTGGTATGAGCGGTGTCGAGATCCCTGCTGATACCAATTCCATCATCGCGTATGCTGATTGTCATGTGTCCGTTTTCCTGGAATGCTGAAATTTCAATTGTTCCGTGTTCGCGACCCCTGAATGCATGCTTGTATGCATTAGTCAGGATCTCATTCACCATGAGTGCACAGGGAATGGCCTGATCAACGGAGAGGTAGAGCGATGAAGATTTAATGATAGTCGAGATTTCACAGTTCTTTGTGGAATAAATGTTGGTCAGGGCAGAAACCTGGTCCCGTATCTGGGTATTCATGTCAATTTTATTAAATTGCTTGCTTTCATACAAGCGGGTATGTATTTGTGCCATGGTATCAATTTTCATCATCATATCCATCAGGATACTGGTAGTTGCCGGGTCCTGGGACCGTTTCCTCGTCATATCGAGCAGCCCTGATACTATCTGGAGATTATTTTTAACCCGGTGATGAATCTCGCGGAGCATCACTTCTTTATCCCTTAAGGATGCAAGAAGGTTTTCCTCGGTCTGCTTACGATCGGTGACATCCCGGAAATTCCAGACTCTGCCGACAACAGCATTCCCGATCTTCTGGGGTTTTGAGTACTGTTCAAGGATCCTTCCGTTATTCAGTTCCAGCATGTCATAGCTCTCACGTTCCGGATGTTCAGCCAGTTCGTTAACGCGGGCCATGTAACCATCAGGATCCTTTAATTCCGTTTTCATATGTTCGATTACCGTACTTCGTTTTTTGGATTCCATGACTGCATCGGGTATATTCCACATATTCACATATTTTCTGTTGAAACCGGTAATCTTTCCCCTGCTGTCAACCACAAGAATTCCATCAGCGGTTGACTCGAGGGCAGCGTTAAGCAATGACAGCGTCTTTCTCGTTGTTGCTTCGGCGAGTTTCCTCTGCGCGATTTCCTCTTTCAGGGCAACATTGGCATGTGATAGATCTGAAGCCTTCTTTTTTTCAGTCAATTCAGATAAGCTGCTTTCGTATTCTCCAGGTCTGAATGTGAAGAGGTAGGATTTCTCCCCGGGCTCGATCTCAGTCTTTATCAATGTACTATTGAAAAGTGATTTATTGACTGTTCCTTTGACAAGATCGAACAATACACTTCCGAGAGTAACTCCCCATTTCTCCAGCAGGGGGTACGCTGCGGGATTTGCATAAAGAAGAATACCCTCTTTTGAGACTCGCACCACCGGTGCAGGATTTTCCTCCGTAATTTTTACCGAATCCTGAATTTTCCCTTTCATTTTCGGACGCGCAATGACTCTTTCGACCAGATGTTGAAGCCTGGCAAACTCGGCCTCAGATCCTTTCTCCTTTACCAAAAAATAATCGGCACCAAGATTCAATGCCTCAATGACCGTTTTCCCCCCCATGGGTTCGGAAAAGAAGATGAAAGGAACTACACTATCCCGTGTCTTCATGACTTTGAGAAGTTCAATTCCATCCGGTTGTCCGGATACGATGACATCAAACCTCCGGTTTTCAAGACTTTTCAGAGCATCATTGAGAGAATCCAAAGAACAAACTGAGAATCTGCCATCTTTTTCAAGATAACGTCGGGTTGTTTCGAGGACGTTTTTATCGGTATCTTGATGCAACAGATGTATCATCGATGTTCTTTCCGAAGGATTTTTTTAAAAATACGTATCGATAGACTATCAAAGAATCAGATATAACTTTCCCTGATCTTCAAAAATTGAGACGTATCCATAGAGTATATCTGCCCCTTAAAATTTCTTAGTTATTTCCCCGTTAATATCCCAATGCCTCTTTCACGAGAATAAGAATGATTCTCCCCTCATTTTTTTCATGTGAAAGAATGACGCATTTTCCGATGATACTCGGGGTCCCGTACGCCCTCTTTGCCCGGGCATTCTCAAGGGGATAGGCATACTGCCGCACACGGTTTAACGCATCCTCAAGACTCGGGACAATCTTATTAATACCGACCACAAGGATGAGATGCCCGGCAGCAAACGGCCATGCTCCCACACGGCTCCCGGTTGCATCGCACGCAACGATTTCACCGGTCTGGGAGAGTGCATTTGCACTGGATACAAAGTATTCCGAAGCAACGGATTTTCTTCGCAGTTCTGCCCGTTTGTCATCATTATTTTCCGCAGTTATGACGTCGTGCATCAGCTTCCAGCCCGACCGGTTTCCTGAAATATATTCTTCATATCCAATCTCGATGAGGGTAGTCGAGGAGCCGTTCATGACTTCCGCACCCTTTGGGATAACTTTTCTGAGCACCGAAAGGGCATCGCTGGCATTTCTGGCAATGATGACTCGTATCCCACGACTTTCCACAGCCTTTGCCGTCTTTTCAACGACTTCATCCGTCGGGATAGAATTCCAGGTATCGGGATCCACACCGGCTTCCGAAATGAGGTTTACTGCGCTGTACTGGGTGACTTTTGCCATTGTTGTAATTCCACACCAGTCTTACTCCTTTTTGGTTATTAAGAATTTAGCAATAGTACAGAAACTAAGGCAAGAGAACAGTATTCATACTCATTCATTTTCCGAAGTAAGCGAAGAACTGATTCAGGGCTATATCTGAGAGAAATTCATTTTCATTTTTTGAAAGATGGCCATAATTCTCTTTTTTTTTATTCCTGTAAAGTTGGCTTAGGAGAAACGTGCATGAATGAGAGTTCACACCCGAACCATGAAAATCATTACACCATGTAATTTTTGAGGGCTCCCCGCCTCAGGGCCTCTCCGAGGCACGGCGGGGCAGTGCGGTGTTTACAGCTATACATTTTAGAAACTGATCCGCCGCGGTCGCGCCCCGTCGGGGGCGGCAGGGTTCATCGCAAATAATTTGAAGAATAAACATTCCATTACTCACATCTGTTTAATTTATTTTCATGGGAAATCCTAAAATATTTTTTTAACGCTATTTTTTTGGGCTACGGCATGTAATGCCTCCACCTCCCCGACGCTGTGGCACCCCCCTGGAGCGATAACTCCAGAGGAGGTAATACGACACAATCGCAAAGCAAGGGCGGTTCGGGGGAACAGGGACTGTCCCCTCCGATAATAGGTGATTCGCAATTCGTTGAACACTCAGGGTTTCTACAAAGCTGAATAATTCACTCCTATAAAAGAGATTTTCTCCCTGGTTTACCCAAGAAAAGTACGGTAGAGGAACGATTAACATTTTCACTGAGGACCTATAGATCAATCCTTCGTGAAGTCGCTTGTAAAATTGTGATCTCATGCTGGGGGTGTTTCCTGACGTCCGTGCATTTATCACAAGCCTGCAGACACTTAATATTCAAAAGACGATAGCCTTCACTGATGCACAACAACCGGTGTTTTTCCGGTATTGTTTCAATTTTTAAATCAAAAACTGCTTTTTGGGCAAGATTCTTTAATATCACATACTGAACCCCCTGACAGGGAAGGACAAATCCCTCATGAGATGTCCATACAAAATCAGGAGGTGCTCATACGACTGAAGTAAATAAGGTATATTCACTGCCGAAATTACCCTATGACTACGATGCCTTAAAACCGCATATATCGGAAGAACAGCTGAAATTGCACTACCAGAAACATCACCAGGCATACGTCAATGGTGCAAATGCAGTTCTGGAAAAACTTGACAAAGCCCGAAAGGATAACACCGATCTCGACATGAAAGCGGTTCTCAAAGAGCTTTCATTCCATTTCGGGGGTTACCGCCTGCACAACCGGTTCTGGGAGAATCTAGCCCCGGCTGGCAGGGGAGGCGGGGGCGCTCCGAAAGGCGATCTGGCAAAAGCCATCGATGAAGAGTACGGAACATTTGACCGGTTTAAAAAAGAATTCAGCCAGACTGCACTGAGTGTTGAAGGTTCCGGTTGGGCAGTGCTGACTTTTTGTGAAAAAACACAGAGGACGCTTATCCTCCAGCTGGAGAAGCATAATGTAAATATTATCCCTGGTTTTCCCATTCTCCTGGTGCTTGACGTGTGGGAGCATGCGTACTACCTGGACTACAAGAACGACCGTGGAAAATTTGTCGAGGCATTCTGGAACATCGTGAACTGGGAAATGGCAGGTAAACGGTTTGATGCACTGAAGAAATAATCCGGAACCGGGATAGCCGGCATCTGATGTAACAGAGTTGAAATTTAAGCAGAATCGGACCATCCAAAGGAAAAATCACCTAAGAGGAAAGAGTAATGCCAGAATTTGTCAATCCATTCAGCGGAAAAATCCCGGATCGCCCTTTAACGCCGGGAGAACTCATTCGGGCGATACGTCTGGATCTGGCCGCGGAACATGAAGCAGTACACACATATCTTGCTCATGCAGAGGCTACTGAAAATCCCCTTGCAAAGGCGGTGCTCATCGATATTGCGAATGAAGAACGGGTTCATGCCGGGGAATTTGACCGTCTCTTATCCATTCTGACCGGAGATGAAGATGAATACCTCAGCAAAGGTACCAAAGAAGTTGACGCTATAGCAGCTGAAATCGGGCAGCCATCGCAGGAAACGAAAGATAAGGGAATGACTACCATTGGATCGCTGAAACCAGCGCAGGGGTGAAACTTATGGAAAATCGATATCTGGGACGTGAGGAGGCTCCCCTTGGAGCCGGGACATGGAAACTGCTTGACAGTACCATGATTGAAGCGGCAAAAAGTCAGCTTGCCGGACGCAGAATCATTGCAATGGACGGGCCATTCGGTTTTGGACTGAAGGTCGTACCGGTAAGCGATTGTGTTCTGGAAGAAGGTATTTCCGGTAGTACATTTGTCCCTGTTAATGAGATAAAGTCAGAATTCAGTCTTGGCAAGCGGGATCTTGCGTCATTTGAAAAAGATCAGCTGATTCTCGATATGGGTCCTGTGGCATGTGCCGCAATTGATTGCGCCGCAAAAGAAGACCAGATAATTTTCAACGGAGTGGAGGGTTCCCCGGGATTGTTAACTGCAGAGGGTTCCTGTTCCCAGACCCTGACGAAATGGGACAAAATCGGGACTGCAGCTGATCAAATCATAGAATCGGTCACCAGACTTGATGATGCCGGGTTCCATGGGCCTTACTGCATGGCTCTTGCTCCATCCCTGTATAACCTGCTCTTACGGCGTTACCCTCAGGGTGCCGGGACCGAACTGGATCATATACGGGGGATTGTTTCAGATGGCGTTGTGAAAGCCCCGGTTCTTAAAAAGGGAGGGGTGATTCTCGCATCGGGACGACAGTATGCGACAATTGTCGTCGGGCAGGATATGACTATTGGATATAATGGTCCTGTCGGTGACGGTCTGGATTTCTATGTCATTGCGAGCCTGGCACTCCTGATCCGTGCACCGGAAGCAATCTGCGTCCTCAAGCAGGGGTGAGTAAAACCAGGTTCCCCAAGGAAAGGTGACAGGAATGATAAAAAACATGAAAGATCATCTGAAAAAATTTGAACAGGATCACGAGATTTACGTAGATGCACGGGATGCAAAATCGTACTGGCTTGTTATGGCAAGGATACCGAGGAAGCAGGACAGCCCGGTCCTGAACCCCTATGATCAGCCGGATCGTCTGCACCATCTTCACCACGCGATAAAATACATATCCGGACTCAATGAAGAAGGAAATGTCCTTGTTTTTTCCGACCCGGAGATCTCAGAGAATTTTTCGATTGAAAACTGGGGAAAGATGGATACATTCGATGATTTTGTCGAAAAGGCGCTGGCGCAGATTCTTGCAGATAAGGAAGAGTCTGACGAGGGATCAAAGGAGGGATGCGGGACAGGATGCAGCTAGATCCCTTGTCCTCTTGAAATGACTACCTTACTACTACCCCAGTCATCAAAAAAAGTCCTGGAGATACTCAGGGCCGGTGGTGAAATGACGCACAAGGACATTGTGACAAAAACCCATCTTGCGCCACGCACCGTCCGTTATGCTTTGAAGAAACTCAAGGAGCAGCACCTGATCATCGAAAAGTTCAATTTCCGCGATGCACGCAGTATTATTTATCAGAACCGTCCGGTTGTATTTCCCCAACTTCAGGGGGTAAACGCCTGACTGGCATTGTATACTCATTGGGGATCAATCCGAGATAAAAAAAATTTATCCTGCCTGCAACGTAAGAACCCGGAGCGCCCATGGAAACCGGAATGAATCTTTATGAATGCCTGATATGTGGATATATCTATAATCCGGAAGTCGGGGATCCGTCTGGCGGGATCCCGGCGGGTGAACAATTTGCTGAACTCCCGGAGGACTGGGTATGTCCGGAATGCGGTGCGGGAAAAGACCAGTTTGTCATAGTTCAAGACTGATTGAAGATATCGTTTCGTCCCTGCTCTGAAACACCGAAACGCAGAGAAACCTCGATATTTGTCAAAGCCCTTGGCAAAAAGAAAAATGTCGGGGAAACATGAGAAAATATACCAGAAGATAAAGAAGTCCGGATAAAAATAATTGTGACGTTTGGCCGGGAGTCCTGTGCTATCTGTAGGATCTGTTTCGGAAACCTGCCCGGCAGTCAATTCTGGTGAGAAGGTATCTGGCAACAGAAGGCATTGATATCCGGACAGGCGTGGTCATTCCACCATCACCCGTTGCACCCTCATGAATACCGTATCGAGAACTGCAATGATTGGTGATACCCGTGGAGTGGTAAAAATCGTTGCTGACAGTGATGATGAGCGCATCCTCGGCATACATATCTGCTCCCCTCTCGCGACAGAAATAATTCACCAGGGGTATTATGCTGTAAAAAACCGGCTGAATCTTCAGGATCTCATCGACAGCTACGATGTTTTTCCAGCAGTCTCTGAAATTATTCCCTATGTGCCCGGAAATTCAGGCGGGATAACAAGAGCGACTGTTTAACCATGATAACAGAATGAATCGGCGACGGTTTTGTAATATGGAAAATCGGATAAGTGTGAAAAAAAAGTAATGACACTATTCTCTTCCCTTTATTATGAATGCCGCCGCCCCCGAAGGGACGCCCCCGCGGCGGATCAGTGACCATAAATTCTCAAGATACTCCACCGGACCCCAGTGCTTCCGAGAAGCCATGAGGCGGGGAATAATCATAAATTATTTGATGGAAAGAGAGAAGCATCAGGTTTGCAAACAAGATATGAAAAGTCTCAGTTTTCTGATATGACGAGGGATTATCATACTTATTCTAAATTATGATAAACGCCGCCGCCCCCGAAGGGACGCCCCCGCGGCGGATCAGTGACTATAAATTCTCAAGATACTTTCCGACCCGCCGTGCCTCGGAGAGGCCCTGAGGCGGGTGGCAATCATAACAATTTATATTTCAACTGTTAGTGCAAGGTATTGTCCCATCCCAGTTCTTATTGGATCACAAGGTAATTGGAATGAAGAAATAATCTACCAAAATTCAACAGATTCAATAGGATACTGAAAAAAGTCACAGTGCTGGTTTTTGCTGCAGTGCCGCGACCAGCAACCTGACACCAGCCTCAATATCTTCGGTGTCCAGGACTTCAACGGGAGAGTGGATGTACCGTGACGGGATACTCACGGTAGTGCTGGGAATACCTCCCTTCGTCAGATGGATTACCGCTGCATCTGTGGTCCCCCCGCTCCCGACCTCCATCTGGACGGGAATCCCTTTGGAATCGGCAGCATCCCTGAGCCACTTGACCACTTTACGACTCGCTATGAGTCCACGGCCGCTGGCGTCAACAATCGTGATAACCGGACCCTTACCCATCTCTACCGGAGCATCCTTCATTTCAATGCCGGGGTGATCACCCGGAACAGTGACATCGGTGGCTATCGCACAGTCCGGATCCAGGGCATACGCACTTGTCCGCGCACCTTTCAGCCCTACCTCTTCCTGAACGGTGAAAACGCCAAAGATGGTCAGAGGAGACTCAACTTCTTTCAGAGTTTTGATGAGCATGGCTACACCGGCACGATTATCAAAAGCCTTTCCTGATACCCTGTTGTAGGCAAGAGGAGTGAACTCACGATCCACGGTTACTGGTGTCCCGACCTCGATACCCAGATAATCTACTTCCTCGCGACTTGAAGCCCCGATATCGATGAACATATCGTCCACCTTTACCCCTTTCTTCCGTTCTTCTTCGTCCATCATATGAGGGGGCTTACCGCCTATGACACCAAGATATCTTCCTTTCGTCCCATGAAGGACGACCCGCTGGTTATAGAGCGTCGGACCATACCATCCGCCAAGGGCTACGAACCGGATGAATCCTTTGTCATCAATATACTTTACCATAAGTCCGATTTCATCCATATGCGCAGCGAGCATTACCTTGAATGCACCGCCGTGCTTGATTGCGATCAGGTTACCCATAGGGTCTTCCCGGATTTCATCAACGTGCCCTCTGAGCTCCTTTTTTATGAGGGAAAAAACGCTGCTTTCACTACCCGATACACCGTGTGCATTGGACAATTTTTTTAACAGTTCTCTGACCAAGTCAATCACCCATTACTTTTTGTATCCTGCCGAGAGCCCGGTGTATGTTTTCACGGGAGGTTGCATAACTTAGGCGGGCATACTTTGGTGCATTTACCCCGAATGCTGTACCGGGGACAATGATAATACCCTCCTCTATGATTTTCTGGGCAAGCACCGGTTTCATCGGGACAAAAGCATAAAATGCACCTTCCGGAACGGGAAATTTAAAACCCAGATTACCCAGACCTTTGCAGATAATGTTCCTTCGCTCACGGTATTCATCCCGCATCTTTTTTACCGGGCTTTGGTCGCCTGTGTATGCTGCAAGAGCAGCATACTGGGAGATTGATGTTGCACACGCCTGGCAATACTGGTGCACTTTCACGCATTCTGCCACTATTTCTTCGCGGGCGGCGAGGTAGCCGAGACGCCAGCCGGTCATCGCATAGGTCTTGCTGGCTGCATTTATCGTGACGACATTCTCACCAAACCGGGCTGCACTCCAATGCTTCTTTCCGTAAATGAAATGCTCGTAGACCTCATCGGAAATAACCGTGACACCTGCATCATCTGCGTATTCTACGAGGGCTTTTATGGACTCTTTACTCTCGACCGAACCTGTCGGGTTGGCCGGGGAATTCAGCATCAGGATCCGTGCACCATCCATGAGCGTCTTTGCTTTTTCAACATCGATATGAAGGTCCCGCGTGAGAGGTACGCTGATCGGGCGACCCCCGGCAAGAGTGGCAAGTGCTGCATAGGAGACAAATCCCGGGTCCGGACAGAGTACAAGATCCCCCTCATCGACAAGCGACTGCATCACGATGTGAAGCGCTTCACTTGCACCGGCTGTTACGATAAGTTGATTTGGCGTATAGGAAAGACTGTTCTCGTTTTTAAATTTCTCACAGATTGCATTCCTGAGTTCAGGGATCCCGGTATTGTTCGTATAACCGGTCTTTCCTTCCGAAATCGCTTGTATCGCTGCATCTTTGATATGCTGCGGCGTATCAAAATCGGGTTGTCCAAGGCCCAGGTTGATTGAATCAGCGCCCGCTGCCTCGAAAATTCTCCTGATTCCTGAGATTTCTATATCCTGTACCCGCTGCGCAAATTTCAGATTCATACCTTTGTTCTCCTCATTTATTCGATATTTGTATGGCGGTTCTTCAGTGCATTCTCATCAGTCTTGGTAATCTCCATCAGCATGGAGATGACTGCATCGGCAAAGATCATGGAGGTTGTTTCAAAGAGGGTCCCCAGGGGTGCAAATGACTTGTGGTCGCCCATCATCTGCCGGATCTCAAATTCGATCTCGTCATTTCCCACTGCATCTCTCTGGTGCTCAATAATCACTATGCAATCAGATATCCTTCCGATTCTTGAATTCGCGTTCGACGTGATCAGACAAATCTTAGCCCCGATTTCCTTTGCCGTCTCCGCAATGTCTGCGACCGTCCTGGTTCGGCCTGAACCTGAGAATACGACTATGATATCACCCTCATTCAGCGCCGGTGTGATTGTCTCTCCGACTACAAATGCCTGCATTCCCAGATGCATGAGACGCATGGCAAAAGCCTTTGCAACAAGTCCGGATCGCCCTGCCCCCATGACATATATTCGCTTTGCCCTGAGCAGTTTTTCAACGAAGTTCTCAACATCCTCATCGGATATTGTATTGGCAATCGCCCGGATCTTTGATGCCATCAGCTTCATCATATCCTGAACTCTGAGTTTTTCCATGCTTCTCGCACAAAGAGATGTTATCACAAAGTAGATGAGAATATCGAAGTATCCAGCTCATATGAATCCCTGTGTTAAAGCAACAAATAATCAAGAACCAAATCGCTTTACAAGGAGTGAGATTTAGCCTGATAAAAAGGTGATTCCCCGGGTAAAATAACCGGCTTTTGCGATAATGAGGTTCGTGAACCTTCAGAACATGACAAAACAAGGATAACGGACCGGGGTATTGGCTTCAGATCTATCGCACAGGTGAAGCGGGGACCTGGAAGCACAGTCCCGGAGTGTTGTCGGACGGGTTTCCGTGTTCCTGTTTTTTTCCTAAAAAAATCGCATGACAATCAGGGAATAAATCCCCGTTCCTCATGCTTCAGGAGAGTGATAATGCTCAATGACCCCGTAAGCTGCGAGACCGGTGCTTTCATGAACGGATACCGCACCATGACCACCGCAGACCAGGCATCGCCTTCCCGTTATACGGAGTGCTGCATCCGTTTCCGAGCACAGATCCAGCAGCGCCTTTCGCTCCTTTTTTGCAAGGGCGCTGTCAACATTAACTGAAGTGACAAGGAATGCAGCAAGGGAACTGTAATCCGCACGTTCACGGCTCAGACTTGCGAAGTTGATTACACTGTCTGCAGCAAACAGCAACCCCGCTTTCTTGGAATACAGGTAAATCTGTCCACATGTGTGCCCGCCAAGTCCTTCCAGAACCTCAATCTCGAGATCTCCGATCACCAGGGTATCCATTACCGGAAAAATTCCCCGCATTGCTTCTGTGGGTCCTGAGAAGCAATGAATACCGGTCGGGGTGTTGAATTTTGAAAAAAGATTGATCATTTTGGTGTAAAATTCTTCAAGGACAGAATGTTCACTCCGCGACCCGTATGCCCGGTTGTTCTTTTTAATAATTTCAAGCGTCTCCTCATGCATGAAAACGGGAGCAGTGAAATATCCCGCAGCCCCGCAGTGATCCGCATCAGCATGGGTGACAATTATCCGCGAAACCGGTTTTTCATCACCAAAACCATACCGGGAAAGCATTGACATTACATCGTGATAATAAATGCCATAACCCGTATCGATCATGACTCGTTCCTCAGGGGTATCAATCAGAAAAATATTACCCCCACAGGGCATCTGGAAGCAGAAAAGTGTTGTCTGACCGGTGATCTCTAATTTTTGTACATCCGCATAGAATTTTTCATGAGTTGCCGACATGGTCTGCCCGGTCAGGAGTACACTGTCAAAGACTTTCCGGGGATCATTCCCCCGGTCCATCAGTTCCTGCACGATATGGTTGGTGTCAGCAAGAAACGAGAGGAGAAAATCTTCTTCCGAATCACCGATGAGTTCACGTATTTCCTGGGCATACCTGACGTAAAATACAGTGTCATCGAGATGTTTTCCCGTGGTGTCGTATTCCAGTATCTCGATACGGTATCGTGACTTCAGCAGGTCCAGGAGATGGTCGATCACGGTGGTCTCTTCAAGGTTCAGGCTCACGGTAAGACGGTCCGGATGCCGGCCCTTGTCATCAAAGTCTATGAACGCGATATTTGCACCAACCGAGGTAGTAAAGTTCAGAAATTCATAGAGTGCTCCTGGCCGGTGAGGCAGATAGACACAGCATTTCAAAAAGTTTAATGGTTTTAATGAAGTCTGGAGGTACCCGATCGCCGAGAGGTCATTCGTGATTTTCCTGAATGCTTCTTCTGAGGCAGTCACTTCATAAAACACTGTTGCAGGATCTATGCGCCGGTCAAACTGTATCCTGTTGATATTGCCTTCATATTTTTTTATGATCTCCGCCGCCCTGTGAAGGGATCCCGGGGCATCCGGCATGTGAGCGATAAAGGAAAATTTCTTCAAACGGTATCCTCTGGATGTGCGATTATTGTAAGATGGGAATACCGATATAGATTATGGTTAACTGCAGAAAAAATATCAGGATTACTTTTTATTATCGAAGTACTCATGACGGTAAAAAGTTATTTTTTCCTCTTCACGGTTGTCATTCTGATAATAATTAACCCGGAGATAACGATTCCGGCAAAAGGAGTGAATACTGAAAGGGGAACCCGGGGTGTTAAGGAAGTACTTGGTACAACGGTCTGATCCGTTGAAGAAACGGCAGGAACCGTAGATGTCTCTGCCGGAGTCCCGGTCACTAATGGTGTAGTCACATTCGGAGTGGGAATTCCGGAAGGTGTCACCATAAATACCCGCGTGAGAGTATTTTCCCATGACGGGTTACTTACCCTGACCGTGTATTGTCCCGGTTGTACATCAACCCGGAACCCGTAATTAAAGGACCCTGTCCCGCTGACAGGTGAGATAAACGTATGAAGGATCCGGCCCCCGGAATCTGCAATATCAATCTTCACGTAGGTAACACCTTGTTCGGCTATCCCGGACAGCTCCACGTACTGCCCCGGGTTTGCTTCCCGTACCGGGTTGACATAAAATTCAGGTTTTTTCATCAGGATCGATGTAGATACAGTTTTTGCCGGATTCCCGGAATCAGCTGCAATGATCGTATACCGTGCAGTGATCATTTTTTCTATTCCGGCAATGTTTGCAGTATACCAGACAAATTTCCATGTACCGTCAGCGTTTACGGGAATCGTGTTCCCTGAGCCGGGATTACCCTCCAGATTATAGACAGGGACACCGGTTTGTGGAAGTCCTGGGCCGGTAATTTTCAACATGGTGGTATTACCGGCAATGTTTCTTCCATCGAAGGTAATGACATCGCCGATGGTGTACCCACCCGCACCACGGTAAGAGATGGACACAATCTCTTCCTCACCAAGCACCGGTTGGATGATACAGATTACCCCGATGAGGATTGCGATGGGGAAAAACAATGAATTTAAGCGCGATTTACCCGGATTCAGCCTTGTCATAAACAGGATATCGTGAGTGAGAATAAATATTTTTGTTATCGAATGAGGAAAAATCCTTGTTTTTCGGGGAATACTGCATGGATTTACCTGGTGCCGAAACTATATCTGTTCTGTCACGTAACCCATTATCAGAGTGAGGATACTGATGACCGACGTGGAAACCGCAATAAAAAACGGAGAAGCTCATCTCAAAAAAATGATCACCACCATAAAACATTCAGTTTCGTATGACGAAACCGCATATCACCTCCCCATATCATTCGCGCTTACCGGCATTGCGGTTCATGACCAGAAAACAGCAGGTGCGGTATTTGAAAAAACTGGCAGCAACCCACTTGTTGCCATGGAATGCATCCTTGCAGAGAAAACAGCAGCTGAAGGCAGGCTCCCTGCCCCATTTACCGGTTTTATTGATGATACCGTAATCCGGAAACTCGGATATTCACTGGTTGACAGCAGTATCCTCGGACTTGCCCTTGTTGTCGGAAAACCTCCCGGTCCTGATAGTGCTTCTGCGATCTGCCGTGAATTGCAGGAAAAATATATGCTTACGTTCCTTGCCGGAGATGTCGTGACATCCCTGTCCGGTGCCGGCGTGAAACTTGGACTGGAATACCGCCTTATTCCCCTTGGTCCGACACCATCCTACGGGATTCATTTTGTCGATATTATCGCCCGGGTGGCCATGATGTTCGGGGGCGTCACTCCTGGTGACATCCAGCGTCTCTTAACCTATGCAAAGGAAAGGGCAAAGGCGATAGTGATTGTATACCCGGGGCTGAGTGACGAAGAAATTGCATTTGTTGATGGGATGCGGGTCCTTGGGTTTCCTATCCTGTCGCTGGGGGATTACCAGGGAAGTACCTGGATTTCAACCACACCTGATACAGTAGTCCGCCGCGGTATGGACGAAAAAGGAATACGTGTGCATGTCACTGCCATCCCCATCCCCATGGGGTGTTCACCAGCGTTCGAGGGAAAAAGCATCCGGAAAGAGGAGATGTACGTGGAGTTCGGGGGAGGGCGATCCCCTGCCTTCGAACTTCTGCAAATGGGTTCTGCAGATGAGGTACAGGACGGGCAGGTTACGGTTATCGGGCCGGAGATTGATGCAATGGAAGAAGGTCGTGCATATCCTCTTGCCATCATGGTAAAAGTTGCCGGAAAAATGATGAAAAAAGATTATGAGCCGGTTCTGGAACGCCGGATCCATAACTTTGTAAATTATGGGGAGGGATCCTGGCATGTTGCCCAGAGGGACATCATCTGGGTAAGGATCTCAAAAGAAGTTGTTGCAAAAGGAGTGAAAATTGAACACCTTGGTAAACTTCTGGCTGGGAAGTTCCGCATGGACTTCCCCCAGCTGCTCGATGCCGTTTCCGTTACGCTCATAACAGATGAAGCAAAGGTGCGTGAAGCAAAAAAAGATGCAGAGAAGGTGTATGAAGAGCGTGATGCACGAATCAAAGGTATGCGGGACACTGAGGTAAGCACGTATTACTCCTGTACGCTCTGCCAGACTTTTGCACCGAATCATGTCTGCATAATTACCCCGGAACGCCCGGCTCTCTGCGGGGCAATCAGCTGGCTGGACGGAAAAATCGCTTATGAGATCTCACCCTCGGGTGCCAACCAGCCAGTAGAGAGAGGTGCTGTCATCAACACGCTGAACGGGGAATTTGACGGCGTCAATAAGTTTGTCAAAAAGGCAAGCCACGGAGAAGTTGACCGCTGCTCGCTCTATAGTGTAATGGAATATCCGATGACGTGCTGTGGTTGTTTTGAATGCATCGCACTGATGCTCCCTGAAGTGAACGGGATCATGGTAGTAAACCGGGAATTCAAAGGTATCACCCCGTCGGGTATGACCTTTTCCACGCTTGCCGGAACTATTGGCGGAGGTGCACAGACCCCGGGATTTGCAGGTATCTCAAAAAATTATATTCTCTCAGACCGGTTCTTACAGGGGGAAGGAGGAATCGAACGTCTTGTCTGGATGCCCTCCCAGCTGAAAGAAGAACTGAAGATGAGGCTGACTGAGAAACTTACTGCACGAAACAAACCGGACTTTTTTGCAAAAATTGCCGACGAGACCCAGGCAGCAACCATCGAAGAGCTGATTGACTATCTTGACCGGGTGAAGCATCCCGCCCTTACCATGAAACCGCTGGTGTGAGGGATAACAATGGGACATAATCTTACCTTTGGCTGGTCAGGAAAGATTGGCCGGATTACCCTTGGTGCTACACGGGCAGAGGGCGGGACACGAAAGAAGTCCTACAGTATCGGCGGGGGGACAACTCTTCCTTTTCTTGAATCCGACCCCTCGTCAGCAGCTCCGCTCGTCGCCCTTGAGATCTGCGATGATCCTGAATACTGGTCCCCCATCGTCAAAAATTACTGCGGGAATCTGGTTGAAAACACAGCTTCCTGGGCGCAGACTGCTGAAAAAATCTATGGTGCGGATCTGATCCGTCTCTACCTTACCAGCACCCGCCAGAGAAATTTCTCTGATATTGCATCCCTGGGAAAAACCATAGAATCAGTTCTCCGGTCAACTGAACTCCCCTTGATCATCGAGGGCAGTAACGAGCCAAGGATTGACAGCGAAGTTTTCCAGATGTGCGGTGAAACCGCCCAGGGAGAGAGAATCCTTCTTGGTACCGCCGAGGCTGACAGATACCGCAGCATCGCTGCAGCTGCTCTTGCATACAACCACTCGGTGATCGCCCAGTCCCCGATCGATGTGAATCTTGCAAAACAACTGAATATTCTGTTGCGGGAGATCGGTTTGCCGAGGGATCATATCGTGATCGATCCCTATACCGGCGCACTTGGTTACGGGTTTGAATATTCCTTTTCCGCAATGGAAAGGATCCGTTTTTCTGCCCTTAAAGGTGATGCCGATCTCTCCATGCCCATGATCAGTTCAGCAATTGATTCGCTTGCTATAAAAGAGGTGAGAGAGGCTGAACCATCCCTGCAGGACAGTATGGCAGTACAATGGGAATTTTATACCGGTATGGCCGCTGCAGTTGCAGGTGCCGAGATTATCTGCGTCCGCCATCCAAAGACGGTCATAATGCTTAAAAATGCATTTGAAAGTATCAGGAACGGGGCAGGTTTTCAGGAGGTGAAACAGGATGGCACTCAAGGCGCTTGATATCTATAAACTCCTGCCGAAAAAGAACTGCAAGGAGTGCGGAGATCCTACCTGCCTCACCTTTGCCATGAAACTCGCCGGCGGGAAAGCGGATGTGGATCTCTGTCCATATCTGGAAGACGAGGCAAAATCCATCCTTGGTGCAACCACACGCCCTCCTATCCGGCTGGTAAAAATCGGCGTTGGGGAACGATCATTTGCCGTCGGGGAAGAATTTGTTCTCTACCGTCATGACAAAACCTTCTATCATCCTCCCGGTATCCTTTTTAAGGTTTCAGATACCCTGACACCGGAAGAGATTTGCGCTGCAACTATCCGGGTCAGGGATGAGATATTCACCCGCATTGGTTCTGACCTGAGGTTTAACGGTATTGCAATTGCCAATGCCAGCGGTTCTCCCGAAGTATTTGCACGAGCGGTTGCTACTGTGGAAGAAAACGCAGATCTGCCACTCGTGCTCATGACTGAGAAAACGGAAGCACTTAATGCAGCACTTGTTCAGGTCGGGAGCTACCAGCCCCTGATTCATGCCGCTACGACAGAAAATTTCAGGGAAATGTGTGCAGTTGCGAAAAAACATAATTGTCCCATGGTCATTAAAGCCCACGGTATTGACAATCTTGCAGCTCTGGCAAAGGACTGCCAGTCAGAAGGTGTGAAAAAACTTGTCATGGACATATGCCCGCAATCCCTCGGTGATTATATTGCCACGGCAACTGCCATACGACAGCTCGCTATTACGCGGGCAGTTCCGGATCTGGGCTATCCGGTTTTCCTGGATGCCGGTTGTCTCTGCTTCCAGGATGCTGCAATTGCATTGGGGATCGTCAAGTACGCCTCGGTAATTATAACGCCTCCGCTCAATCAGGCGTCTTCGAAGGCAGCACTCACCCTCAGGCAGAACATATACACAGATCCCCAGAAACCCATCCAGATGAATCCCGGACTGTACCGTGTCGGAACCCCGGGGAAAGATGCACCTGTACTCGTCACCGTAAACTTCTCCCTTACCTTCTTTACCCTGCAGGGCTACCTGGAATCTTCCCGTGTTCCCTGTTTCATGCTGATAATTGATACTGAAGGTCTTTCCGTCCTGACCGCAGTAGCTGCCGGTAAATTCAACGAAACCCTGGTTCGTGACTCCGTGAAGAAATTTGATGCAGAGAATGAAGTATCCCATAAGATACTGATTATACCGGGATACGCCGCTCCGCTGTCAGGAAGAATCGAAGAAGCAACCGGCTGGAAAGTGATGGTCGGGCCCCGCGATGCTGCAGAGATCGGAGAATACCTGCATGAGGTGTGGAGTAAAAGTACAACCGTTTTATAATTTTATGAGTGGTAGAAATCCTCAAAATATTTTTCTTAACGCTCTTGGGGGCTACGGCATGGAATGCCTCCGCCCCCGCCGCTGTGGCACCCCCATGGAGCGATAACTCCAGAAAAGGTAATACGACACAATCACAAAGCGAAGGGGCGGTTCGGGGGGGCAGGCACTCTCCCCTCAGTATACAGGTATTTTACAATTTGTTGAAAACTCAGGGCTTCTACAAAGCCTATTTTTATGGGATTCATCAGGTAGTGCCCCCCGTTTTTCGTGCGTTCGCTATTTCCCATGAACATTTATTGACTGATAGGGTGGATCAAATTGTTGTATGAGATGAGGTACTGCAGCATGTCGCACCGGGGATGATGACCTCATGAGAAGGCAAATCCCCGGGAATGTCTTCGAATTGAAAAATAAAAGATATTCTCTGAAATTATCCTATGTAAGTACGAGTTTATGATGGTCCTTATTTGTGTTATCATCAATTCAGGTGAGCGCTCCTTTGTTTTTCCCGTTTTACCAGTCCTGATATTGCTCTTTTAGTATAAAGGGAGAACCAGGATATCGGGTAATCTTTCTGGTGTAGTATGAAAAATTCCATAGCTCGTGGATTAATCGCGCCACACGGCCTTAAAACCAGGCGGGAGTCATGCCTGCGGGGTATGGATAGGTGTGATACATTCCCCCTTCCTCTTTTGACAACCTATACCCGCTATCCCCGAAACGTAGGGAATTTTCTGGTGTATGCACTACAACAAATCACCCGTTACAGGACTTTGACAATAAAGAGAGTGATGTCGTCTGACTGGGGTTGTCCTCTGCTGAACTGGTTGATCGCGTCGAGAATTTCCTTTGTGAGCCCGGTAGCGGAAAGGCTTCGGTTTTTGAGAATGATATTTCGAAGCCTTTCTTCGCTGAAAAGTTCTTCGGCCGCATTCGTTGCTTCTGTTACGCCATCGGTATACAATATTATGATATCTCCGGATCGAAGAGGTATCGTCTGTTCATGATATCTGGTGTTTTCCAGAATTCCCAGTGCAATACCGGTCGGCTCAAGCTCGTGGACGGCGCCGCCCTCCACCTGCACGATCATCGGAGGATTATGCCCTGCATTGACATAGGTGAAGAGATGTGCGCCCGGGTCGATTATGCCATAAAATGCAGTCACGAACATGCTCGTCTTTGATTCCGCGGTAATCGTTGCATTCGCATCCGTCATAACATCTACAGGTCGGGGATGCCATGTCGCATTCACGTGGATGACGACCTTTGATAATGCCATAAATATCGCTGCGGGGAGGCCTTTTCCTGACACATCCGCAATGACAATCCCGAAAGGCCCTGCTCTGCCCGGCATCTCTGCACCGGGGATAATATCATAAAAGTCCCCTCCTACCATTTTTGCAGGAGCGCTGAGTGCAGCAATATCGAACCCCGGTACCGGTTCGATCATGCCAGGGAGAAAACTCTGCTGGATCTCGGCGGCAACTTTAAGCTCGGTATTCTTCCGTTCAAGTTCCTCGCTTTCCTCCCTGATTCTCCTGATCATCAGATTGATGCTCCGCTCAAGCCGGGTGAATTCGTCGTTCTTCATGCTCCTGATGGTATGGTCGAGGTTTCCTCTGGAGATGATGTCCACGTCTTCGACGATTTCGTTGATCGGCTTTGCAATGAGCAGCGATGCCCCATATGCCGAGAGGATTCCGAGGAGGACTGCAAATAATCCGAGCGAGAGGTGAAAAACAAGGAGAGAATTGAGCTTCGCATTCAGGATCGTGTCGGTGTAGGTGAGCTCGGCAATCACGCTCATATCTGAAACCGATTGCATATCGCTCTGATTGATGAAGAGGTATTTCACTGTTGTATGCGGGTCCGGAACAGCGACGAAATCTGAGCGCGTAACAAGAACGGAGTCCAGAATCTCTTCCAGTTCCGGATCCGGTGTTGGTGCACGGTATATGCCCCCCTTTGTAAAGACGTTCTTGTGCACATCATAGACCCTGATACTCCTGAGGTTCGGGTTGATCGACGTGAGTTTTCCCGCCGCTTCGAAATAGGAGAGATCTGCACGCTCGGTCTCAAAGGAGCTGGACGAAAGCCCCATCTCGAGCAGGTACCGGTGATCCGTAGTCGGCATAAATGCGAATTTCCGCAATTTCCCGGTCACCGTAGTATCGTTCGCATCGGTCTTCGAACGGACCACACGGTCTGCAGCGAATGAGTTTCCTGCACGCAATTTCGGGAGCATGTCGTGATAGTCAGGATATACCGAGAGATCAAGACCCATCACCTCCGGAACGGTCGAGCAGATAATAACTCCGGTTTCATTGATGACATAGAGATCGAGTTCGCCCTCGAAATTTCTTCCAAGATCTTCTTTCAGTTGTTCGAGGTCCATTTTTTCAGGGTCTCCTCCGGTTTTTGCATACCCGGCAAGATATCCCTGGAATGCGGCAGCCATCTTGTCATTCAGGGTATTGTCGAAAAGAGTGAGCCCCTGGTTCACGAGCCCGACCGATTCGCGCACGTTCAGTTCGGTGTACTGCTTCAGATATTCATCCTGCGCGATCGTGTCCCTCGTTGCTTCGCTATAGGCGCTCGCGATGAGGAAACCGATAATGACTGCAATAATTGAGACGAAAATGAGGATCAGATAATGGCGTAGTGACAGCCGCTCGAGGTGCAGGGAAAAGGGTATATCCATGACAATCTCGCAAAATCCGTTCTTTGTCCAATCATTGATTCCGGGAATACATAAAAACCTGCTTCTGCCAGACGACGGAATCCGATGCAGAAAAAAAGAACGCACATCAATTAAACCGATAACAATTTCGTGGCCACTTAATCGGAATCAGCCTCCCCGGATTTACCATTCTGTGAAAACAGAAACTCAGACGATCGGCCACTGGAAGTGGTTTTTGGATGATACGCTATCATGCTAATCCATAGAGGTGCATCACGGGCAGAATAATCACTACCGTAGCATATTTCTCATCCATCCCCCCATTGTTAGTATTCAGGACAAAAACCCATGCGTACGGTGACATTTCTTCCCAGTTATCGCAAGATCGATGTGGCCCGTGGGAGTACGATTCTCGATGCCGCCCAGAGAGCGGGTATCAATATCAATGTTGTCTGCGGCGGGCAGGGGAAATGCGGGAAGTGCGTGGTTTATGTACAATCCGGGAAAACGGAATTTGATCTCCAGAAATATTCGCGGTTTTTTAACGAGGAAGAACTGAGTAAGGGGGCATGCCTTGCCTGCGAGACGACGGTACAGGGCGATCTGAAAGTGTTTATCCCGGAGAGTACTCTGATCCAGGAACAAAAAATACTCATTGAGGGAAGAGAGGCCGGGATCGAATTTCATCCATCGGTCAGGAAATATTATGTCGAACTTCAGCCCCCTACCCTCACGGATCCTTCTCCTGATCTTACCCGGCTTTTATGGGGTATCCAGAGAAGCGGTGGGCCGGTTGCAGAAAAGATATATGTTCCACTGGAGGTAATGCGGGAAATTCCCTCTCTCCTTCGCCACAGTGACTGGAAAGTGACCGGGACGGTGGCCCTGGTCCCGGGAGGGTACCGGCTTGTCGATCTCCAGGAGAATGACACATCAAAACGCATCTTCGGTGCTGCGGTTGATCTTGGCTCAACAACCATAGTGGCATATCTCTGGGACCTTGTCAGCGGCAGGGTGGCAGCGGTGGCCTCAAACTATAACCGGCAGATCAGCTGCGGAGAAGATATTCTCGCACGGGTGAATTTTGCCCGGAAAAACGGAATTACGAAACTGCAGGCACTTGCTGCCGAGAGCATCAATGCGGCTCTCACATCTGCCTCAGATGCTGCCGGAATTGACCGTGAAGATATTTACGAAGTGGTGGTTGCCGGTAATACGGTAATGACCCATATGCTCCTCGGGATAGATCCGGCCTACATCATCGCTGAGCCGTATGTGCCTGTTGTCCAGCGGGCCTTGTCCGTTGCAGCAGGCCGGATCGGTATCGCTGCAAACCAGAACTGCGGGCTCTTTGCCTTCCCGGCTGTAAGTGACTTCATCGGAGGCGACATCATTGCCGATATTCTATCCTGCGGCATGAGTGAACGTGAAGAGATTTCTCTCCTGATAGATATCGGCACCAACTTCGAAGTCGTCCTCGGAAACAAAGACTGGATGTTCTCCTGCGCCGGTGCAGCCGGCCCGGCACTTGAAGGGGGAGAAGTACTGTTTGGCATGCGGGCAAACCCCGGAGCGATTGAGAAAATTACCGTTGACCCGTTTACTCTGGATCCCAGCTACTGTACCATCAACAACATCAAACCCCGGGGAATAACCGGATCCGGATTAATTGATCTGCTTGCAGAACTGATCTCGACCTGCGTAATTGACAGGACCGGGCGGATAAATACCAGTATAGATAATAAACGGGTCCGTACAGGTCCTCACTTCCCGGAGTTTGTTATTGCATGGGCAGGTGAGACCGACATCGGGAAGGATATAGTGATCACGGAGAACGATATCAAGAACCTTATCATGAGTAAGGCCTCTATCCATGCTGCCTGTGTTACCCTGATGAAAGAGGCAGGTATCACGAGACATGAAATTTTCACGATTTATTTTGCAGGCGCATTTGGCAATTATCTGGACAAGAAAAATGCAACAATTATCGGGCTGATACCGGAGATAGAGGCAGAACGCATAAAAAATATCGGGAATGGTGCGGTGACGGGTGCAAATCTCGCACTTATCAACCGCCGGCAGCGAAAAACCCTGGACGGGATTGCTTCCAGGATTGCCTACATCGAACTTAATGCTGAACCGTCCTTCATGGATGAGTATACCTCAAGTACTTTCCTGCCGCACACGGATCTTACCTTATTCCCGATGGTTCAGGAACTTCTGGAAACATGTCGGATAAGGAGGGGGTAACCGGCATGGCAAAGATGATTCCTTCACCTCATTCTCTGGCTACAGGAGTTGGAGCACTTCCCCATACCGATCCTAAAGAGGCATGTGAAGATGTTCTGGCAATATTCCCGCAGTTCCCTTACATGCCGACCCTTCCGGAACGCGGGCAACGGGAAAGCATTGTCTTCAATGACTCGGAACAGTTGCCGGGAAGGATCATCAGGAATGACAGGCTTGAGTATGACAGTACGACTGATCATACCGCAGAAATTGAAAAGGTATACATGGATTATGTGGAGGGCAACTATGCACCTTACGGGCTCCACAAGGAATATGCGTCAGGATTCATCGAAATGATGTCCCATGACATTTCCCGTGCGATGATACTGAAATGCCAGGTAACCGGACCGGTCACGTTTGGCATGCAGGTCGTCGATGCAGACAAGCGTCCGATTTACTATGATTCGCAGCTTGCCGACATGCTCTCAAAAATGATCGCGCTCAAGGCACGGTGGTGCGAGGAAGAGATGAAGAAAAAGACCGGCATCAAAGAAACAGTCGTCGTTTTAAATGAACCATACCTTGCTTCACTGGGATCATCGGTGGTGCCGGTTGATCAGGAAGTGGTCCGATCCGGCTGGGAAGATATCGCGGCGATGGTCAGGGGGGGACTCGGCATCCACTGCTGCTCGAATACAGACTGGGAGTTTGTTTTGGATCTCCAGCCTTCAGTCATTTCCATCGACGCTTACACAACTGCAAAAGAGTTCCTGTTGTATGCCGATGCCATAGTTACATACATGGAGCGGGGAGGAGTTGTGGCGTGGGGGATTGTTCCGGCGGAATACAAAATTTTTACCACAGAGACCCCTGACACACTCTTAACACGGTATCGGGATATCAGGACCCGGCTCTGTTTCAGCATGCCGGAACGCCTGTTCAACGCCCAGTCCCTCATCACACCCAGTTGCGGAATCCGGTTTGCTGACCGCAAAGGAGCCATTGCGATTATGCAGACTGCCGCAGAAATTTCGCGGCGCATCCGTGAAGAAAAACCGGTTTAAAAATCAACAGGATAGAATTTCACAGGATTACACCATGCAGAACCAGCCATTTACCATTGCGCTTTCCGGAAAGGGAGGGACCGGCAAGACAACTATCTCTTCTCTTCTTATCCGTTCATTCATCGATTTGGGAGAGACTCCTGTCCTCGCCGTTGATGCCGACCCGAATGCCAACCTGCATGAGGCACTCGGAGTACCGGTGCATGAAACGCTGGGTTCCATGCGTGAAGAAGCTTTTACCCGTCACATCCCCCCGGGCATGAATCGCCATGATTATGTCAGGTTCAGATTTCGACAGGCTCTTGTCGAAGCAAGTGGTTTTGATCTCGTAGCAATGGGCCGGCCGGAAGGGAGCGGATGTTATTGTTTTGCCAATGACCTGTTATCAGAATGCATGCTCCAGCTTGAGCGTGAATACCGGTTTATCGTGATCGATGCTGAGGCCGGCATGGAGCATATCAGCAGAGGAACGCTTGGAAAACCGGATATGCTCCTTATTGTGAGCGATCCCGGCGCAAGGGGATTGCGGACAATTTCCCGCATACGGGAGATCGCAACACAGCTGGGCCTTGAACCGGATCGTATTCACATCATTTTCAACAGGTTCAAATCCGGAACCGCGCCGGTTGATTTTGGTAAAGACACACCAATTGCTGTTATTCCCGATGATCCCCAGGTCGAAGCAGCAGATCTCGCAGCCACACCGGTTTCACAGATTCCGGCTGACAGCCCGGCGCGGGTTGCGGTGTTGGATCTTGCTCACAAAATCCGACGCATCGCAACCGAACACAATTGAAAAAAAAGTTATCACACCATCATTCCTGATCGGGTTGTTGTTCAAATCACCGATACATATCTTCAGGCACAGCTAACGACTGAATCATGATTCCGGCATCGCATTAGTGTCGTATGGTGAAGGGTTTTTTAGGATCTCCTGTTTCATTTTATATTTTTTCTGGCCGGTAATTGCTTCAAATCACGTAGTGAAACTAAAATACATTTCATAATTGTTTCGTTTTTGCTCTCATTTTTTTTATTTTCCCGCATAAGGAACTCCCGTGTTTCGCATCAAGGGTATTTCTTAAATTGGTGGGCAATGGTAGAGTGTAACGATTATTCAGTCAATGGCGAGCCACGCCATGCGTTTCTGTTGGCGTTTCTCAAGGCTGGAGTTCTTGTGGGGCCCGTGAAAAGATGACAGAGAACTAATGCGTGTAAGCACATGAATTCAACCGTGAATATATTTTGCATGGCAAACCATCATTGCAATTATATTATGCAAATTAATATAAATAAATAGAAATTATTCAAGTTTAGTCACGGCAGGTGACTTGGAGGGAAGAAAATGGAAGTGGTTGGAGTTCAGTGGATACAAACCGCCCAGAAAGAGTCAGATTATCTTGTCAGGCAGGCTCAGGAGAAAGCGATGGCAGGAGATCATTTTGCAGCGGTAAAATATCTCAAAGAAGCAATCGAAAAATATCCCAGGAATGCGAATGCACACATGCTGCTGGGGAATTGTCAGGATTGCATGGATAAGATTGATGATGCAATCGCCTCCTACGACAAAGCACTTCAGATGGACCCCGACAATGCAGAGGCATGGTTCAATAAAGGAATGACTCTGAAGAAAAAGGGTCAGATCACAGAATCAACGCAGTGCATTGAGAAGTGTATTAATCTGTATTGCGGCAGATAAAACATAAATTCTCTATTTTTGCCTTTCTTACTGAATACTGTTAAGTTATTTTATTGCAATTTCACAGGGGGGGTCAAAACCTGACCGGGGTAACTTTAAAAATATCCCGACAGATGAAGCATTTCCCTGATATAGGGATATATTCCGATTCCCGTTATTTTACCGGTTATAAAAAAACCGCCGCCGCAAGAACAGTGCTCCAGAGGCCGTTCTTGTCGCCTTCCGCTGACTGGCATACATGCTTGGTTTTGATGATTTTTCCGCTCGCTTTATAGATTTGTTCTCGTTCCTGGCATGCAAGATTCACATCGAATTCTATCCCAAGGGTAGTCGCAAGCATTGTTGCTGCAAGATCTTCTGCATATTCACCGGTCTTTTCCTGCGTTTCACCATGTGCATGATGTTCGGACAGGTACCCGTACTCCTCTGTGTCCTTGGGAAGTGCGAGTCCGATTGCAGAAGATACAAGCCGGTTAGGTTCATTCGTGTCATTTCTTGCCATAACACAGAAAGTAATCCCCCCGGGCATCAGCTGTTTTAACCCTTCAGATCTCGATATCTGCCTGCAGTTAGGGGGGAAAATACTTGAAACATATACGAGGTTACATTTTTCTATTCCGGCCTTTCTCAGAGCGAGCTCAAAGGAGGCCAGGCGATCTTTGTGGACACCCACCCCTTTGGTGAAAAAAATCTTTGTCGGAACAATCATAATTTTTTATTGTATTTTTTCTTTCTTTAAGTTTTGGTGGTTTTGTGTGGAGATTTTTTTCTTGCTTACCATTATTGTCCGTTTTGAATTTTTTGTCGTCAATCCTTAAAGAAAATGGTGTTCTCCTGGAGATGGAAGAGAATATCATGCAATTCTTCAGGAATATCAATAACAAAATCTGCAGGTACATGTGTTCGATCACGGGAGAACCGATCCCCATACCGGGCATATACGGTCCTGATTCCGAGCGAGCTGCATGGTTCGATATCCCGGTGAGGGCTGTCGCCAACCAGGACTGCTTCTTGTGCATGTGCATTCATCATTTCAAGTGCGAAGAGGAAAGGTTCAGGTGAAGGTTTTTTTACCTTCACCATGTCAAAGCTGACCATACAACAGAAATAGGGCAATAATCCTGTTTTTTCCAGACGGAGTGTTGCATCCCGGGAGCAGGCATCGGTGACAATTCCCATAAGATACCCCTGTTCGTGCAGCGACCGAAGGGTTTCAGGTATTCCCTCGTAAGGGATGATGCTCTGAAGTTTTATTTTCTCGTACACCTGACAGGCGGTGCGATACCTGCTGTTGACAGGGATGTTCCGTTCTTCCATGTACTGGCGGATATTTTCATGGGATTCAAATCCATGGACGGACGTCAGAAAATATGAGAACAACTCCTTTCCATCATCCCGACCCAGGTGTTCTGCTACTGCCTGGCAGGCGGCAACCTGTGCCCCGACAAGGTCAAAAAGGGTATTGTCCATATCAAACATCAGAGTTGTAATGCGTTTTTGAAGGAGTTTTGAATCACTATCCATCAATAGATCTACTCACGAAGTACATATCAGATTACCTGAAGGGGTGGCCGGGCGATAGCAGGGTATAATCGGTTCGGCTTTTGTCATACCACGAGGCCACAGTGATGACCGAACCGGGTCGGAAAAGAAGCCCCTGAAACGTTAAAATGAGACTTTAAACGGATAATCTGCCCTTTCTTTATTACAGTTTCAGTTTCCGTTTGATCTCTTCATTGGAGGCATCAGAAATTTGAATAGTTAATTTTTTGAGCGCATCTTCGCGTTTCATATATCCTTGTCGGACAAGCGAAGCCAGATCATAGGCATACGAGTGAATATGATACTTGTCAAGGTGATTTTTGATCGCAAACGCATTCAGCAGACAGTTGGATGAATTTTGATCTTTCAGATTCGGATCAATCCATCCCTGTTGAATGCATTCCTTTTTAAACTGTGTTTTATCGTAATTCCATATAAGGAAGGGATGAATAATTACTACTTCATGCTCATAGGAACCTGGTTGGATAAGATGTGCGTCAATCAGGTAAGGTTCCCGGTCAGTTACCCCCATTGCTTTTAGGTTCTGATCGAAAAGTTTTCTCATCCAAACCAGAATGGGTTTCGACAATGTAACGAAAGGAGCATCGGTCTGGCCTGGCGAGAAAGCAAATATAATAAAGGGCGCTTTTGTTTGTATGGCCAGTTCAATAATCTTCTGCTTGATGATACTTATGCATGTATTGCAGATGTCACTTGCCCGGTATTTTGCTGCACCAGGGTAGGCATTAAAGGAATTCGCCGCTTTGGAAAAGGTAACCTGCAATGCTTCCTGATCCAGGGAGAGCCGCATGTAGGTGCTTTTTGTCAGGGCACAGAATTTCTGAGCGTTTTCCAGAGCTGTATCCGAGATGAAACCATTGTCAAACTGGACTGCAAGGATTTTAAGATGGGGATATTCCCTCTTTATCCTGTGTAGCATATATGAGGAATCAACACCTCCGGACAGGGCGAAAATAACATCGTATTTCCCATTTTCTGGAGGGGATTTCAGCAAAGAATCCATCCGGGTGCCATATTCCTTAATTTTTTCTTGTGAGAGGGAAGTAAAGTGCTCACAGAACTGGCATAAACCCGTATCCTCATTGATGGAAATTCCAGGAGTTGCTGAATCCAGGACGCATTTTCTACAGGTATCAGATGTCTTTGCCATGACGAAAAACACTTACCCATTCTTCAATTTTATAACCGATTGACTGATTCCTGCAAGGGTGTCGAAATTTTCCGGAGTTATCATCTCTACAGGGATCTGGACCTTATATTTTTCTTCGAGAAAATCAATTAGCTGAAGCAGAGTGATTGAATCGATTACCCCTGTTTCTGATAATGAGTCGTTATCCTGCAATCGGGTTTTTTCATTGAGAAATCCTTGTTTTTTCAAAAAATCCAGTATATCCTTGCGTGGCTCTTCCATGAGGGTTTCACTTCGTATTAGATGTCATTGTAGGGTAAGTTGAATTATGTGATATATTTTTTCTAGTATAACGTAAAAGGATTTGAGAAGGATTTGTGATATTACATGGCCGCCAGGATTTTTGAAAACGGGTTTGATATTAAAAGGGAGATGCTCAGAAACAGCGAAGAACTGAGGGAAAAGTTAACCGTTTTTATTAAGGAAACTGTCAGCCATCAGTTCAGGAAAGAGGGTATTGTCATCGGGGTTTCCGGGGGGGTTGATTCTGCAGTTATCAGTGCCCTGTCTGTTGATGCCCTGGGTCCTGACAGGGTCTATGGCTTGATCCTGCCGGAAAAAGAGTCATCTCCATCAAGCAGGGAACTTGGGATAGATTTATGCAGGACGCTGAAAATCCGCTATGAGGAAGTTCCCATCACACCCATGCTGGAATCATTCGAAGTGTATTCCAGGAAAGAAGCCCTTATAAGGGAAATTTTCCCTCAATACGATCCGGCAATTCATACGACCTCATTATCCCGTCCTCCTATGATAGCCCCTGAAAAAGTGCTCAATATCCCTTCGCTTAAACTGTTAAAAAATCGTGAAGTGATTAGTACAAAACGACTTTCTGCGACACAGTTTTTTAATGTTCTCAGCCTTCAGAATGTCAAACAGCGGACAAGAATGATTGTCGAGTACATGTTTGCAGAAAAAATGAATTATGCTGTCTGTGGAACCACCAACAAAACTGAATTACTCACGGGATTTTTCGTCAAGTACGGAGATGGCGGTGTAGATCTGGAACCTATTGCGAATTGCTACAAATTGCAGGTTTACAAGCTTGCAGAATTATTACATATTGATACACGGATCATCTCCAGGGCACCGAGTCCGGACACCTGGAGTCACTTCACGTCCGATGAGGAAGTATCACTAAGAATACCTTATGATATTCTGGACCAGCTTCTGTATGCTGATGAAAATGATATCCCCAAAGAGATTGTCCAACAGAGCACGAAACTGAATATGGAACATATAGAATGGTCAAATAAGCATATACACAGTTTAAAAATTGCTGCAAGAGCACTCCAGATCTCCCCCCCTGTTTACGTATGAACTGATTTGAGAATCGTATCATTTTGACACGGGAAGGTCATGAAAAAATGGCAGAATTTTTGGGATCCCCGGTATCTAAATCTCCTCATATACAAAAGAGAAGTAGGATTATACGCAATAGGAATTTTAACACTGCCCGTGAAATCATATGAAAACCATCGATAACAGAGGTATAAAAAAGGTATGAATTTTGTCAGATATCTCCTCGAAGGAGTCCGGGATCCTGAAAAATTATTTATTTTAGGTGATCATGGCACTCTTTCTTATGCTGAGATTGTACACAAGGTAGAGGTGTTAACTTCAGTCCTCATTCAGCAATACGGCAGCATGAAAAAAATTCTTTTAATGGCAGATAACACCCCTTTTTTTATCATAAGTTACCTTTCGATTATCTACAGCGGCAATACCGCGGTTCTTGTTGAAACGAGGATCAGCAAGACTGATCTTTCCGAGATTATTCATACCAGTTCACTTTCCGGTGCTCTTGTCCAGAATAAATATTGTCACTATTTTGAAGATTCTCCAATCGGCATCATGAACGAGGCTATTTTGAAGGAAAGGGGTAATAAGGAATTTTTTTTGGACCTTCCTCCTTCACAGGATGACGATATTGCGGTTATCATCTTCACCTCCGGAAGCACCGGTACAAAAAAAGGCGTTATGCTCACTCATAAAAATCTTATCGCCAATACCGGTTCAATTATTTCGTATCTCGGACTTGACGAAACAGACAGGATGTGTGTTGCACTCCCCTTTTTCTATTGTTATGGTGCATCATTGCTGCACACTCACCTGCGTGCAGGAGGAAGTATTGTTCTGAACCAGAACCCATTCCTTGGATCGGTTATCAGGGATATTGATACCTATCAGTGTACCGGTTTTGCCGGCGTTCCCAGTACGTTCCAGATTCTTATCAATAAAACACAGTTTCTTCAGCAGGAATTTCCCCGTCTGAAATACTTTACCCAGGCCGGGGGTCAACTGCCGAACAGATTTATAAAAATAATTATTGACCATTTTCCCGAAAAAAAGTTTTATGTCATGTATGGTGCAACGGAAGCTACCGCCAGATTATCCTACCTCCCTCCTGAATTACTTGCTACAAAAATGGGATCTATCGGGAAAGGGATTCCCGGTGTCACACTTGCAGTACTGAATCATGACAGGGAGGCTGTGAAACCTTCAGAAATTGGTGAGATCGTGGCAAAGGGAGATAATATCATGAAAGGGTATTATAATGACCCCGAAGGAACCGATGCGGTACTGAAAAATGGCTGGTTGTTTACCGGCGATCTCGCTACTGTTGATGATGATGGATTTATCTATATTGTTGGAAGGTCAAAAAATATCATCAAATCCGGAGGGTACCGGGTCTCTCCCAACGAAATTGAAAATGAAATCCTCTCTTTGGAAAAATTCAAAGGGTGCGTGGTCTTTGGTATACCGGATGAAATTATGGGGGAGGCAGTGATAGCAGTCATCCAGGCCACCAAAACCGTCAATGAGGATGACCTCCGCAGGGAGGTTCTCGCACACTGCACCAGGAGACTTCCCTCTTATAAAGTTCCTAAAAAAATATTCTTTATTGACGAATTTCCTTTAAATTCTTCCAATAAGACGGATTTGGCTGCATTGAAAGAAATTATTTTTTCACGAAATATATAAAAGATGTCTGGGCGCTTAGCAGAAATCCTCAAAATATTTTTCTTAACGCTCCTTGGGGCAACGGTATGTAATGCCTCCGCCCCCGCCGCTGTGGCACCCTGATAACTCCAGAGAAGGTAATACGACACAATCGCAAAACAAAGGGGCAGTTCGGGAGAACAGGCACTCCCCCCTCCGTAAACAGATGCTTTACAATTTGTTGAATACTCAGGGGTTCCCATGAAAATTAAATTAAACCGATATGAGTAATGGAATATTTATTCCTCATAATTATTTGCGATGAACCCCGCCGCCCCCGACGGGGCGCCCCCGCGGCGGATCTGTGCCTGTAAGCATATTTGTAAACACCGNNCCTCGGAGAGGCCCTGAGGCGGGAAGCCCTCATAAAATTACAGGGTTTAATGATTTTCATGGTTCGGGTGCGAACTACCGTTCATGCCCGTTTCTACAAAGCCTCTGTGCATTTTTCGCTTATCCGTATTAACCAGTGCCGGAGTTTGCCTGAAATCTTCAGGTATTCCCGATGGAAGATTTGGTGCTTTTCCCAAGCCGGGAAGGCTGAGCCATACCAGAGTATCGGCGAATTGGACCTTTTCAGAAGCCAGCGATAAGATCACATGGTTATTAATATCATACGATACGAAGTTCGCATTTTTGAAAAGAGAACCGCTATTCAGGAGAGAATAAGGGTTTTTATCATATAATTTTGCGTAGGACTCAATAATTGTCCACACATGGATAACCCGTTGCAAGTGATCCCTGTCTTTTAAACAATTGTAATTAATAAAAACAGGACATGATTCAATTTTTTTGGTCTTAACCGGGCGCACTACTTCTATGTCGCAACCAATTTTCTGTTTCCCTATGCTGATTGCAATATAGGGACCCGAGTAGGAAAGTGAGATCCAGATGTCAGGTCTGCAGTGCACTATTACCCTTCCTTTCTTTTCTTTGCCGAGCAGGATATCCGAGGGGTTATCAGATCTGAGAAGAGGGTGCAGGATACGTTTCAGGAGACTTCGTGAAAGGGTGAATCTCTTTTTAAAATACAATGTTTTAAATTTCTGTTCCTGTTCTTTTTCGCAGATGTCGAGATCGTCGTATAGCGAAGTATCATACATTTCGAGATCGGCAAGAAATGTGATGACGTCGTTATCCTTCCAGTACCTGGGAATTTCTTCAAACAGACACTGGTTCACCGAGGTTCGCGACCATGACCTGGGGGGAGGGGGTATTGCATTCATTCCAGGACTTTGCATCTCAGTCATATCGTTCCATTGAAAAATCTTTATGCGTACGTATGGAGGGAATCTTATTTTAATTTCCCGGCTCTTTTCGAATTCCTGCATCCCGTTATGAACTGAAAGGCCACTGCTACGGAAATATATATCCTCCTTTTCCGTCTTTTCGCATAAAGCACTACCCCGGGTTATTTGTTTTTGGAAATTATGGGTTTTCAGGTAGCGAATCGTCAAGCGGTGGAACAGAAAAATGCGAAAACGCGTCGATATTTTATCAATCTCGTGTTCAGCGCCGGATTCTTTTGCGAAAAATCTTTTTCAACGGTTATGGTTTTCTTTAGTCCGGATTCCGGTTTATCGACGATATAATCGATCAGCTATTGAAGAGCACCCTCATCTTAATATCATTATCCCAGCCAATGCATTTTATCAACCGGAGCTGGCTAAGGTAAGTATTTGTCGGAAAAGGGCACAAGGGAAAGAATTTCCCCGGGGGACAACACGATATTAAAAAGTGCTTAAAAAACACGGAATGCAATCTCTAAAACTAATTATATCAAGAACACCATATAATATTCACTCCGGGTCACCTGATTGGACTATCGTGGCTGTTCATAATTACTAAAAAATTAAATACCCCGAAAAATACGTAAAACCTTTGCATACGTACGAAGAAAACAGGAATACAATGAATAAATATTCTATCATCAAAGCAGATATCCGGAATAACCAGGATGATATCTTTCCCATATTAATAAAAAACCTTCAGGAACCATCTTCAGATAAGTACGTGTGGGCCTATATTCAGTGTCCATATGGAACTGCTCAATGCTGGCTTGCGAAACATGAACAGACAAATACCTTCATAGGAACATCTGCACTTTTTCCAAGAGTGATTCTCGTGAAAGGTGAACCCGTATATGCTGCGATTGCCGGTGATTTTGCGGTTGATATTCATCATAGGAGTCTGATAGCAGCTCTTGCATTACAAAGGGAGATACAGTCAAAAATCACTGATACGGGATTCAGGATTATCTATGGTCTTCCAAACAAACATTCAAAAGGCATCTTGTTGAAAATAGGATATAAAAAAATCGGGAAATTTTCCCATTTCATTAAACCTTTAAAATCAGAATACAAGGATAACAACCATCTTCATTCCCTTTTACGATTAAAAATATTTGCAGGGGCAGTTGATATTCTTATAAAGGGTTTTTCGAAAGAAAACCGTTATAAAACACCGTTAAAATATTCAGTTATTACCCCTGACCATTTTGATGACAGGTTTGATGCATTCTGGAATACCGTTTCACGGCATTTTACCATTATCGGAGAGAGAACTTCAGTTTTTTTAAACTGGAGATATATGGAGTCCCCCGTCAGAGAATATAAAATTTTTTGTCTTGTAAACGAACAGAACGATATTATCGGGTATATTGTGTATTTTCTTGAAAATAATATGTGTCACATTACGGATATGCTATTCGAACCGTCGGCGGAAATTATCAGCTCGCTTCTTGCGGAGTTTTCACGTTTCATGCAAAAGAAAGGGGCGGGATCGATATCTGTTGACTATCTGGGGGGGTGCCTGCTCGAGAAAAAATTACGGGAATTTAATTTCCTCCCCATTAATAGTGAAGCGGATTTGATAATTTACAGTTCGGGACCGGTTGTTACAACCGACTTGCTTAATAAAGAAAACTGGCATTTTTTTGCGGGTGATAACGATGTTTAGGACATCCTGCCGTGCAATAAGTCGGGTCCTGCGGTTCTCTTCACTTCCGCCCGGACGCCTTTGAGTATAAACCGCCATCCGGATTTCCAGATCCGTAAAAAAGTCCGTTCCCACTTGTCATTCCCAAATCCCGCATCCATCCTGATTCCTGTTACCCGGCATTACCTGATGAAAAACCTTAATTCAGACTATGGAAGGGAGCGCCCGGACCGTATTCAGAGTAAGATATATCAAACCTGTTGTTTCCGGGGGTGAAGACCTTTGGGCTTACCTGATGTGAACAAACCTGCCGGTGAAGTTGGAATGGTCATTGAGAATCGCGTTCACCATTGACGGGAATTTTTTTTGGTATCGTGAATGTATTGACAGACTACATCGTACAGAATGAACCTGACTCCATTCCGGCTATCGTGAACGGTCATGATCATCACATTGTCACAATATTCTCCTCACCGGATCGATCCATAACATAAATCAAAGATTTAACCCTGAAGACTTCCAATAGAAATTACAATTGCGGGCTGCGGAAAATGGATGAGACTTATCTTGTAGAAATCCGTCTTGGCAGGACAAAATGGCGGATAAGGGAAATAATTTTTACCATTGAACGGGTGTTTGATATCGGGTCTTTTATCGAAAAGCACCCCCATGTCACATTATTCGGGCCTATGATCCTTAATCAGGGGATTACCATACCTCAGCTCCTTCATGCTATCGGAACGGTCGCATCTTCCTTCGATCCCGTTCCCTTCACCATCAACGGTTGGGAAAAACGTGAGGGGATGTCAGGCAGCGTGATCGCATTCAGGGTATGTCCTTCGGAAGACTTAAAAAAACTTACCGCATCGATAGCGGGTGCGTTATCCCCTCTCGTGCAGAGCACCAATGCATGGGACCCTGTGCCGGACAGCAAATGGTTCCATGTGACCGTGGCAAATCGTCTTGACTTCCACCGTGCGTCGTCTGTTTTTTCGGCGCTCATGACACACAATCAGGGAGAGGGGGTACTCGTCACCCCACCTGGTTTCATCAGACGGATCCTCTCACGGTTGTATCACGCTATCACAAAAAGGGTCAGATATGAAATCCGCCAAATAACCCTTGACGAGGCAGGACTCAGAATCACCGTTATGCAGGGTGATTCAATTCTCGCTGAATATGATCTCCTTGAAAAACGCTGGATACTTGCTGATCATAGTCACAACAATGAGGCGTGGCAAAAAAACCTGGCCCTCTACCGCCAGAAGGCTGGATTCGAACTGTTGGATCCAAGGTTATCAGATCCTGCAGATATATTCCTGATCTCAGACCTGCATTTTGGTCATGCAAATATTATTCGTTACTGTTCCCGTCCTTTTTTCTTTCCCGATGTCGGGGAAATGGATCATGTGCTGATAAAAAACTGGAATTATACGATCTCCCCTGCAAACCGTGTATATTACCTGGGAGACCTCCAATACGGCAGTGATGATGCCTCTGCAGGATATTGCCGGAACAAGCTCAGGGGGAAGATTAATTTTGTTCAGGGAAATCACGATGTACCTGAACCGGGTGCTGCATCCCTGGTACTGCTCGAACACGGCGGCTTCCGGTTCTGTCTCGTTCACGATCCTTCAGATGCCCCGGAAGGATTTGACGGCTGGGTGATCCACGGTCATCATCATAACAATAATCTCATCATGTACCCGTTCATCAATTTCGAGTTTCGTCGAATCAATGTAAGTGCGGAAGTACTGGGCTATATTCCGGTAAACCTTGAACATATCTGCAGTCTGATACGCGGGCGGTTATCCTGCGCTGACACAACACCAATCCTGCTGAATTATTCCTATTGTTGGGAATAGAACGATAGTTTCATCTTTTTTTTATCTGTTTCATAACCTATATACCGCCCGGATGTATAATTCCTCGATTAGGGAGGGTATGATGTTATTCGAACGGATTGTTTCTGAGGGTATCTCGCATAATTCCTATCTCATCGGATCTAATGGCAGGGCTGCAGTAATCGATCCGCGCAGGGACTGCGATATATACCTCCGGATCGCCAGCCGGAATAAACTGGCCATCACCCACATATTCGAGACGCACCGGAATGAGGATTATGTAATCGGGTCCCTGGAACTTAAAGAGAGGTGCGGAGCAGAAATTTACCACGGTGCTCAGCTGGCTTTTGCGTATGGAAATCCAATCCGTGAGGGAGACAGGTTCCCGTTGGGATCACTGGAGTTCCATGTACTGGAGACCCCGGGACACACTGAAGAGAGCGTCTCCCTCGCACTGTATGACCGGGAAATTTCAGACCGGCCGTACATGATATTTTGCGGGGATACGCTTTTTTCCGGCGCTATCGGAAGGACCGACTTTTTCGGACAGGAACGCAAGGCTGAGATGGCAGCAAAAATCTACGACAGTATCAGTAAGAAAATTCTGCCTCTCGGTGATGGTGTGATCGTGTGTCCTGCCCATGGGGCCGGGTCGATATGCGGAAGTGATATCGCCGATCACCCCTTTACGACAGTTGGCTATGAAAAAGAGACAAACAGGGAGCTGGGACAGGGCCATGAATCATTCATTTCACAGCGGTCCGCAGAGTCCCCCTATTATCCTCCGTATTTCCGGCAGATGGAGAGAGATAACCTCGAAGGTGCCCAAATCCTTCACCGGCTACCGGATCTGAAAGAACTTTCCATTGCAGAAGTCAACCGCCTCAGGAAATCCGGGTGTCAGATCGTCGATATCCGCTCACCTACCAGTTTTGGGGGGGGGCATATTCCAGGCAGCATCTCTATCTGGCGCGAGGGTATCCCGTCATTCATTGGCTGGTTCCTTGATTACCAGAGACCGGTGATCATCGTCGATGACTTTAACCTTGATCTTGTTGCTGTCCTCTCTCACTTCATCCGGCAGGGGTATGATACCATTGCGGGTGTACTCTCCGGGGGCTTTCCCCTCTGGACCAAAGCCGCGCAGGATATCGGGACCATCCAGACCTGTTCAGTCCGGCAGTTAAAGGAACGGCTGGAAAAAGAAAGCCCGTTTATCCTGGATGTAAGGGATATCAAAAACTGGCACAGTGTCGGCCATATCCGGGGGGCTCACCATATATATATCGGTGAACTGCCGCAACATCTGGGTGAAATTCCAAAGAATGAACCTGTTGTGGTGTATTGCGATGCCGGATTTAAGGGGAGCCTTGCAGCAAGCATCCTTGCGAACAACCAGTATCATGCGGTAACCAATGTCCTCGGAGGTATGACCGCATGGAAAAATGCAGGCTACCGGATAGAGAAATAATTATTCTTTTTTATTTTTTCGACAAAAATTAATAAAGTTTATCTGGTACCATCGGGAACTCAAATGATGTGAGTATATGGACATATTGAAAATCCCCCGGATGGAGAAACAGGAGTACGATCGGCTCATTGAAAAGGGCTATGTCTGCCGGATCGCATTTCAGGGTGAAAAATATCCCTATATTGCACCATTCCTGTATGTCTTTGACGGTTCATTCCTCTATTTCCTGTCGACAAAATACGGGAAAAAGATCGATTATTTCCGAAAAAGTCCCTATGTATCTGTTGAAATTGAAAAATATACAAAAGACCTCTCGTCATACATGTTCGTAACACTGCAGGGATACCTTGAAGAGGTGCATGACTCTATCGAGAAAAAGATTATCCGGGAAAAATTCGTCGATCTCATTGTGGAAAGGAATCTTTCCTGCAATATTCTCGCTGCGCTGGGCCATTCTCCGCAGGACCCCCCGGCTGCAATCGCTGAAGAAGAGCGTTCACTGGTATGGAAGCTGGTCGGAGTTAAAGACCTTGTCGCTCTGAAAAATCTCTGATTTTTTTTCAATTCTGGTGTTTTATTTTCTCTCCGGGTCTCATGGGGGAAAAAAGATCCCACCAAGAAGGTTCTTTATATTCATTGATGGGGAAAGAGGTCGGGATGGTGATGCCCTTTATTTCTCACAAACCGTTTTTTTTTTAATAAGGATACGTGATATTTCGGCTCTGATTTTTTCGTGAAATTTTTTAGATACAACTCTGATAAATCGTCATCACACCTGGATTACCACCAATGCCTCATCCCAGCCGCTGTGATGGCTCCTGCAAACGCAGTACGCTGCATAGAGGAATGACTGCCGAAAAGATATATGAAAAGTTTGGATCAGGAGAAAGACACATGAATGGGAGTTCCATCCAAACCTGAAAATCTTTAAATGTGCAATTTTATGAGGGCTCCTTCGCCTCTGGGCCTCTCCGAGGCACGGCGGGGCAGTGCGATGTTTACAAATATGCTTAAAGACACTGATCCGCCGCGGGGGCGCCCCGTCGGGGGCGGCGGGGTTCATCGCAAATATTTATGTGGAATAAACATTCCATTCCTCACATCTGTTTAATTCAATTTCAGAGGAAATCTTCAGAATATTTTTCTTAACGCTTTTGGGGGCTACGGCGGGTAATGTCTCCCCCCCGCCGCTGTGGCATACCCTCTGGAGCGATAATTCCAGAGAAGGTACTACAACACAACCGCAAAACGCAGGGCGGTTCGGGGGGACAGGCACGGTCCCGTCCATAAACAGGTGCTTTACAATTTGTTGAAAACTCAGAGTTTCTACAAAGCCCAGTTGTTAACAGGGTGCAATTCCCGGTGGTTACCATAAGGTTATACCCTTCACTAAGAGGGAAAAATGAAGATATCTCCGGTTATTTGTCGGGTTTGCATCCCAACAATGCCAGCATCTTTTCCGTTTCTGTCGTTGGCACAGAACAGGCATGGCCGGTACAGATAAAGGCTGTTGAAATGCTCCCGGTGGATTGCAGATCGCGTAAGAAGGGGACAAGAGCGAAAAGCCGGGTCCGGGAATCATCGGCGGGCAGAAAATGCACCATCACTGAGGGAAGGTAGTGATCCCGCAGTGCATTGATCATTGCCTGTGTGTCTGAAGCTTCGCGATTCCCGCTGATTACAACATCCTGAACGGGACCGATGGCGCTGTCGAGAGCTGACAGGAATCCTGCAAATGCTGATGGAGATTGTTGAACTATTCCACCAAAATAACGGGAAAGTTCCGATCCCCGTTCCCCGAATGCTGTATCGCCAGTGAGATGAGCCAGTCTCACCAGATTTTCAAATGCGATGGAATTGCAGGATGGTGTCGCACCGTCGTAAATTTCTTTTTTACGGACCAGAACAATTTTTTCAGTATCCGGTACCGTGAAAAATCCTCCGCTTTGAACATCCCAAAAATGTGAAAGAAAACGTGCGTTGTAATCGAGCGCTGATGAAAGATAGGACGGTTCGAATGTTGATTCATACAGCTCGATCAATGCCCTGATGATAAACGCGAAATCGTCACCGAATGCCGGGATCGCAGCCTCACCATCGCGATACCGGTGCAGGAGATCGCCTTTTTCATCATGCATATGGTGCAGGACAAACTGCATCGCCAGCCGGGCTGCTGCCAGATAGGTTTCATTCCGAAAAACTCGTGCTGCCTGAGCAAGTGCAGCAATAAACAGACCGTTCCAGTCAGCAAGTATTTTATCGTCAAGAGAAGGACGAGAGCGCGCAGCCCGGGAGACAAAGAGCCTTTTTTTTATGGATTCAATCCGCGATTCTCCAGGTGAGTGTGATGATTCAAATGATAGATCAGGATGCGCTGAAGACCGTGTCTGGTAGAGGATATTCTGTCCGGGTTTGTCTGTCGAATCAGGATAATTTCCGGACGGGGTGATATTGAAGAATCGCGCAGCGAGCGCAGCATCATCTTTTTCCAGTACCTGCTCGACTTCGTGCATGGTCCACAGGTAAAAAGCTCCTTCAATTCCGTCACTGTCTGCATCCTCAGCTGAAAAGAAGGCACCACCAGGAGACCTCAGATCGCGGATTACATATGCGATGATCTCCTCAGCAGTTTTCCGGAATTGCGGATTATGTGTTGCCTGGTATGCTTCGGTATATGCCATGACAAGAAGCGCCTGGTCGTACAGCATCTTCTCGAAATGCGGCACCCGCCAGCGGGAATCGGTTGAATACCGGTGAAATCCTCCCCCGATCTGGTCGCAGATACCACCCCTGCGCATTTCTTCGAGTGTCTTTTCCACCATGGCAAGTGCACGCTTCGTGCCGGTTCGTTTCCAGAACCGTAACAGGAATATAAGGGTATACGGTGTCGGGAATTTTGGGGCACTGCCAAAGCCACCATAGGCTTCATCAAACCGTGCTGCAAGCTCTTCGAACCCGTCCTGGAGAAGTGACGCATCCATATACCTGTCACCGGGTGATCCAGGAATCTTCTGAAGAGCATTCGATATCTCATCTGCCGAAGCAGTAAGGTTGCTGCGCTGCTCCTGCCAGAGTTTTGTGATACGGGGAAGCAGTTCAAGAAGCCCGTGCATACCATGTCGCGCATCCTTTGGCAGGTATGTCCCTGCAAAAAACGGCTTTTTTTCCGGGGTCAGAATAATAGTGAGCGGCCATCCTCCCTGTCCGGTCATCATCTGGCAGACTGACATATAGACGCTGTCAATATCCGGGCGTTCTTCGCGGTCCACCTTGATGGAGACAAAATCCTTATTCAGGATTGCAGCGACGCCGGCATCTTCAAATGATTCATGCGCCATGACATGGCACCAGTGACATGTCGCATAACCAATAGAAAGGAAGACGGGTTTATCCTCTTTCAGGGCACGTTCAAATGCCTCATCTCCCCAGGGATACCAGTCCACAGGATTGGTCGCGTGCTGGAGGAGATACGGGCTCTTTTCATTGATGAGCCGGTTATAATGCAGTTCTGTGGCGGCGGGTAATGGATTTACGACGCGGTTATCCGGTGGCATAGCTGCTCATTGGCATGGGAGGATAAGAGACTTTCAGAATGAGCAAAGTGATATGGTAGCATTATCTGTGACCGCCTTCCAAAGATCATAGGTACGAAAATGGACCAGAATGTGATCCCGTTTCTGATGGTCATCGGCATGGGAATCGGGGTGATTCTTATTTCCCGGGCACTAGACATGCTGTGGGCTCAGGTAATTCCCATACGGTTTTTTTATTATATGATCCGCGCTCCCGGCGTGGCAGTTCATGAATTAAGCCATGTTTTCGGGTGTATCATTATGGGAGCGAAAATAAAAAAAGTGGTTCTTTTTTCAAAAGAGGGGGGGTCGGTAACGTATTCCCAGCCAAAAATACCCTACCTTGGCGATCTGGTAATTGGTACTGCCCCGCTTTTCTGCATCCCCCTGGTGCTCGCCGGTTTCAGCTGGATCTTTTCAACGTATCTCGGCTGCGAATTTCCCCTTTTTCTTCAGGGTATAAATTCAACCGACGAACTGTTTTTGTTCGCAGCAGGTATCATAGGAATGTTTGAACAGAATCTTGTTGTCGTTTTCAATCCCTGGTTCCTTGTGTATCTTTACATCACGCTGACGCTTGTACTATCAGTCGCACCATCCATACAGGATATTAAAAATGCAGCGATCGGGATCTGTATTATCAGTAGTACAGGAATACTGATCCTCTGGAGTGCAATTCCCCTGGCGGTGAATTTTCTTGGGGAGATTACCCGCCTCGTGAGCATCGGTTTCTTTCTTGGTCTTACTTTTGGGATTATCGCCCTGCTCATTTCCTCACCTCTGGTCATCCTGTATATGCACAAAAATTCCTGACCGGTCCGGTCATGGCGATAAGATCGGTATTAATTGATCCGGAAACGCAATTTTTCTGCGTACATGACTTCCGACCCACCCGCAGATAGCAGTGGCGATATCAGTAACAGCGCCCACCTCACACCGGTCATGCGGCAGTACCGGGAGATCAAGGAAAAGTATCCCGATTCGATCCTTTTTTTCAGAATTGGTGATTTTTACGAGACCTTTGAACGGGATGCAGAACTTATTTCCCGGGAACTGGAAATTGTCCTTACATCACGCTCAAAAAGCGGAGATAACCGGATCCCCCTTGCAGGTGTACCCTATCATGCGGCGGATGGGTATATCGCAAAGCTTGTCGGCAGGGGATACAAGGTAGCCGTTGTCGACCAGGTTGGCGATACAAAAAATACCAAAGGAATCGTGAAGCGTGAGCTGGTGCGGGTAATCACCCCCGGAACGGTAATCGACTCTGCGATGCTGTCCTCATCGGCACCATCGTTCCTCCTCGCCCTCTGCCCCGACAGGAAAAACAGGCAATGGGGCATGGCATTTCTTGATATTTCGACCGGGGAATTTTTTATAGTCCCTGCAGATTACGATCCGGTATTCGAAAATATTCTTTCCGAAGTAGCCCGGTACCGCCCGGCAGAATGCATCATCCCTTCAGCGGTTCCTTCTGGTCTTGCAGACCGTATAAGGGAGCGGGGTGTTGCAGTTACCCTCTTCAGAAACGAAGGATTTTCTGAAGAGCGGGCCCGCCAGAACCTCATGGATCATTTCCATGTCGCCTCACTTGCCGGGTTCGGGTGCGAGGAATTTTCCGCAGCAGTTTGTGCCGGAGGTGCTGCTCTTGCCTACGCTAAAGAAACACAGAACGCCCCCCTCGCTCACATCAGGAGCCTCTCCACGCGCACCCAGTCTCAGGGCCTCATCCTTGATGCTATCACGCTGCGTAACCTTGAAGTGAAAGAAAATATCCGCCTCGATCCACGGGGTGCTACTCTTTTTTCCTGTCTGGACCTGACAAAAACACCGATGGGAAGCCGGATGCTGGTGAACCGGCTTTCCCGTCCTTTGACCGATCCCGATGAAATAAATAAACGGCTGGACGCGATCAGTTTTTTGATCGCAAGTACCCCCAGGCGTCTTGAACTCAGGACCCTTCTTTCCCGGTGCGCAGACATTGAGAGAATTGCAGGACGGATTGCATACGGAAATGCAGGCCCCCGTGACCTTGTCGCGCTTGCAGCCTCACTCGAAGTTCTCCCGCAAATCAGGACCATTCTGCAGGAATCTGACAGCGATGAGATCCCATCCCCTATTGCCGGCGCTCTGGAAGATCTCCGGGATTTTCCGGATTTAATCGGTACTATAGGGAATGCAATCATTGATGATCCCCCCGCCATAGCGCGAAACGGAGGGATTATACGGCCCGGCTATTCAAAAGAACTGGATTCCCTCAAGGGAGTACTGCATACAGGGAAGGACTGGATCATCAGACTCCAGGATACTGAGCGGCAGAAGACCGGGATAAAATCACTCAAGATCGGGTATAACAGGATCTTCGGTTATTACATCGATATAACAAAGCCAAATCTTCATCTCGTACCACCCCATTATCAGCGCCGCCAGACAACGGCAACCGGCGAGCGCTATTCTCTTCCCGAATTGCAGGAAAAGGAAACCCTCATCACTAACGCCGACGAGCGAATCCTTGCACTTGAGCGTGAACTCTATGCAGGTATTATCGAAATACTCAGGACGGCTATTCCGGATCTTCAGGCAACTGCCAGGGGAATATCGGTCCTCGATGTGTCGGCATCCCTTGCCGAAATAGCACAGGTGCATGATTATGTCCGCCCCCAGCTGAACCGGAGTGATGCGATTATCATCCGTGACGGGCGTCACCCGGTCGTGGAACAGGGGGTGTCGGGAGTTTTTGTGCCAAACGACACAGAGCTTGCAAGTTCAGGAACACAGGTGATGATTATCACCGGTGCCAACATGGCGGGTAAGTCCACGTATATGCGGGCAGTGGCACTGATCTGCATCATGGCACAGGCTGGGTGTTATGTCCCCGCACGATATGCAAGTATCGGCGTACTTGACCGCATATTCACCCGTGTCGGCGCCTTTGACGATCTCGCCAGCGGGCAGAGTACTTTTTTTGTTGAGATGCTTGAGCTGGCAAATATCCTCAACAATGTAACGGTAAGGAGTCTTGTAATCCTTGATGAGATTGGGAGAGGGACAAGTACGGCAGACGGGCATTCGATTGCAAAAGCAGTTCTCGAATACCTGCACGGGCGGGCCGGTGCCGGCCCAAAAACACTGTTCGCCACACACTTTCACGAACTTGTTGACGTGGAGGGCTCATTAAAACGGGTGAAAAATTACCATTTTGCAGTAAAAGATACCAATAATGAAGTCATCTTCCTGCGAAAGCTCATCTGTGGCGCAACCGATAAGAGTTACGGAATTCATGTAGCCCGTCTTGCCGGTATTCCAAAAAAAGTGACTGATCGTGCTGATGCTATCCTGAACGAAACAATGAACCGTGATGTCCCTGCGGGTACCCGTCCGCAACGTTACACGCAGATCCTGCTTGTCGATAACGAGGACTCCATAAAAAAGCCGCTGCCCGACCCGGTACTCGATCACCTTGCCCGTATCAATACCGATGAGATAACCCCCATGCAGGCTCTTGTGAAAATTACTGAGCTCCAGAAGATGCTGGAGAGCAGGGAAAAACAATCATGACAGTACAAAACACCGGTTCTGCCATTCATATCCTTGATCAGGCGACGGTCAACAAGATCGCTGCAGGGGAGGTAGTTGAGCGCCCCGCATCTGTTGTAAAGGAACTGGTAGAAAATGCTATTGATGCCGGTGCCCGTTCTATCCGTATCGATATTACCACATCGGCAGAAGGAATCGGGAGCATACAGGTTACTGATGATGGATGTGGGATGTCACCTTCAGACGCGGTGCTTGCCTTCACCCCCCATGCGACAAGCAAGATTCTCCGGATAGAGGATCTCAACACAATACACACCCTCGGATTCCGCGGAGAGGCCCTTGCCAGCATTGCCGCAGTTGCCCGGGTCACCCTGACAACACGATCCCGTGAACCGGGAATTATTGCCGGTGTAAAAGTTATTGCCGAGGGTGGGAAAATACTTCAGACATGCGATATCGGTGTGCCTCAGGGAACCAGCATTCAGGTCCAGGATCTTTTTTTTAATACCCCGGCCCGAAAAAAGTTCCAGAAGAGCAGGAACACTGAGCTTGCATATATTTATTCCCTGCTCGAAGGGATCTGCCTTACGCATCCTGATATTTCCTTTCGGGTTGTTACTGATCGGAACAGCAAGATCATAACGGACCGATCCTCAAATATTCTCGATACAATTGCGCGGATATTTGGAAGTCCCACGGTAAAGGAACTTATCCCGGTGGATGTGTCGTTCCCTCTCGTGAAGATTTCCGGGTATATTTCACGTCCGGCACTCACCCGAAAGGACACATCCCGGATAATGGTGTTCATCAACCAGCGGTATGTATCGTCAAAAACAATCAGCGGGGCAGTGATACAGGGTTACGGCAACCTGCTTCCCAAAGACCGGTTTCCGATCGCGTTCCTTTCCCTGACGATTGATCCTCATCTTGTTGATGTAAATGTGCACCCGGCAAAAAAACTGGTGCGCCTCTCCCATGAAAAAGAGATTGCCTCTTCTGTGACAGAAGCTGTGAATAATGTATTACTTCAGCATGACCTGATCCCGGGCATTGTAGCTCCTTCACGACCATACCCTGGTGCATCAGGAGAAGGACCAGGGCCGGATACCGTCCATGCATATGATCCGGGCACACCTGCTCCTTACGGGGTCAGTAAAACCACACATGCGGGTACCCTCGGTACCGATCGCCAGCTTCGGCAGACTGAACTTGCTACCGGCAGTGTACCGCTTGAGACCAGACTTCCGGTCCTGGATGTAATCGGTCAGTTCGGGGGGATCTACATCCTGGCTACAACAGAAACCGGCGATCTTGTGATTATCGACCAGCATGCGGTACATGAACGTATTCTTTACGAACTCGTCAATGCCCGCATTTCGGGTGATCACTGTTCCCAGGAACTGATCGTGCCGTTCATCCTGCACAGGTCAGTGCGTGAAGCCGCTGTTCTCAGGGATCTCATACCTGCACTTGCGCAGGCAGGCCTGATTCTTGAGGAGTTTGGAAAAGAAACATTTCTTGTCAGGGCTATCCCGGTGGTACTGGGTAAACCTGAAGATATGACAATTATTGAGGAAATGATTCATGATCTTGTCAGTGAGGGACCCGCAGGTACGGTAAACAACAGAGAAAGAATTACCCGGATCATTGCATGCCGGGGGGCTATTAAGGCCGGGACGATCTGTACCATGGAACAATGTCAGCGACTCATTCAGCAGTTACGGTCGGCGAAAAATCCATTCACGTGTCCTCACGGGAGACCCACGATAGTGAGGTACACCCGTTCAGACCTTGATGCGATGTTTAAGCGCACCTGAATAACCATGAATATCCGGCCACCCGAGTTTCCCGGTAACGTTCCATTTATCATCCGGTTCCATTGTCATGCTGCAGAAAAAAGGTTAAAAAGCATTTCTTTGACCAGGACGATGATCCATGAAACATTCAGAAAAGAGACAATCTGAAGAGAAAACAATCGACACTACTGGGTCTGAAATTTTCAGGGACGGCAGATCCTGTCCTGGAATTCAGGACTTTCAGCAGATGGTCCTTCTGTATTACAAAGAGCATGGCCGTGATCTGGCCTGGAGACATACTTCTGATCCCTACCAGATCCTTGTCTCTGAAATTATGCTCCAGCAGACCCAGGTTGAACGTGTTGCCTTAAAATTTCCGGAATTCATCAGAGCATTCCCTGACTTTGCAGCACTTGCAAATGCCTCCCTGGAGGATATTCTTTCTGTCTGGCAGGGAATGGGCTACAACCGCAGAGCAATTTCATTGCAGAAATGTGCTGAAAGAGTTATGAGAGAGTATCACGGGCGGCTTCCAGCCGATATTGATATCCTTTCAACATTCCCCGGGATTGGCAGGGCAACCGCTTCGTCCATCGGGGCGTTTGCGTTCAGTATGCCCGTTGTTTTCATCGAGACCAATATCCGGAGGGTCTTTATCCATTTTTTCTTTCCAGGGTCACCGACTGTCAGTGACGCAGAGATCCTTCCTCTTGTTGAGCAGACTTTGTATCACCCTGATCCCCGCACCTGGTACTGGGCGCTCATGGATCTTGGCTCGGTGCTCAAAAAAACGGTCGTAAATCCCAACCGGCGAAGTGCTCACTATACAAAACAATCCCCGTTCGAGGGCTCCGACCGGAAAATCCGCGGGATTATCCTGAAGATATTACTGACGGAACATTCCCTTGAAGAGGATGAATTAATAGTCCGTCTTCATGAAGATAGTTATCGGGTTGCAGGAATTCTCCGGACTCTTGAATCCGAGGGATTCATTCAGCGCAAAGAGGACAGATACCAGCTGGCCTGAACAAAATCGCTTATCATAATTATTTTTTTAGTAAAAAACTAATTTAAAATTTTCAATCAATATTAAACAAATTTTTTTAATATTTTTCATAAGAAATTAAGTATTTTATATATACACGGAAAAAATCCCATTTCAGTTTTTTCCGGTGAACCGAAAAATAAGTTACCCTGCTACCCTTGAGTAAGTTCGGTTTCTGCCCAGTATTGTTTTAATGACCTTGAAATCCATTGAGCAATATCACATGAGTCAAGACCTGTATCGTGGGCAAGTTTCCGGGAAATACAGGAAATCAGATCGCGATTTTCAGCAACAGAATATACGGAAATTTCTTCACCGGTTATTTCGGATAAAGCATGTCCGAGGAACTGATCAAATCTGGAGACGGGCAGGAGGTCGGGTAACGGATTACGTTCCATTCTTACATTTATATAATCCCCTGTTCATATCGTTTGTGATACTGATAAGCCGTGATTTTTATCAGATAGTTCAATCCTGAGAAACGGGCATGAACATGAAGGGTTCTCACTCAACCATGAAAAATTGTGAAGCTTCGACTGGCACTCGCAACAGGTTATTGGGAGGCCAGGATCGGAGTTTTCAGCTCATTGAACGCCACGGGGGCGTCCCTTTTTGGGGCGGCGCAGGTCATCGCAACGGAATTGGCACTTCCCGAACCATGAAAATCATTAAACCTTATAATTTTATGAGGGCTCCCCGCCTCAGGGCCTCTCCGAGGCACGGCGAGGCAGTGAGGTGTTTACAGCTATACGTTTTAGAAACTGATCCGCCGCGGGGGCGCCCCGTCGGGGGCGGCGGGGTTCATCGCAAATAATTATGAAGAATAAACATTCCATTACTCACATCTGTTTAATTTATTTTCATGACAAAAACTTCCGCATTTAATTCCAGGAGCGTGTATCCAGGGGGAGCACAACTCCTGAGTTCTTATAAGGTCATGAATGCAGCCCCGACAGGTGAAGACTTTTATCCGGGTCTCCGGTGGAAAAACAATCAGAATACTATCTGGGTCTCTCGACTTTTTCCCGCTCGACATTTCGTGCTACGGTAAAAAAACCAAAAAAGTTACCGTTCTTTGCCATAATCGAAGAAATGCTCGCTTCAATGGGGATCCTACCGGAGGATGAAAGCATCATGAGGGGTATGATTTTATGCCCGTTTTTCCTGGCATCCGTAAGGCAGTTCAGCGCAAGCTTCCGGAACTCCGGTGCAATAAAGAGTGCAAGGCTCTTGCCAGCAAGATCACTGCTGTTTTCTGCTTTTACGGCATGAACGAGTGAATCATTTGCCCAGAGACACTTACCCGATTTATCGAGAATGGCGATATAATCCTGCGCCGTTTTTAGCGCCTGGGAGAGGTAGAGGGGACTTAAGATGCCCGGGGTGTCAATCATGCCCTGATCGGGAAATCCATGGTTCGCTTCTGCCGGCATTGACCACTTTTCACGTGCATCCGAACCAGCTACAGTTGCATAGTGCAGCGATCCCCCGGTTTCCTTCAATTTTGATATGTCGCGGATAATCTCAATTGCTCCGATTTTATTACCTGCGGGATCATACAGCGGTGATGCCTTCATCCATACATAGGCACCCCGTCCCGAATAGAACGAGGAAATGAAACCTTCTGCTATAAGTGAGCTTCCTTCACGGGTTACAGGCAAATACGCGTTCCCAATCTCATCATCAGGCGCTTCAAGAAGATCGATAAGCACAGGCTGTGGAGTACCATTCGTTGCGAATGCACGATCATATCGGGAACTCCCGACAACCTCATTCCTGCTGACACCTGTCAGGTGTTCCATAGCGGAATTCCAGGCAAACACCTGACGGTGTTGATCGATGAGGAAAGCAGGGTCCGGGAAAAATTCAATTATGTCAAGCAGTTCCTGCCGGAGCAGCTGAAGGTGCACTGCATCCTTTTTATGTTCGGTGATATCCTCAACAGTTCCGTTGATAAATTCGATATCTCCAGCCAGATTATACCTGGCAAGGGCGGTGACACGGACACAGATCCGGCTTCCGTCTGCCCGTCTCAGATATATCTCCCGGTTCATCACAAACCCTGACTGCCTTAAATCTGCAAGGAGCATTTCTCTCCCCCCTGGTTCGGCAAAAAGATCGGCTACATCAATCTGGCTCAGGGTATTGAATGAAGGGTATCCTAAAATATCCAGAAGCGAGGTATTTCCCCATACAAATCTGCCCTTCGGATCTCCGGTACTCCTGTACATCCCGATTTTCATATTTTCAACGACAGTGCGGTATTTCTCCTCGCTCTCCATTAAACGCTCTTCAGATTTTTTAAATGAAATATCCCTTCCGATAGTGGAAGCCCCGATTACAATCCCGGCCTCATTGGTGATGGGGGATATAGTTATGGCAACATCGATGATTTTGCCATCCTTGCGGACGCGGAGTGTTTCAAAGTTATTCACAGAACCGCCTTTTTTGATCCTGCTGATTATCTCATTCATTTCCCCGAGCTGTTCCTGAGGAATAATCATCGATATATTGCGCCCGATCATCTCGTCTTTTGTATATCCATACAGCTGCTCTGCTGCCTTGTTCCAGGTAATAATGGTCCCATCGGTTTTTTTACTGATAATTGCATCCCGGGATGTTTCTACAATTGAGGAAAGCAGTCTCTGTATTTCTTCAGTTTTATGCTGTTCCGTGACATCCTCGTAAACCACGCACTCTTTGCCGTCGCTCAGAGAGACAGGGCGGAACAGGATCTCCCGGTCAAGACCGTTTTTGCACCGTACAGTAAATATTTCCGGCCTTTGCTGGCCTGACGTTGATGTCCTGAGATCTGATTTCCATGAATCAATGACTTGTCTGCGGTATTCCGGATCCGGGTATGCGAGAGAGAACCACTCTTTTCCTTTTGTAAAGTCATGGAGGTCGTATCCGAAAACCTCAGTAAATTTCTGATTTACAAACTGATACCTGCCATCGGCTTCAATAATTGCTATGGGGACAGGTGCATACGTAGCAACATTCGAGAATATCTCCCGACTCTCTTTGAGGGACTCTTCGGCAATCTTGCGCTGGAGGACGATCGAAGCTGCCCTTCCATAGAGTTCGATAAAGGGTATCTTCTCCAGTTTCTGTCCTTTTGGCAGACCAAAGGTGACATTACCAAGAAAGGACCCTCCATAAACAAGGCCGATATAGTAAATATTCCCAAGGTCCAGGTCCTGCATAATCGCGGTACTGATATCCTGAGAAAAATTCCGTAATAAAACAGAATAGAAATTTCCCCTGACAGGGTATATTTTACCAGCCTGAATATCTTCCGGGACAGGCACATCTACCTGAAATGAAATACCCGTCAGATCGCTCTGTAAGTATTTCAGTGCGGTTGCCCGTGCTTTATCACCAACAAGGGCTTTAACGGTTAGTTTTCCATTATCGCGATCATAGTTATTGACAATAATCATGCTGTCTGGTAAAAATTCTTTGAGACCCTGCCCGATAGCATAATAAATATCAGCATCCGGTGGTAGCTCGATGAATTCCTCCAGTTTCCGGGAAAAAAACTCTATCTGGGACAGTGTATCCCGTATTTTTTCAGCCGCAGTCCGGCGTTCGCTGATATCGCGGAAGATCCCCTCAACTCCAAGCAACGAACCGGCATCATCATAATAGAGGTGACTGTTGGTTGATACATACAGGGGTGAACCATTCCTGCATTTTAAAACAACCTCATAATCACTGACAGACCCATTCCTGTTTATGGCATTAAGAAATTCTTTACGGCGTTCCGGCGCAAACCAGAATTTTTCAGCGATATTATATCCGATACAGTTTTCAAGAGAAGCGTACCCGAGTATTTTTGCCCAGCTTGGACTTGCCATGATAAGATTCCCTGCGGCATCGGAACGATAAAACACATCCTGAATATTCTCGATAACACTGCGGTATATTTTTTCACTACCTCTCAACTCCTGCCGGGCGTACTTATGAAGCAATGCAATGGAAGCCTGGTTGAGGAATAATTCCAGAATCTCCCTGTTTTTTAATTCCTGTCCTGGTCGCAGGATGATTATGGCACTGCCAAATATTGTCCCCTCATGGACAAATCCCATCACGTAACTTTTCCCAAATCCTATCCGGTTCCCGAGCTGGAGGCACACCTCCTGAGGAAATTCCCTGAATAAAAGATTGTAGAGAGCGGGTCCCGGGGTCAGATATTTCGTTTTAAGGATGGTTTCAACATCAGGATCTTTATCAAGAGAGAATGATTTTCCAAAGAGAAATACCCCAAGATTTCTGAATTCCTCGAAGACAGATTTATCTAAGCCCGCAATGCTCTGGAGGGTTACCGTTCTTTCAGACGGATTGATTGAACTTATCGCAACTATCTGACCAGGAATGAGAGAGTACAACTGATCTGCAATATACTGATACAGGTTCTCATCATCTCTCAGGTTCATAAACCCAAGCGCAGTCTGCGTCAGAAATTCCCTGTCTGCAATGTATTGCCGGATCTTTGCTTCCGCCTCTTTTTGGTCTGTAACATCCCGGCCAACAGACTGGTATTCGATCAGTGTCCCATTTTCATCTAAGATTGCCCGGGTTGTCCAGATTGACCACCTGATGCTACCTGACGGATCAAGGTCGCGATACTCATAAGAATTTACGGGATTCTGTGCAGTGAGGGATTTCATCCGCTCATAGGCCAGTGAGGTCAGGCCATCATTTCCGATGAGGGAAAAAATCGGCCTGCCAATTAATTCCTGTAGATTTTTCTGGAAGTACCTGCAGAAAGAGCCATTTGCAAAGGTGATTGTCCAGTCCGGCTGAAACCTGACAATACATTCAGTCTGGTCTTCGACAATACCCTTGTATCGGTCCTCACTCCTCTTGAGTGATTCTTCGGTTCGCCTCCGGTGTAAAATAACAGATGCCTGATGGATAAATGTCTCGATAAGCTGGGGGTTACGGGGGGTCTCACCCTCCCGCAGGGTAAAATTCACCCCACCAAAGAGTACCCCGTGTCTGACAAGGCCTATTGCATAATGCCTGTCCCCAAGATTGAGGGTTTTTCTGATACTCTCGCATGTATCTTCGGGAATCTGCCGGAAAAAAAAGGTGTAAAGACTTTCATTGCTATGAAATAATTTTCCTTTCAGGAGTTCATCATATACAAAGGTCCTTATTGTCTGGGGGAGCGCACTAAGGGGAAACTCAAATCCCATGAATTCCCTGCCGAGGAAGGTGTTGAGGAGGTTGTGATCCTTGTCTGGTAAAAATGCCTTAGCGATAAAACTTTCGGACCTCAGATCAAATAAATTTACACCGATTAATGCACTGGGAAGTAATTCAGAAAGTCCTTCCCCAATCAACTGGTAAAGGTCTACCTCAAGAGGCACCTCAACAAACTCCTGCGCTTTGCGGGAGAGGAATTCCATATCCTTGATATACTGGTTAATCCTCGCTGCAGCCTCACGTTTCTCTGTGTTGTCGTGGCCGATGCCCTGATATTCAACAGGCTTGTTTTCATCATCGAACAGCACCCGCACCGTCCACAGGTTCCAGCGGTCTTTCCCGCAATCATGATGGATCCGGCATTCAAAGGTGACAGCCAAATTTTCTTTGCTCAGGGACCGGATGGTCCTGCTTACTGCCGGTATGTCGTCCGCACCGAGATGAGGGATATGTGGCCCGCCAAGGAGCTCCTCTTTACTCTTCCCGAGATAACGGGCATACGCATCATTCACAAAAATAAGTTTTCCATCAGGCAGGAAACGCGTAATAAATTCGGTCTGGTCCTCTACGATACCGCGATAGCGGGCTTCGTTTAATTCCAGCATTTCCTGGTACATAACCTGGGCGGAGATATCTTCAATGATCAGGGTGATCCCCTGATTACCATCTTCGAATGCGGTCTGTAACTGTTTCACGCGAAAGTGGTGTTTCTTTCCCTCAAGCGTGCAGACCATCTCGCGAACCTGTCCGAGGGCATCTGTGTCTTTTGAAGGCCCGATAATGGGAACAGACCTGAAAAAAGGATTATCTATATCACTGATATGTCTCCCAACCAGTGCCTCCTTTTTTTCTTTGAGTATCCTGAGAAGAGGATCGTTGACCTGGACAATTTTTTGCTCACGGTCAAGAAGTATTACCATATCAGAAGAGAATTCCAGCATTGATGAGATGGGAACCCGCCGGGAGAGGAAATATACCTTGGCGGCTCCGACAACCTCCATATCTACCTGACCGGAGATCAGGAGCATGTCCAGATATTTTGCTACCAGATTCCGGTTCATATCCATTTTGGCGGCAAGATCTGATATTGTAATACCACGCGGATGCCACTTAAGGATCTGTTTTAACCGATCTACTTTTTCACTATCGAGAACCGGCATAGTCGAACATAAGTATTCATGAATGAAAATATATATTATTTTTGAATTATTCTATACGTTAGATTCATCCCGGTAATACTTTCAGATTCCGGCAAACCTGTGCATAGCCAGGGCTGATTTCTCACAGGGTGTCCGGACCGATTTCAGTGAACCAATACGCCATCTTCTTTCCGAGGAGGAGCCACCATGCAGCGTAAAACTACCGGGGCACTATATACCATACTTTTCATGAATAAAATGTGTTCATTGTTTCGATAAAAAAAAAGGATCGTCATGCATTATAAAAAATAATTTTATGTGAGAGAAAGAGGCAGGGATGCGATCAGGACAAAAGGCAAAGAAGGTCCTGATGCATGCTTTCCCGGAAACGATTACCTCTCCCTACACCATCTGTTTATTTCCTGAACTAAACAGGTACCTTCTTACCAGACTTCAGGGAATGCCATATTGGTGTAGAGATCCTCCAACCGTGCTTTGTGCCCGCTCTCCATGTTTGCAAGCTGGGTAAAGAGGAATTTCTGTTCCGTTTCGGTGGAGAGCCCGGCAAGCTGGCTGTACATCTGCATCGCTTCGAGTTCCTTCTTGATCGCGACAACGAGGCCATCGAGCGGTTTCATGTCGGCCGAAAGGGGAGGGCTCGGCATGGCGTTCACCACTTTGTAATCCTTCTTTACATCAAAGTTCATTTTGGCGACGTCCTTGGTGAGCATTCCCTGTAAAAACTCCCGGTGCTGTTTCTCCTCACCAGCAAGCTCATCAAAGAGTTTCTTCAGTGCCGGGTCTTTTACCTTGTCGGATATGGTGCGGTAAAATGTGTATGCCTCGACTTCCCTGTCGACTGCAGTTGAAATGATCTTCTTTGCATCATCTGGTTTCATCTAACATTCATCTCCTTATCAGAATTATCAATTACCTGGATTGATTGAAATCCTCGTTCATCCTTCGATGTGCACATACCTTTTTTGAACCACGATTGCACAAAAATTTAATTGGTATAGGTGACTTTCCCCAGTTTGGGCTCGTAAGCAGCATCTCCTTCAACACGGATAGCGTGCGAGAAGAGTGCAAGAGGTATATCTGCCGGGCAAAGTTCCTCGCACTGGCCACAGTTGACACAGGTGTCCGAGATATGAGCAAACCGTCTCATATGGAACATCGGGTTCGGGGGGAGTTCTCCTGGTTTTACCATCAGGGAACCTTTCATCAGTGCTTCTGGAGTGGTGAAACAGACCGGGCAGTTTTCAATGCATGAATAACACTTGATGCACCGTGCGGTCTCTTTGTTTATTGTCTCCCACATGTTTGCCCCGAGGGCGGCAAAATCTTTTTTCCTCCATTTTTCGCCGAGCTTGAGCATGGCTCCCTCGACTTTGCCGCGGATCTCCAGACCCTTGGGGTTGGCTGCCTCGGTAGCGAGGACCCCGGATTTTACCGCACCGCTCAGAAGGCTGGCACCTTTGTCGCTGCAGACTTCCACAAAGGTTG
>DADT01000032.1 GCA_002495065.1 Methanoregula sp. UBA471 | reverse complement strand
ACATGCGAACGCTTAACCTTTGACAAAGGAGAGCATACGGCGCTCCTTAACAGGGCAGGGAGTGCATTATGAGCACAAATTCACGTGACCTGGGACGAAGGGAAGGCGCGTTTGAGCGCGAACCGGCGCGAAGGGTCTTTGCAGCAGAGCTCCGCGAGTGCAGGTACCAGTTTAAGGATGGCGAAGATGAGAAAAGTCCGACGTTTGTCCTGCTCCCGACCGGCGAGCGTTGTAACCGGGTTTTTCTGGTTGGCACTCTGACGGAAAAGCAGCGGCAGGGAGATCAGAATATATTCTATCGCGGCAGGGTTGTTGATCCTTCCGGTACATTCTTTGTGATGGCGGGTAGTTACCAGCCCGAGGCGATGCAGCNNTGGCCGGCAGTTACCAGCCCGAGGCGATGCAGCAGCTTGCAAAAATCGATACTCCGGCGTTTGTTGCCGTTGTTGGAAAACCCAATCTGTACCAGACACCAGACGGAGCATTTCTGGTATCCGTCAGGGTAGAGTCCATCACGATAGTTGACAAAGAGACACGGGATCTCTGGGTACTGGATACTGCTGCACGGACCCTCGACAGGATCGAAAAGGTACCTGCCGGTACCGGGCCGGATATCGTAAAAGCCAAAGAACACTATCCCTCAATCGATGTCAATGCATTCCGGAAAACTGCTTACGACGCCCTGGCCCAGATCAGGATCTAACATTTTTTTCAATAGTTAACCTTATTTTTCTCCCTGCTAATCAATCTCCGATCCCTATGGAGCACAAGGAACTGGGTGAACTCATCAAGGATCTTGATACGAAGGTACTCAAGGATGAGGCAAAAAAACTGGGTCTGAAACTCGGGCGCTGTCCGACAAAAATGAGCATTGCCAGGATGCTGCCTGAAGAGACCGTAAAGAAACTGGCAAAAAAGTGATCTTGGAAAATGAGGGGATTTTAGCGGTGTGCCTGTGCCTGCCACCGCTCCATCACTTCATTACCTTCCACAAAAACCAGTTTGTGTTTACGTGCATAGAGACGGGCATCCTCTTTTGACAGCGCGTAACCGGATTCATCGTCCAGCATCTCGCAGATGGTGATCGCCGGCGTAATACCCGCCATCTGTGCCATAGCTATCGAGAGCTCGGTCTGACCTTTCCTCTGGTCGAGCAACCCGTCAGCCGCACGCAGGAGCGCCATATGACCAGGAGTGCGGAAAACATCATGGAAACTCACGCCACCTCCATTAAGGGCCCGTTTAACCTGTTCAGCAATCGCGTTAACTGTCAGCGTCCGGTCCCTGTCTGTTATCCCCGTGAACGTGTTGCGGTGGTTCACCCAAAGCGAAAAGGAGGAGTGATTCTTCCTGTCATAGGGAATGTCCCCCTCGCGCTCTGCCACGGCTATCGCCCGAAGTGCATCGCTGGCAAATGGCAGGCCGAGGCGCTGGGCTGCAACAGGATGAACTGCTGTGCAGATCAAACCTCCGCCATCCTTACGCATCCGCACGATATCCCGGGGCGTAACAGCATCAGACCGTATGGCAAAATCTGTCTCTCCTTCACGGTCATCAAAGTCATAGAGCAGGATAAACTTCCCTTCCCGCAATGCAGCCAGTGCTTCGTCTATCACTGCCCCACCTCGACAGTCACGGTATCCGTATCTTCAACCCCGAATTTCCGGCGCAGTGCAACAGGTGCGATCACCTCAATAATATCTTCCGGATAATGCGTCCTGCCGGGTACGACGATCCCGCAGGGAACGTCTCCAATACGGCACGGGAGACACTTTGCATCACCAAACGTTCTGCCATCGGTGGAAAAGCCTTTAATCCTGATCCAGCCAAGACTGTCGATCTTCTTACGTACCGGAAGAACGGATGAGGGAAGACGTATATTGAGCGTTCCCGGGTACGGCTCAAACCCAAGGTGCGTCCTGAACTGCTGCTTATAGGGTTCAAGGCTCATGTAATATTTTCCTTCGCCAATTCCGCTGACAACAGTACCGGATAATATGTATCCTTTATCGCACTCAGAAAAAATCCGGCAAAGATCCTGGTACTCCTTCCGCAGCTCCTCCTCTCCATTGCTGGTAATAGTAACATGTTGTCCGTCAGCGGCAATGGTACGCGTGATAAGACCCCGGGATTCGAGTCCCTTGAGCCTGCGGGATGCTGTCTGCTGGCTGCATGCAAGCATCTCGCCTATTGTCTGGGATGAAACAAAGACCGGGTTCTTGCAACCACCGCGCAATGCAATTACCTTGAGACACTGGAGATCTTCAGCGGGAATCATGCTTATCAAAATTGAGGTGCTTATTATTTATGGGTTGCTCTTCGGACACTCTTCGTCGGGATTCGTTCAATGTCGAATGCATGTTCGTTAGTTATATAATGCCACAGGTTCTTTGTATTGAGCATGAAATCCGGATTGCGTAACCAGCTTGCTGAGAAAATGGCAGGCGAGATTACCCTGTCGGATTCACCAGGGCATGCACTGAAAAAGTGGCGGATGAACTTCGAGATCGCCCCGGGTGTCCTTTCAGACCGTCTCGGAGTATCTCCATCAGTTATCAGCGACTATGAAAGCGGAAGAAGAAAAAGCCCCGGTACTGCCGTTGTCGGCAAAATTGTCGACACACTTCTCGCTATTGACGAGGAAACTGACGGCAGACATATCCAGAAATTTTCAACCATGCTCTTTTCCAGTGTAGAGGACGACGTGATCTACGATATCCACGAGTATGCTACGGCGGTCCCGCTCAAGGATTTCTCCGAAGCTATCGGGTGCACGCTCATCTGTGGATCTCTGGACCAGGTTCTTTTTGGGTATACGGTGGTGAACAGCCTGAATGCAATTATGCAGCTCTCATCTGATGAATTCAACCGTATCTATGGCTGGAGCACAGAGAGGGCAGTAATTTTCACCAACGTTTCAACCGGGAAATCACCGATGGTTGCAATCCGTGTTACTCCGTTCAAGCCCAGATGTGTGGTGCTGCAGGGAATAGAAGCTGCAGATGTTCACCCGATAGTAGAAAAGATGGCAGAACGGGACCGCATCACGGTGATGTGCACGAGCATGGAAATCGACAAAATTGTCAGTACATTGAGGGAAAAAGAATGGTAGGCATCATTACCTACGGTGTGTATATACCGAGATACCGGATTAAGGTCGAAGAGATTGCAAAAGTCTGGGGCGCAAATGCTTCAGATATATCCGGGGGACTGGGCGTTTTTGAGAAGTCTGTCCCCGACCTTGACGAGGATGCAGCGACTATTGCGGTTGAAGCGGCACGTAATGCGTTGCTCCGCAGGACAATTGATCCAAAGGACATCGGCGCGGTGTACGTAGGCAGCGAATCCCATCCCTATGCGGTGAAACCCACTGCCTGTACCGTAGGTGAGGCAATTGGGGCAACGCCCGATATGACGGCAGCGGATTATGAGTTTGCCTGCAAGGCAGGTACAGCGGCGATCCAGACCTGTATGGGACTTGCCAAAAGCGGGATGATTACGTACGGTCTTGCCATCGGATCCGATGTGTCCCAGGGTGCACCAAGCGATGCCCTGGAATACACTGCCGCAGCCGGCGGTGCCGCTTTCCTGATTGGGAGAGACGACCCCATTGCGGTCATCCACAAAACCTGCTCCTTCACGAGCGATACACCGGACTTCTGGCGACGGGAAGGCCAGAATTATCCACGGCATGGCGGAAGATTCACCGGAGATCCGGGCTATTTCAGGCATGTCGAAGGAGCAAGCAGGCTCCTTTTTGAGCAGACCGGCAAGTGCCCGAAAGATTTTACCTATGCAGTCTTTCATCAGCCGAACGCGAAGTTCCCCCAAAAGGTCGCCAAAAACCTGGGATTCACCCCGGACCAGATTAAACCGGGCCTCGTGGTGCCAACGCTCGGGAACACGTACTCGGGAGCATCTCCCATCGGGCTTGCCGCAACCCTCGACATCGCAAAACCGGGGGATACCATCTTTGTCTGCTCATTTGGTTCCGGGGCTGGCAGCGATGCATTCGACATTGAAGTCACGGATACGATCCTCTCCAACGAATTCCGGCGTGATGCTGCACCAGGAGTCAGGCAGCTGCTGGAAAATCCTGTTTACCTCGACTATGCGCGGTATGCTGTCCATAAGGGGAAGATCGTGATGCAATTATGAGAGATGTTGCAGTTATTGGTGTAGGGTGCACGACCTTTGGCGAAAAATGGTCGAGCGGGTTTCGCGAACTCTTTATTGAAGCGGGAGCGCTTGCCCTTGAGGATGCCCAGCTTTCCGGCGAAAAGATCGATGCCATGTATGTCGGCAACATGAGTGCAGGGCGGTTTATCGAGCAGGAGCACATCGGTGCATTGATTGCCGACTATGCCGGTCTCGCAACGCACCATATTCCTTCGACAAGGGTTGAAGCTGCCTGCGCCTCGGGGGGTCTTGCCTTCCGCCAGGCTGTGATTGCCGTTGCAAGTGGCATGGAAGACATTGTCGTGGCGGCCGGTGTCGAGAAGATGACCGATGTGGAACCGGGTGCAAGCACCGATACCCTCACCGGTGCTGCCGACCGCGAATGGGAAGGATTTGTAGGTGCAACATTTCCCGGCCTGTACGCAATGATTGCCACGGATTATATGCACCGCTATCCCCTGACCCGCGAACAGCTCGCACAGGTTGCAGTGAAGAACCATTACAACGGGGCGAGAAACCCTATCGCACAGTACCAGCAGGAGATAACCATTGATACGGTTTTGAATTCCACGATGGTCGCCGAACCCCTCCGGCTTTTTGACTGTTCGCCGATTACTGACGGGGCAGCTGCAGTAATCGTTGCACCGCTCTCCCGTGCAAGAGAATTTACGGATACCCCCATCAGAGTGCTCGCGAGCGCTCAGGCAAGTGACACCATTACCCTTCATGACCGCCGCGATATCTCAACCCTCGATGCTACCGTTGCAGCAGGCCAGAGAGCGTTCAGGATGGCAAAGCTTGCCCACAAGGATATCGATATGGTGGAAGTCCATGACTGTTTCTCGATAGCAGAGATATGTGCAATCGAGGACCTTGGATTCTGCAGAAAAGGCGAAGCAGGGAAATTCACTGCCGACGGGGAGACGGCACTTGGTGGAAGGATCCCTGTCAATACGAGCGGGGGACTCAAAGCCTGCGGGCACCCGGTTGGTGCAACAGGAATCAAGCAGGTATATGAAATTACCCAACAGCTCCGCAACGATGCAGGGAAGCGTCAGATCGATGATGCGAAGATAGGGATGACCCATAATGTCGGGGGTACCGGGGCCACCGCAGTTGTTCACATCCTCGGGAGGTGCTGAGATGACGGTCGCACGATTCTGGAGAAAGATTCCCCAGCGTTATAACATGATCGGGACGAGATGTGAAAACTGCGGGAGACACTTTTTCCCACCGCGGACATTCTGCCCGGACTGCCGCAGGAGCGGCAGGATTGTGGATCACAAGTTTGCCGGGTCCGGCGAAATTGTAACCTATACGGTTATTCATACCGCAAATGAACAGTTTGAGGCATTCACTCCGTATGTGCTTGCTATTGTGAAACTGGACGAAGGACCGCGGATGACAGCACAGATCGTCTGCCGTCCGGACGAAGTGAAGATTGGTATGCGCGTGAAGAGCGTATTCCGCCGGATCGCCACCGATGGTGAAAGCGGTATCATCCACTATGGTACGAAGTTTGTTCCGGTAAAGTAAACTTTTTCAGATTTTTTCGTCGGAGCGGCTCTGTTGAAACGGGCATGATACGGAGTTCACACCCGAACATGAAATCATTAAACCCTGTAATTTCAGGAGGGACCCCCCCCGCCTCAGGGCCTCTCCGAGGCACGGCGGGGCAGTGCGGTGTTTACAAATATGCATATAGACACTGCCCCGCCGCGGGGGCACTCCCATAGAGCGTTTGCTCCAGAGAAGGTAATTCAGCATCATCACAAAGCGCAGGGGCGGTTCGGGGGGACAGGCACTGTCCCCTCCAATACCAGGTGATTCGCAATTTGTTGAAATCTTAGGGTTTTCATCAGAGCAGTCAGAGCTTAAAAAATAATGGCCAGGGTCCAGCACCAGGGGAATTTACCCGGTGCGTGATTCCGGCTACGGGTTTCCTGTTGAGAGGTTTGCAGGGTAAGAGCGCTTACATGGATTTGAACCAGATAAAAATGCTCAACCGTCACCTGTTTTCCACGATAATATCGTACACTGCATGCCATTCTGTCGGGGAATATGAACGAACGATGCGTTCACCTGCTATAACTCCCCCCAGTTCAGAAATTGCGCCGCAATGTTCTCCCTTTTCTGAAACAAGGGAGTAGAAGTGGATCATCCCCCCGGGTTTGCAGAGCAGGAATGCATCGGGGAGGAACGCAATACCGGACAACGGGAGATTCATGACAATCCGGTCAAACCGGAAAGGGATCTCCGACGGCAGACGATGCGCATCGGCAAGAAAGGGGAGGATATTCTTTGTACGGCACCGTGCCAGATTTTCCAGCAGGAGGAGAACTGCATGAGGGTTGATATCCGAAGCAACAACGAACGCCGCGCGTGCAGCAAGGGTAATTGCAAATGGCCCGACACCGGCAAACATATCGAGTACGGTCTCCTGATCTCCCATCCCCGAAAGGATGCGCTGTCGCTCTGATGAAAGCCGGGCAGAGAAATATGCTGTCGAGAGATCGACAGCAAACCTGTGCCCGTACTCAATCACCTCAGTCCGCGTGGTCGGAATGCCTGCGAGCACTTCGAATTCACGGGTGCGGTATTCACCCGAAACGGCACCGGCAGCATGGAGAACCGTGTGAACGGAGGGACGGGATGCGAGGATTTTTGCCGCACCTGCAGGGTCGTTGTCCTGCATGATTGCAATACCCCCTACAAGCTCGTGCCGCGGAAAGACCCATCGTTCCGGCTGAGGCTCAAAATTTTCCCGGACGGCTTCCTCTCGCCATCCGGTGACAGGGAGTATGAGCATAGAGCCCTCCCGTCGTACTTTGAGTGAGAGATCCAGCACCCCGTCTTCGATCAGCGCACGCCGCAGTTCTTCACCACGCTGCACGGGTACCCGGATACACCACTGCTCCACCATTTCCCATAACCACCGGTATCATAAATTCATACGATGTACCACTATTCATGACTGATGATACGGAGCGCCGCGATAACCCCACCTGCGGAGAAGGATCCGGTCGTGAAACCGAGGAGGAGGGTATCATGTATACAAAACTGAAAAGCGGCTCATTGAAACTCTATGAGCTGGAAAAGAATCTTCCTCCGCTCGATGCTATCCGGGTACGGAGGGGGTTCATCGAAAAGGAAACCGGAACGTCTCTTGAAAATCTCGGTATTTTCTCAATCGATATCGATCGCGTGGTAAAACGCAACTGCGAGAACATGATCGGCACCGTCCAGGTCCCGGTCGGGGTTGCAGGTCCGCTCCTCGTGCAAGGGGAATATGCACAGGGGAATTATTATCTTCCCCTTGCTACAACAGAAGGGGCACTCGTTGCATCAGTCAACCGTGGCTGTAGTGCAATCACCCACGCAGGCGGGGCGCAGGTGCGCATTCTCCACGACGGGATGACACGCGCCCCGGTCTTTGCAGCAGAAAATGTCGTTCACGCAAAGCAGGTAGCCGACTGGGTGGACGCCCATTATGACGATCTCCGCGTGGCAGCAGAGAGTACAACATCCCACGGTAAACTCACCGACATTGTGACCTTTATTGCAGGCACCAGTGTGTTTGTCCGGCTTGAGTTCGACACCAAGGATGCGATGGGGATGAACATGGTAACGATCGCGAGCGCGAAGGTGGCTGACCTGATCGCGCAGGGTACCGGCGCCCGTCTTGTTGCTCTCTCAGGAAATATGTGTACCGATAAGAAACCAGCCGCAATCAACGGGATCATGGGGCGGGGGAGAAGTGTTATCGCCGGCGTCGCATTGTCTCATGAATTCATCCGGGAGATCTTAAAAACAGATGCGAAAAGTCTTTTTGAGGTGAATTCCCGGAAAAACCTGGTAGGTTCTATCCGTGCCGGTTCGATGGGATTCAACGCCCATGCGGCAAATGTTGTTGCGGCGATGTTTATTGCCTGCGGTCAGGATGCAGCCCATGCAATTGACGGGAGTACCTGCATCACCACGGTAGATCTCACCGAATCTGGCGTTTATGTCGCCGTCACGCTACCTTCGCTCCCGGTAGGAACTGTTGGCGGGGGGACCGGGGTAGAGACCCAGCAGGAATGCCTGCGGATGCTCGGGGTAGCGGGCAGCGGAAACCCTCCCGGTGCAAATGCGAGGAAGCTGGGAGAGATCATTGGGGCAGGCGTTCTTGCCGGTGAACTCTCACTGCTCGGTGCACTTGCCGCCCAGCACCTCGCCCGGGCGCACCAGCAGCTCGGGCGCGGTTAAAATCTGAACCATTTCATCATCACGAGGGCATCTTCCCCGTCGGAGTAATAGCCGTCGATCTCAAAGACTTCCTTATAGCCCAGCTTGCGATAAAACCGCTGTGCTCTCGTATTCGACGCCCTTACCTCCAGCTGGACACCCGTGGCAAGCTCGAGCGCGAACTGATGCTCGAGCCGGCGCAGGAGAAGCCTCCCGATCCCTCTCTTTCTGTAGAGGGCGCTTACTCCGAAATTGCACAGGTGGCCGTAGATATTTTCACCAGTATCCTCAAGTCCGCCAACAATAAACCCGGCAACTGATCCATTACAGACAGCGACAAAATAGGTGGTGGGAAAATAGGAGAACGCATCCAGAAAGACGGATTCTTCCCACGGGTCGACAAATGATTCTTTCTCGATTGCAACTATCGACGGGACGTCCATGGGTGCCGCGCGGCGGATGAGGGGTAATGGATAAGTTGCAAGATCGTGGGACCGGATCATGGGTCTGAATTCCTCGCGTCCTTTTCGCTTTTGTAGTATTCATAAGCTTGGTTAAAACATAGGGTTTGTCCCGCGGAAGAGTACGGGAAAATATATGGTAGCACACCCAACCATAAGGAAAGATATGCTTTCGGACTGGCAGGACTGAACTACATGGTCAGGATCTATCGTTTTACCGGAGTACGCCCCGATCGTTGTGCTGCACCAGCGATTGCAGCGGTCCCGTACGATGTCGTGACCGCAGATGAGGCGCGGGCAGTCATCGCCAAAAACCCCCAGACTTTTCTCCACGTGAGCCGCCCGGATGCTGAATTACCCGACCTTGCTCCTAACGATGTCCGCGTATACCAGCGGGCACGGGAAAATTTCAATGCACTCTTGGCAGACGGGCGCATGAAGAAAGATACCGTACCTGCCATGTACCTCTATCGGGTTTGCCATGACGGTGAAACATTTCTGGGGCTCTGCTGTTGTCTTGATGTGGACGACTACCGGAACAACAGCATCCGCAGGCATGAGCAGACCCGGTACGATAAGGAAGAGGACAGGACCCGCCATATTGAGGCAGTCGGGGCTCACAATGGTCCGGTGGTGCTGCTGTACTATAACCAGGGTATCCTTTCCTTTATCGAATCGCTGATCAGCGGACCGGTCGTACCGGATGCAGAAGTGATCTCAGAAACGGGAATCCTTCACCAGATATTCCGGATTACCGACAGGACGGTTCTCGACCGCCTCGAAGCTCATTTCTCCTCAGTTCCCTCACTCTATATTGCGGATGGCCACCACCGGGCAAAGGCCGCCCTGAATGTCGTGGAACGTCGCATTGCTGCCGGAAAGCCTGCTGAAGGTGAAGTGACACGGTTCATGGGAGTGTTGTTTGCCCATGATCAGGTAAAGATACACGGATACAGCCGGTTGCTCACTGACATTGGCGCCTATACGTTCGATTCTTTTATTCACCGGCTCGAAGATAGTTTTGATGTCCGTAACTATGGCCCGGTTGACGGCAATGGATTCAATATCCCGCCACGTGTCCTCCATCCTGAAAAATTCCATGTATTCCATATGTACCTCGAAGGGGACTGGTATGAGTGCACCCGCCCGCTCAATGCGTGTGAGCCGCCGCTCGAGGCACTCGATGTTGCAATACTCCAGAAACAGGTGCTCGAACCCATGCTGGGTATCACCGATCCCCGGGGAGATCCGCGACTGCAGTATCTCGGGGGTGCCCGACCGGTATCTGATCTTGAGAAACTTGTTGATCATGGCACGTACCGGGTCGCATTTGCCATGCAGCCCGTCAGGGTCGAAACAGTGCTTTCCATCGCCGATGCAAACGGTGTGATGCCGCCGAAATCAACGTGGTTTGAGCCCAAGCTGCTGAGCGGCCTGGTTGTACATACATTCGAATAAAAAACCTACCCCTATCCTTTATCGTTTTTTGCAGCGATGGTGTATGGTATGATTACCCTCGCCCTCCCCAAAGGCAGCCTTGAGGCACAGACGCTCCAGCTTTTCAAAGAGGCCGACCTTGAAGTCAAACGTACTGACCGTGATTACAACCCCTGTATTACGGATAGCCGCATCGGAAAGATAAAGATCCTCCGCCCGCAGGAGATCCCCACCTACGTGGAGAAGGGATATTTTGATCTCGGCATCTCAGGTCTGGACTGGGTACATGAGACCGGCTCCGATGTCGTCGAGGTGGCAAAGCTGTCGTACAGCAAGACCGGCGAGGGCAATGTAAAGATTGTCGTGGCCGTACACCGGGATGAACCGATTGATACCGTGAGCAGTATCCGCCCCGGCAGCCGGGTCACCA
>DADT01000056.1 GCA_002495065.1 Methanoregula sp. UBA471 | reverse complement strand
TTTTTTATAAATAGATCAAATCAAAATTTCTTGTACCCGACTCCATGTGCCGTTTATCTTCACTTCACGCAAACATAAATTTGGCTCAGGAGAACCGGGAATGAACGGGAATGGGTCTCACCCAACCATGAAAAAGTGTGAAGGTACGACCGGCACCCGTAACAGGCTCCTGAGAGGCCAGAGCGGAATTTTAAGCTCATTGTAGCGCCGCGGGGGCGTCCCTTTTTGGTGCGGCGCAGGTCATCGCAATTGCGGGATTGGCACTTCCCGATAGTACTGGCATTGTGCAATTTTCATGAGAAACTCCAAGTTTTCAACGAATGGCAAAGCACGAATTTTCGGAGATGACAGTGCCTGTCCGCCGAATAGCACCTCCGCTTTGCGATGATTTTGCATTACCTTCTCTGGAGTAATTGCTTTAGGGGGGGCCACAACTGCGGGGGCAGAGGCATAACGGTCCATAGCCCAAAAAAGAACGTTGAGAAAAAGTAGTGTGAGGATTTCCTATGAAAATAAATTAAACAGATGTGACTAATGGAATGTTTATTTTTCATAATTATTTGCGATGAGCCCCGCCGCCCCCGACTGGGCGCCCCCGCGGCGGATCAGTTTTCTAAAATGTATAGCTGTAAACATTACACTGCCCCGCCGTGCCTCGGAGAGGCCCTGAGGCGGGGAGCCCTCATAAAATTACAAGGTGTAATGATTTTCAACGTTCGGGTGCGAACCCCGGGTTCATCTCCGTTTCAACAGAACCCGGTTCATGTATCTTTATAAACGGTACGGGCAGGTTTATCTGTTAAACGAGTAGTTCCGGATTCCGGGTTTTTTTCCTGTTTTTTCCCAGTCTGATCAATTCCCTGGCCTTTTCATAATACTGGCGTGATAACAACTCTTTTCCAAGTTCCTTTGAAAGGACTCCCAGGCTGTTCCAGGCTTCTGCCTGGTTCGGATTCAGTTCTACTACCCGGTTCAGGGCCTTGACCGCTGATTCAAGGAGGTCGCGCCGCTGTCGCAGAATCGCGGTCTTTTTGAGAAGCTCCCCGCGGGAAAACAAAAATTCCTCATCATCCGGTGAAAGTTCCACGGCCTTGTCAAAATTGAGGAGTGCCTCGGTATCCTTCCCGAGCTCCCGGTAGCAGACACCCCGGTCATGCCAGATATAAGCAAGTGAGGGATCGATATCGATCGCCTGGTCGAAGAAGGGGATCGCTTCAGCGTGTTTTCCTTCCCGGAAAGATAACCTGAGACCCTCCTTGTAGCTCACCTTTGCTTTTCCCAGTATTTTATCAAACATACCTACTGTCGAAGATGGTGCAGATTCTGAAGGTAGCGCACCTGTTATACCAGCATTTGTTTTGTTTAACAGTTCAGGTCCCATCTCTTCAGTAATGTCCCGGATTTTTCCCATTACTCCGATGAACATCCCTTTGCTGTCATAGAGGGCAGTGGACTTCATCCATAAAATAATCTGTCTCCCTTCCTCCGGGATCGCCTTGATCCAAGCAGAAATCGTGCCCTTCTCTTTTTCTATAATAGTATAGTTATTTTCCGTAATGGTCGCATCGTCCTGGAAGATGAGATCGCTGAGCATGGGTGCCCTGTGCCCAAAAAACGGAATTGAATAATCCCAGTCTCCCTTGCCAAGGATATCCTGTTCTGCAATCCCGGTCATCTTTTCCATACCCTTGTTCCATACCATCACTTTGCCTTCGCGATCGATGACATATGCTGCCTGATGGAAGAAATTGAGCGCATCTGATAGCACCTTCTGGGTCGTTCCCGGTCCTCTCCCGAGGTTTCTGCGGTCAACAGCCTGCCGGATCATATGAACCATCTCGAGAAGCTGGGACTGGGCATCATCGCCTTTTTTTAAGAAAAAGTCTGCACCGTTATTAAGTGCCTGAATTGCTGCATATTCCCGGCCTACACCGGTGAAAATAATTACCGGAGTTGTATCCCCCCTTGCACGGAGCATTTTTAAGAATTCAATGCCGTTTATCTCCGGCAGGTCATAATCAACAACCATTGCATCGAACGAACTGCTCATCAGAATTTCAAGTGCTTCCTTGGCAGAAAGGGCTGCCTTCACGTTCATATTACCGAAACGTTCAAGAAAAAGACGGATAACCTCAAGCATTGGTTTCTGGTCATCAATAACAAGAACAGACAGCATAGTAACCTTACGAAACTAATGATGCAAAAAAATAAAAAGATTGGGATTTATTCCCGTTTTGCCAGTTTGTGGTCCAGACAAAAGAGGTGGCCGGGATGATCCCCGACGCAGATTATTTCAGCAAGAATATCACCTGCATTCTTCTCCTCCTCGACCTGTTCCTTGACAAACCACTGGAGCATTTCAAAGGATGCGTGGTCTTTTTCCTTTATCGCGAGATCAACAAGCCCGTTAATCATGTCAGTGACCTTCTGTTCATGGGCATACACTTCTTCAAAGACTTTACCAGCGGATGACCATTTTGCCTTAGGGGCTTCGATATCGAGGAGCGCAACCCTGCCGTTCCTCTCGATCAGAAAGTCATACAACTTTAACGCGTGACCCTGTTCTTCCTTCGCCTGAACCCGCAACCAGTGGGCAAATCCCTTCAGGGTGGTATTCTCAAAGTACGCGGACATCGACAGGTACAGGTAGGCAGAATAGAGTTCGCGGTTAACCTGCTTGTTCAGGGCTTGTTCCATAGTCTTGGAAATCATATCAAAAACCTCCGGTTATCGATGATTGGTTTTTTCTTTAATAATGCTTTCGTATAATTCCCCGAAAATAAAAAAAACGGCAGTTACATCGATCTCCGGATCCAATCTGCATCATACCTGAATCAAGAATATGATGGATACCAACCAGGTTCATGTTTTCTTCCGAATTCCCGTACCAAAATCCAGAAAAACAGAGATTTTGATGGAATCTGCAACCGTGGCAGAATCCATCCGACTCATTTATACATACTTCTCGGGAGCAGTATCAAATTTCTTTTTACAGCCCGGGGCACAGAAATAGTATTTTTTGCCTTTATACTCACTGGTGAACTTCGCCGTTTTCTCATCAACGGTCATCTTACAGATCGGGTCAATTGCCATTCTTACCTCCGTTATCTCCCTTTCTTTGCTTCTGGTATATATGTTTTGAGAAGCAGGGAGAGGCTGACAACGGTAACCGAGCTGAGTGCCATTGCGAGAGCGGCAAGTTCTGGTCGGAACGTAAATCCAAAGAATGGATAGAGCAGCCCTGCCCCGACCGGGATAAGGGCAGAATTATAGGCAAAGGCCCAGAATATATTTCCTTTAATCCTCCCCATCACTTTTTTTGAGAGCTGGATAGCCGCAACCGAGTCAAGGAGGTCATCCTTGATCAGGACAATGTCCCCGCTTTCAATCGCCACATCAGTTCCGCTGCCTATAGCAATCCCCACATCTGCCTGGGCAAGTGCGGGTGCATCATTAATGCCATCACCCACAAACGCCACGATCCCGCCTTTTTCCTGGAGAACTTTCACTTCAGCAGCTTTGTCCTGCGGGAGGACTTCGGCGACTACCCTTTCGATCCCGACCTGACGGGCAATTGCATCCGCAGTCCGTTTATTGTCACCCGTGATCATGACGACCTGGATCCCCATTGCTTTCAGCTGTCGTACAGATTCCGCAGAGGTCTCCTTGAGGGTATCTGCAATGACAATCACTCCGGCCATCTGATTTCCTGCAGCGACAAGAACTGCAGTTTTGCCATCCTGCTCAAAGGCAGCGATCCTGGCTTCAGTCTCTTCCGGAACCAAAATTCCCTTTTCCTGCATAAGGGTGCGGTTACCCACCAGAACCGGTTCTCCAAGCACCACCGCGCTGACTCCTTTGCCGCCATAGGTGTCAAATTGATCGGCTTGTTCAATGGTAATCCCCATATTCTGGGCTTTGCGTATAACTGCGAGCCCAAGGGGATGCTGTGAGTTCCTCTCGACACCTGCGGCAAATCCCATGAGGGTCTGTTCGGAAATACCTGCCGGGAGAATATCTGTCACTTCCGGTTTACCCTTCGTCAGTGTTCCGGTCTTGTCAAAAACAATAGTCGTAACTTTTTCGGCAACCTCAAGAGCTTCCCCGTTTTTGATCAGGATGCCCAGCTCAGCTCCTCTTCCGACACCAACTGTCACCGCTGTCGGGGTTGCAAGCCCCAGTGCACAGGGACAGGCGACAACGAGTACAGAGATCAATGCTGTCAGGGCAAACAGGAGGGTGGACTGAAGGAGGAAGTACCATACGAGAAAGGCAGTTATCGCTATCACAAGAACCGCCGGAATAAAGTAAACCACTGCAGTATCGGCGATTCGCTGGACGGGCGGCTTTGAGCCCTGTGCGTCCTCTACAAGCTGGATGATCTGGGCAAGTACCGTTTCCCGGCCAACTTTTGTAGCTTTGACCGACAGGACGCTGTTTGTGTTGAGTGTGCCACCGACCACCCGGCTGCCCTTTGCTTTGAGGGGCGGAATCGGCTCGCCGGTGATCATCGACTCATCAACATAACTTTCACCGGCCACAACCTCACCGTCAACCGGGACCTTTCCCCCGGGTTTTACGATAACGACATCGCCGAGAACCACATCTTCGATCGGGATTTCCTCTTCCTTTCCCTCACGGATAACCAGGGCAGTCTTTGCACGGAGCCCGGCAAGTTTTCTGATCGCTTCTGATGTCCTCCCCTTCGCGCGTGCTTCGAGATATCGCCCGAGCATGAGGAAGGCGGCAAGCATGATGGCTGTATCATAGAACATGAATTCATGGGTGAGGATGATGCCAAATGTCCCCATGACACTCGAAACGAAGGCAACACCGGTACCCATCGCATACATCACGTCCATGTTGAGAGAGCGGTTGCGCAGCGCCATGGATGCGGCGCGAAAGATGGGATAAGCAACATAGAAAAAAACCGGTGTTGCTATAACCAGCATTACGTAGGCAAGGGTGTGCATGGGCAGGGGGAGAGGTACCCACATGGCAAGCATCAGCGGGATGCTCACGGCAAAACCGACGGTGAACCTGAGAAATTTATCGTGGAGATCTTTTTCCCGTGCTGCTTTCTCAGCTTCATCACTTACCTCCCCGGCAATTCCAAGGTATTGGTACCCTGCATCCTCGATGGCTTTTTTCATATCAGGGATTGCAGACACCGACGGGTTGTAAACAACATAGGCCTTTTCCGTGCCAAGGTTTACGTTTGCAGACAGGATGCCGGGTAGTGCCCGGAGTGCTGCCTCGATGGTCTGGACGCAGGTTGCACAGACCATCCCCCCGATTTTGAGGGTGACCTCACGGTTCACCACTTCATATCCCACCGTCCTGACTGCTTTTTCCAGTTCTGTCAGCGAGACTTTTGCGGGATCGAACTCAACATGGGCTGTATCGGTGCCAAAATTAACCTGTACCTTTGAAACATCCTTAATCTGGGAAATTGCCTCCTCGATATTCACGGCACAGGTCGCGCAGTGCATGCCAGAAATTTTTAATTCAGCCTTCTTTTTTTCCGGTTCTGCCATAGGATCCTCCGCAGGGGTAATTATGCATCAGAGCAGTTTTGTCTCTTCAGTTGGTTTTGGTACCTTTACGACCAGGACCCTGAAGACCGAGGAACTCTCGTTACTCCAGCGGTGCGGGATCCTGGCAGGACTTTCTACAAGCATATCTTGTCCGACGGTCTCCTTCTCATTGCCGATTTCGATAATACCGGATCCCTCAAGCACATAGAAGAATACATCGACAGGTGTGATATGTTTTTTAAGTGCTTCACCGGGTTTCAGGGTAATAACAACAGCAACCGCATGCGGGCACTCGTAAATTTTACGTGCGTCCACATGGTGAGGATTAGGACCGGAAACAACATCTTTAACAGCGGTTATTTTCATGTTCTGCTCCTTTGTAGTCTATGCTGAACGTGGGAGCAGGTTAGATAAAAGGGTATCAATACGAGCATTACAATTATTGCCGCACCTGTCGCAAAGGTGGGAAAAGGAGTGCTTCTTCTCTCCTGCCCGTTTTCCGGCTCGCATGTTCTTTTATCACTATAAAACCAAGACAGGGAAATTCTCCAGGAGAGTGGATGTTCTCACCGAAGAATTCTTTGTATGTTCCTGATCAATTCCCCAAAAAAAATACCGGGATCCTGACTCAGATCCGCTGTTTTTTGTATTCGGCAAGGAGGGCCGCCGCATACACATCGCCTTTTTTTGTTGGCACGTAATTAAATTCCCTGACCCTTTTCATGAGCTCTTCGGTAAGTGCGGCATCATCCGGTGGTCTGAGCTTTGTCACTTCTTCGAAAATCCAGTCGAGGTGATCGATTCCCGTTTCTTTGCCGTCAATAAGCACCCGTTTTGTGGTGATCTTGTCCGGGGGAATCCCCCCGCAGATCGAACAGTAATATCCGTCCTTGTCATCCCCTCCCATGGCGTTCACTCCCGGATCATGGTAAGCGACATCTTGAACTTTGTGATCGCGGATAAGGCATGGGGAACATTGGCCGGGAAGATGATGGTCTCCCCTTCTTTCATCTGCGATGTCTGACCCGAAACCCAGACTTCGCATTCACCATCAAGAATGGTAACCACCGCATCAAACGGGGCTGTATGTTCCGAGAGCCCTTCGTTTTCATCAAAGGAAAAAATGGTGATGCTGCCCGCCTTCCGGTTGATTACCATCCTGCTGGCAACGGTGCCCTCATTATAGTTTACAAGATCCTTCAGCTGCAGGACTTTTCCTTTGAGGTCTTCACGTTTTTTATCGGGTTTGTCCGGGTTTTCCTGGATGTATTCTGCCATAATCATGACTCCCCTTGTGCAGTTGTTGATGGGGAGACTATTATTGATTTCCTCTTTTCTGACCCGTCAAAGACCAAAGAGTGCCCCGAGCCTTACAAATTGTACCAGCTACGCCCTAAAATGGCATGAAGGACAGCCATGCCCAGTACACCAAAAGCTGCAGTGTGGTCAGGGGTATCCCGATCTTTGCAAACTCGAAGAATGTAAGCGTCTGACCCTGTTTTTCTGCATTCTGAATGATGATCACCGTACTTGCGGCACCCAGGATGGTCAGGTTGCCGGCGATTGTACTTCCTGCCGCAAGTGCCATGAGCTGGGCAGAGGTGCCTCCTCCCTGGAGAATCATCGGCTGGAACAGTGCGACAAACGGCACATTGGAGATGAACTGGCTGATGACAACACTGGTCATGAGAACCATGGGCAGGGAAGTGACCATACTCCGGTCAACAAACGCCTGGAAAAATCCCGTTTGCCAGACACTCTCCATCAGGACAAACAGGGAAGCAAAAAAAACGAGCGTGGGCCAGTCAATATTTTTAATGAGCCTCCTTGGATTCTTACCGACCAGCAGGACGGGTATTGCTGCAAACAGGGCAATAAAAGGGAGAGGAACAAGAATTTTCCCTCCAAAAAAGGATGCCGTAATATTGGCAGCAGCAAGTATCAGAATGATCGCAAGCGAGCATTGTACCGGAAGAATGATGGCAGGTTCAATGCACTGAACGGTGTCCTGCTCAACTGGACGGGAGGAAAATTCCATCCGGAAAAATAACCGCAGGAGGACATATGCGAGACCAAGGCTGATGAGCGTGGGCACGAGAAGGTATAACCCGAAAGTGACAAACGGGGTTCCCATCCCGCTGTTTACCGCAATGAGGAGGTTCTGCGGGTTACCGATAGGACTCATCACACTGCCGGTTGTGACTGCTATTGCAAGGGAAAGAAGCATCAGTTTTGGTGAGATCCGGAACCTGGAAGCAAGGGAGAGGACAAGGGGTGTCCCAATGATGGCCAGGGTATCGTTCATGAGGACTGCTGAAAACAGTCCCATGCCGAAAAGAATGAAAAAAATCAACTGGTCCGGCGTCCGGGCGTGAGAGAAGAAGCGGCACGAAAGCAGGGACAGGTAGCCGCTTTCCACCATGGCCTCACCCACAATAAACATGCCAAATAAAAAAAGCATAACATCGGTATTGATCGCTCCCAGTGCATCCGAAATGGAGATCTGCCCGCTGATAAGGACGACGACGGCTCCTCCAAGCATGATCTGCCAGATCCTGAGATTGAACCTGCCTACCTGGCGCACAGCAGTCAGCAAGAAAACGGCAGCAAGAACGATGACCGGAATATACGTAAGAGAATGTTTTTAGTTATGAGAGATGAGGTTTGGCATTCTCACGCTCAGGAAAATCTTTTCAAAGCCTTAACTGCATCACGGTATTTCTTCATGCTGATCAGGAGCCTCTACTTTCCAGCGCAGGAGAATGCCATCTTCGATCGGGCGTGCTTCCAGGAGAGCCAGCCGGGGAAATGACGACTCGTCGATAAACCCTTTTCCGTCACAGAAGGTGGGAGCGTCTTTTCCCCCGATGAGGATGTTACCGATATAGGTATTGATCTCGTGAACAAGACCAGCCCTGATCAACCCGGCAATCAATGTCCCGCCCCCCTCCACCATGATCCGCTGAATACCCATTAATCCAAGCTCGTCCATGAGTTCAGGAAGATCAACTTCAACTTCACCGCACACAAGCACCGTGGCTTTCTTTTTCAGGACTGCAATCTTCGCACGTTCTGCCTTCCCGGATACTGCGATCACCCGTCTTCCTTCACCCTTGTGAAGGACTGATGCTTCCGGGGGAATGCGGGCTGAACTGTCCACGACAATGCGGACAGGATGATCATCCCAGCCTTGTTTCCTGCGGTATGTGAGGCATTCTTCCGATTTTACCGTAAGTGAAGGATCATCGGCAAGGACGGTGCCAATACCTACCATGACAGCGTCACACCCTGCTTTGAGCCGGTCAACACGGATAAAATCCTGCTTACCTGATATTCTGACCTGCCGACGTTCGCGGGTGGAAATCTTGCCATCAGCGCTCATTGCGACGTTGACAATAACATATGGGCGCATATCATACGTTTTTACCTGCCAGTTATTTCAACCCCGCGGTTCTTTTATCAATTTCAGCCCGATGACAACCATCGGAAATTGAAGAATATCCTGGTCTGTTGAAACACACATGAACGGGAATTCACACCCGAACCATGAAAACAAACACGATGCCTGCGGCCACAAGCACACAGAATGGAAATTTGAATACCCTCGCGGGGTGAGACGTTAAGTCACCTATTTCCATATTAAATCATTAGACCATATATTCCTTTGAGGGCTTCCCGCCTCAGGGCCTCTCCGAGGGATGGCGGGGCAGTGCGATGGGTATCAATATGCTTACAGGCACTGATACGCCGCGGGGGCACCCCGTCTGGGGCGGCGGGGTTCATCGCAAATAATTATGAGGAATAACCATTTCATTACTCACATTTGTTTAATTTAATTTCATGGGAAATCATCACAGTTTTTTTCTCAACGCTCTTTTTTGGGTTACGGAACGTAATGCCTCAGCCCCGCCGCTGTGGCATCCCCTCTGGAACGATAATTCCAGAGAAGGTAATACAACACCATCGCAAAGCGCAGGGGGGGAACAGGCACTTTCCCCTCCGATAACAGGTGATTCGCAATTTGTTGAAATATTGTGGTTTCAACAGAGCCGATTATCCTGCTCCTTTTCACGGTAATTTCATCAGTCCGGATGCCGGATCCGGTATGAAAAAGTTCCTGCATCTTAAAATAACAGAAGATTCAAATTGCGTAGATAGATGGTGAGGATGGGGATCGGTGAAGCATGGTACCGTGCGGTATTTGAGAATTCACCCAATGGGATCATTCTTTTTGATAAAAGAGATTTCACGATACGGGAACTCAATGCTGCATTCTCAACCCTCCTCAATTACCCACCGGGAGAACTGCGCGGGAAGTTTTTCACGTCACTTCTTTCCAATCAGAGAGAAAGGAAAAGATTTTTAGAACTGATTGGACAGAATCCGGAAATTACCCGTTTTAAAACTCTTCTTGAAACTAAAGAGGGAAACAATCGCGAAGTAGATCTTTCCTGGAATGCTGTTGACGATATGACCGTGGTCTGTACAACAGCCGCAATCAGCCGGCGTAAGATCTCAATAAGGGTGGTTGACGATGACCTTGTGCACCACAAACACCTCACCGAAAACCTGCCCACCGGTATTCTCATCGTAAGAAACGGAATAATTCAGTATGCAAACCCTGCTTTTTCAGAATTTTCAAAGTACCTGCCTGATGAAATTTACGGAAGAGATCTCCTGTCTCTTGTTGACACTACGGATCTGAATGATGTTAAAGAATTTACCGAACACGGACTGAAGGAGACTTCAGGATCAGTCCGGTGCGAGTTTCACTTCGTAACAAAATATGGGAATAAACGCCTGGCGTTACTCTTTACCCTGCCGGTCGTTCATTCCGGTAGAAAGGCAACCCTGATCAATGTTGTCGATATTTCTGAAAGACAATTGCTCGAGGAAAAAATACGGCTCGACAATGAACGACGCAGGGGGATTATTGTAACGGTCGCCCACGAACTGCGCACACCGCTCCAGCCGATTCTCGGATACCTCAACCTGCTCATCCAGGACCCTGAAGGATTTGGTATTCCTGAGGATACGAAAAGGATCCTTGAACGCTGCCTTGCAAGTGTTGACCGGGAACGTCAGATCATTAACCAGATGCTGGAGCTCTCTGTACTTGATAGCGGGAAACTCCACCTGAACCACTCAACATTTTCCCTTGTCCAGCTCGTGAACAGCGTGCTTGATTCCGGTGAGTACCGGAAAAAAGCAGAGATAATTACCGATATCCCGATTAATCTCGTAATAACCGGAGATATGGACCGGCTCTTCGGCGTACTGGATTCCCTTCTTTCAAATGCGGTAAACTTCTCCGAGCCACCCCGGAAAATATCTGTTTTTTACCGTTCGGATCCCGGGGATATATTTCATCATATTTCTGTCAGGGACAACGGGACCGGGATCTCCGAAAATGCATTGTCGTCTATCTTTGAGCCATTCCAGCTTGCGGATGCAGCAAAACTTTCCCGCAGATTTGACCGGATCGGCCTCTCTTTGTCCATGGCAAAGAAGATTATGCAGATGCACGGGGGAGATATTGCCGTTGAAAGCAGGTTACATACCGGGAGCACGTTTACCCTCCATCTTCCGAAATCCCTGAAAGAAGCCCTCAAATAAGGCACGATATGGGCCTATGGGTACGACGGGACATCTTTTTCCCGGAGACAGATTCGAAAAAAATTTTTGGTACTTGTCGGTATAACCCGAAACGAATCAGAAAAATCGCACCTCCCCGGAACTATCCGCGATCTAATCCAGAGACCGGTATGGAGCTATTAAAATACCGGTACCGGACAATCATTGCGTGAAGGATGGTCAATTCCTATGACAGAGACACCACCATATGACGATTCCGGGCTTCTGAAGATACTTGTAGCCTCTGAACATGCACGGGCTGATGCATTGTTTCGAAAAGACGTCCGGGCACTGGAATCACTCCTTGCACCGGATTATTACGAGATCAACCTTTTCGGTCGGTTCAAACGGGAAGACATACTGAACAGGATACTCCCCCTGTTCACCCTGCATTCCTTCAGCATAGACGATCCGCATGTCCAGCGGACCGGGAACGATATCGCGGTGATTACCTACCGCTGCACAGAAGACGCAACCCTCGGAAGAAACAAAAAGAATGGGTCCTTTCCGGTGGCAGCCCGTTACACACTGATCGGGAATCTCTGGAAGATCTCACGCTGGGAAATTGTTACTATGCCGGGAGCCTGAAGACATTCTACCGCCTCCCTGGATATATGACACCGGCACGAAAACCGATCACGAATGGAAATACTGCTCCGCACCATGACCCGCATCGGGATTTCCGGGTTGAGAAGTGAGTGCTTAACTGTTCAGTCCCGGTTATTTCTATCGTCCATTGCCAGATGCATGAAGGTCCCATTTTTTTACGATGCCCCCGGTATTTCAGTTTCTGGATAAAAAAACGGACAATTGGTTTTGGAAAAGTCCCCTGTTTCTCATAGTACAGGTTCGCTGCAACCGCTTCGTTTTTTGGGGGGCATTATGGCTTTGTTGAAACGAGCATGAACGGGAGTTCACACCTGAACCATGAAAATCATTAAACCATGTAATTTTTATGAGGGGCTCCTTCGCCTCTGGGCCTCTCCGAGGCACGGCGGGGCTGTGCGGTGTTTACAAAGATGCTTACCGGCACTGATCCGCCGCGGGGGCGCCCCGTCGGGGGCGGCGGGGTTCATCGCAAATAACTATGAGGAATAAACATTCCATTACTCACATCTGATTAATTTAATTTCAGGGAAATCCTCACAATATTTATCTTAACGCTCCTTTCGAGCTACGGCTCGTAACGCCTCCGGTCCCATTACTGTGGCATCCCCCCTGGAAAATGCACAGCACCAGTACTTCCAATCCCGCTGCAATGACCTGCGCCGAACCAAAAAGGGACGCCCCCGCGGCGCTTCAACGAGCTGAAAACTCCGACCCGGGCCTCTCAAGAGCCTGTTTCTGATGCCAGTCGTACCTTCACAATTTTTCATGGTTGGGCGAGAACCATTCATGTTCATGGCCGTTTCAACAGAGCCGGCATTATCTTTAATACAGCACCATGCTAACGATTTGAATGATAGCACGGTATTTTCATGCTCACACTCAAGGGAATATCCAAACAGATCGGCGGCCTTCGGGCGGTGAACAATGTCGATCTCTCGATGGGGGAAAACGAGATCGTAGGGCTTGTGGGTCCCAACGGTGCAGGAAAAACCACGCTTCTCAATATGATCTCCGGCATCAGTATCCCGACATCAGGAACAATCATATTTGACAACGAAAATATCACCGGGCTTAAAGCTGACCGGATCTGTAAAAAAGGGATAGCCAAGACGTTCCAGATCGCCGAGTCTTTTCCCGGTCTTACCGCATACGAATGCACGATGATTGGTGCGTTGTTTGGTAACCACCGTGCGATCAGCATGGCGGATGCAGGAAAAAAAGCGATAGAAATCCTTGATTTTGTAGGTTTCCCGATGGAAAAACGGGACACAACCATTAAAAATTTAAATGTGGTGGAACTGAAACGGGTGCAGCTTGCACGGGCTCTGGCTTCGGAACCAAAGCTGCTCCTTCTCGACGAACTTACCACCGGGCTTAACCCGAAGGAGAGTAATGAAGCAGTGGACCTCATTAAAAAGATACGGGATCAAGGTGTCGCTATCCTCATCATAGAACATGTGATGAGTGTAATTATGGGAGTCTCAGACCGTATTGTCGTGCTCGACTATGGTGAGAAGATCGCGGATGGCAGGCCATACGAGGTCGTTAATAACCAGAAGGTCATCGACACCTATCTTGGCGATATCGACGCATTCTAAAGAGGATACCGTTTATGCTTACCGTTTCAGATCTCAATGTCTTCCATGGAAACCTGCAGGTTGTCTGGAACCTCTCCTTCCACGTGGATAAAGGTGAGCTTGTGACCATGATCGGCCCGAATGGAGCTGGTAAAACCACCACGGTCGAGACCATCGTGGGGCTCAACCGGAAAGCGACAGGTTCGGTTCTGTTTGATGGTAAAAGTATTCTTGGCAGTCACCCGTACGATCTCTTCAGGAAGGGGCTTGCGCTGGTGCCCGAGAAGCGGGAGATCTTTCCGACGATGCCCGTGATCGAGAACCTCCTCCTCGGCGGCACTGCCATGACCGACCCTGACAGGAGACTCGACCGGATTTTCCGTCTCTTTCCGGTCCTGCAGGAACGACAGCAGCAGAAGGCCGGGACGCTTTCCGGTGGTGAGCAGCAGATGCTTGCCATCGGACGGGCTCTGATGTCTGAACCGCGCCTCCTTATCCTTGATGAACCATCTACCGGACTCTCCCCCATTCTCACCGGCCAGGTCTTCCGCTCGCTCGAACAGCTTGGCAGGGAAGGGATGACCATCCTCCTGCTTGAACAGAATGTCCGGAATGCGCTGGCCATGTGCAACAGAGGGTATGTGCTGGAAAACGGGAGGATAGTACAGGAAGGCCCGTCAAAAGAACTCCTTCACGACCCGCGCATCCAGAAGGCGTACCTCGGGTTCTGAAATGAGGATAAGGGCAGAGATTGTTCTTTCTCATGGTTCTGCAATCGACAGAATGATTATCTGAATGATAAAAACCGGGCACTGCAGAAACCCTGAGGTTTCAACAAATTGTAAAGCACCTATTTTCGGAGAGGACAGTGCCAGTCCTTCCCGAACCTCCCCTGAGCTTTGCGGTTGTGTCGTATTATCTTGTCTGAAGTTATCATTCCGGGTTGATGCCAAAGCGGCGGGGACGGAGGCATTACATGCCGTAGCCCGACAAAGACCGTTAAGAAAAATATTTTGATAATTTCTCATAAAAATTGCACAATTCCATTAATTTCCGGAAGTGCCAATCCCGCTCTTGCGATGACCTGCGCCGCACCAAAAAGGGACGCCCCCGCGGCGCTTCAATGAGCTGAAAACTCCGCTGACCTCTCAGGAGCCTGTTACGGAGGCCAGTCGTACCTCACAATTTTTTATGGTTTCGGTGAGAACCATTCTCGTTTATATGCATCTCTACTCAGCAAAAAATTGTAAAATGCAGACATTTTTTGAGAGTTCCCGGTCTCATGACCTTCCATAGGCATGGCGGAGTAGAAAAGTTTCCTGAAATTTCAGGTATAGTGATCAGCCTCCGGGGCGTGGCCCCTATAGGACGGGCGACGTTCATCACAAGCACAAAATACAGATTCAACCTGCAATCGGATCTGCTGTAAAATTCCGGAAATTTTTAAAAAAATCGGTCTGACATGCGATAAGCCGAATAAAACCAACCCAAAACTCAGTTCTTCATCCCACATCGCTGCACGAAAAAAGAGAGTCAGTTATCAGCCGGTTCCCGATGGGGGCTCTTTTCTTTTCCGTCGTTTCAGCCATCCCTGCACCTGTTCCGGCAGGCTCACGAGCCCTCGGGGCAGAAAGATTATGGCAAGGATAAGCATGACCCCGACTATGACATATCTTCCGAAGGTGAGCCCGGTTGATTTGAGCCCCTCCCAGATAATGGTAAGTGCGATGGTGCCTACTATCGGTCCGGCAAGCGTGCCTAATCCACCGAGTATGACGTAGGTAACCGGCCAGAACGAGTTATCAACACCATAAAGTTCAGGTGTAAGGTAGCCGATGTGGTGGATCTGGAGTGCCCCTGCAACACCCGCAAGGTAGGCCGAGAGGGCAAATGCGAGGAGCCGGTAACGGACCGGATCGATACCCGCAGCCCGGGCTTCAAGTTCGTTTTCTCGGATTGCAAGAAATGCAAGGCCAATCCGTGTCTTCATGATGTACCAGATAGCGGCAACAGAGGCGATGGTGATTAAGAGGACTGCATAGTATTCAATCAACTGGTAGCCGGGGATTGACGGGCTCAGGAGCCGGCTCGATGCAATACCGTCCCAGCCCCCGGTGATCGGAGCAAGTACACTTACCGTCAGTGTCTGGACGATGATGGCAAAACCGAACGTGACCATGGCAAGGAACCATTCTTTGAGTCTTACACAGGTAAGGCCGATAAGGATCCCGACAAATGCCGCTACGGCCGCACCGAGAAAGATAGTGATGAACGGGGACATCCCGCTGTTCGCAGCGATGAGGGTTGATGCGTACGCCCCGATGCCAAAGAAAGCAGCGTGCCCGAGGGATCCCTGCCCTGAAAAGGCGAGGAGGTTCCATGCTGATGCAAAGATGATAAAGATCAGCATCAGGACAAGGAGGTTGAGGATGAACATGCTGTCTGTGGCAAACGGGATGGTTATGGCAATGACAAGCGCGAGGACAGTCCCGTATTTTACCATCTCGTCTTTCTTAAAATGCATGGTCTAATCCCCCTTTTCCCCGAATAACCCGGTAGGCCTCACTACGAGTACGATGATAAGGATGACAAAGGAGATCGCGTCCTTCCATATGCCGCCAAGGAGAAATGCCGCTCCGTTCTCTGCAAGGCCCATCAACAACCCACCGATAATTGCGCCGGGGATGCTGCCAAGGCCTCCAAGGATGATAATCGCAAAAGCCTTGATCGCGGGGATCGACCCCATGTAGGGGTTAAAGATCTGCCCGCTTACGATCCAGAGCGTGCCTGCAGCAGCGGCAAGTGCACACCCCAGGCCAAAACTGATAACGTCGATGCGTTCCACATCGATACCGACAAGCATGGCACCTTTCCGGTTCTGGCTCGTTGCCCTCATCTGCATCCCGATCGTCGTCTTTTTTAAGAAGAGGTAAAGCCCGCAGATAATCGCAGCGGTGAAAAACATGATGAGAATATAATCAAGGGGGACGGAAAGTGACCCGAATGGCAGCGAAATACCATCATAGGGGCTTTTCACACTCTGCCATTCATCAGTCCATATGATGGCGGCACCATTCTGGAATATGTAAATGAGGCCGATGGAGAGAAATATCTCGTTGAGCTTACCGGTACCAAGAATCGGGCGGAAGCAGAATCGTTCGATGACGGCACCTATACCTATGAGTGCGAGCATGGAGAGAAGGATGATAAGATACGGGTTGATGCCGGAAATAAAAAATATGGTTGCGGTGATGTAGGCACCGATCATCAGGAATTCGCCATGCGCGAAGTTCACAATCTTCATCACGCCGAAGATCAGGTTCAGCCCGGTAGCGAGCAGGATATAGATGCAGCCGGCATACAGTCCCCAGAAAATGATCTGCAGGAATACCCCCAAATTGTCCATGATCCGATCAGCACCTGTCCAGCCCTACGCAATATATCAGTCTGCCATGGATTAAAAAAGGGAGGTAATGGTTACGGACTGCTGCCTGCCACGTACCAGGACGGGAGAACAAAGTCCGTTGTCTTGAGGTTGTCAGGCCAGACTATGAGAGGCCGGGTCTCGCCGAGGGTAGCGTTATAGGACAACTGTTCCATCCAGAGATCGAACGTAGACTCCCGGAAGTCCGGAGAGAACGAGCAGGTCTGGTCCTTCATCGCCTCGATGACCTGGGGCATGTTTAAGGCAATGAGCTCCTGTCGCACCGCCACCTTGTCCGTGGTCCCCGCGTTCTTGGTCGCCTGTGCCGCGATGAAGATTCCTTCATAGGTAGAGGCACCCATCATGTCCGGGAAAGTCCCGAATCGCGCGAAGTAACTCTGCTTAAACTCATTCTGGGCGTCCGCGACAGCTCCGACCGGAGCGACATAGGGTGAAAACCGGCTCTCGATAATTGCTCCTTCACCATACTGCCCGAGATCCTTATAGAACTGGGCATTATCATTATTCTCCACGTTGAGGAATATCGTGTTGAGGCCGATATCCCTCCGTGCCTGTGTTATGATGGGGGCTCCTTCGTTCGGGAATGCTGCGAGATACACGGCGTCAGGATTTGCTGCCTTTATTGCGGTCAGCGGGGTCCTGAAGTCGCTCTCGCCCATCCTGTAACTCTGCTGGGAGACCAGCTGGATATTCAACTTGCCCGTCGTGATGGTGTTGTTCACCGCTGACTGGACACCTTTACCGAATGCAGTGTCCTGGTAGAGCATGGCAAGCCGGAACGGGCGAGCTGCAGGTGCACCGAGTTTTTTATTGACCTCAGGGCGGACCACCTGGTCGATAAACATGGTAGTATACTGGCCGTACGTATCGGTGGTCGGGCAGTGGTGGAAGATATAGCTGGTGTCAATGTCTGTGCGATGGGTGATGATCGGGCTTGACGCACCGGTTACTATATAGGGGATCTTGTATTCCGCGATAGTCTGCTGATACGAGGAAGTGACCGCGCTCGAATATCCGCCGACCAGGATATCTACCTTGTCATCGGTGATGAGCTTGGTCGCGGCCTTCTGGCCTCCCTGCTGGGTTGACTCATCGTCACCCACAATGAGCCTGATCTGGGCTTTCGATCCATCTTTCAGGGTAACGCCCCCTTCGGAATTGATCTTGTCGGCGGCGACCTGGGCCGACTGCCACATGTTGGTGCCTACATTGCTCGCGGGGCCGGTCAGTGAGGCAATGACACCGACCTTGATAACCCCCTGTGTTGTCGAAGGTTGTTGCGTTGCAGGCTGTTGCGTACAACCTGCAATGAATACAGCCACAATAAGGATACTTGCGATGAACAGGACAGAGTATTTCATATGTTATACCACTTTGCTATGTTATAGCATAACATATACCATTAAAGATTAAAAGAATAGCGTTTTTATCGGGAGTTACTGCGATCTGTCGTATGCAATCTGGTCAGGTGTCGTCCGATATTGCTTTGGATTCCACGACCCCCGCTCTCACATGAATGTGAGCAGGGATAATTCTTCACTACCTGTTTCAGAGGGCGGAGGGGCTGATTCCCAGCAGGTCTGCAATTTCAAGGTAATAAGCTGCATACCCTTTCCAGGTTCCCCATCGTTCCGCAAATGCACGGGCCTCCGCTGATGAGATTTTTTTATCTCCCAGGTAGTAACGCGAGATAAACCGGCGGACACCTATATCATCGGCAGGGAATCCATCAGAACGGTGTAGTCCTCTCAGGATAGTAAGCTCAGCGGTCCACTGCCCGATACCCCGGATCTTCGTGAGCTCACTGATGATCATCTCCGTGTCCGGGTAAGTCCTGAAAGACTCCGGATCCAATGCCCCGGAAAGGATCTGTTGCGAGACCCCGCGGATATACTCACCTTTCCTGCGGGTCAGGCCACAGGCACGAAAAACTGGATCCGTCGCTTCTGCCAGCGTGGACGGGGTCGGGTAACTATAGTACACCTGATCTCCAAGTGCGAGAGGAGTCCCAAGCGCCCGTATCAGCCGGTTTTCTACACTGTGTGCTGCTCTTAACGAAATCTGTTGTTCGATGATCGAATCCACCAGTGCCTCAAATACGGTCGGTGTGGTCGGACTTTTCACCCCACGCAACTGGCTGATAAGGGATGTCATGATCCTGTCCTGTTCCATTGCCCGGTAGAATGGGGCAAGATCCTCATGGATATTGAACATCGATGAAATCAGGTCGCCTGCTGCAGCATTCCTGTTTTCTGCGAGAACATCATCAGGGCGTGTGGTAAAACACAATTCCGGCATGTCTGCTGCACCATGGGAAAAAACATCGACAAGCACCAAGGTCCCCTGTATGTCCAGTACCTGCCGGAAAATTCCTTCCCTATAGCTCCGTATCTGCGGGTCTCCTCCGGAGAAGATCATGGCACTTAGATGAAAGTTATAGGGCATTTTTGGATAAAGACGCATGACCGGAACGATATCACCTCCTGGTACTATCCCTTTATTTCCTCAGGTTATGATTTTCTGAACACCGGGTATGAAGACCAGCCTTTTATCGTTTCGGGTAGCCCATCTGCCGGAGAGTAATGGTGATCTCATCAAGAATGAGCGGGTCATCAATTGTAGCCGGGACCTGGTAGGAAACGCCATCTGCGATCTTTTTTATGGTGCCCCGCAGAATCTTTCCTGACCGCGTTTTCGGCAGCCGTTTAACTACAGCAGCCGCCTTGAAAGATGCAATCGGGCCGATCTTCTGCCGTACCAAAAGAATGAGCTCGGGTCCGATTACATCCTGCCCTTTTATGACTCCGGATTTCAGGACAACAAATCCCAGGGGTACTTCTCCTTTCACCGGGTCATGTACTCCGGCAACTGCACACTCTGCGACATCCGGGTGCGATGCAAGCACTTCTTCCATGGCACCTGTGGAAAGACGGTGCCCTGCAACATTAATGATATCATCCGTCCTTCCCATGATCCACAGGTAGCCATCCGTATCAATATACCCGGCATCAGATGTCAGATAATACCCGGGATACGCCGAGAAATAGGTCTTGACAAAATCATGGTCATTCTTCCAGAGTGTAGTGAAACAACCGGGGGGTAATGGCAGCTTAACGACGATATTTCCGTTTTCACCAGGGGGTACCTCCTCACCGTGAGCGTCGAACACATGCACATCATAACCGCAAACCGGCTTTGTGCACGAACCGGGCTTCACCGGCAGGAGCTCGAGGCCGGCACAGTTCGCACCAATAGCCCAGCCGGTCTCTGTCTGCCACCAGTGGTCGATGACCGGTACATTCAGGTGCTGCTGAGCCCATACAAGGGTATCAGGATCACAGCGCTCTCCAGCCAGGAAAAGCATCCGGAACGCGGACAGGTTATATTTTTTTATGAGGTTCCCCTCGGGATCTTCCTTGCGGATAGCACGAAACGCCGTCGGGGCACAAAACAGGACTGAAACACCGTGTTGATCGATAACACGCCAGAATGCACCGGCATCCGGTGTCCCTACAGACTTACCCTCGTACAGGATGGTGGTGCAACCGTAAAACAGGGGGCCATACACTATATATGAGTGCCCGACCACCCAGCCAATATCCGAGGCTGCCCAGTAGACATCGCCGGGGTTTACCCCATAAATATTTTTCATGCTCCAGGTGAGTGCAACGAGATGACCGCCATTATCCCGCAACACCCCCTTGGGTTTTCCCGTGGTGCCGGAAGTGTAGAGCAGGTAAAGAGGGTCCGTGGCCTGTAAAGGGACACAGGCAACAGGGTCGGCGTCAAGAAGTGTATTCCAGACGATATCCCTCCCTTTTCTGAGAATCGCCGGCGATTCCGGTCGCTGAACCACGACACAGGTCCGTGGTTTATGGGTGCACATGTCAAGAGCAGCATCCAGAAGCGGCTGGTACGGGATAATGCGGCTGACTTCAATCCCGCATGATGCGGATATAATCACACGGGGCTTTGCATCCTCAATGCGGGCCGCCAGTTCCCGTGCGGCAAATCCTCCGAACACCACAGAGTGAATTGCCCCAATGCGTGCACAGGCAAGCATCGCAATAACGGCTTCCGGGATCATCGGCATATAGATCACAACGCGGTCACCTTTGCCGACACCTATCCGATGTAACCCGCCGGCACATCGCGCAACAAGATCCAGCAGCTCACCATAGGTGTAGCGCTTTACCGTACGGGTGACCGGGCTGTCATAGATAAGAGCGATACGGTCCTGCAGCCCGTTCGCGACATGATAGTCAAGCGCATTATAACAGGAATTGATTACTCCGCCTTCGAACCAGCGATAAAACGGGGGATTTGTGCTGTTGAGCACCCGCTCGTATTTTTTATACCATTGAACTTTTTCTGCTGCCGCTCCCCAGAAATGTTCCGGATCAGTCACAGATTCACGGAACGCCCGTTCATATTCCCCGCTCATGCACCAGATCTCCCAGACGTGTATATTAGAAAATTGAGAGGATAGCTCTTATTACTTTCCCGGAAAGTGCACCACTGTTTGCATCATGTGGTGCAGAAAAGCCCCCGGAGTGGTGCAGTTTTGGTACAGAAATGGAATGGAAGTGAACCAACCAGAAAATAAAAATGATACTTATGCCCCAGGCCTGATTTGAACAGGCGACAACTAGATCTTCAGTCTAGCGCTCTCCCAAGCTGAGCTACTAGGGCAGGATACAAATGTTGTCGCTCGTGACTAATAAATGATCTGCTCCAGTACGATCCGATTATTCTGTGACCGTTCTTTTTTATATACCGCGATGGCAGTATTAACAGATGCCCCTTGCGGATAAGAGTGCCTCAGAAGGAAACGGAGGACTGGCAGCTGCGATAAAAAGCCGTACCGGGCAGGTCGTTCACCTCACGCACAATGATCTTGATGCTGTTGGAGCTGATGCGATCCACCGGATGAGATACGGGAAGGGTAATGTATTCACCATCTGGAGCTCGGTGGGGAAATTTGCCGCGCTTTTTTCCCTGGTTGCTTCCTGCGAGGGAAAAGGTGATTTGCTCTCCATCTCGGATCTCGGGTATTTTAAAGAAGCTGAAAGAATTGCCGGGTCAGCGAAAGCCCATGGCTGGAAAGTAGAGTGGCGGGACCATCATCGCTGGCGTGATGATGAAATGACAAAAGTTGCCCGGAATGTAACGCTGCTCCGTATCGATACAACGGTCTGCGCATGCGGTATTGTCGCACATGACCTGGCACCGGAAAATCCCACAGCTGCAGAAGTTGCACGGGTTGTATGTGATTATGATCTCTGGAAACATACCGATCCCCGTTCGGCGGTGCTCGGGCAGGTTCTCCAGCGAAAGAAGAACCGGGAACACGTCCGGGACTGCCTCATCTCCGGCATCTTCAGCGACACCCTCATCGATGAGGAGTTCAGAGAAATCAAAGGCGAGATGGATGCCATGATGCTGCGAAGTCTGAAGCATGCAACTATCACCGGAAAGCGGTACAGAATAGCATTTGCTCCCCTTTACGGCTACCCGAGCGAAACGGCACATTTCATCCGCAACAAGAGGAGAACCGATATAGAGGTGATCATAAGTAAGGACGGGAAGTTCTCCTTACGGTCCGTGCCACCGGTGAGTCATCTTATAGCCAGGGAATTTGGCGGCGGGGGGCACCCGAACGCTGCCGGGGGTTCATTCAATTTCAGCGTTATCGAACGTTTTACCTGGTGGCTCTTTAAAAAGAGCCGTCATTTCACCGAATTTGTCAGGATTGCTGAGAGTTACCCGTTGGTAGATCCCGTAAACCTGTCCCATACATAAAGAGTATTCTCCTGTTTTGTCAGTGCGGGTAACGAATCAGGATCAATATAACCCGGACTATCTATGATATATTTATATTACCTCAACGAACCTGCACCCAATGGCTTTGAAAAAAATTTGCATCCTTATCGCAGGTCTCTGTCTCTTCGCGTTTGCAGCCATGCCCGTAGAGGCATTCACGGTCAAATCCCTTACCATGACAATTGCACCGGACGGTGATGCACAGATTGACATGCAGTATGACCTGACCCTCTTCGAGGAGGGTGCGATATTTTTCAGGATCTCAGACCCTGCAGCAGAACTCAAGAAAGCATTTGATTCAAATTCGAAGTACCCGGTAACCGTCACCCGGGCAACCGGTTCGTCCGCAAAGGTACTAATACCCTCATTCGCCTCGTCACATACCAATGGAGAAATAACGACAATGGTAACACCCTCACTTTCCTTTGAAAAGGCGCAGAGCGTGCTGGACCGGTACTGGTTTGCCCCGCTTATCTCCCCGGATTTCTCACCCGATCTGACAACGATCATCTTTCCTGACGGGCACCAGACGAACTTTTACAATCTTCTCGTAATCCCATCCGTTCCCCACCAGCTCGCGATGGTCTGATACGCAATGGAAAAAATGGACCCCTGTTCCAATCATTTTAATCCGGCACAGTTTTCCTAAATACCCTGCTGAATACCTGAATCTTTCAGCCGGTTAAAATTCATCAACAGAAGAGGTGAGGATTTTTCCACCGGATCGTTCGTGCATCTCGCGATAATAAGCGGATAATCTCCCGGGGGTATATCTCTCTGGTATTGCCACTATGAGTAAGGGGTAATTGCCGGAGACCCATAAGCATCAGAACACGTTTTCCCTCATTTTCTAAGAAAGCAATTTCTTGTACCTGCAATAGCAGGAACATCCTTTTAACAGATCGGGAGATCTGATTTCATCACATTAACGGGAGATGTTCTCCGGATACACTCGTATCCTTATTTCCATAACTGGTATTTCCCCATCATGTATTGAACAGGTAAGAGGAGAAACAGAGGAATTGTGGTTGCAGGGATACCCGTGTATCCTGCTTTTGCAAATCCCTGAGATTATAAGACCATTATACTGTATACGTGGCAGACAGTACGAGATTTTTCCAATAATCTTCAGAGGTGCCCGTAGAATAGCCGCCGACGATTATCTGGTCGGGATCGAAGCATGAGAGGGCACGGTTGATGGAGGCACGGTCAGGATCGACAAGAATGATCTTCCGTACATCATACTCCCCGGTGAGATCGAGCAGGGTATCAAGCCTGTCCCGGCCGACTGCGACCTGAGGCTGGTGTTCCATCAGGACTGCAAGGTCGTCCCTGTCAGGATCCTGCGGGAAAAAAAAGACATTCTGCCGTACAAGGGAAGCAATCTCCGGTTCCTCAAGAGTATTGCAGATCAGCACATGCCCGGTGATCCCGGCATCCCTCATCGAGCGCATCAGGATCCGGTAGAATCCGGTAAGGGCGTCATTCCACTCTTCTTCATCGTTATAGAATGTATCTGTAATTCCAAGCATGTGAGGGGCAGGCAGGGCGCACCAGGCACCTTTTTTCTGTGCGACGATCCCCGCCGCGTCCTGGATAATTTCGTTGGGATTGAGGCTGAGTTCGTCCGTTACCTTCCCCTCCTCAATCCCCTGCATGCACGCCATGATCCGGTCACGGTAGAACCTTCCCCCGGCGCAGGGTGACATGATACCTGCTGACAGCTGGGGTGACAGCGACTGGTCAAGCTGGTAGGTGATGAGGTCTGCCGGGGTACCGCGGTGTCCTGCTATCCAGGTGGCCAGAGCGGAAACATCCGGCCTGCCGGGCTCTGCTCCCAGCGCTCTTGTACCCAGCTTCAGCCGTTTTACCATATACAGATCTTATTACTCATAAGCATCTAAAAAGTACTGATGAACCCACCACCGCTGCTGGTCACCTGCGGGTTGCCGTATACCAACGGCCCCTGCCATCTCGGACATCTGCGAACGTACGTGCCTGCCGACGCTTACGTCCGCTACATGCGGCGTGCAGGCGAAGAGGTCGTCTTCGTCTGCGGTTCGGATAATCACGGGACCCCCATCGTTGTTTCGGCGGAGGAAGCGGGGACCTCTCCACGGGCACTGTCCGAACGTTACCACCGGCATTTCGAGGAGACATTCCAGAGAATGGGTGTAATCTTCGACCGGTTCGGCATGACCGATGACCCGGCGACACACCACCGCACCAGAGCAATTGTATCCGAACTTATCAAAAACGGCCATGTCTACAAGCAGATCGTGCACCAGGCATATTGCACGAAATGCAAACGGTTCCTTCCCGACCGCTATGTCGAGGGGATCTGCCCCCATTGCGGGACAGCGGCACGGGGAGATGAGTGTGACCAGGGGTGCGGCAAACACTTAGAACCGGGAGAAATCAAGGATCCGGTCTGCAAGGTCTGCGGGACGAAGGCGGAGTTCCGGGACCAGGAGCATTATTTCTTCAGGCTCTCCGAATTCAAGGATTTCCTGCTCCCCTTCCTAGATAATGTAAAAGGGACGACCAACGCGAAGAACTACGCGATCGGGTGGATCAGGGAAGACCTGCACGACTGGTGCATTACCCGCACCCTCGAATGGGGTGTGAAGTTCCCCGGCCGCGACGATCTCGTGGTCTATGTCTGGGTTGACGCTCCCATCGGGTATATTGCATTCACCGAGGAATGGGCAAAGAATGCAGGAAAAGACTGGAAACGTTGCTGGTGCGGGGATAACCGGGTCACACATTTCATCGGTGGCGATATCATCTACCACCACAGTATCTTCTGGCCGGCGCTCCTGAAGGGTGCAGGGTACGGGGTTCCTCATGCCATCGTCGCAAGTGGGATGGTCAAGGTCGATGATCATAAATTCTCGAAATCCCGGGGGTACGTTGTCTGGACCAATGAGGATTACCTTGACAAGGGTCTCCCTGCTGACTACCTCCGGTACTACCTGCTCGCTTACACGAGTCATACCAAGGAACTGAATTTTTCGTGGAAGGTCTTTGGCGAGCGGATCAATAACGAAGTGGTCAATATTTTCGGGAACTTTGTCTACCGCACGCTTTTCCTTGCACACAAGGAATTCGGCGGGATCCCTTCCTGTACCGTCGATCCTGCCATAATTGCAGAAATACAAAAGAGCCTCATGAACGTGGACAGCCTCATGCGGGAGTACGAGTTCAAGGGTGCGGTTGACGGGATTATGGCGCTTGCGGCATTCGGTAATACGTACATCCAGACCAATGCCCCCTGGAAGCTGATCAAGACCGACCGTAATGCGGCGGCACAGGTAATCACCAACTGCATCCAGATCGTCAAGGCGGTCACGTTGCTCATCGAACCGGTGATGCCGGAAAAGGCACAGGTGTGCTGGAACATGCTGGGATACAAAGATACCCTTGCGGATCATCCCCTCAGCGAGGCTGCCGAACCGGTCGCAGAAACCGGTATCCTTCCTCCGGCACCGCTCTTCAGCAGGATGGAAGAGCCCCAGATCGCAGAACTTGAAGCCCTGCTGCAGAAACGTGTAGCTGAGGCGGACAGGAAAACGGAGAAAATACCCGTCCTTTCCTTTGAGGATTTCCAGAAACTCGACCTGAGGACCGGCAGGGTGCTCGCTGCAGAACCGGTAAGAAAATCAAACAAGCTCCTGAAACTCCAGGTGGATATCGGGGGCGAGACCCGCCAGATCGTAGCCGGCATGCAGCAGTTTTACAAGCCTGAGGATCTCGTAGGAAAGGATGTAGTTGTGGTGACCAATCTGGCACCGGCGAAGATCTTCGGAGTGGAATCCAATGGCATGATCCTTGCTGCCGGGGACACTGCATCGCTGCTCACCCCCCTGAAACCTGTTGAACCGGGTACGAAGATCCGCTGATACCGGTTCACCATCGTAAGTTTATTTTTTCCGGCTCTGTTAAAACCCCAAGATTTCAACAAGTTGCGAATCACTGGTTATCGGAAGGGATAGTGCCTGTCCTGTGCATTGTGATGGTGTATTACCTTCTCTGGAATTATCGCTCCTGAGGGGATTGTCATCGCGGCGGGGCGGAAGCATTACCTGCCGTAGCCTAAAAAAGAGGTTGAGAAAAATATTGTGAGGATTTCCCACGAAATTAAATTAAACAGATGGGAGTAATGGATTTTTTGTCCCTCATAATTATTTGCGATGAACCCCGCCGCCCCCAATGAGGCGCCCCCGCGGCGGATCAATGCCTGTAAGCATGTTTGTAAACATGGCACTACCCCGCCGTGCCTCCGAGAGGCCCAGAGGCGAAGGAGCCCTCATAAAATTACAGGGTTCAATGATTTCATGGTTCGGGCGTGCATTTCCGTTCATGTATGTTTCAACAGAGAGCCCAAATACCTTTTATTGCGCCGTAGAATTTGTACTTTAATAAAATCCTCACCAGGATCATCTTTCCCGGAACTCTCCCCCATTTTTTCACACCTGACAACCTTAACCCCGCTCAGTCAAAAAGATAAGAACAACGAGATCCCGGTCTTTTTAAGCGGTACATGTACATCGAAGAATACAATATGTGCAGGAGAAAACTATTAAGCACGTTCCGGGGGTTATCTGCACGCGTTTCCTGTATCTTGACCAGACAATAAAAGATCCCCGGCTTGTCCTGAGCCTGATCGCTGTCAGCACATCTGTATCACTGCTCCTGAACTGGTACGGGCTTACCCGAAACATTACCAATGTATTACCCCATCTCCTGTACATCCCCATCATCCTGACCGCCTATTATTATCCCCGTCGCGGTATCCTGTTCACGGTTATTCTCTCGGCCATGTATGGTGTGCTTGTTCTTGGCGTTGGGTCTCCATCTCTGGAGGTCATCGTCGCTGCTCTTGCACGGATGGTGGTTTTCATCAGTATCGGTGCCGTGGTTTCATTCCTGAGCGACAGGATGCAGCAGGATGCCGCCAAATGCCTCAGGTTTGTATCCATGGTCGAATCGTCCAATGATGCTGTTGTAGGTAAAACCCTGGGCGGGATCATCACTGACTGGAACTCCGGTGCCGAACGGCTCTACGGTTACACCGCCCGGGAAGTTACGGGAAAGCCCGTCAGCCTGCTTTCACCACCGGATCGTCCTGACGAAATCCCCCGGCTCATCGGGAGGATACGAAGCGGAGAACGTATCGGGCGATACGAGACGGACCGGATAACGAAGGACGGGAGACGCATCCAGGTCTCTCTCTCCCTGTCACCTATCAAAAATGCTGATGGTGCCATCATTGGCATTTCAACCGCCGCTCATGATGTCACTGAGAAAAAACAGCTACAGGATGAAATCCTGAAGGCGAAAGATGAATGGGAGCGGACCTTTGACGCTGTTCCAGACCTGATCTCCATTATCGATCGTGACCATCGCATCATACGAGTGAACAAATCAATGTCTGATCGGCTCGGTATACCCGTCCGGGATGCAGTCGGACGTTTCTGCTATGAGATTGTCCACCATAGCGGGCATCCGCCCCGTTTATGTCCCCACCAGCTTCTCATGTCCGACGGTAAGGAACACGTCCAGGAAATCCATGAAGATACCCTCAACGGGGACTTCCTGGTAACGGCTTCCCCGCTCAGGGATGCAGCAGGCACGGTCACCGGGTCCGTACATGTGCTCCATGATATTACCGAGCCCAAGCGGGCAGAAAAAGCCCTGCAGCAGGCACTGAAAAAACTCAATATGCTTTCATCGATTACCCGGCACGATATCCTCAACCAGCTGATGGTGCTGGGAGGCTATCTGGTGATCTCCAAAGACAGTGTAACGGACCCGGAGGTTCTCGGGTTCATACAAAAAGAGGAGGAGGCCGTGACATCGATCCGTCGCCAGATCGAATTCACACGATATTATGAAGACATCGGCGTAAACGCACCCCAATGGCAGGAGATCGTGCCAATAATCCGTTCTTCCGCTGCTCAGCTCCCTCTTGAAAATATCACGCATGAGATCATGCTTTCCGGCGTTGAAGTCTTTGCCGATCCCCTCATCAGTAAGGTGTTCTATAACCTCATGGAGAATTCCATCCGCCACGGGGACCATGTTACCCGAATCTGGTTCCGGTTTAACGAGACTGAGGCAGGTGGGGTAATCACCTATGAGGATGACGGAGCAGGGATTCCTGCACGGGACAAGGAACTTATCTTCCGCAGAGGGTTTGGCAAACATACAGGTCTTGGCCTCTTCCTGTCCCGGGAAATCCTCGCAATCACCGGCATTACTATCCGCGAGAACGGCGAACCCGGCAAAGGTGTGAAGTTTGAGATCCTGGTACCACGGGATATGTACAGGATGATACAATGAACTCCCCGCATGAAGATCCCGGACTGATGGCAACCCTGCTTTCCCTGCAAAAGGGGGAGATCACCGAGCACCATATTTACCAAAAAATTGCTGCTGCAAACCATGATGGCCACAACCGTGAGGTGCTGGAGCGGATCGCCGGCCAGGAGCTCGGCCATTATGCAATATGGAAACAGTACACCCGGCAGGACGCGGCACCGGACGCACTCCGTATCTGGTTCTATTACCTCATTGCACGGGGCATGGGGATGACATTTGCCATCAAGCTCATGGAAGGTGTGGAAAAACGTGCACAGGGGTATGATCAGGGACTTGCCGGCAGGATTCCCGAGGCACTGGGTATCCTGGAAAACGAGGAGAACCATGAACGGGAACTGATAGCACTCATCGATGAAGAACGGCTGAAATATGTGGGTTCGGTCGTACTTGGTCTCAATGATGCACTTGTGGAGTTTACCGGGACCCTTGCCGGGCTCACCTTTGCAATCCAGAATACACAAATCATTGCGGTTGCCGGCCTGATCATGGGAGTCGCTGCCTCACTTTCAATGGGAGCTTCCGAGTACCTGTCCCAGCGGTCGGATGGAGGTGCAACCAATCCTTTCAGGGCTTCGGTCTATACCGGGACTGCCTACCTTGTGACCGTCGCCCTGCTCATCCTCCCGTACCTTATCCTTGGAAATCCATATCATGCCCTCATATTCACCCTGGCAGGAGCCGTTCTTGTCATATTCCTCTTCACATTCTATATATCCGTGGCAAAAGATCTTCCTTTCTGGCGACGGTTCGGGGAGATGCTTCTCATCAGCCTCGGTATTGCAGCGATCTCCTTTGTGATAGGTATCCTGATTCGCACGGTGCTGAACGTCAATATTTAGAATATTTTCCGGCTCTGCTGAAACCCTGATATTTCAACAAATTGCGAATCACCTTTTATCGGAGGGGAAAGTGCTGTCCCCCCCCAAACCGCCCCTGCGCTTTGCGATGGTGTTGTATTACCTTTTCTGGAATTATCGTTCCAGAGGGGATGCCACAGCCGCGGGGCTGAGGAATTACGTGCCGTAACCCAAAAAGAGCGTTGAGAAAAATATTGTGAGGATTTCCATGTAAATTAAATTAAACCGATATGAGTAAGGGATATTTATTCGTCATGATTATTGGATGAACCCTGCCGCCCCAGACGGGGCGCCCCCGCGGCGGATCAGTGCCTGTAAGCATATTTGTAAAAAAACCGCACTGCCCCGCCGTACCTCGGAGAGGCCTGAGGCGGGGAACCATAATAAATTACAGGGTTTAATGATTTCCCACGTATCCTTGGATTTGCCTGTGTTTATGCGAGAGAGGTTATGTTAATGATTAAACAGGTCGAAAAATAATCAACTATTGAAACAGGGTGAAACAAAATGTCCATAGCGACGTTATCTTTTAAAACCGTCTGTGTCTCTCTCATACTGATGGTATTTTTCATGACTATGGGTTGTGCAGCGACTCCCCCGAAACCTGAAGGGACACTGCCTGTTACCTCCATACCGCCGGCAACAGCATCCCCGGCTCCTCCTCCCACGCCAGATTCAGGGCAATCTGCCGACAACGTTCAGCTTTCAGGAAATGTCTACGGACTGTCAACAGATCCGTTACGGGGAATTGACATAATTGTATTTTCTGTCAGCTCACCCTCGCAGGCATCAGCGGTTGACCTGACCAGGATGGAGATTGTCTTTTCCGCAACCGGCAGTGACCCGGTAACCCTCACGCGGGGGTTGAGAAGTACAACAGGCACATTTACCGCCACAAGGGGTGGCAATACGGTCACAACGCTGCATCCCGGCGACCTGGTCGAGATTTCTTTCCCGGTAAAGACTGTTGCAGGAGGTTCCACAGTAACCATTGAGTTGAGGCCGCAGGGCAGAGCTGTGGTTCCCATCACGAGAACAGTACCTGCGATGATCTCCTCGACGAATGTTCTCGAATAAATCATCTTTTTTCGCAGATTTCTGGTAATCTTTGTGAACTCTCCCCCAGATTTACCTGTCAAAGATCCTCCTGACAAATCCTGATTATTCGTTTTCCTTTCGGACCTGGCGAAAACCAGTAAGGTAAACCGCTGAAAAATCTGTTTATGCTTCCTGGTTCATGGCAGGGAAAATATCTTTCATACGGCCGGAGCGATGAACTCAAACTGAGGGTTCCCTTCCAGATCGTGGAATGTCAGGGATCCTCCTGTACGTTCCGCGAGCCCCTGCAGGAACCGCCAGGTGCGGCGCTCCCTTAATGCTCCCGGGGAAGGTCCATTTCCGGCAACCGTGACGATCGCGTTCCTGCCGGTATGTCGGGTGCTGATCTCGATCCGGTCTGCCCCGGTCCCGACAAGGTCCTCAAGAATATAGGTAAGCAAATCGGTGAAATGTTCACGATCTATGCATACCTGCAAAGGGTCACCTTCGGACAGGACGGTGACTTCAACATCCGCAAGCAATGGCGGAGTCCCGATCCGGGCGAGCAGGATACGGGAAAAAGCCGCGTCATCATCGGCGCTGGAGAGAACCTCATCGTCAGTGATCGGAGGGACCGAAAGCCCGGTGACGACTGATTCTGTCAGTGTATTGAGATCGCAGTCCGAGCACTCACTCGGTGGGGTGAACCCGCGGAGCATCGTCGTATAATCCGAGAGGAGCCGACCGGCCCGGCGGACAAGGGACGGGTCGATGATGGCCGGGAGTTCATCCCGGTTAAATGTCCGTTCGAGTTTTGCAATCACCTGCCCGGCCTTGAGGACACGGTGGATCGGGACATCCAGCCCTTTGCGTTGTTCTTCTGCAAAATTATGGAAGGCTTCCAGCAGTTCATCGATCATGTCACCCCGGATGAGCGTGGATGACTTGTCTGCTATGCCGGATTCTCCGAGCTCGTCCAGGATAAAAGAGACATACTGGAGGCGACCTGACATGATGGTGAAGATCTCATTCACCTGCTCCATGCAGTCTCCCGCAAATGCAGCAGTCCGGGCCGCCCGATCAGGTTCCATCTCGGCGATGTTGACCAGGTTGCGGGCATCCGCCCTGACTGCCGGGAGCATACGCAGGGCATCCGCAGCAGGGATCGCCCGGCCGTGCCCGGGGCAGACAAGCCGTATACCTCCATTGGCGATAAGCGTCTCCACGGCGCCCAGTGAATTTATAAGCGTTTCCTGCGACCAACCGGTCACGCCGGCTATTCCCGGGCTTGCCGCAAAAAGGAGATCTCCGGTAAAAAGAAGCTCCCCCATCTGCAGGCACATACTGTCCGGGCTGTGGCCGGGTGTGTGATAGACCGTGAGAGCTGGTCCCGGCCCGAACACTATCCTCTCACAAGGGAGTCCTGCGGCACCGGTCTGGTCCCGGGTTATGGTGATCCTGGCTCCATTCGGGAAACTCATATCTTCAGATGGATATGCCCTTTCCCGGGAGAAAAGATGAAGATGAACCTTCATCGGGAAAAACGGTGCCTGCATGAGGTCAGACTGGGTGACGGTCGTATCCCCGGATTCAATGGCATATGCCCCGCTTTGCTCGACAGCAAAAACGAGAGTATCGGGATGGGCACATGCAGGGTCCGCCTGAATGCCAACAAAATGATCGGTATGAGCATGCGTCAGGAAGATAATGAGCGGTCGGGCGTCCCGGGCCTGACACATGCCGATAACCCCGAACAGGTGTGCTGCCTGTTCGGGCAATCCACCGGGATCTATCAGGATAATGACATCCGGGGTTGTGATAAGGTAGGAATTGGAAGATACGGCATCGATCTTCCGGATCAGGGGATAGAACGCTGCTCCAGGTGCACCCGGGACCGGTTCCCACTGAACAGAGTCAGGCTGGCCATCACCAGGTGGCAAGCGCTTCTCCCTCTGACGGATAGATAGAGAAGATGGAGGTGAATCCGGCGAGCCTGAAGACCTTTAAAACCTCAGGCTGGAGGCCGCATATACCGAATTTATCGCCAGGATTTTTCAGCTTCTTGGCGGTAGCCAGCAGCACCCGGAGGCCACCGCTGCTGATATACGAGACCCCGGAAAAGACGAGCAGGATCTTCTTGTTTCCCCGCACGATTTCTGTGTTGATAGCCTGTTCAAGTTCCGGTGCAGTTAATGTGTCAATTCTGCCGTTGACAGAAAGAATAGTGTTCCCGTCACGGTTTGCGGCCTTAATGTCCACGCTCTTTCCTCGCGACTTAGTGTCGGTATTTTCTCAAGATAATCCTATCCATCCGTCACACATGAGGAGATGTTAAAAAACCTGACCCTTTATGAGCGAGCGGCGCCATTCCTATGTATAAGTGTATGATCATGGAGTTCGCGATCCTGTCATATCTGCTGGTCCTCATTCAACTCATCTCCGTGATCGTTGTGGTCGCCTATCTCCTGACCCGGAGCAGGATCTTTTCCGAGGTTCTTGACGGCCACCCGGCAGTGAAGACCCAGGTCATCCTCATTCTGGTCTTTGGAGCCCTTTCCATCTATGGTACTATCAGCGGTATCGAATTCATGGGGGCGATTGTCAATGTCCGCGATCTCGGGCCGATGCTCGCCGGGCTTCTCGGAGGCCCGGTCGTCGGCATCGGGGCAGGACTGATCGGGGCAGCATACCGGTTGAGCCTCGAGGGCTTCACCGTATATGCCTGCGCACTGGCAACCGTCCTTGCCGGATTCTTCGGGGGAATCATATGGCTTGGGTGCAGGAGGCGGTTTGCAGGTATAACCATCGCGGTGCTCTTTGCCATTCTCATGGAAGGCTTCCACATGATTCTGGTACTCGCCCTGTGCCGCCCGTTCGATCAGGCCGTGATTGTTGTATCCGCAGTGGCCCTCCCCATTATCCTTGCAAACGCTGCGGGCATGTTTGTGTTTGCCTTCATCGTCGAAAACCTCCAGAATGAACGGAAGATGCAGGCAGAGCGGGACACCCTGCTTCGCGAGATGGAACGTAAAAACACAGAACTGGCCATTGCTGCGGAGATCCAGAAGAGTTTCCTTCCTGATACCATCACCCAGATCGAAGGTTACGATATCGCTGCAAAAAGCGTGATGGCAAAAGAGGTTGGGGGAGATTTCTTTGACGTGATCCCGCTCGAAGTGGTCCCTCTGGGAACCGGAAAACTCGGGATCATGATCGCAGACGTATCCGGCAAAGGTATCCCGGCAGCACTGTTCATGGCCCTCTCACGGATCGTTGTGCGGGTAAATGCCACGTGGTACGCGAGCAAACCTGCCGCTGCCATCCGGGATGCGAATACCATCATCTCACACGACTCGAAATCCGGGATGTTTGTGACTCTTTTTTATGGACTGATGGATTCCACCAGTCATACCTTTACCTATGTAAATGCCGGCCACAACCCGCCCATCCACTACTCTGCCGCGGACAACACCCTGTCTGAGCTTGAGGCGACCGGAATAGCGATGGGAGTGCTTGACGATGCGCAATACACGCAGGATACCGTGCAGATGGCACAGGGTGATCTTCTCATCCTGTACACTGACGGGATTACTGAGGCAGAGGATTACCAGCTTGAGATGTTCGGGCTTGAGCAGCTGAAAAAGGTTATACTGGCAACGCACACATTACCGTCGAGTGATATCGTTGAAGCGATCCTCGCTGCAGTCAGCGCATTTACAGGAGATCACCCCCAGTCAGATGACATTACCCTGATGGTAATCCGGAGTCAGTGACGATGGACAAGACATTTGCGTTGGTAATTGATGCCACTACCGAGAAGATCCCGGAAATCTCAGCTCTTCTGGGTGAAGAGATGCAGACGTGCGGTTTCGGCAGTGAGATGATCCTCGATACCCAGCTCGCCGTCGAGGAGGCCATTACCAACGTAATCAACCATGGCTATAAAAAAACAGGCGGGGAGATCATAGTCTCCTCCAGGATCAGCCCCGAACGCATCGAAGTTCAAATCATGGATACTGCACCCCCGTTTGACCCGTTATCGGTTCCGGAACCGGAACTGGACAGCACTATCGAAGATCGGAACATCGGAGGCCTGGGAATATTTCTTATCCGCCAGGTCATGGATGAAGTCTCCTACCGGTACGAGGACGGTAAGAACATTCTGTCGTTAACAAAAAAAAGAATAATAGGAGTGTGACGACGTCATAGAGTAAGTCAGGAAAATGCACAATTCCTCGTTCCGGCATACCATAGCAAGAGAGCGTTCTCTATCCAGTGATGGAGGTTCTGTCCCCATTCAGATACGTATAGTATTTTTTATCTACCTCTATCCCGATCCCTATTCATGAAAAAACAGGTTGCCTTTTTTGGTTTCGCATTCGTGCTGGCAGCGATCCTTTTTGCCGGATGCACGAATACCGCTCCTCTGCCCCGGAACCAATCTGATATGACACCGACAGCCGCCTTGTCGCCAGCTCCGGTCTCTTCCGCTTCTCCCGAACACCTCGTGGCATTCGTCGAAAAAGCCTATGAATATGCGCATGCACACGGCAAGGAGGCCGCTCTTCTGGAATTCAACAACCATGCGGGCCGGTTTGTTGAGGGTGATCTTTATATCTTTGCCTATGATCCCGAAGGTAACACCCTTGCTCTCCCGTTTCAGCCTGACCTTATCGGGAAGAACCGCTGGAATACAACAGACGCAAATGGCACGACATATATCCAGGACCTGATCAGATCGGCGCAGTCCGGCGGGGGTTTTGTCCATTACCTCTACCTGGATCCCGCAGATAACTACAAAATCAAACCTAAACTCAGCTATGCCATGATGGTGGATCAGGGCTGGCTCATCGGGTCCGGAATCTATGATGCAAATGCGGACAGCCCGATAGTAAAGGTGGGGGGAGATCAAAGGGTACGAGAGAACCTCACCTCATTTGTCGGGGAGGCGATCGCGTATGCGAGGACGAATGGAAAAGATGCCGCTATCCGCGAGTTCAACGACAGGAATGGCACGTTTGTCCGTGGCAATCTCTATATCTATGCCTTTGATTATAACGGAACGACCCTCGCACTTCCCCATCAGCCCGTCCTGATCGGAACCGACCTCTCCGGCTTGCAGGATCCCTTCGGGGTCAATTACACCATGAACGAGATCTATCTCGCGCAGCAGGGAGGAGGGTTTATTTTCTACCACTATCCCAACCCGGCCCACAATATGACTCCTGGACCGAAGATGAGCTACGTCCGGAAGGTTGACGAAACCTGGTGGCTTGGGGCGGGCATTTATCTGAGCTAGAGGAGGAAGATTCCACAAATGTATCGCTACCCGAAATAATTCGCATCCATGTACATGCCCGAAGGTCCAAATCTAATCGGGAAGACGATCTATCCATGGTGAAGACGGTATGGTGCGGTTCTGTACTGCATATGCCGGAGGCGGAAATAATGTCTTTAAATGGCTGAACCCGACAAGGGAAACCGGGGGAACTGAAGGCAGGGCATTGTCCTTCCCGTTGCCAGAATCTGGCAGGTCAGGGAGCTGTGTGAGCGGGATGACGTGGGGGATGTATTTTCCCCCATTTCCATTTCTTAAAAGAGCATATTTTCGAAAAAGAACACACGGGCAACAATGGACCAAATACTACAAATAACCCGGAAACAGGTATTGACCTTAGGGAAGAATCTTCATACCCAACCGGGACATATTCCTGCACAGGTGCATGAGAATGGAAACCCTGTCCCGGACTTTTCATGACGCTATCATCGACTTCCTGCCGGATGCCACATTTGTCATCGATCTGGACGGCAGGGTAATAGCGTGGAACAATGCAATGGAAGCGTTGACCGGTGTTCCGGCTGAGTCCATGCTGGGAAAGGGTAACTACGAATATGCTCTCCCGTTTTACAAGGAGCGCAGACCAATACTGATAGATCTGGTCTTCATGCCAGAAATCGAGATCGAGAAAAAATATGATAATGTCGAGCGGATCGGAGACACCCTTGTTGTCGATATCTTTATTCCCGATTTCCGACCAGGCGGGGTGTTCCTCTGGGCTAAGGCAAGTCCACTGTATGATCCGCAGGGACATATTTCCGGTGCCATCGAAACGATACGGGACATCACTGACAGGAAGCGTGCCGAACAGGAGATCGTCAGATCCCATCGGAGTCTTGCAGATATCATCAGTTTTCTGCCGGATGCCACCTTTGCCATTAACAGGGAAGGTATTGTCATCACCTGGAACAAGGCAATGGAGGAAATGACCGGCATATCGGCTGCGTCGATGATCGGAAAGGGGGATTATGAGTATTCCCTGCCGTTTTACCGTGACCGGAAACCCATGCTGGCAAACCTCATCCTCATGCCGGAGGCAGAAGTGAAAGGGCGGTATACCCATGTACAACGGGAGGGAGATACGCTTGTCGTGGACACGTTCATTCCGAACCTTCCGGACAAATTGTCGGGCAGATACTTCTGGGCCAAGGCAAGCCCCCTGTATGATCCGCAGGGAAATATTACCGGTGCCATCGAAACAATCCGTGACATTACCGACCGCCGGGAGATGGAAGCACGGCTTGCCCGTTCGAATGCCGAGCTCCAGATTGCCGCAGAGATCCAAAAGAGCTTCATGCCGGAGGTGATCCCCCAGATTTCGGGGTTCGATATCGCCGCACAGACGGTCATGGCAAAAGAAGTCGGAGGCGATTTCTTTGATGTAATCCCCTTTGAATTTATCGCCCTTGACAAAGGGACGCTGGGGCTCCTCATTGCCGATGTTTCCGGAAAAGGCGTACCAGCAGCCCTCTTTATGGCATTATGCCGTATCGTTGTCCGGGTAAATGCGCTCTGGCACCGCGACCCGGCAAAAGCGATCTACGATTCAAATAATATCATAACCCAGGACTCAAAATCAGGGATGTTTGTCACCCTTTTCTTTGGAACGCTGAAAGAAATGGACCGGACTCTGACCTATGTCAATGCCGGCCATAATCCCCCGGTGGTATTCCGGAACCGTGATGGGACTCTCGAGGAGCTTCTTCCCACCGGTATTGTGCTCGGCGCAGTCGAGAACCGGGAGTATTTTTCCCGGACTTTGTCAATCGGTTCAGGGGATGTCATCGTAATGTACACCGATGGAGTAACTGAGTCGATTAATGCAAAGGAAGAGCTGTTCGGGGAAGAGCGGCTCAACGCAATCATAAGGAAAAACGCCCGGCTTTCGGCACATGAGATCCTTGGCCGTATCTTATCGGGTGTCCAGGAGTTCGCAGGTGATATGCCCCAGTTCGATGATATCACCCTTCTGGTGATCAAAGGGACCTGACAGACGACAAATACACCGCTGGTCTTTTTTGATCCGGGATGCGACATGGATATCTCATGCGGATCCTGACATGTCCGGAGCGATGCATTTCTTTCATGGATTAATTAAAAAAGGAGTTCGGCAAGAAAGAATCCCCGGAACATGAACACCATCTTAATGGCCTTCGCTCCTTTTTCGGGTACTCCTCAGGTAAGGTCAGGCAACCTCACGCAGAGGTCATGCTCAGATCACTCAAAGCCGGTCTTTCTGCCAGTCAGCCGGGGAAATCAATACACAGCTCACTCTTCCCCGATATCCTCGTTCCACAACTCCGGCCGTGCGGTGATGAAATCACGCATCATGTCGATACATTCCCTGTTATTCAGGATAACGAGTTCCACCCCCCTCGAGCGCAGGTAATCTTCAGGTCCCCGAAAGTTTGTATTTTCACCGATTACAATTTTTGGGATTTTGTACAGCAGGGCAATGCCGCTGCACATGTCGCACGGTGACAGCGTTGAATACAGCACCGCCCGCTGATAATCACCGGGTTTAAGCCGACCTGCATGTTCAAGACAATCCATTTCGGCATGTAAAATGGCGCTGCCCTGCTGCACCCGGCGATTGTGTCCCCGCCCGACGATTTTACTGTCGATGACCAAGACCGAACCGATAGGAATGCCTCCTTCAGCCAGTCCTGCTCTGGCTTCACGGATAGCTTCCTGCATGAATTCATCGGTTGTACTGTCAGCATTCGCACCATAACCCGGCCGCATAGTACACGATAGTAGAACGGTATAGTAATAAAAGATGGAGGGAGGAGATTGGCAGCTCCGAATATATCTTCCATCTCAATGAGACGGGACATTTGGGTCAGTGCAGCGGTGAAAATATTTTTTCAAAAAAACACAACATTGATGATTCCCAAAGGAGATTGAAGATTTACCATGTGCGGCAGATACTCACTCATCTGCATCGATGATCTCGGTAAAAGGTTCCGGATCTTCGACCCGACACTGGGTATCCGTTCCCATTTCAACATCGCCCCATCGCAGGTAATGCCCGTTATCGTGCAGCGTGAAAAAATCGAGATGATCATGATGCAGTGGGGACTTATTCCGAACTGGATAAAGGACCCGGAGAGATTAACTCATCCTATCAATGCAAAGGCGGAGACTCTTGCGGAAAAACCGATGTTCTGCGACCTGCTGAAGGACCGGCGCTGCCTCGTCCCTGCAAGCGGTTTCTATGAATGGAAAAAGGAGGGGACAAGAAAAATTCCCTATTATATCCACCTGCGCGACAGCCCGCTCTTTGCGATTGCCGGTCTCTATGATGTATGGCATGACGCATGCAATGAGGCGCACCTGACGTATACGATCATCACTACTGACGCAAACGAAATCGTGGCACCGCTCCATGATCGAATGCCAGCCATTCTGAGACGTGAGGACGAGAACCGCTGGCTGGGTGGGGATGCTCCTACACCGGATGAGATGAAGCGAATCCTCCATTTCTATCCGGCAGATGAAATGGATGCATACCCGGTATCCTCCCGGGTGAATAGTCCGGATGCCGATGACGAGCAGTTGATCCGGCCATTGAAGACCTTGTTCTGAAAGATATTCCTGTCCTGCTGCCAGCTATCCGAATGCAATCGTCCCGTTTCTCAATGGCAAGGGATACGCGGGCGGGCATAATGCTGCGGAATAAACTGAATTCAGGTGACAGGGCTGCGGATAGTCGCCTGACTGCGACGAGATAGTTCGGTAATTTCATTTTTTTATTTGCGCGCCCGGTGATTCTCAACCAATCTGAAGATTTTTTTTAATATTTATTATCATAAAATTTTAATGTATATAATAACTTCTTTTTTAATTCTGAACTAATAAGAACGATTTTTTTCAAATTAAAAATGTAAAGAACGATTACAGATATGGAATACTTTCGACAGCCTTAATCTGGTTTGAGTCTTAGGCACAGTTACCGGAAACATTCCGGTTGGTGGTTCTATGTGCAATAAATACCGAAATGAGGAGGGGTTCACCGGGCTTGAGGCAGCGATTGTGCTGATCGCATTCGTTGTCGTGGCAGCAGTGTTCTCCTATGTCGTACTCGGCGCCGGGTTCTACACAACCCAGAGGGCCCAGGAGACGGTGTACAGGGGGGTTGAACAGTCAACGACAAACGTCCAGCTGGTGGGTAATGTCTACGGGTTAGCCTCCAACGCGACAGTGGGAATTGACCAGATCAGGTTCACGATTGGGCTTGTCCCGGGCACCCCGTATATAGATCTCGAAAAGATGAACATCGTTATCTCAACACCAACATTTGGCCCAAAGATACTGGCATGGACCAACGCGAGTTCGTCAACGGAAGACACGAACTTTATTGCATTGAAAAATGGCATCGGTTCATCTCAACCAGCAATGATATCCGGAGATCAGGTCGAAATACAATTCAATATAACCGCAGTCCCCAGGGATACCAAAATAACATTCGAGATACGGCCCGGTGTTGGGGCTTCCTATCCGTTTTCAAAAACTACGCCCTCCATGATTACCCCAACGAATCTTATCTATTGATTTTTATGATAAGCGAGAAAGGTGAACGGATATGACAGGCAATAAAAAATATCGCAGGGCAAAATTATTGTTTGTACCGATTGTTATCGGCGTAACAACGTTCTTCTGGTTCTTTGAAGGACTCGAAGGGGCAATGGTTGGCTTTGGGTACGGGATCCTTGGTGGTTTATTTCTCATCCACGAAAGTCTGGCAGTGAATAAAAATACGAATATCTGCCTGCGTGGCATTCCTAAAGAGAAAAATCCGGAGCGTGAAAAAAAGAAAGATGAACCGGTTTATTTACGATACGATACTCCTGATCCAGAACACAACGTGTAGTTATTCAATTAGACAATCCCCCTTTTTTGAATTTTATACGGGAACCAGTCCGGAAAACAGGAATGGATTTACCAACAATATCAATCATAAATTTGATGCAGGTCTTCCAGGGTGCGATATCAATGGAAATCCGCAGATCCCGGAACAATTGATGGGTCGGATATCAAACGATGGTTCCGGAAAGCCACTCATTTCCTCAGAATAATACGGATTACAGGGAAGAAAAAAATGACCCTGATATAGCCATATTTTCACGATGCCCACAGATGCCTCATAATGGCATCCGGCTGGGTTTGACCGTCCAAGCCTATCGCAGGCATCTGAGATTTGGGCATGGAACGCATTGGTGAATGAAATGGAAAACCCTGAAATTCGTTATTTTGACAAACGGTGACCATATTGGGGACTTTGAGATGTGCCGGGAATCGGAGCCCGATTTGGGCGTATCCGGAATTTCCTGATCCGGAAACGGGGAATCTGATGCTGATATGCAGCCGGAAAGGAGATTTTTCCGGACTTAACATTACAGGATTTTTATTAGCATATGGAAGGAAAGTTTGAACGGGATTGATCTGAAATTCTCAGGGAGAGTCGAAAATCAATATATCGTTGGTCTGATAAACGGTTCCTGTAATTCGGTAGTGTGTGCAACCTGGAATCCTGGAATGAGTAATCGGAACGCGTCGAGTTCCTCGAATAGATCTATGACCTGAAGTTCATTAAAACGGAAAAAAACCCTGCATCGGCAAGAGCTGTTTTCGAAGATTCGAAGAACGCAATTTTTCTTCATCGGAAAAAAATGATCTCAAAGTGACTCGGAATCGTGGACAAGTAACTCCCAAACCATTTTCATACAGGAGAGAAAAAACAATTATATATGAGTAAGAAAGATAAATCCCCCTCACCTGTCCTCGGGAACACCGGGATAATGGCGATGATGATCATAATTGTTGCGATCATCGCCGTAGTCGCACTTTTCTTTGCCACCGGTAACGCGGCCGGATCATCCAATTCGGATGGATCAACCGTACCACCAAATGAATGCGGTGCTGCGGTCATGTTATACGCAAATACCAACCTTATCTCGAACAGTTCTCCTGCCACACTGGTCTCGGTCACCGAGAAAAACGGGATGTACGTGATCTCGGCGAAAAACCAGGCCAGGACGTTCGGGTTCTATGCGACAAAAGACTGCAACCTCCTGTTCATCGATCCGTATAACCTGAAGGCCCCCTCCACCGCAAAAACCACCGCCACTCCCAAACCCACCACGTCTCCCACGCCGGTCCCCCTGCCCGTGAAATCGGCACGCCCGACAACCGAGATGTATGTTATGTCGTTCTGCCCGTTCGGTGTCCAGGCCGAGAACGCGATGGATCCGGTAGTCGATCTCCTTGGGACTAAGGCAGACTTCAAGGTCCGCTATATAGCGACAGTTAACGGAGATACCGTTGAAGCTGTCAAGTCCCTCCACGGCCTGCTCGAGGCAAAAGAGGACCTCCGCCAGCTCTGTGTTCAGAAGTCATACCAGGACAAGTTCTGGGACTACGTGAAACTCGTGAACGAACAGTGCTATCCAATATACAAGAATGCCACACAGCTTGCAACCTGCCAGGCAAATGTGTCCTCCACACTAGGTATTGACAACCAGAAGATCGAGACCTGCGCAAGCGGCAGCGAGGGGATCGCTTTGCTCAGAGCCGACGAAGTAATCACCAAAGATCTCAAAATCACAGGATCGCCCACGCTTATGATGAACGGGCAGAAATACGCTGGCCAGAGAACAGCGGAGGCATACAAGCAGGCCATATGCGCCCGCTTCGAGACACCGCCTGCTGAATGCAGCGTGAACCTCTCTTCCCAAGCGGCCGTGGCTTCCTCGGGAACCTGCTGATAATCCTATTTTTCTTTTTTGAACGGATTGAAGAAAGGTTAGCTCAATAATAGTAGCCGACCGGTTCAGATTCAGTAATTCCGTTAAATTCAATTCTGAAATTTGTATATTCTAGAATTCTATAGTTAAAAAAAGGAGGAAGAAGATATAGGAAATAGTGCATTCCAGCGGTTCCAAGTAAGATGCCACGGTGAAATTCTCAAGAGTTGTTCTTAACCGAAAACATGAATTCTTCTTCCTAGTCAATAAAAAACCATCGACTCTAGTACAAAAGTCACGGAGAAATATCTCGTAGAATATAGTAGTCCCAAGAAACGTGAAATCTGCTTCACAAGGGCTAATGAAATTATGTATACCCGTGTTAATAGATAATGTTCGCCAATACTGCAGCCCTTCAGGATTTTCTGAGTTTTTCGTGTTCTTACTGGGAGGTATTGCATATTGAATACACGTCTTTCAGCCAGAGCTGTCCGGACTTCACTCAGTTTTGGGGAGCCTGAACTTCATAAGTAAATTATCTGGAACTGACTAGACATTTTATCCAATCTCAAACTACAAGCGGGGTGACAGAACACTTTTGATGAGCTGGTTACCCTTCAAACAGATTGTTGTCTAGGAAATTGTGTTTGGTGATAACACCGGGGATTCGCATTAGCACTATTTAATATGACATAGATCATTTTTTAACGGATTTCCTGAAAACTATCTTCGTCGTAATTATTCTAAAAAAAGGTGGGTTTGGAAAGGCAATGGTTTATTACTTAGGTAGTACCCACCAAGACGCATCGGTACCGTAGACCTCGTCAATCGCAGTCTGGAAGTGGTAAAGACTTGATGCCCCCGTGGGGTTTTGCTTGACCAGTGACGACGATGTGTACTTGATACCAATGATGTATTGGTTACCTACAGTTGCTCCATCAATGTTGAACGTAACAGTATACGGGTCGGTACTGCTAATCGAATCTGGTGTGAGAGTGAGCAAAGGTTTGCAGGTCGTGTAATCGTACAGATAAGCCTGCAGTTTCCCTTTGTTCTGCTGGACGAGCATGTCATTCCAGTTTTGACTATTCATTTGCTCAACATCTAGTGTGAAGTCTGGAGCTGCTGCCGTAATAGTGTTGTAGTAGAAGACAACACCTGGCGAGATCCCACTGATCAATCCTTTCTTTGTAACGTAGTTGAAATGGTCATAATACGTTGTCGGCGCAATATTGTCTCTATACATCACGCAGGTTACATCAGTGGGCGTGAGGGATGCGCCGCTCAAGCATAGGCCACTGTTCTCGTGCTTACAAACGTCCGTTTGTTCATCACAAGTATCGGTAGTACAGATATTTGTATCGTCACAGTCCGGTGCTGTCCCGTCCTGGCACCCGGCTATCGGGTCACAGGTCTCAAGTCCATCGCAGAACTGTTCGTTGTCACAGACCAGATCCGTCGGGTTCGTACAACCAGTTGTCGGGTCACAGGTCTCGACTCCGTTACAGACATCGTTGTCAGAACAGAACCCGTTGTTGGGCGCATGAACAACTACGTCGTTGATCTCATCACAGGAATC